>CAVPGV010000001.1:0-64297 GCA_963704075.1 uncultured Actinomycetota bacterium
CGCGGGGGTGAAGTGCCGCGGCCGGTGGCGGTGATGTGCGGATCCGCGGTCATGTGGACCGACCCGACCGACCGTGTGAGGCTTCGGCGCCTGACCCACGACGGCCGCGGCTAGGCTGAGGTCCATGAACGGCCACGCCGCCGCGCGCACCCTGGGCCACGCTTGGCTCGACGGGGTGAAAGCGTCCCCACAGCACACCCACCTGGTGCTCGAGGATGTCGTCGCGAGGCTCGATGATCTGCCGTCCGCCCTGCGTCTTGGCGCCTGCCTGGCCGACACGGTTGTCGCGGTGGTGCCGCGTCGGGCGCGCGGCTGGCCGGTGATCTCGGAGTATGTGCGTCTCGTGCACAGCCTGACCGCAGTGTCGTACTTCGACGTTGTCACCCAGGAGGTGGCCCTTCCGCGGCAGCGCACGCAACCCGTCGTCACGGCCACCAGCGAGCCGCGGACGTGAGACACGTCGACGTCTTGGTGGTGGGCTCCGGGGCCGGTGGGGCGACGACCGCGGCGACGCTGGCTGCGGCGGGGGTCCAGACGCTGGTGCTCGAGGAGGGCCCCGCCGTCGGGGCCGGGACGCACCGGCAGTTCAGCCAGGACCAGATGCGCGCCCAGTACCGCAACCGCGGGCAGTTGTTGGCGCTGGGTCTGCCGCCGATCACCTACGCGGAAGGCCGGTGTTTGGGTGGGTCCACCGAGATCAACTCGGGATTGTATCACCGGCCCAGCGAGAGGTTGCTCGACGGATGGGGCGAGGGCTGGGGAGTCCGCGAGTTGACGATGGAGGGGCTCGCGCCCATCTGCGCGGCCATCGAGCACAATCTGCACGTCGGCACGTTCCCGGACGGTCCACCGCCCGCCTCCCGGTTCCTGGCCGAAGGCGCCGCGCAGCTCGGCTGGAACTGCGTGGAGGTTCCTCGGTGGTACCGCCATGACACCGCAGAGCGTCAATCCATGGCGGTCACGTATTTGCAGTTCGCACGACGTAGCGGCGCGCAGGTGGAAGCCGGGGCCTGGGTACGTCGACTGGAGATCCATAGCGGACGGGCACGGGTCGCCCACGTCGATCACGCCGACGGCCGCACAGAACAGATCAGCTTCGACACGGTGTTCGTGTGCGGGGGTGCAGTGCAGTCGGCCGCGTTGCTGCTGCGCAGCGGGATCCGGCGCAACGTCGGCCGGACTCTGTCCATGCACCCGACGGTCAAGGCCTTGGCGTTCAGCGACCAGATCGGCAACGACCCCGATGACGTGCCGGTGACCCAGGTGCGCGAGTTCGCACCCGACATGACGATCGGGGGCTCTGCGACGAATCCGCCGCTGCTCGCCCTGGCCCTCATGCCCACTGCGGTCGGGCTGCAGGAGGTTCCCGAGTTCGGGCCCGATGCGGCGATCTACTACGCCGCCATCCGCAGTGGCGGGCGTGGCCGGGTCCGGGTTCTTCCAGGGGTCAAGGACCCGTTGGTTACCTTCTCACTGCCCGGCTCGGACCTCGGCCGATTGCGCGCCTCCTTGGGCAGGCTGCTGCTCGTGCTGCTCGCCGCGGGCAGCGACCGGGTGGTCGCATCGGTGGCCGGGGGGACCCAGATCAGCACGCCGGAACAGATTCCTGCGGAAGTCGGCCGCATGACCCGGCGGACCGCGGACCTGATGACAGTCCACGTCTGCTCCTCGGTGCCGATGGGCGAGGACCGACGGCTGTGCGCCGTCGATTCGTTCGGAGCCAGCCACGAGGTCCACGGAGTGGTGGTGAATGACGCCTCCATCGTCAACGGGGCGCCGGGCATCAATCCGCAAGGAACGGTCATGGCACTGGCGGTGCGTAACGCCGAACACTTCCTGACCGAGCGCGGTCAGCAACCGGCGGACAGGGTGTTCGTATGACGGTGGTCGTCACCGGGGCGGCGGGTTGGTTCGGCCGGGCGTTCCTGGACTCGATGGCGGGGGTAGCCGCGTGCGCTCGGGTCGTGGTCCGGTCGCCGCAGGATGTCCCCGCAGTCCGCGCCGCCCTGCCCGGCGCGCCGGTGTACGTCGCCGACCTGACCGACGAGCAGGACGTGGCCGAGGTGTTCGAGGGCCTTGCGGAATGCCAAGTGGTACACGCCGCCGGGGTCATCCACCCCCGCCGGGTGGCCGAGTTCGAAGCGGTCAACGTCGGCGGGACGCGTACCGTGCTCGGGGCTGCTCTGCGTGCTGGCCTCACCCGGTTCGTGCACCTGTCCAGCAATTCAGCCATCGGCACGAACCCCGGTCCCGACGAGGTCTTCCGGGACCAGGAGCCCTTCGACCCGTATCTGGGGTACGGGGCGTCGAAGATGCATGCGGAGGTCGCCGTGACCGGCATGCTCGACGAGGCCGGTGTTCCGGGGGTGATTCTGCGGCCGCCGTGGTTCTACGGCAGGTTCCAGCCCGCACGTCAGGCGCGTTTCCTCAAGACCGTTCGCTCCGGACGCTTCCCGCTCGTGGGCAGCGGGCAGAACCGCCGTTCGATGGTGGACGTGGATTCGCTGGCCGCGGCCGCCCGCTTGGCGCTGGACAGTGATAGTTCCGGTGTGCGCACATACTGGATCGCCGACGCCAGGCCTTACTCGATGACCGAGATCGTGGCGACTGTGCAGGAGGCCGCCGCCGCCGAGGGATTGCCGGTCAGACCCGGCGCTCTGCGCCTGCCTGCGCTCGCCGGAACGGTCGCGCACCGGATTGACGCGGCCATGCAGAAACGCGGCCTGTACCAGCAGGAGATCCATGTCGCGGGCGAGCTCGACAAGACCATCGCCTGTTCGGTCGCCGGCGCCGTCCGGGATCTGGGATTCGAGCCCGCGACGTCGCTGCTGGCGGGAATGCGCCGCAGCTACCGCTGGGGTCTCGAGCACGGTCAGGACGTGTGATGCGCGCGCTCGTGACCGGCGGTTCGGGCTACTTCGGCAATGTGCTGTGCGACCAGTTGGTGGCCGGCGGGCACGACGTGGTCAACTTCGACATCAGTCCGGTCGACCTGCCGGGGGTGCGCCTGGTCGTCGGCGACATCCGCGACCGCATCGTGATCCGGGCTGCCTGCGAGGGTGTCGATGTCGTCTTCCACAACGTCGCCCAAGTGCCCCTGGCCAGGGATCCTGACCTGTTCGAATCGGTCAACCGCGACGGGACTGCGGCCATGTTGTGGGCCGCCGAGCATGCCGGCGTGCGCAAAGTCGTCTACACCTCGTCGTCGGCGGTGTTCGGCATCCCGGAGGCCAACCCGGTGACTGAGCAGACACCGCCGCGGCCGATGGAAGCGTACGGCCGGGCCAAACTCGAGGGCGAGTGGCTGTGCCAGGCCGCGGCGACGCGTGGTCTGGATGCCACGATCATCCGGCCGCGGACGATCGTCGGGCACGGCCGGCTGGGGATCTTCGCGATCCTCTTCGACTGGGTGGCCGATGGGGTGGACGTCCTGGTGTTCGACGGCGGCTCCAACGTCTACCAGTTCGTACATGCCGCCGACCTCGCGCGCGCCTGCATCCTGGCCGGCCAGCGGCCCGGGCCCTCGACCTACAACATCGGTGCGGCCGACTTCGGCACGATGCGCGAGACCCTGCAGGCCCTGTGTGATCACGCGGGAACCGGATCGAAGGTGCGATCGGTGTCCAGCGCGCTCGCCGCGCCCGCGATGAAGGCGGCTTCCAAGACCGGTCTCGCGCCCTTCGCCGACTACCACTGGCTCATGTACGCCCGGGACCTGTGGTTCGACACCACGGCCGCGCAGGACGAGTTGGGGTGGCAGGCGCGGTACAGCAACGCCGACATGATCTGCGAGGCCTACGACTGGTTCCTCGAGCACCGCGGCGAGGTGGCGCTGGCCGGCCCCAGCCATCACCGGTCGGGCGTGAAACAGGGGGTCTTGACCGGAGTCAAGGCGGTGTTGCGGCGGGGGCGAGGGGTGCGTTAGAAGAACACCCACTTCTTGTAGGCGAAGAACCGCCCGACCGTGGCGACGGCGGTGGCGGCGGCCTTGACCAGGTTCAGCCACAGGGCGTTCGGCTCCCACAGAACCTCCGCGCCGACTACGACCGCCTCGATGAAGATCACCGCGGCGACATTGATCCCGGCGAACGCGCTGTAGGCGTGCAGCAGGGACTTGATCTGCCGATGGGCGAACGTCCATTTGTAGTTGCCGACGAATGCGAACGTCATGGAGACGAGCAGGGCCACCGCGTTGGCCGACCACACCGGCCAATCCACGGCCAGCAGCGCGTTGAACAGGGCGAAGTCGATGACCACCGCAAGGACGCCTACGACGAGGAAGCCGCCGACCTCCTTGCGGGCGGTGGAGGAGGGAGCCTGCTGAACCTCAACCATCAGCGTTCCTTGCCGTCCACCGGAAGCACCGGGGGCCGGTAGAGGTACCCCGACAGGTAGCCGCCGAGCAACTTCAGCCGCCGGCTGGGGGGCTGGCTGACGCTGAGGGCGGAGATGGCGGCGTCCCGGGTCACCGACAGGATCCCCCGCACATCGCGCAGCGACATCGACGCGCTCACCCGATTGCGCAGACCGCGCACGTGGTGCTCGAGATCGTCGGCGGTGGCCTGCCACGGCAACGCACCTTCGTTGTGCGCCGGCAGGTGCTTCACCACGCTGTGCATACTGCAGATGCCGGGCCCGTACGTGCCGCGCAGGCGCAGGGTGTACTCGGTGTCGTCGTACCACTTGAAGTATCCGATGTGCGGTAGTCCCACTGCCCGGATGTGCTCGGCCGGTATCAGCACGGAGACGAAGGACGCACTGTCGACATCGACCACCTGGCGGTCGATGCGCGCCGCGGACTCGTTCCACAGGGCGTTGGCCCGTGGAATGTTCATCCGCGCCACGGAACCGTCGCGCCACACCACCATCGAACAGGTGAACGCGGGCTGCCGTCCTCCGCGCGTCGCGACTTTGGTGTCCTCCAGCAGGTACTCCAGGGCGCTGGGGGTGGCGACGGCATCATCGTCCATGAGCCAGACCGATTCGGCTCCGGCCGCCAGTGCCGCCTTCATGCCCACCGCGAAGCCGAGCGCTCCGCCGTAGTTGCGCGGCAACCGGTGGTTCGCAACGGGAATCGACCAGGAACCCTGGTCGAGAAACTCGGCCGTGTCGTCGGTGGACGCGTTGTCGACCACGATGATCAGGTCGGGGCGGTGGGTCTGGGCCTCGATGGACGCCAGGCAGTCGGCGAGCATCGCCCGACGGTTGTACGTCACCACCACGGCGGCAACCGCGTGAGGCCCTCCCGTCACTGGCACGCGGTCATTGTTGCAGATCGGCTCGCGGTTCCACCGACCTGAGGGACTGCGACCACTGTTCGGTGTCCCCCGGGGGCAGCAGGGAACCGAGTCCGGGGGTCACGATCTCCGGCAGTCCGCCGATGTCGCTGGCCAGCACCGGACGTCCGGCAGCCAGAGCCTCCAAGGCGATGGTGGGGTAGCTCTCCGGATGGATACTGGGCACGGCCACGGCGTCACTGGCGTAGATGTAGGGCCACACGTCGGCGACTTCACCCACGACGTGGACCCGGTCGGCCACCCCCGACGCGGCCACGGCGGCCGTGACATCCACGGTGCGTCCGGACGGCGGTGGGCCACCGAGGAGGAGGAGATGGACGCGGGTGGCGCGCATCGCCTCGAGGAGTTCGGCGATCCCCTTGCCCGGCGTCCAGCGGCCCGCATAGAGCACTACCGGCACGCCCCCGGGGACGAGTTCGGCCCGGATCCTGCGGGCCTGCGTCAGGTCCACGTCAGCGGCGGTGACCGTGTGACGCCGGATCACCGCTCGACGCCGCAAGGTTTCCGGGAGGGCGCGGCGGGTCGCCGCTCCCACGGTCACGACGGTGTCCGCGGGGGTGCACATGCGCGTCAGAACACGGCGCTCGAGGGGACCCCATGTCTCGTGGATGTGCAGTGTCGATGTGATCCCCAGCGCGGACGCGACGGGGATGGCCGGCGCCAGCGCCGAGGTGTTGACGTACACGCTGTCGGGACGGGTCGCCCGGAGTCGTCGCGCCAGCGAAGCGGCCCGGGCTGCGACCTTCGACAGGTCGCGAGGGTTGGCGTAGGCCCGGCGCAGCACGGGCAGCGCCACCGGTTCCACCTCGATGCCCTCCGCGGCTAACGCCCGGCTGAATCCGCGGCTCTCGTAGCGGACATCGGTGGGGATCCACACCCGCACCTCATCGCGTTCGCGCAGCTTCGTGATCACCGACAGCATCACCCGGTCCGCCCCGTACAACTCGTCGGAGGGGTGCAGCACGACGATCACGAGATTCATTGTGCCGTGGTCGGTACGCCCGGTGAGGTGCGTCCGCGAATATGGTGAGGCCGTGAGCACCGTCGAGGTCGTCAACCGCCGCGAGCCGTTCTGGCGCGGATTCACCTCGGCCGTGGTCTCGGTGTGGCACTCCCGAGTTCTGCTGCGCAGCCTGATCCGCAAGGAACTCAGCATCCGGTACCGCGGCTCGGTGCTGGGGATCCTGTGGACGATGATCAAGCCACTGGTGCAACTCGGGGTCTACGGACTGGTCCTCGGCGTCTTCCTCGGATTCGGCGACCAGATCCCGGACTTCGGCTTCTTCATGTTCTGCGGACTGATGATCTTCGGGCTGTTCTCCGAGGCGGTCACCCTCGGCACCACGTCGATCCTGTGGAACGCACCCCTGGTGAAGAAGGTGGCGCTGCGGCGCGAGCTGCTTCCCTTGTCGACCACCGGGGTGGCGATCGTCAACTTCTTCTTCCAATCGGTGGTGCTGGTGGCCGCGTTCGCCATCACGGGCAACTGGCCGCGACTGCAGGATTTGCCCTTCGTCGTCCCGGCGGTGCTGATCGTGGTCCTGCTGGGCTTGGCCGCCGGCATGCTGCTGGGGGCTCTCAACGTCTACGTGCGCGACGTGCAGTTCATCGTGGACGTCGGCCTGCTGCTGCTCTTCTGGCTGACCCCGATCCTGTACGGCTGGTGGACCGTGCAGGAGACGCTGGCCAACAAGGGGTTGCCGGACTGGACCTTCGACCTGTACATGGCCAACCCGCTGGCAGCCGCGACGGTGGCCTTCCAGCAGGGCGCCTGGCCGGGTACGCCGCCCCAGGAGTACTTCGACTCGGTGTTCGCGGTGCGGCTGTGGGGAACTCTGGCGGTGTGTGCGGTCCTGGTGTGGCTGGCGCAGCGGATCTTCAACCGCCTGCAAGAGAACTTCGCGGCGGAACTGTGAGTGCGGTCCGGCCACCCGCGTTGGAGATCAGCCGGGTCACGCAGCGGTTTTCACTGCGCCACGAGAAGACCCTGCGGGGCCTGTTCGTCACGAAGGTCCTGCGCCGCCACGCGACCAAAGAGACGTTCACCGCGCTCGACGACCTGAACCTGACCATCTCCACGGGGACCACGGTCGGCCTGATCGGGCACAACGGGTCGGGCAAGAGCACGCTGCTGAAGATCATCGGTGGGGTGCTGACGCCAACGACCGGGCAGGTGCGCCGGCGCGGCACCCTGGCCGCGCTGCTGGAACTCGGAGCAGGTTTCCACCATGACCTGACCGGCCGCGAGAACGTGTATCTGAACGCCGAGGTCCTGGGCATCCCGCGGCAGGTGGCACGCGAGCGTTTCGATGAGATCGTCGAGTTCAGCGGGGTCGGCCAGTTCATCGACACCCCGATGAAGTTCTACTCCAGTGGCATGTTCGTCCGGCTCGGATTCGCCGTGGCGATCTACGCCGAGCCGGACATCCTGCTGGTCGACGAGGTCCTGGCAGTGGGCGACGAGGCGTTCCAGCGCAAGTGTTTGGACGTGATCCGACGCTTCCAGGAACAGGGTCGCACCATCGTCCTGGTCACCCATGACATGCGCCAGGTGGAGGAGTTCTGTGATCGGGTCGTACTGCTTGACCACGGGCGCGTGGTCTCCGACGGGGAACCGGGACGGGTGATCGCGGACTTCCGTGAGTTGTTGGGCCATCCGGAGATGGAGAACCGGCAGGCACCACCGGTGATGGTGTCAGCGGTGGAGATCGACGCATCCACCCGCGCTGACCTGACCTCGGTGTCGATCACCGCGGACTTCACCGGCCACGCCGAGGCGTTCGAGGGACGCGTCGAGATCAGCAGCGACGCCGGAGGGTTACTGTTCGCCGGCGGCAGCGGGCAAGCGGGACTGCTCGAAGGAATCCAGGGCACTCGGCGCCTGCAGTTCGGATTCGACGACCTGCCCCTGGGCGGGGGCGCTTTCAGGGTGGCAGTCAGCGCCTGCGAGCCGGGGGTCGACCGCCCTTGGCACACCGACGCATCCGCGCGGTTCGTCGTGCAGGGACCACCCGCGGGGGCGCCGATGGTCAGCGCCGTGAAGGCCCAAGAGCTCCCCACCGACTGAACGTCTTCAGTGGAGGATTTCCGCGTACTGCAGATGGCTGAATGTAGCCTGCGCGTTGACCACCCTCAGGCCGACCTGCCCTGCGGCGAACGTGTCGTCTTGGGCCCGCACGGCCACGTCGCCCACGCGAGCTGACAGTTGTGGGCCGTTCGCTGTGACTTCGAGGCGGTAGCGGCCGTCGGCCGATCGTGGCAGATTCGCCGAGACCAGTTCGCGCCAGTTCGTCCCGTCGGTGCGGCCGATCAGCAGGCGCTCGTCCTCGGTGATGATCCCGGCGAAGTATCCGAGTTGGCAGTCGTAGCCGAGGGTGGGCCGAGACACCCGGAACAGGATCCCGACGTCGCGCTGATCGGCGGCGATATCGATCTCCACCTCGATGTGGAGGTTCCCCGGTGCCGGGTCGGTGAGCAGCACCTTCTCCCCGCACCGATACAGGTTGGCCGGGTCCTGCGGAACCTGCCCGAGGGTCATTCCGTCCGGCGAGAAGTCGATGAGCTGATGGTGGCCGAGGAAGTGCATGTCGGCCGTGGGCTCGGTGAGTTCCAGGGTGCGCTGCGGCCAGTGTTCGCGGTCGGGCGTCCCCCGCGGCACAGGGACCTCGTCCATCGCTGCGCCGAACACGGGACGGCCCCGGTGCCACGAGAACGGCTGGATACTCACCTGTCGCTGCCAACCGGGCGCGTGGTCGACCTTGCTGTGGTACACCAACCAGTGCTGCGTCCCGTCCGGGGACCGAACGGTGGTGGCGTGTCCGACTCCGGGTCGGTTCGACGTGCCGACGAACGCCGGCTGCGGGTACTTGTGCCAGGCCTCGGGATCCAGCGGGTTCGGCCCGCGCAGCTCCAATCGACCGATGCAGTAGGAGGGCAGCCAGGACGCGCTCGCCGAGAAGAGCAGATTCACCTGCCCGTCGTGTTCGAAGACCTGGGGCCCCTCGTTGAGGCCCTTGCTCTGCGGCCCGTCCACCCGCTCCCAGTCGAAGTCGTCGTTGTCCGTCAGTCTCGTGCGCGGCGCTGCCACTGTTGTCGGGTCGGCCATGGGGGCGATGTACAGCTGCTGGACATCGTCGTCGGTTCCGGCCCAACCGGACCAGACCCCGTATAGCGCGTCGTCGTGCTCCAAGACGGTGAAGTCGATCGCCCAGCGGTTGTCGGACCGCAGAGCCGGATCGTCCCCGGTGTAGAGCGGGCCGCGCAGTTCATAGGCCCCGAACGGGTCCTGCCCGGAGCTGACCAGTACGAACACCCGGTGGTTGGCGTTGTCCCCGTCCGACGCTGCGAAGTAGATGTACCATCGTCCGTCGATCAGGTGCAGTTCGGGCGCCCACACCTGCCGGGAAGCCGGGCCTTTTTCCGGGGCCGTCCACACGACGCGCTTCGGACCCGGGGCATGCAGGTCGGGACCCCGATGAAGCGCCACGGCACGGTTGCCGTCGGCGAAACACCACAGGTACTCGTCCTCCCATCGGACCACCGACGGATCCGCGCCTTCCATGATCGGGTTGAGAATGCCGTTGGATGTCGTGCTCAGAAGCTGTGGCCACACGGGGTGGAAGGTAGCACGCGGGCACCGCGCCGCCTGCCTGCCCTCGTTAGGATCGGCGTCGGGGGTCAGGATGGGTAGGGCAACGGAACGGTTCGACCGAGGCGACGATTGGCTGGCAGCGTGAGCGCATTGACCGAGACGCCGAGGGGGGCCTCGGATACCGCGGGCGAGGCCGGTCCTCGCACACGGGGCCTCAACAGTGCGTTCCTGGCCGTCGCAGTGGCCCTGACCTCGCTGCTTCCGATGGTGAAGACGCCGAGCTTCTACTTCTGGGACGACACCGCCGCGTCGTTCGTACCCATCTGGCACCGGATCGGGGAACTCGTCAGCGAAGGCCAGTTCCCGCTCCTGCAGATCGACATGTGGCGTGGCGGCAACCTCCCCGCGGAAGCCGCTGCCGGGATCTACAACCCGTTGGTACTGGTGCTGTCGGCGCTCACCAGTCACATCAACGACTTGGCGCTGACCGCCTGGGCGTTCAAGGTGCCTTTCCTGGTCCTGTTGGCGATCGGGGTCTTCTTGCTCGCGATCGACTTCGGCAGCGATCGCAGGATCGCACTGCTCGTCGGTTATGTCGCGCCCTTCGCCGGGTTCACCCTGTGGTCCGAGGCCTCCACGTGGGTCGCGGGCCTGATGATCCTGTCCTTCTACCCCTGGATCTGGCGGGCCGCGCGGCGGATGGTGCGCGGCGAGGGCGGAGTCCTTGCGTTCGTGATCCCCGGTGTGCTTTGCCTCACCGTCGGCAATCCGTACGCCGTGTTCACCGTTGCCACAGCGGTCCTCGGGGCGTTGGTCGAGGGCTGGGTCGACGGGGCCCGCAAGCGCTTGTGGCTGCTGGTGGGGTCCGGAATTGCAGTCCTGCTGGTCGAGATCCCCGTGCTCCTGCCGTTCGTGATGACCTACAGCGTGGGCTACCGCGAGCCTGGCGCCATCTTCAACGACGACTTCCTGCGCCCGGGCCTGACCGACCTGGTGGGTCTGAGTAATCCGGTGCTGCAGCCCTTCATGCCCTACTTCAGTTTCGACTTCCTGACCTATCCCGGTGCATATCTGGGCTGGTTCATCGTCCCCACGCTGGCGTGGGTCGCGTGGCGCGGTGTCCCCGGATCTGCTGCGGGTGCGGTCGAGCCTCGTCGTGACCGGCGCGGTGTGGTTGCTGCTCGTGCTGGCACCCTCCAGCCTCTCTTTCTTCCGCTGGCCGATCCGGCTGCTGCCCTACCTCTACATCACGATCCTCGTCGCTTGGGCGGTTGTCATGTCCCGTGCACTGGCGCGGGATCATCGGCGGGCCCGCTGGCTGGCGATGTTCGCCCTCGTGGGCTTCGGCGCGTGGATCGGTTTCGGCGAGCGGCCGGTGGGCGTGCCCTGGCAGTTGGTCGCGGCGCTGGTCACCGCCGTTCTGTGCGTGCTGCTGGTGTGGGTGCTGCAGAACCGGCCGAGCAGCGTGGCGCTCGTCGCGATCCCAGCGACGTTCGTGGTCCTGGCGTTGCAGCTGTTCCGCTTCCCCAGCAACGAGAACGTGACCGATTACGACTTCCCGACCGACACCCGCCTGCTGCAGGCCCAGTATGAAGGCCAGGGCCGGACGCTGCAGATCGCGGCCGTCCCCGTTCCCTCACCGTCGGCCTATACGGACGTGCTGTTCGGATCGATGCAGAGCGTCGCCGGACGGGAGAGCCCGAACGCCTACAGCGGCATCGGGTTCGCGGCCATGGACAACGCGCTGTGCATGCTCTACAACGGTCAGACGTGTCCGGAACTGGCGAGCACGGTGTTCGATCCCGTGGGGGCCACCGGCCGTTCGATGGCCGACTATCTGGCCCTGCGGCAGGTGGTGCTGGCGAAGTGGACCGTGCCGGACCTGCGGATCCCCGACGGCTGGCGACTGGCTCGGCAGGACGAATACGTCAGCGTCCTGGAACCCGAGCAACCGGTTCCCGACACGTACGGAACGGTGAGCGTCACGGGTCCCGGCGTGGACATCACATCAACGGGCCCCGACGCGCGAGGTGCTGAACGGATCGAGTTCGTGAAGGACCAGCCGGCCCGGTGGATCACACTCGCACGACTGAACTGGCCCGGGTACCGCGCCACTGTCGATGGCCGGCCCGCTGCGCTGCGGGACGGCGCCGGTGGACTCGTTGAGGTGGAACTGCCCGCTGGTACACGCCGCGGCACCCTCGAAGTGAGTTGGTCGGTGCCGGGTGCGCGGATCAGCGGCGCTGTGGTCGTCGTGACCATCGGGCTGACGATCGGCCTGCTGGTCCTGCGGCGTCGGCTCGGGCCGGACGCTCAGGACGCCTGAGGGCTGCCCGCCGGGGACCTGGTCGACGCTCATGTAGCGTGGTTCCGGGGCTGGAGGACGCCCGTCTCGCCTACCGTGGGGGTGGAACCGAGTGATTCCCGTCGCCAAGCCGATCGTCGGCGATGATGAGAGAGAGGCTGTGGACGCAGTACTGGCCTCTGGAGGCCTGGCCCAGGGCCCACGTGTCGCGCAGTTCGAAGAAGGCTTCTCCGAGTGGGTGGATGGTGCCACCTGCGTCGCGGTGAACTCCGGCACATCGGCACTGCATCTCGGGATGCTGGCCGCTGGCATCGGCCCCGGTGACGAGGTGATCGTCCCCTCCTTCACCTTCGCAGCGACCGCCAACGCTGTGGCGCTGACCGGTGCCACCCCGGTCTTCGTGGACATCGACCCCGTGACCTTCTGTATCGACCCCAAGGCGGTCGAGGCGGCGATCACGCCCAGATCGCGGGCTGTGGTGCCGGTCCACTTGTACGGCCACCCCGCCGACATGACGGCGTTGATCCCGATGGCGCAGGAGCACGGGCTCACGATCATCGAGGACGCCGCTCAGGCCCACGGTGCCCAGTGGGATGGCAAGGCAGTCGGTTCCTTCGGAACCGTGGGCGCGTTCTCGTTCTATCCCACAAAGAACATGACATCCGGTGAGGGAGGCATGGTCACGACCCGCGACCCTGCTGTGGCGAGGGCCGTAAGGCTGTTGCGCAACCAAGGGATGGAGGCGCGCTACGAGAACGAGGTGGTGGGCCTGAACAACCGCATGACGGACATCCACGCGGCGATCGGGATCGCGCAGTTGGGCAAACTCCGTCGTTGGACCGAGCAGCGCCGCGAGAACGCACAGTTCCTATCGTCGAATGTGCGGGGTGTCATCTGCCCCACCGAGGCCCCGGATGCGGTCCACGTGTTCCACCAATACACGATTCGGGTACCGGGTGACCGTGACGGTTTCGCTGCCGAACTGCAGCAGCGAGGAGTCGGAAGCGGGGTCTACTACCCGATCCCGGTGCACCGGCTGCCCTCGTTCGGTTTGGACATCGATCTGCCCGTCACCGAGCAGGTGGCGTCCGACTGCCTGTCGTTGCCGGTCCATCCGTCGCTGAGCCGCGATGATCTGGAGCGGATCGTCGCGGCAGTCAACGAAGTGGCAGGAGAGTGACGATGACGATCAGAGCGGCCGTGATCGGCCTGGGACACATGGGACGCAACCATGCGCGCGTGCTGTCCAACGGTGTCGACGGCGTGGAGTTGGTAGCCGCAATGGATACCCAAGGGGACCGTTTCGGGGTCGCTCGCCAGGTTCCGGTGGTACCGACGGTCGACGAACTCCTCGAGCAGGACATCGACTACGCGGTCGTTTCTGTGCCCACGTTCGCCCACGAGGACATCGCCGTGCGGCTCGCGGACGCCGGCGTCCACACTCTCATCGAGAAGCCGCTGGCGCCATCGGCCGAGTCCGGCCACCACATTCGGCAGGCGTTCGAGGGTACTGGCCTGGTTGCCGGGGTCGGCCACGTCGAACGGTTCAACCCGGCCCTGCGGCAGATGCGTTCACGTATCGCGCAGGGGGAGATCGGCGCGGTCTTCCAGATCAGCACGCGGCGCCAGGGTCCGTTCCCGGCCCGGATCGCCGACGTCGGGGTCGTCGCCGACCTCGCGGCACACGACATCGACCTGACCGCCTGGCTGACCGATTCGCACTACGTGTCGGTGAGCGCCCACACCGCCCACAAGAGCGGTCGGGAACACGAAGACCTGATCGCGGGTATCGGAATGCTCGCCAACGGAGTGGTCACCAATCATCTGGTCAACTGGCTGTCCCCGCAGAAGGAGCGGTCCACGATCGTGCTGGGTGAGAAGGGCATGCTGGTCGCGGACACGTTGACCGCGGATCTCACGCTCCACCGCAACGGCACGATCGAGTCCGAATGGGACGCTCTTGGGGTTTTCCGCGGGGTGTCGGAAGGGGACAGCATCCGGTACGCATTCCCCAAGCCGGAACCCCTGATGGTGGAACACGAGACGATGCGTGACGCGATCATCGGGAAGCCGGCCGACATCGTCGGGCTGCAGGAAGCCACCCGGACGGTGGTCGTGGTGGAAGCGATGCTGGAATCGGCGCGGACCGACCGCACCGTCGATCTGACGGGAGCCATGGTGTGAATCGGATCCACCCGACCGCCCAACTCATCGGCGACGTACACCTCGGCGAGGACAACGTCATCGGTCCGCATGCAGTACTGATCGGACCTGTGCAGTTGGGCTCGCGCAACTGGATCGGGCCCGGGGTCTGGATGGGCACCCCGGGTGAACAGCGCGGGGGTCCACACCCAGCGGGGTGGGACCCGTCCGACCAACCGCTGGCGGGAGTCCGGGTCGGCGACGACACCGTCATCCGGGAGGGTGTGTCCGTGCAGGTCTCGACGGACTCGCCGACCGTGATAGGAAGCAGGTGCTACCTGATGACGAAGAGCCACGTGCCGCACGACGCCGTTCTTGCCGACGACGTCACGGTGGCCGTGGGTGCGGTCATCGGTGGCCACAGTGTTGTCCTGGACGGCGCGAACATCGGACTCAACGCCGCTCTTCACCAATTCAGCGTCGTGGGAGCCGGGGCGATGATCGGGATGGGATCGATCGTGACCAAGCACGTGCCCCCGTTCGCGATGGCCTTCGGCGTGCCAGCCAAAGTGCGCGGGGCGAACCGAGTGGGTTTATCCCGACGAGGCGTCGACGATACGACGATCGCATCCCTCGAGCAGGGTCTCGTCAGCGGGGAGCTCGCGTCGTATCCGGAGTTGTTGCAGCCCCACCTGGACCAGTACGTGGCGGCCGTGGCCGGCATGGGCCACTGACGGTCGCCACCGGCTTCACCGGACGCGCGCGTTCGGTGGGCTACCCTGACTGAAGGCAAGGGTCCCGAGATCCCGACCAGCAGTACCGGACCCGTGAGGGGAGTTGTTGTGACGACGCGAGACACTTCGCGCTCGACGGTCTCCCTGATGATCCCGGCACTCAACGAAGAGGATTCCGCCGCCTTGGTGGTCGGACGGCTCGATCAGATCCGTCAGCAGAATCCTGCCTACGACTTCGACGTGGTACTGGTGGACGACGGCTCGACCGACCACACCGCGGATGTCTTCGCCAAGGAGTTGGACTCCGCAGGATTCCCGTTCGTGATCCTGCAGTTCAGCCGGAACTTCGGATCCCACGCGGCGATCACGGCCGCGGTGGACGACTGCCGCTCGGACGCCGCGATCACGCTCAGCGCTGATCTCCAGGAGCCGAGTTCACTCGTCCGCGACATGCTCGACGCATGGGAGTCGGGCTCGGACGTGGTGTGGGCAGTGCGGGGCGCGAGAGTGGACGCCGGCAAGACCGAGTCCGGCGCGGCGAAGGGCTTCAGCAAGTTGCTGGCCGAGAACTCCGAGATCCCCAACTACCCTGGCGCGGGACCGTCCCAGGTACTGCTGTCGCGGGCGGTCCTTGCTCAACTGCGAACGCTGCGCGAGAGTAACCGGAACATCCTCGGACTCATCGCATGGCTCGGATTCCCCCAGAGCACGGTGAGCTTCCAGCAGGAGAGTCGGGCCGTCGGTACGTCCCGCTGGAACAACGCCAAGCGGGCCAAACTCGCCGTCGACTCATTCGTGGGGCACTCCCGGGCTCCGCTTCGGATGGTCCTGATCGCCGCGATGGGTACGGGAGTTCTTGCGCTGTTGCTGTGGATCGCGACGTTGGTTGCGGTTTTCACCGGTGCCGCGGTGGCAGGCTGGGCGGTGTCAGCTTCGGTCTTCACGGTCACGTCGGTGCAGTTGTCCGCCATCAGTGTTCTGGGTGCCTATGTATGGCGCGGCGGGTACGACGCCCGCAGCCGTCCCGTCTACGTGGTGTCCCGCACGCTGCGCGATTCCAGGAGTGAGCATGAGTGACGACGTTGTTGTTCTCGGCCAGCCCACATTCGGCGACGAAGAGATCGAGGCGCTGGCCGAGGTGCTGCGCTCCGGCTGGGTCGCGGGACAGGGACCGGTGGGAGCGAAGTTCGAGGCAGCCTTCGCGAGCCTGACGGATGCGGCGGGCGCACTGGCCGTCAACAACTGCACGGCGGCGCTGCATCTGGCCTTCATGACTCTGGGAGCCGGACCCGGTGATGAGGTCATCGTCGCGGACTACACGTTCCCTGCAACCGGCCACGCTGTCTCGTTCACCGGCGCAAAGCCGGTCTTTGCGGATGTGCGACCGGATATCTGGACGATCGATCCGCAATCTGCGGCGGCTCTGGTGAACGAGCGGACCGTGGGCATCGCTGCCGTCGACCTGGCTGGGCAGCCGGCGGACTACGATGAGCTACGCCATCTGGCTGACAAGCACGGGTTATGGCTCGTGGAGGATGCTGCTGCCGCCGCCGGGGCCACCTACCATGGACGCCCCGCAGGCAGTCTCGCGGATGCCGCTGCCTTCAGTTTCCACGGCCGCAAAGGCATCACCTGTGGCGAAGGGGGGGCCCTGACCTCCGACCGTGAGGACCTCATCTCCCATGCCCGCAAGCTCCACGCCTTCGGCATCGAGGGTGCCCGCAGCCGACAGGCCGCGGTCGACCTGCCGGTACCGGAGTTCGACGAACTGGGATACAACTACAAGCTTTCCGAGTTGGCCTCGGCGGTTATGCTGGTCCAGTTGCAGAGGTTGCCCGACCTCATCGCCCGTCGCCGCCACGTGGCGGCCTCGTACCGGGCGAGGCTGAAGGACGTCGAGCAGTTGAGACTGCCGCTCGAATTACCGGATCGCACCTCGGTGTGGCAGTCGTACATCGTCGAACTGGATCCGGCCCTGCAACGCGGCAGTATCGCGAGGTACCTGCGTGAGCGCGGAATCCAGTGCAACATCGGGACCTACGCCTCCCACGTCCAGCCCTTGTATGAGAGTTCCGAGCACTGCCCGGTGAGTGCGGGGATATTCGAACGGCACATGGCCATCCCGATGCACGCGAACCTAACCGACGACGACGTCGACCGGGTCAGTGCCACCCTTCGCGACGCCATCGC
Source organism: uncultured Actinomycetota bacterium (assembly GCA_963704075.1). Classification (GTDB taxonomy): domain Bacteria; phylum Actinomycetota; class Actinomycetes; order S36-B12; family UBA10799; genus JADKAV01. The sequence goes on from CAVPGV010000001.1 coordinate 17,260, forward strand.
TGCATCCCGCGAGCAACCCCGCCCCATGGAGGAGATCCGTGTCTGAAAACAAGCCTGTCGTCGTGTTCACCGGGGGTGCTGGCTTCATCGGCATGCACGTCCTGCCCATGCTGGTCGACAAGGGCTATCACGTACGGCTCTTCGACTCCATGACCCATCGCGCGAACCGCGACAAGCTCACCCCGTTCCTCGAGGGCGGTGACGTCGAACTCATCGAGCAGGACGTCCGCTACGGGGATTCGGTGCAGCGTGCCATGGCTGGCGCCGACAGCGTGATCCACTTCGCCACGGTGTCCATCAACAAGTCGATCACCGATCCGAGCGAGAGCATCGACATCAACATGGTCGGCAACCACAACGTCTTCGCGGCCGCCGCGGCTGCCGGGGTTCGCCGCTTGGTCTTCGCTTCGTCGGCCTCCGTCTACGGGGAGCCCGACAGACTCCCCATGCACGAGGACGACCGGCTCAAACCGCAGACCCCGTACTGCATCGGCAAGCGAGCCGGCGAGGATCTGCTCGGCTTCTACCAGAGGAAGGAGGGCCTGTCCTGGGTAGCACTGCGGTTCTTCAACGTGTACGGCCCCGGCCAGAAGACGTCCGCCTACTACACGTCGGTGATCAACCACTTCGTGAACCGCCTGCGACAGGGAGAACCGCCCATCGTGGACGGCAGGGGAGAGCAGTCGATGGACTTCGTGCACGTTCACGATGTGGCACGAGCCGTGGTCATGGCCCTGGAATCGGAGGGTGACAACGTAGCGGTCAACGTGGGTACCGGCGTGCAGACCTCATTGGCGCAGTTGGCCCAGATCGTGATCGATGCGGTGGGTGTGGACGTGGAACCTCAATTCCGACCCCGGGACGTGCTCGTGACCCAGAGGGAGGCGGATGTGAGCCGAGCCCGTGAGGTGCTGGGCTGGGAGCCGACCATCACCGTCGACCAGGGGCTGAAGGAACTCGTCCAGGATTCGTTGTGACCCTTCCACCCAACCCCTACAACGACCACGCCTGGATCGCCGGGGATCCTCAGATCGGAGAGGGCACCTGGATCGGCGCCTTCACCGTTCTGGACGGATCCGGGGGCTTGATCATCGGCCGCGGGTGTGACATCAGTAGCGGGGCCCAGATCTACACGCATTCCTCGGCGCGCAGGTGTGTCTCCGGGCGCGAATACGCCCACGTCGATCGCGCTCCGACCACCATCGGCGACGGGGTGTTCATCGGGGCCAACGCCGTCATCCAGATGGGCGTCACGATCGGGGACAGCGCTGTGGTGGCCGCAGGGGCGGTCGTCACCGTCGATGTGGCCAGCCGAACCATCGTGGCCGGTGTTCCGGCACGCGTGGTCGGTAGCGTGGCGGGGGACGGGCCCGAGACGCGTCTGGTGATGGCCCCGTCGCCGGAAGTGCACCCGTGAGGGCGCCGACCAACCGGGTCAGGGGTCCACGGCACACAGGTACCATGACCCAAGCCCGTGGCGATGAGATGGGAAACACATGAGCCGACTGACCGCCCAGCAGATCGTATTCCCGGAGGAAATCGTTCTGCCTGCGGCTCAAGATGCCCTGCTTCCCCTGTATCTGAACAGTGAACTCACCCGTTCGGTGCACATCGAGGCACGCCGAAGGCTGCGTGTCTTCGACGGCGGTGTCGCGTCGTTCGATGCGTACTTCAATCGGCTGCACGCCGGGTACTGGGCGCGCTTCGGGGACCTGAAGACCGTGTTCCTGGAACTGTCGACCGAGGGCCGCGGGCATCTGTCCGTGCTGCGGTCCACACCGGAGGGAAAGGTCCTCCATGTCCATAGTCAAGAGCTCGATCCTTCCGGCTCCACCTCGGTGAGCCTCGACCTGGCGGCCACGTCGGCGGGGGGCACCCTGTGGTTCGAGTTGCGTACCGCCGGGGGTGACCTGGTACTTCGCGAGGCGTCGTGGACCACCGAGCCGCCCGGTCACCACCGGGATGTGGTGGTGGACGTCGCCATCTGCACCTACGAGCGTCCCGAGGACGTGGTCGGATGCCTGCAGGGCCTGATCGCCTCGGAGGAACTGCGGCAGTCCATCCACCGGGTACGTGTCATCGACAACGGCTCCAACTCCTTCCTCGATGCGCCAGGGGGCGCGGAGATCGCCGCGCGTCTGGGGCGACCAGTTGGAGACCGTGTACCAGCAGAACCTCGGGGGATCCGGCGGATTCTCCCGAGGCATGGCCGAAGCCGTCCGAGGTGGCGCGGCGACACATGTACTGCTGCTCGACGACGACGTGGTCGTGGAGCCCGAAGGTCTTCGACGCGCTGTCACGTTGGCATCGCTGACGCCCTCCCCGACGCTGGTGGGGTCGCACATGCTGGAGCGCCTACGTCCGACCACCCTCTGGACCACCGGCGAGGTACTCGATCCCATCGACTTCTCCATCACCGCGGCGAACGAGACAGACGGCTACCGCATCGATCTGGAGGAGGAGCGACAGGAGTCGGTCGTCCCGGCGGCCTTCAACGGCTGGTGGTCCTGTCTGATCCCGCTCGAGGCGATCGACAAGGTCGGCCTGTCCCTGCCGTTCTTCATCAAGTGGGACGACATCGAGTTCGGCTACCGGACCGGCGAGGCGGGCTACCCGACGATCACCCTGCCCGGCGCTGCCGTCTGGCACGAGTCCTGGGACACCAAGGACGACGTCGACAACTGGACCCTCTACTTCACCGTCCGCAACCGTCTGATCCATGCGGCGATGGAGTCCTCGAAACTACCGATGTCGGTTCGCAAGAAGCGGGCCCGGGCGGTACTGCTGTCCATCTGGCGCAACGACATCGTCGTCTTCTTGAGCCGGCGGATGTTCGCCAATGCCGAGGCGGTGGTTCGCGCGGTCAGCGACTTCGCGTCCGGCGTCGACATCCTCGACGAGCCGCTGCCGAACAAGCCCGCCGGGTGCGGGCGGCCCGTAAGGGCTACCCGGACGTGCCGGTCGCGTTCCCCTCCGACCGCCTGGAGGCGCTGGACAGCGATGACGGCGAGATGCACCTGCTGTCGAATGTGCTGGCACCCTTGCGGATCGCCCAGGAACTCGTGGCCGGAGAGCCGTCGCGCGAGTGGAAACTGCGCAGGGACCTGCCGACCAGCCTGAACATCGGCGGCGACAGCGAGGTGGGCCTCGAAGTCCTGCCCAAGACCAATGACCGCTGGTGGAGCATTCTCAAGCGCGACGACGTGTACGTTTCCACGATCGACGGCAAGGCGATGAGCAGGCGTACGCGCGACTCCGCGGGCAGCCGTTCGATCCTGCGCCGAGCTGCGAAGGCCTGGCGTGTGGCCTATCGCGAGTTCCCGGCGCTGAGCGAGCAGTGGGGGGCGCGCCGCACCGAACTCGCGTCGCTGGCGCACTGGGAGGTCTTGTTCAAAGAGGCCGAGGTCGACGAGTACTCGGACAACGCCTGATCCGGCGATTGGAGAACAGTCACATGACCCTCGAAGCCCTGCGGTCCGCCGACGTCATCGTCGTCGGAACCGGGTTCTACGGACTCACCATCGCCGAACGGGTCGCGACCCAGACCGGCCGGCGGGTGCACATGCTCGAGCGTCGCAGCCACATCGGCGGCAACGCCTACAGCCACAACGATGCCGACACCGGCATCGAGGTGCACACCTACGGCTCGCACTTGTTCCACACCAGCAACCAGCGGGTGGTGGACTACATCAAGGACTTCACGGCGTTCAACGACTATCAGCACCGGGTGTATTCGCGCTACAAGGGCAAGATCTATCCGATGCCGATCAACCTCGGCACGATCACCACGTACTTCGAGCAGGCGATGAGCCCGGATCAGGCGCGGGCGCTGGTCGCCGAACAAGCCGCCGAACTCGGCACGTCCGAGCCGGCGAACCTCGAGGAGAAGGCGATCAGCCTCATCGGCCGACCGCTGTACGAGGCCTTCATCCGCGGGTACACCGCCAAGCAGTGGCAGACGGATCCGCGGGAACTCGACGCGGGCATCATCACGCGCCTTCCCGTGCGGTACACCTTCGACAACCGGTACTTCAACGACACCTTCGAAGGCCTGCCGCTCGACGGGTACACGGCCTGGCTTTCCCGGATGGCCGACCATCCGCTGATCACCGTGGCGCTGGACACGGACTTCTTCGACCTGCGCGACGAGGTCCGCGACGATCAGCTCGTGGTCTACACCGGGCCGTTGGACAGGTACTTCGACTTCTCCGCCGGGGAACTGTCGTGGCGCACGCTGGACTTCGAGACCCAGGTGGTGCCCACCGGCGACTATCAGGGCACGTCGGTGATGAACTACGCCGACGAGGACGTGCCGTTCACCCGCATCCACGAGTTCCGGCACTACCACCCCGAGCGGGACTTCTACCCCACCGACAAGTCGGTCATCATGCGTGAGTACTCGCGCTTCGCCCAGCGTGACGACGAGCCGTACTACCCGATCAACACCGCCGAGGACCGCAAGCGCCTGCTCGCCTACCGGGACCTCGCAAAGAACCAGGCGAACACGCTGTTCGGCGGCCGGCTCGGATCGTACAAGTACCTCGACATGCATATGGCGATCGCCAGCGCCCTGACCGCCTTCGAGAACCGCATCCAGCCCTGGCTGCAGGCGCAACAGCCCCTCGGAGTGGTCGATTTGGCAGACTGATCCGGTGGTCATCGAACCCCTGGGAATCTCCGGGGCGTACCGGGTCACCCCGGTCGCCAGGCGCGACGAGCGTGGTGAGTTCTACGAGTGGTACCGGCCCGACCTGCTTGCGGAGGCCACCGGTGCCGACTGGTGCGTCCGCCAGGCCAACGTGTCCCAGTCCCGGAAGGGAGCCCTGCGCGGGATCCACTTCGCCGAGGTGCCTCCGGGACAGGCCAAGTACGTCACGTGTGTACAGGGCCGGGTGGCCGATGTGGTCGTGGACATCAGAGTGGGTTCGCCGACATTCGGTCGTTGGATCCCGATCGAACTCGACGCCCGCAGCAAGTCCGCGGTGCTCATCAGCGAGGGCCTCGGTCACGGTTTCCAGGCACTGACGCAGGACGCCACGATCATGTATCTGCTGTCGCATCGGTACGAACCCTCGGTGGAGCACGGGATCAATCCGCTGTGTCCGACGTTGGCGATCCGGTGGCCGATTCCCGATCCGATCATCTCCCAGCGGGACCGCGAGGCGCCAAGTCTGTCGGAGGCCGCGGCGCAGGGGTTGCTGCCGGTGTTCGCGTAGGGCACTTCAGGTCGCCGACTGTTGCACGGTTGTCGGTTTCAGGGCTCTCAAACCCGCAACGGTGCAACACTCGGCGGTTGGGCCGGCAGTTCGGCCGGCGGTTCGGTGGGCTTCCGCTCCGATCACATCCCGAGACGCACCGACAGGTCGCTGCGGAACTTCCGTTCTGGGTCCACCCGATCGCGCACGGCCGCGAACTCCCCGGCCCGTGGATACATCGCCCGAAACGTCTCAGGTGCCATGCGGGAGTCCTTCGACAGGTAGATGCGCCCGCCGGCAGCAGCGACGTCCGCGTCCATCCCGTCCAGCAAGGAGCTGAGTCCCGGCACGTCGGTGGGTATGTCCAGGGCCAGCGTCCAACCCCGCAGCGCGAAGGTGATGGGACTCGGGCCTTCGGGACCCAGCCGTTTGAGGACTGCCAGGAAGACCGGGCAGCGAGCGGCTGCGAACTGCTCCAGCATGCTGCGGATGACGTCCTCCTGGCCGTCGGGGACGACGACCTGGTACTGCAGGAATCCCCGCGAACCGTAGACATGGTTCCAGTCCGCAACCCCGTCCAAAGGGTGGAAGAACGTTGGGATGCTCTGCAGTTCGTCGCGCCTGCTCTTGGGTGCCTTGCGGAACCACGTCTCGTTGAAACCTGCGACCGAGAACCGGTTGAGCGCCATGTTCGGCATCCGCCGTGGCGCGGGCAGCGGCTTGCCCGGCGCGTACGCCAGGGGGTCGCGCTGCTGTTTGGCAGGCAGGTCGGCCAGCCGGGCGAAATCTCCCACGGTCAGCACACTGCGCCCGAGTCTTCGGCCGGTCGCCAGCGTGTCCACCCAGGCAACCGAGTACCGGCTGTGAGCGTCGGCGGCGTGCATGGCCGCGAACAGGTCGTCGAGGTCCTCTGCACGCGTGGTGTCGACCCGCAGCCGGGATGTTTCGATCGGGTGCATCCTGACCCGCGCTGCGGTGATCAGACCGGTCAGTCCCATCCCGCCGGTCGTGGCCCAGAACAGGTCCGGGTCGCTCTGCGGTGAGACGCGGACCTGCTCCCCGGACGCCAGGATGAGATCGATCGACTCCGTATGGTCCGACAGGGCCCCGTCGGCATGGTGGTTCTTGCCGTGGATGTCGGAGGCCAGCGCCCCGGCCATGCTCACATAGCGGGTCCCCGGCGTCACGGGCACGAAGAACCCCGCCGGCACGATGCGCCGCAGGAGATCGTCGAGGGAGACCCCCGCGGCCACGTCCATCACCGCGCCCGGCGCGCTGCACGCCTGCAACCGCTCGGTGGAGATGACCAGACCCCCTGCGCACTGGGCGGCGTCTCCGTAGGAACGGCCCAATCCGCGGCCGAGGACGGCGGGGGCCCCGGCCACCAGGTTGGCACACTCGTCGGTGGATTCGGGTCGCACGACATGGGCCCGCGACCTGGTCGAACGCCCCCAGCCGCTCAGCAGCTCAGCAGTTCCGGCCATGCCGACAAGCCTATGCACCGGCATCTGCGAACTCATCGCCGAAGTCACGACGGGCACTGGCCAGCGCTGAGCGCCAATCCCGCAGCGGTGGGAGACCGGTCGCGCGCCACGCCTCATGGCTCAACACGCTGAACGCCGGTCGCGGCGCCGGGCGTTCCAGTTCACCGGAGTAGATCGGCTGGAGAGCATTGTCGTAGCCCCATAGGCGCAGAATCTCCGAAGCGAAGTCGAACCACGTGGCCTGTCCGCTGTTCGTCGCGTGGAATACCCCCGGTTGGGTGTTCCGGTCGATCATGTCGATGAGGCGTCCGGCGACGTCCCGGGCGAACGTCGGCTGCCCGAACTGGTCGTCAACGATCCGTAGGGTTCCCCCGGCCGCTGCCAGGCGCAGGACCGTGGCCACGAAATTCCTCCTGCGGGGTGCATACAGCCAGGCTGTGCGCACGATCGTCGCCGTGGCGTCCACTGCCAGCGTTGCCTCCTCGCCCGCAGCCTTGCTACGACCGTAGACGCCGAGCCCGGACACGGGGGCGGTCTCGGCGTAGGGGGACGTCGCGGTGCCGTCGAAGACGTAGTCCGTGCTGATGTGGATCAGGCGGGCACCCGTTGCCGATGCCGCGCGGGCGAGGGCCTCGGGCACTGCGACGTTGACATCCCAGCACGCCTGTTGCTGGGTCTGTGCGGCGTCCACGTCGGTGAAGGCTGCACAGTTGATGATGACCTCGGGACGTTGAGAGCACACGAGATCGCGCACCGCCGCGGTGTCGGTGAGGTCCATCGTGTCTCGGTCCACGCCAACGACATCCCATTTCAGCGGCGCCATGTCGATCAGACAGGAGCCCAGCTGCCCGCGACTACCGGTGACGAGAACCCGCGGCGGGCGCTCTGACGGCTGGGGGCGCATGACGCCAATCTAGGGCGCCGGGGTCCACCGACCGGCAGGCGGCTCTGCGGCGCCTGATACATCCTCATGGGAAGGGGGCATTCGCCGGAGACCGGAGGCAGCCCGCTCCGGCGCCTACACTGGGTCGGGTGCGGACCTTGGTTGCCATCCCCGCCTTCAACGAGGCGCGGACCGTGGCGGACGTCGTGCGCGAGGTGCGCGAGTACCGCCCCGACGACACCATTCTCGTGATCGACGACGGGTCTCAGGATGCGACTGCGCACGAAGCCGCCAGCCAGGACGCACGGGTGGTGCACCTCCCCTTCAATGTCGGGGTGGGCGCTGCGATGCGAACCGCTTTCCTGTACGCCCAGCGCAAGGATTTCGATGTCGTGGTGCAGGTGGATGCCGACGGCCAGCACGACCCCTCGGGGATCAAGGCGCTGTTGGAGGGGCTGCGGTCCGCGTCAGTGGTTGTGGGCGCCCGCGGTGACAGCCTGCCCGCCCGAGGGCCCCGCCGTTGGGCGATGCTCATGCTGGCACGCGCGTTGAGCCGCATCGTCGGTCAGCCGCTCACCGATGTGACCTCCGGTTTCCGCGCGGCGGATCGACAGGCCATCGCCCTCTACGCGCGCGACTATCCCACGGAGTACCTCGGCGACACCGTCGAGTCACTGGTCATGGCTTCCAGGGCGGGTCTGCGGGTGGCTGAGGTCGACGTCGAGATGCGGCCACGGCAAGGCGGTAGAGCCAGCCAGGGACCGTTCATGTCCGCTGCCTATCTGGCGCGTGCCGCCCTGGCCCTGGTGGTTGCGCTCTCTCGAAGCCCGCGGGTCGGTCGATGAACAGGGCCTACATCGTGGGGGTGGTTGCGGCGCTGCTGACCTCGACGTTCATCGTGGTCCTTCTGCGGCGAGGGTACCTGCGTGAGAAGTTCGCGGCTTTCTGGCTCCTGGTGGCCTCGGCCCTGCTGGTCCTGTCCCTCTTCCCCGGGATTCTGCGGTGGGCAGCGGACGTGGCCGGCGTGGAGGTTCCCGCGAATCTGCTGTTCCTGCTCGCTGCGGTGCTCCTGCTGCTGGTGGGGGTCCAACTCAGCTACGAAGTGGGACGGTTGGACCTGCGCTCACAGCGACTGGCTGAGGAGGTCGCGCTTCTACGCGCTGAGGTGGACGAGATCCAGGGAAGGACGGACGGCGACCGCTAGGTCAGTGCGCCCCACGGCCGGTCGCCACAGCCTTGATGGTCTTGACCATGATGACCAGATCGAGAGTCAGTGACCAGTTCTCTACATAGCGCAGATCCATCTGCATACGCTCGTCCCAGGGCACTTCCTTGCGGCCCATGACCTGCCAAAGGCCGGTCATGCCCGGCATGGTGATGTGGCGTCGGTGGTCGGAGTCACCGAGCAGGGGGAGTTCGGTGACCAGCATCGGCCGTGGTCCGACCAGGGACATCTGACCACGGATGACGTTCAGCAACTGGGGCAGTTCGTCCAACGACCACCGACGAAGGAATCTGCCCAGCGGAGTGATCCGGGGGTCCGCGACGTACTGGTCGGGAGTCGCCGATCCGAGACCCAGAACGTCTTCGTGATGATGCTCGGCTCCGTCGACCATGCTGCGGAACTTGATCAGCCGGTAGACCTGACCCGCCTTGCCCACCCGTTCCTGGATGAAGAAGATCGGTCCCCGGCTGGTGGTCTTGATGGCCAGTGCGGTGAGCAGCAGAACCGGGGACAGCAGCACCAGCAGCAGTATCGACAGGCTGAGGTCGAAGCCACGCTTGACGATCGCCTGCGGGCCGGCGAGGCGGGGCTCCTCCAGGTGGAGCAAGGGAAGCCCCGCGGCGGGTCGCACGGCCAACCGGGGGCCGGTGATGTCGCCCAGAGCGGGTGCGACCAGCAGGTGTACGTTGGGACCCTCCAGCCGCCACGAGAGTCGCCTGATCACCTCGGAGTTGATCGTGGGGGTCTGTGTGACAGCCACCGCGTCGAGGTTGTGGTCACGGATCACGTCCTCGACGTCGTTGAGCCACGCATCGAGGTCAGCCGAATCCGCCCGCGGACCGCTGAGGCTGCTCACCACCTCGAAGCCGGCGCGCCGGTCGCGGCTGAGGCGGGCCACGAGGTCGTCACGGTTGGGGCCGCTGCCGATCACCAGTGTCTTCTGCAGGTACGCCCCGGCCCGACGGCGGGAGAACACCCAGGTGCGCAGGATGCGCCGGCCGATGGGCAGCAGCAGCAGACCGGAGACGAACGTCGCGATCAGGAAGTTGCGCCCCGCCGTCAGGTTGAACGCATACGCCAGCGAGGCGATCAGGGTGAAGATGACCACCGTGCTCGAGAAGACGTGCTTGAACTCGTCGGACCCCACCCCGATACGGCGCGGGTCGTAGACACCGCGTGCGGCCAGCGACGTCATCCAGAGGACGCTGATCGCGATGACGGCCAGCCATGGGTTGTGCCCGGGCCACGCGATGTAGCCAATGGTCATCGACAGCGCCATCAGGGTCAAGTCGGTGCCCAGGGCCGCCCATGAGAGGCTGCGCAGGGTCGCCGGTCCGGAGGGCTCGTCCACTTGCGCGAAGCGGGCGAGGGCTTCGGGCAGCGAAGAACCCGTGGAGTCGCGATGGAAGCGCTCCTGCAGGGCCATGCGTCCTCCGTCCTGCGACCGGTCTGGCTTGTGGATAAGCCGTGTGTAGATTTCGGGCAGTCTTATCCACATTGCCAGAGGACACTCCGCAAGCGCCTTTCGAGGTACCCGCTGTGACCCTTTCGTTACACCGCCGCAGCGAGTCGACGATGTCGCCCGGGTGGGTGCTCTGGGCTGCTAGGGACCGCAGCGGTGCCTGAAGGCGGGGGTTCGGGAGCGGTTGTCCGACACACGCCCGTCGGGCGACACCCCGCCACGGACAACCCGGGCTCAGGTAGCGTGCGCTCGTGGGAGAACCCGTGTCGCCGAAGCGCGAGAGTGCGTACCTGCGAGCCTTGCTGGTTTCCATGCGACCCCGGCAATGGATCAAGAACCTCCTCGTAGTGGCGGTTCCCCTGGCGTCCGGAACGTTCCTCGATCAAGGCGTCGTGGCCAAGACAGTCGTAGCGTTCGTGGCCATGTGCGCGGCTGCGTCCTCGGTCTACCTGGTCAACGACGTGCTGGACCGGGAGTCCGATCGAAAGCATCCCGTCAAGTGCCAGCGGCCCATCGCCTCAGGCGAACTGTCGGTGCCCGGCGCACTGATCGCGGCCGCTGTGCTGGCCATCGGTGGGTTGGCCGTCGCAGGGTTGTTGGGATCGACCGGCCTGATGTGGCTGGTCGCCGGATATCTGGCGTTGCAGGCGGTCTACGTCGGCTGGGCCAAGCACCAACCCGTGCTCGATCTCGCAAGTGTCGCCGCCGGTTTCGTGATTCGAGCGGTCGCCGGCGGAGTCGCGGTAGGGATTCCCACCTCGACCTGGTTCATGACGGTCACCGCGGCCACCGCGTTCTTCGTGGTGTCAGGCAAGCGGTACAGCGAACTCGTCACCCAGGGGGTCAGCGGTACCCGGCAGGGCCTCAAGGACTACTCAGAGGGATATCTGCGGTTCGTGTGGGGTGTCTCGGTCGGCATCGCCGTCGTCTTCTACGGTCTGTGGGCGGCTGAATTGAGCAGTGGTGACAGCGGATTCTGGGGAAGGGTGTCCGTGGTCCCCTTCGTGCTCATCCTTCTGCGCTACGCCCGGGACATCGATGCCGGACTGGCTGAGGCGCCGGAGGAGATGATCTTCAAGGACCGGGTCCTGCAGATCCTCGGGATCGTCTGGGTGGCGATGTTCGCGTTGCAGGTCTACGCCTGACCCTCCCTCACGCCTCCCGCAGTCAGAACCGGCTGAGCATCCACGGCCAGATCCGACGTCCCCGCAGCACAACTGCCGTCCAGCCGGCAGACCTCGAGGCCCGTGGCATCCAGCGATACGGTCCGCCGCTGCGCCCACACCACCGTGAACGCCTTGCCATCCGCCGCCACGAAGGGGCAGCGCCGCAGCCCGTCGGTGTCCTGGCATCCCGCCGGCCGGGCATCGGTGAGCCAGTCGCGCACCGTGAGGAACGCGCGACCGGCGGGTGTGATCCCCGCTGCGTCGGTCATGTCGATGCCGAGCACCCCCAGGTCCCACCCGTACCAGTAGGTGCGCGCGATCCCGAGCGTGGCCGAGTCCAGGTAGGTGCGCGCCACGTAGGTGACCGCGGTGGTGGCGTCCGGGATCACCGTCGGCAGTCCCGGCCGGCGGTCGCCGTAGTTGACCTCGGTGTCCCACAGCGGCTTGTCGATGCCGACCTTGTTCAGGACCCTCTGCGCGGCCCGGATCGAGCGCACCCGGGCGTCGGGTCCCTTGCTGGTGTCGACCGGATACAGGTGCACGGCCATCGCATCCACCGGGTCGCCGGCCTCGTGCAGCGCCCGCGCGTAGCGCACGAAGAAACTCTCGGTCTGGAACAGCCTTCCCGGGATCACCGTGCTGGACGCGCCGACCACCTGCGCCGACGGGTCGATCAGCTTTGATCGCGTCGTGGGCACGTCGGGTCAGTTTCGCCAGCGCGGTCCAGTCGCCCTCGTAGAAACTGCGGGTGTTCGCCTCGTTCCAGATCTGGTAGGCGGTGATCCGGCCCTTGTACCGGTTCGCGACCTCGCGCACGAAGTCCACGTAGTCCTCAGTTTGCGTTGGGCAACGACGTGGTGCCCGGTCCGTACAGACCGGGAATCTGTGGATCCCGGGCCGCCCACTGCGGGGTTGAACCCAGCACGTAGAGCACGTCGGTGGCGCCCCCGGCGCGGGCGTTGTCGACTGCCGCGTCCAAGGTGTCCCAGGTGTACTGGTCGGGAGCCGTCTCGATCTGGTCCCAGCGGGTTCCGGTGTCCCACAGCCGCACGGACCGCAGTTCCACCTCTGCGGGCGCCCCAGCCGAGATGCCAGCCACGTGCTGGCCGAACGCCGCCGCGGGGATGGGCAGGCCCGGGCTCGCACCGGCGATCAACACACCCACGGCAGCGGCCACACCGATCATCCTCGGACCAACTTCTCGCACAGGACCGCGTAACCGTCGATCACGTCCTCCCAGCGGTAGGCGGTCTCGGCCCGGGTGCGCAAGGCCGCACCCCTGCCGTCGGGGGCGCGCTCGTCGCGTTCCAGCGCAGTCGCCACTCCCGATTCATCGGTGAACCATAGCGCGTTCCCGCCGGTGACCTCCCGGTTGAACACGCAGTCGTAGGCGGTCACCGCCGCACCGGCTCCCATGGCCCGCAGCAACGACGGGTTCGTGCCTCCGACCGAGTGCCCGTGCAGGACACTGCGGGCCCCGCAGTACAACTGGTCGAGCAGCTCCTGGTCCCACACCGCGCCCAGCAGTCGGATGCGCTCGTCGCCGCCGGCCGCGTGTTCGACCGCCTGTGCGTAGTCGTGGGAGTAGCTGGCGGCGCCGACCACGATCAGTGGGAGTTGCGCGGCACTGGCGCGGTAGCCGCGCACGATCTCCAGGACGTGGTTCTCCGGCTCGAAGCGGGCCACGGTGAGGTGGTACCCACCCTCGGCCAGCCCCAGTTCGGCCAGCCGGGGGACCGGGCCGTTCACGATCGGGGCGCCGTAGGGCAGGTACTCGCTGGCCCTGCCGTAGCGTTCCCGCACGTAGTCCCCGATCGCCAGAGCGTCGGCGATGACCGCGTCCGCGTGGGTGACCGCGGACCGTTCCGCCCAGGCGTAGTACTTGGCCCCGAAGCCTTCCCACTTGGCCCGCTCGGCCTCCAGACCATCGACGTGCACCGCCACCGGAATCCCGCGTACCTTCAACGGCGCCACGAACGGGGCGTTGCCGCTGTTGAACACGATCGCGACGTCGAGGTCGGAGAACATGGCGTGGGCGGTGCTCAGTGCGGTGTGGCTGAGCGTCTCGGCCGCCTTCAGGCGCAGCGCCGGAAGGTTGACCAGCCGGGTGCCCTCATACGCGCGCAGCTTCTGCCCGGGGTTCCGGCAGTAGACCGTGACGTCCCAACCCCGCTGGGCCAGTCCCGGGCCGATGTGTTCCACAGCGGTCTCGAAACCACCGTGCCGGGCCGGGATCCCCCGGGTTCCCAGCAAGGCGACCCGGCGACCCTTCAGTTCGCTCCCATCCGGTGAGTGCCTGGCCGCGAGTGTTGCGCGGTTGTCGGTTCTTCGCCACCGTAACCGACAACGGTGCAACATTCGCCACGCCTGGCGTGTCAACGGTGCAACACTCAGAGCCGGACCTGGCCAGCACGGTCAGGACAGCCGGACCGGCGCCGACGTCACCTTGATCTTCGAACCCGCTGCTGAGCACTTGCCGGTGAGTTTGCACACCTGCGTGACGCCCGAGGGGCGTTTGACGGTCTTCTTCTTGCTCGCGTAGAGGATCTTCGTCGTGCCGACCTTGCAGGTGGTGACCTTGCCCTTGGTCTTGCAGCCCTTCCAGGAGCCGGCCAGCATCCAGTCGCGCGTGTTCAGGTAGGCCTGCCCGGCGCGTGTGGGCGAGCCGTCGGGATTGCTCAGCGAAATCCCGAGCACGTTGATGTCCCAGCCGTACCAGAAGGTCCGCTCCAGGTTGTAGCGCGCGGAGTCCAGGTAGGTCCGGGAGACGTAGGTGGCGGCCTTCTTGGGCTTGGGAACCACCAGTCGGGCCGGGTCGCGCCGGTCGCCGTAGTTGACCTCGGTGTCCCACAGCGGCTTCTTCAACCCGACGCGCTTCATCACGCGGCGCACCGCGGAGATGCTGGCCACGCGGGCATCCGGTCCTTGCTTGGGATTGACCGGGTACAGGTGCACACTGACTGCGTCGAACTTGACGTTTCGCTTCTTCAGTTCGCGCAGGTAGCGGTAGAAGAAGCTCTGCGTCTGGAACGATGCGACCGGGATGACGGTGCTGGATGCCGCGACGACGTCGGCTTTGCGGTCGATCGAGCGGATCGTCTTCGACGCCTTCTTGGTGAGCTTGGCCAGCTTGATCCAGCCGTCGTACTTGCCCCCGTTGTAGAAGCTGCGCGTGTTGGCTTCGTTCCAGATCTGGTAGCTGGTGATGCGGCCCTTGTAGCGCTTCACGACCTTCTTGGTGAACCGCAGGTAGTACTTGCTCTTCTTCGGGTACGACGCTGTGCCAGGACCGTAGAGGTCGACGTCGGAGAAGGTGCTCGCCGCCCACGAGGGGGTGGAGCCGAGCACGTAGAGGATCTCGGTGGCACCGGCGGCCTCGGCGGCGGACACGGCCCGGTCCAGTGGCGCCCAGTTGTACTGGCCCTTCTTCGGGTTGATCTCGTCCCAGCGGACCCCGGCGTCCCACAGCCGCACGGATTTCACCGAGACGGCGGGGGTCGCGCCGGCGCCCAACGACGCCACGTGCAGTCCGAACTGCTCGGGCGACACCGGCTTCGCGTGTGCCGCGCTCGGCAGCGCGACGAGTCCGGCGGCCATGACGGCAGCCCAGCGAACGTTCGACCTCATGGATTTCCTCCCACGGAAGACAGCTACGGAACGAGCAGAACGGGGGCTTGCTTCACTCTCACGGTGCGCTTCTTGATCCGTTCGCAGGACCCGTCCAGCGAACACACCTCGCGCACGTCGAACTTCTTCTTGGGCAGTTTGACCTTACGGGTGGTGCCCAGCCGCGCGTACAGCAGATACTGCCGTTCCTTCTTGCGTTTCAGGGAGCAGACCGTGACTCTCTGATCACTACAGGTACCCCACTTGGCGCGCGCCAACCATTTCTGCACCGTGAAGAACGCCTCGCCGGGAGCGACCGGCTCACCGGTCATTTCGTCGGTGGTACTGATGCCCATCACATGCGATTCCCAGGAGTACCAGAAGACCTTGGTGACGTCGTAGCGCAGGCTGTCCACGTAGGTCCGCGCGAGGTACGCCGCGCCCACCTTGGGCTTGAACACCTCGGTAGGGTGGCCGTTGTCGCGCCGGTTGCCGTAGTTGACCTCGGTGTCCCAGACCGGCAATTTCGAGAAGCCGAGCCGGTTGATGACGCTGCGGGCCATCTCCAGCCCGGCCAGTCGCTCGGTGGGAGTTCCGCCGCCGGGACCTTTGGTGGTCCACGGGTACAAGTGGACGCTGATCGCGTCGAGCTTGACGCCACGGTTGCGAATGGAACGCAGATACCGGTAGAAGAAACTCTCGGTGGTGAACTTCTTGCCCTGGATCACAGTGCTGGAGGCGCTGACGATCTTCGCCTTCCGGTCGATCTTGCGGATCTCCTGGGCGGCGATGTCGGTCAGCAGGGCCATCCGCTTCCAGTGCTTGGGCCGCTCCGGGGCGTAGAACGAGGCGAGATTGGCCTCGTTCCAGATCTGGTAGCTGGTGATGCGGCCCTTGTACCGCGTCGCGACGGCGCGCACCCACTCCCGCCAGTACCGCAGCTTCTTCGGCTCGGAGGCAGTGCCCGCGCCGTAGTAGTAGGTGTCCGGACGGACGAACTTCGCGGCCCATTCCGGCGTGGAACCAAGGATGTACATGATCTCGCCGGCACCCGACGCCTGCGCGGTGCTGACCGCTGTGTCGAGGCGTTCCCAGTCGAACTCGCCTCGCTGCTTCTCCACCTGGTCCCAGCGCACTCCGGCGTCCCACAGTCGCACGCCACCGAGCCGGCCCGGGAACTTCCGCCCGGCGCTGACCGTGGCCACATGCATGCCGAACAGGCTGGGGTCGACCTTGGACCACTTCGCCTTCGGCGGCGGCTCCACGGGCTTGACAGCCGCCTCGGCGGGGGCCACGGAGACAGCCAAGGCTGTGGTCACCGCGAGGGTGATCAGGGCACGTCGGATCATCGGTCACCGAACCCGAGCGCAAGAGTCGTCGGGGTGGTCACCAGGAAGCGGGTCGAGGCCCGGTCACCGTCCATGGTCCATTCCCCTTCCAGCGGTCGTGGTTGTGAAGGTCCTGACACGTTGACGGTCAGGTCGACGTTGTTGATCGTCAACTGATGTTCGACGCCTGCACGGTATTCCAGGTTCCCGTCGGTGCCAAACGTGCCGTCCGGTAAACGGTAGGACACCGTGATGTAGCTGCTGCCACCCGGTGGGATCCAGCGGCCCACCCGCACGGCTTTGCGCCCGTCGACATCGGTGAATACCCGCTGGTCTTGCTTGATGTCGCCCGGGTTGGCCGCCAGTTTCACGTCCTGCGCGTCGTCGGGCAGCAGCACGATGTTCCAGTGGAACGCCCATCGGGTGGTGTACCCGATCCGGTCCTCGAGCGGGCTGCCACCGTCTGCCGGCGCGTTATTCGTCACTTTGGCGGTCTGCACGACTGTGGCCGAGCCGTCTGCATCGAGTTGGACGTCATGGATGAGCATGCGGGTCTGGAAGATGTCGACCTTGGAGGCGTTCTGGTTCTGGGTGTAGAACGCGATGCGGTCAGGCTCCGGGTCGGGTTGGGCGCCATCGGCCCGCGCTTCCTGCAGGACGTCGGCCAGCCGGTCGTCGGACAGGTGGACGCGGATTCCGTGGCTGGGTGCTGTGGAGAAGATCGCCCGACCGATCGACAGCGCAGAGCCTCCGTCCTGCATGCGCGCGATCATCTCGTCGAGGAGTTGCTGGTTGATCTGGTGGCGCTGTTCCTGCGCTGCCGGGTCTTCGTTGTATCCCTCGAAGAAGAGTTTGCTGATCATGTTGTCGGCATTGATCTCCCCGTAGAGGTCCGACTGGATCGGGCCGGTCGCAGCCACGGCGGCTTTTAGAGCGACGGGATCCAATGAGATGACCCCGTCCACCGGCTGGCCACCGTTGGCGACCCAGGACCGCATCATGTCCTCGCCGGTGATCCGGTAGTCCTGGTGCAGGTTCGACCACGCGAACCCGTCCTCGGCGTTCTCCTCGGCGTAATAGGGCCCCTCGGCGACCGGATCCCACGGCACGCGGGGGTTGCCGGGGAAGAAGTGGCTGCTCACCGCACCCTTGTCGACGACCTCCATTTTGCCCTTGTCGAACTGCAGCAGAGCTGCACTGAGGGCCGCGCCGCCACCGGCGTAGAGCTCGCCGGGGTTGTGGAACACGACCAGGTACGTCGCCGGTTGATCCTCGCCGAGCAGAGTCGGCAGGTCGGGCAGGATGTCCTCGTAGATCTGCAGACCCCGCTGGATGCCGTCGATCTGGCCCTGGGCCTCGTCCACGAAACCGCGCAGGACCGGCGAGATGTCCGCAGGCATCTGCTGCAGGGTCGCGTCCGCCTGGGACAGGTCGTCTGCGACCTCGGCGATCTGCGGCTCGATGTCCTGCAACGCGGTGACGTTGATCGCGCCGTCCTTGAAGGCGGGCTGGTCGTCACCGGTCAATCGGGCGTACACCTCGTTGGTCACGTCGGCGCCGTCGAGGACCTGCAGGGCCGCGTCCAGGAACGTGTCCGTGCCCGTGAGGTTGGTGCGGAAGTAGGGGATGACGTTCAGGGCCGACACGGGCAGCGAGGTGATGCCGCTCTGCGCTGCCCGGGTGTTGGACCGGGCCGATTCGATGGACGCGGCAGCGCCTGCGGAGTCACCGGCCGCGATCTGGTCGGTCATCGTCGCGAGCGCCGCGTTGGCCTCTCGGGCGTGCCAAGCGAGCATGCCCAGGCTCACGACGAACCAGGCCGCCAGCAGTCCGACCAGGCCAAGGACCCAGGTGCGCGGACGCCGCCAGCGGGAGCGGTGGTCGGACACCGCACTCGAATCGCTCACGACACTCCGTCTCTCTTCGGGGGTCCGACGCTGCCTGCTCGACGGCGGTTCCTCGCGCACATGGCGCGCCAGAGCCTCCAGTCGGTGCTGGGACCCCTGCTCAACGGTAACTGCACGGTGCTTGGTCCGCTCTGCGCGCGGTGCGGCAGGGTGAGGCGATCGGCGTTGGCCTGGTTGGTTGGGCAGACCCCGGACCAGCACTGACCTGTGGATGACCAGTCGCTGCGGCCAGTACGCCGAATGGAAGTGCGGGTCCCATCTGCGCAGGCGGCCGCACCCCGCGAAAACCTGCCCCAGAAACACGAAAACCTCCCCGAAGGGAGGTCTACGTCAGTGGTGTTTGTTTGTGCGCGAGGGGGGAGTTGAACCCCCACGCCCTTTCGGGCACACGGACCTGAACCGTGCGCGTCTGCCTGTTCCGCCACCCGCGCGCTGTTACAGGGTACATCAGGGGTCTGGACGCACATTGATGTGCATGCGCAGCGGCTCCAGCGGCAGGACCTGCGGTTCTTCGGCCAGCACCTGCGACAAGTCGTCGATCAGCGTGGCGAACGGCCGGGACTGCCGGTGCAGTTGTTGGCCGTCCGGTCCGCTGAACCATTCGAACAGCCAGACAGCGTTCGCCTCCTGCGGATCGAGGCAGACGACGAACGCCTCCGTCTCGGGTTCTGCCTCCAGCAACTCATCGGCGTAGCGGTGCAGAGCGTCCAGCAGAGCCGGCCTGCGACCGGGTTGGGCGAGCAGGCGGACCATCAACCCCTCACGCCCGGGCAGCAGGTCCTGCAACGGCTGGCTCACATGGTCGAGGGTATCGGTCGCGCTCAGATACCCGTTCACGCCGGACATCCCGCATCCGGCAGTCACAAGGGAAAACGGGAGTCCGAAGGCGCCCGTTCGACTCCCCGACGTGGGTGAAGGGGGTTCGCGCGAGGGCCGCCCCGCCCGGTTACAGACCCGTACTGGCCGGGCCGTGCCACAGATCGGCTGGCGCGAAGACGCGCAGCGTGCCCTTGCCCTTCGAGGGCAGCGAGTAGCTGCCGTTGCGCTTCGATGTCGTCGTCGCCACGGTCTTCCAGCCCTTACGGGTCTTGCGCTGCAACTGCACCTCGCTGGCTGCCTTGTTGGGCGTCACCTTGCCCGAGATGCGTGCCCCCCGCCTGGCGGTCACCGATGTGTTGATCCACTTCGACTGCGTAGGGCTCGCGGCGTTCCAGAAGCCCGGCGCGAGCAGGGTGAACTGGTAGTGGAACGACCAACGCAGATCCCGCACGGTGAACTTGTCGGGTCCATCGGCACTGGGGACGAAGCGCCGGACCGTTTGCTTGCGACCGCCCTTCTGCGTGGTCAGCTGCAGGGGGTAGCCGCCGATCCAGCCGAAGATCGGCAGTCGCAGTCCCACGTCGAGGCGCTGGCGGCTGTTGCGTGGCACGGACGTGGACTTGGTCAGCTTCCACTTCAGCGGCCGGACTGTGGCGATGGCACGCGAGGTGCCGCTGGGGCCCTGTGTGAACACTGAGAAGGCGTAACGTGCGGTGGGCTTCTTGCCCTTGACGTCCACCGTCACCAGCTGCCCGGCGCCGACGCCCTGGGCGACCCGACTTACCGGCGCCCAGCCCCTTCGGAGCCTTCTTACCCTTTTTGAACTGGACCACGTACGAGGTGCCCGCCGCAGGGGTGAAGGTCAAGGTGATGTTGCCGTTGGGATTGCCGTTCGCGGCGATGTCGGTGGGCATGCCCGGCGCCCGGCCGGCCCCGAGTTGCTCGAGCAGCGCGGCCGGATCGACCAAGCCGGATCCGAAGTCGGAATCCCTGCCGGCGGCTCCGATGTCGCGGGCGGTGGCGGAGATCTGCTGGAGCAGGGGTTCTCCGCCGGCACCGGGCGAGTAGCTCATGGCCAAGGCCGCAACCGCACTCACGTATGCGGTGGACATCGACGTGCCGGAGGACCAGGTGTAGGTGCTGGTGTTGTACGTAGACAGGATGCCCTGTCCGGGTGCGACGACACCGATGTGCGACCCGCGGTTGGAGAACGACGCCCGGTTGTTGTTGACGTCGGTCGACCCGACACCCATCACACCGGGGTAGCCGGCCGGGTACATGACCAGGCGGGCTCCTTCGTTGCCGCCGGCGGCGACCAGGGTGACCCCGGCGCCTCGGGCGTAGTCGATGGCTTCTGCCTCGACCCGGTTGGCCGAATCCGATCCGAACGACATGTTGATCACGTCGGCGCCGTTGTCGACGGCCCAGATGATGCCCCGGGCGATGTCGTCGGAGTCCCCGACCCCCTCGGAGTCCAGGACTTTGACCGGCAGGATGCGCGCATTCGGCGCGAGGCCGGCGATGCCGCTGCCGTTGGTCTTGCCGGCGATCATGCCGGCGATGAAGGTGCCGTGTCCGAACTTGTCCTTGCGGGCGCCGGGCTTACCGGTGATCGCGTCGTAACCCTTCGCGACCCTGCCCTTCAGATCCGGGTTCGAGGCCTTCACCCCGGAGTCGACGACTGCAACGGTGATCCCGGCCCCGGTCGAACGCTGCCACAGGTCCTCGGCCTGCAGACGCGTCAAACCCCACTGCAGGTCCCGGCCGGTGTCGTCGGCGCCTACCGCCATGGCGTACCGCTTGGCCGGACGGTCCACGGCAAGCACGGTGTCGTCGGCGGTGACCTTCTCGAGCGCGGAGACGGTCGGCGCGGTGGCCACCTCGACAGTGCCTTCATCGGTGCGCACGACCGCCGACACCTCGTCGGCAGTCGGCTCCGGCTGCGTGGGAAGGTCGGGGCCCAGGGTCGGGACCTCCGGAGCATCCACAGCCTCAGGACTTGCTGGATCGACCACACCAGTCGGTGCTGGCACGTCGTCGGAGGCCATGGCAGGACTCAGGGGTGCGAACAGCATGCTCGCAGCCACGAAGCCCACGGCGAATCGGCGAGGAGTCACTGGCCACCTTCCTTTGTACTCACCATAAGACGTCCGGCAGGTGGTAGCCGGTTCCCCACGGTGGCGAACGGTCGACGGCACCCGTCAGTATCGGAGTATGCCCGAGTTGCCCGAGGTTCAAACGATGGCAGACGTGTTGGCTTCGCAGTTCTCCGGTCACTGGATCGCGCGGGCCGAACTGGGCAGTCTGTCGGCGCTGAAGACCTACGATCCGCCGATCTCGGCGCTGGCGGATGCGACACTGCTGGGCACCGGGCGGCGCG
The DNA here is from genome assembly GCA_963704075.1 of uncultured Actinomycetota bacterium. Lineage (GTDB taxonomy): Bacteria > Actinomycetota > Actinomycetes > S36-B12 > UBA10799 > JADKAV01. The sequence goes on from CAVPGV010000001.1 coordinate 38,715, forward strand.
GCAAGTTTCTGATCATGCATCTGGCCGATGCCGACGGGATCCCCTTGGACCTGGTCATCCACCTGTCCCGTGCCGGCTGGATCCACTGGCGCACGTCGAAGGCGCTGGCGCCGCTGCGCCCGGGCAAGGGTCCCGTCGCGCTGCGTCTGACCTGGCGCGACGATGCAGGCGACACGACCGTGCTGGATGTCACCGAGGCCGGTACCCAGAAACGGTTGGCTGTCTACGTGGTGCGTGACCTCGCCGACGTGCCGGGACTGCAGCGGCTGGGCCCGGACGCGTTGGCGCTCTCCGAGGAGCAGCTGTCCGAGATCCTGCGTGGTGCGGGCCGGAGACAGTTGAAGACGCTGCTGCGCGAGCAGTCGATCATCGCCGGCATCGGCAACGCCTACAGCGATGAGATCCTGCACGCAGCCAGGCTGTCGCCATATGCCCCGGCGGACACTCTCACCGACGACCAGGTGAAGGTTCTGTGGACGGCTATCGTGACGTCCTCCACGATGCGCTCGAGCGGGCCCGGGATGCCAAACTTGGTCACATCAAATCTGAGAAGCGTGCCGGGTTGCGGGTGCACGACCGCACCGGTGAGCCGTGCGACGTGTGCGGCAACACCATCGCCCAGGTGCGCCTGGCTGACAGCTCCTTCCAGTACTGTCCGACGTGCCAGACCGGGGGCAAGCCCCTGGCCGATAGAAGGATGTCGAGGTTGCTCAAGTGAGTGGACTTGCCGACGTGGTCGGCGCCGACCAGGTTCTGACCGACGCAGGTGTGAAGCAGGGCTACGAGACCGACTGGACGGGGCGCTTCCACGGGTCCTGTGAGGCGGTCGTCCGGCCTGCTGATGCCCAGGAGGTCGCCGCGGTTCTGCGATGGGCGGCGGCCAACGGCCGGGCTGTGCATGTGCAGGCCGGCAATACGGGCTTGGTCGGCGGTTCGGTGCCGGCGGCCGGAGACCGGCCCGTGATCATCTTGTCGACCACGCGGCTGCGAACACCGGCGGACGTGATCGGGCACAGCGTGCTCGCAGGCGCCGGCCTGACGCTGGGGGAGGTGCAACGGCTGGCAGCGGCACACGGCCTGGTCTACGGAGTGGATCTCGCCGCGCGGGATTCTGCGACCATCGGCGGGACGGTCGCGACCAACGCCGGCGGCATCAGGGTGTGTCAGTACGGGATGACCCGCGATCAGGTGCAGGGGGTCGAAGCCGTCCTGATGGACGGCACGATCGTGCGGCGGATGAGCGGTCTGGCCAAGGACAACACCGGGTTCGACCTCGCAGGGCTGCTCACCGGTAGCGAGGGAACCCTGGGCGTCATCACCGCGGTCCGGCTGAAACTGCATGACCGGGCGCCGGAGTCGGTGGTGGCCGTGTTCGGAGTCGACTCGCTGGCGCAGGCACTGGAGTACGCGAACGCGCAGGGCGCAGGGTTGCAGGCCGCTGAAGTCGTGGACAGGCAGGCCTGGCGCGCTGCGAGCGGCCCGGACCTCGGTGATCATCCGTGGGCGCTTCTGATCGAGACGGACCTGGAGACCGCCGAGTTGCCCGATGAGGCGCTGGTCGCGACCGAGGGTCCGGACCGGGCGAGACTATGGGAGTTCCGGGAGTCGCAGTCGGAGGTCGCCCAGAAGCTCGGGGTGAAGCAGAAGGTGGACATCGCTGTTCCCTTGGACCGACTCGACGAGTTCACCGCCGCCGTGTACGCGAGCCACCCATGTTCGATCTTCGGCCACGTGGCCGACGGTTCACTGCACGTGGAACTGTTCGACGAGGGTGAGGACGACGTGCTGGACACCGTCGTGGCACTCGGGGGCGCGGTTTCCGCCGAACACGGCGTCGGCCGGGTCAAGACCCGGGCCGTGGTCAACGATCGCGGTGCGGCGACGGTGGCCGCGATGAAGTCGCTGAAGGATGCCTGGGATCCGGGCGGGGTGCTGAACCCGGGAGTCCTCTTCGCGGCGGAGGCCTGATGCCGATCTGGCCGGACGTCCGGGTGCCGCGAGGCCCGGCGCGCACACCGCGGGTGATCGCGCACCGGGGCGCGTCCAAGGACCACCCCGAGCACACACTGGCCGCCTACGAGCGGGCGATCAACCAGGGTGCGGACCTGCTCGAGTGCGACGTGCGGCTGACCGCCGACGGTCATCTGGTGTGTGTCCATGACCGCCGCATCGATCGGACCTCCGACGGCAGGGGTGTGGTTTCCACCAAGACGCTGGAGCAGTTGCAGAGCCGTGACTTCGGTGCGGGGACCGGCCCGGCCAGCGTCCTGCGCCTGGAGGAACTGATCGAACTCACGCTGGACTCGACGCGTCCCGTGGGGCTTGCGATCGAGACCAAGCACCCGACCCGGTACGCCGGGCTGGTCGAGCAGCGCGTGGTCGAGACCGTGCGGCGGTACGGGTTGCTGCGCACCCGCTTCGACCCGGAGAGCCGGGTCTACCTGATGTCGTTCTCCGAGCTCGCGCTGCGCCGGTGGCGCGAACTCGCCCCGGGGGTTCCCAGCGTGTTCCTCATGGAGCGCGTGCCACTGCGATGCCGCAAGGGCTGGCTGCCGTTCGCAGCCGATGTCGCGGGCCCCTCGATCGAGATCCTGCGCGAACATCCGGGGTACGTGCAACGGGTCCACGCTGCCGGTGGGCGGGTGTTCGTGTGGACCGTCGACGAACCCGAACAGGTGGCGTTGTGCCGGACGCTCGGGGTCGACGCCGTGATCACGAACCGTCCGGCTGTCGCCCGCGAGCACCTGGATGCCTGAACTCTGGTTCAGCCGGCAGCGTAGTTACAGCGGCCTAGGGCCAGTTGCGAATATCGCAAGTCGTTCGGAATATTGCGATGATATCCGTTGGATCGGGACTTTGTTTGTAGGGTTTCGGAACAATTCGATGGTGTATTGACGACACAATCGGAGGCGTCGATGTTGAATCGCACACACCCGCGTGCTAGTTTTCAAGTGTTCGGACGTCGCTGTCTCCCCCGTCGGTGGCGTCCGAACCTTTTTCTTGTCCGGGCTCGCACCTGAGCGCTTCTACGGGCTCTGCGGATAGATCGCACCGATCAGTTCCCGGGCGATGCGTGGTCGCGACGGGCCTGCCGTCGGCGGCGGACCCCAGGTTGCTCCAGACCACGATGCTCAGTTGGGTCTGCGGGTCGTAGCCCATGAACGAGTTGTAGCCCGGCAACTCCCCCGTGTGGCCGTACATCGGGCCCAACTTGGCGAGGTTGTAGCCGTATCCAGGACTGTTCGGATCGTCCGGATTGACGGTCTCGATGCTGTCCAGGCGCTCCTGCTGTGTTCCTTCGTCGAGCAGGCTTCCATCACCCAGGGCCCTGACCCATGTGGTGAGGTCGTCCGCAGTCGAGATCATCTGTCCCGCGGCCCAGGTCCACGACGGGTTCTCGTCGGTCACGTCGTAGGGCAAGAGCGTCCCGGCCGCTGCCTCTTCCTGCTGGGCGGGAGGAAGCGCCGGGTCGTCCATCGTCTCCACGTTGGTGCCGAACATGTAGCCGCGCGCGAACGGGTCGGGGATCGCGGAGGTGTCGCTGGGCGGGAAGCTGCTGCCGGTCAGCCCCAGGGGCCCGTAGAAACGGTCCTGGAACACCTGCGGCAGGGGCTTGCCGTCCAACTGCTCGAGCGATCAGTCCGAGCAGCACGGTGTTGGTGTTCGAGTAGTGGTAGCCCTCACCGGGCGGGAAGTACGCAGGGTTGCTGAAGGCGAGGTCGAGCAGGTCCTGCGGCGTCCATTCGGCCTCTGGCGTCTTGTCCAGGGATTCGTTGAGTGCCAGCGTCTCGCTGTAGTTGAACAAGCCACTGCGCATGTTCAGCAGCAGCCGGATGGGGATGTTCTCCCCGTTGGGCACCCCGTCGATGTACTGCGATACGGGGTCGTCGAGATTCAGCTTGCCTTCCTGCACCAATTGCAGGATCGCCGTCCCGGTGAATGTCTTCGTGTTCGACCCGACCCGCACGTGATCGGCGAACGTGATCGGCCGGCCACCGTCCAGTTCGGTGGTCCCGTAGAGCTCGTCGAAGTCGCCCTGCGGGCTGCGCACCTGAACCGCGACCCCCGGAGCCTGCATCTCCTCGGCCATCTGCTCGACCAGGGTCGTCAAGGCGGGGCCATCGATGGTGAGTTGTTGTCGACTCCGCCGGTGACGGGTCGCCGGCCGTGCTGTCCGAGGAACAGCCCGCCCCGACGAGCGCCAGCGCCATGATCCCTACGAGCAGAGCCGCTCGGCGGGTGGTAGGTCGTCGCTTGCCAGCCATCTTCAACTCCCGCTTGTTGGAAGTCCTGACTGTAGCGGTGTTCGGCGGTCGCTGGCGTGCGAGTGTGGTGCCAAGAATGGGATTCGCGATCGGCGGGACGGTCGTCAGCCCTCGATCGCGAGGCGGCGGGCCTCATCCAGGACGTGCCGGACCGGACGACCGGTGGCCCCGGCGGCTGCCAGCGCCTCACGGTACTCCGGCTGCACCGTCACCGGCTCGCCGTCCAACCATCCCCGTTTGACCCGAATGGGGTGCCCCTGCACCTCGACAGTCACGAAATCGCGGCGCAGGGCCTGCCGGTCGACACTCGTGTACCGCACGCCCAGGGTGGGGGTCTCCCGGAACAGAACACCGGCGACCTCGTCAGCGACCGACGGCTCACACAGTGCGGTGATGACCACTGCGGGACGTCCTTGTTTCATCACCACCTGCGTCAGCCACGACTCCAACGCGCCTGCCTGTTTCGTGCGGGCCAGGACATCTGGGTACACGCGGGGGTCGAGATCATCGATGGTCGTCTCGACAGCACGACGAGCCTCTCGCTGGCGGGTTGATCGGCGGACTGCCCAGCGAGAACGCGCAGCACGTTCGGGCGCTCGGGCAGGTCGCGGCCGCCGGCCCCGACGCCGATCCGGTCCACGGTCATCAACGGTTGGTAGCCCCACGCGGTTGCCATGAAGTGAAGCAGCGCCGCGCCTGTGGGAGTACACGCCTCATGAGCGGTGTTCCCGGCGAAGGTAGGCGCGCCACGCAGCAGTTGCACCACCGCCGGCACGGGGACCGACAACTCGCCGTGCGCGGTACGGACTGACCCGGATCCGACGCACACGGGTGAGACGACGACCACGGACGGCTGCAGACGTTCCCACAGGGTGGTGACGGCCACGATGTCCGCGATCGCATCCAGGGCGCCCACTTCGTGGAAATGGATCTCGTCGATCGGCACGCCGTGCACCTGCGCTTCGGCCGCGGCGAGCGAGCCGAACACCGTTTCGGCCGGGTGCGAAACCAGCGAGGGCGGGCGCGATGTTCCGCCAGGTGCGATGCCCGGCGGTCTGCTCGCATCGGACATGCGCACGGGTGGCAGCTATACCGGCCCGGCGGACGGTCTCCACCTCGAGTTGTACTCGCTCGGGTCCCAGTCGGCCGAGCACCTCGTCGACGGCCTGTTGAGCCGGTGCCAAGCCCCCGGGGTCAAGGGCCAGCAGGGCGCCGAGCAGCATGTCGCCGCTCGCGCCGGTGCCGGCGTCGATCCACCAGCGGCGTCACCGCGCGTTCCGGGCGATGCGGGCGGCGTGGACCGCAGCGCCGAAACCGTTGTCGATGTTGACGACGGTGACCCCGGGTGCGCAGGAGTTGAGCATCGCCAGCAGAGCCGCGAGCCCGCCGAAGGATGCGCCGTAACCGACCGAGGTCGGCACGGCCACCAGGGGTACGCCGGTGAGTCCGCCGACAACACTGGGCAGCGCACCCTCCATGCCGGCCACCACCACCAGCGCATCGGCCTGCTCGAGGTGTTCGCGGACGGCCAGCAGCCGGTGCAGCCCGGCCACTCCCACGTCGCTGATCGTGTCGACGTCGGTGCCGAACACCCGGGCGGTGGTCGCGGCTTCCGCTGCCACGGGCAGATCCGAGGTGCCTGCGCAGACGACCAGCACCTGTCCGACCGCTTGCGGAAGTGGACCGAGCACGGCGGTGCGGCCGACGGGATCGAGGTGGACCTCGGGAAGACGTGCCTGCAACGCATGGGAGGTGCCGTCGTCCACCCGGGTGGCCAGCACGGCCCGGTCGGGGTGCGCTCGGTGCAACGTTTGCATGATGTGGACCGTCTGATCGGGGGACTTGCCCTGCGCGAACACGACCTCGGGGTCACCCGTGCGGTGCGCGCGGTGGGTGTCCACCCGCGCGAAACCGAGGTCGATGAGCGGATCCTGCATGTCCGCGACGATACAAGCAGGCGCGAGCCAACAGACGGGCGAATGTCTGCGCCGCGATGCAAAGCCCCACGCGTCGGGATGTAATCGCGCAATAGGCTCGTGAACGTGACACCGATTGGATACCTCGGACCGGAGGGCACCTTCTCGCAGGCCGCCTTGTTGCTCCTGCTGGCCGCCGACGAGCAGCAGCCGCCCATTCAGGCGTTCGGGTCGGTGACCTCGGCGCTGGAGGCCGTGCGTCAGGGTGAAGCCGCCGCTGCCCTGGTTCCTATCGAGAATTCCGTCGAGGGTTCGGTCCCGGCGACGCTGGATGAACTGGCCAGCGGCGACCCCCTGATGATCGCCGCGGAGATCTCCCTGCCCGTGCAGTTCAATCTATGGGTCCGTCCGGGCACACAACTGGCCGATATCAAGCGGGTCACGACACATCCGCACGCGCAGGCGCAGTGCAGGGCGTGGTTGCACGACGCCCTGCCCGACGCCGAGGTCGTGCCGGCCATGTCGACGGCTTCGGCCGCCGCGGCTGTCGCCGGCGAGCAGATCTTCGACGCAGCCATCGCGGCACCCTGGGCCGGTGAGCCGCTGGGCTTGCACGCCGCGGCCACGCGACATCGCGGACAACCCCGACGCCACGACCCGCTTCGTCCTGGTGCGCCCGCACGGCCGGCCACCGGCGCCCACCGGTGCCGACAAGACGACGCTGGTGCTGTTCATGCGGGAGGACCATCCCGGCGCGCTTCTGCAGATCCTCACGGAGTTCTCGGTGCGCGGGGTCAACCTGACGTTGATCCAGTCAAGACCCACCCGCAAGGCCATGGGTGACTACTTCTTCACCATCGACTGCGAAGGGCATGTCGATGATGCCAGGGTCGGGGAGGCGCTGGCCGGTTTGCACCGCCTGTGCGCCGAGGTGAGGTTCCTGGGATCGTATGCCCGCCACGACGGCAAGACCCCGAGTATCCGTCCCGGCACAACGAACACCGACTTCGCGGACTCGACCGCATGGCTGCGGGGTGTCCGGGGGCGCTGAGCCTGGATAGTGGTTGGGTTGCTGCGGTGAGGCGACTGCCCGGAGTGGACGCGAGAGTCGGGTGCGGGCGTTGGCCGCTCCGAATAGGCGTGAGAGTTGGGTACATGCGTTGGAGATCGGTACATCCGTTGGAGTTGCGCGGGCCGTGGTTCTCTCACGGATGTGCGTGTGTCCAACGGCTGTGCGTAACTCCAACGGATGTCGGGGCTTGGGGCGCGCAGAGCGCTCGCCGCCCAGCAACGGCTGCGCGTAACTCGGGGGAGTGGCCGTTGCCGATACGCGAAAGTGGGCCGCCGCTCGACGCAGCGACCCACTTCGCGGGGATCTAGCCCTCGATGATGCGACCGGCACCGGCGAAGCGTCCGCGCCAGTAGCCGTTGTTGACACTGTCGATGCGCACGTCGGTGCGCGGGTTGGTGGCGTGGATCATCTTGCCCTTGCCGATGTACATCGACACGTGCTGCGACCCGCCCCGACCGTAGAACAGCAGGTCGCCGGGCTTCAGATTCTTCGTGCTGACGCGGCGGGCGCGGTTCATCTGGGCGCCGGAGTAGTGGGGCAGGTACTTGCCAGTCGCCTTCTTGTAGACGTACTGGGTGAAGCCGGAGCAGTCGAACCGATTCGGGCCGGCGGCACCGGCGACGTACTGCTTGCCGCGTTGGCTGAGGCCCACCCGTACCAGGGAGGAGCGGGCACGGTTCGCACGCTTCTTCTGGCGCAGGCGCTTGGCCCGCTGCTTCTGAGCCTTCGACTTCTTGGCTTGTGCAACCGACGCTTTCGCCGAGACCGTAGGAGTCATCGGGGCTGCCTGGGACGACGTCGCCGTGACCAGCGGAAGCCCGCCGATCATCACGGCGCCGACGCTCAGGGCGGCGGCGGTGCGCATACGGGACTGGTGCGCGTCAGAGCGCATGTATCTCTCCTTCTCATGCCGCCTACCGGGTTAGCTGCCGGGCTCGGGCAGAGAAGTGCCCTACCGCTTTCGCGGATTCGCCCCAACTTCCTGGGTCCCCGGTGCATTGGTGATGCTTTGGCGGGTTGGACCGGCCCGTCGGCTTTTCCGACGGTTCTTCCGGTTTCGCGTTACGACGGTACCCCGGATCAGGGGGTTGCTAATCCGACTGTGAATGAAGTCACGGCCCTGTGAATTGGCTCACGGAACGACCCTCTGCGAGGGCTTCGAGGAGTTGGGCCACACCGTCGGACTCGGGTCCAGGCAGCACGTGTACCGTCGCCTCTTTTAGCCAGGAATGTCCGGATTCCACGGTCATCGGGATGTCTGCGGACTGCAGCAGGGCCAGGTCGTTGGGCATGTCCCCGATCGCTATGAAGATGTGATCGGGCCAGCGCTGCTCGCGGATGCGCCGGACTGCCTTCGCCTTCGTCACCCCGCTGGGGCCCATCTCGATCAGTAGCCGTCCGTGGGAGGAGTGGGTGGGCTCCACCAGATGCCCGGCGGCCTCACGGACCAGTTCCAGAACATCGTCGGCCAGTTCGTGGTCCTGGTCTGGCAGGAATGCCAGGAGTTTGAGCGTGTGCCCGCGCCACACCTCGGTCCGGAACACGAAGTCCGACCGCGAGGTCAGCAGGAGCTCGCGGACCTCGTCCACGACGTCGGGGCCGATGGCGTCGATGCTGATCGGCTCGTCGGCCTGCAGCGTGAGGGCGCCGTTCGCACAGACCGTGATGGGTCGGTGTCCGGTCGTCTCGTACACGCTCGGCAGCCAATGTGGTGGCCTGCCCGTCGCGTAGATCACCTCGATCCCGGCGTCAGATGCCGTGCGAAGGGCGTTGCGGGTCCGGTCGGACACGCTGAAGTCGCGCCGCAGCAGGGTTCCGTCGAGATCGGTGGCGATCAGGTAGGACATCTAGACCGGCGTCAGTTCCGACCGGCCCAGGTACGGTTGCAGGGCTTCGGGCACGGCCACGGACCCGTCGGGGCGCTGATGGTTCTCCAGCAGTGCCACGATCGTGCGGGTGATCGCGGTCAGGGTGCCGTTGAGCGTGGCGACGGGTTTGGCGCCCTTGTCGGTCTTGCTGCGGATCCGCAGTCGCCGCGATTGGAAGGTCGTGCAATTGGACGTCGAGGTGAGTTCCCGGAAGCGGTGCTGGCTCGGTATCCAGGCCTCACAGTCGAACTTGCGGGCCGCGCTGGCGCCGAGGTCACCGGTGGCCACGTCGATGACTCGGAAGGGTATCTCCAGGGCCTCCAGGAACTGCACTTCGTAGCCGAGCAGGCGCTGATGTTCGGCCTCGGCGTCGTCCGGTGCGCAGTAGGAGAACATCTCGACCTTGTCGAACCAATGCACGCGGAAGATGCCGCGGGTGTCCTTGCCGTGCGAACCTGCCTCGCGCCGGAAACACGGCGAGAACCCGGCGTAGCGCAGCGGGAGAGCTTCGAGGATCTCGTCGCTGTGGTACGCCGCCAACGGGACCTCCGCGGTCCCCACGAGGTACATGTCGTCGTCGGCGAGATGGTACACGTTCTCGGCAGCTTGTCCGAGGAATCCGGTGCCGGCCATGGCCTCCGGGCGGACCAGCGCCGGTGGGATGACCGGGGTGAAACCGTTGCGCTGAGCCTGGGCCATCGCCAGGTTCACCAGGGCCAGTTCCAGCAGGGCGCCCTGGCCGGTCAAGTAGTAGAACCTCGAGCCGGAGACCTTCGCGCCGCGGGCCACATCGATGGCGCCGAGGAGCTCGCCGATCTCGAGATGGTCGCGGGGGCTGAACCCCTCCTTCTCGAAGTCGCGTGGTGTGCCCCGCTTGTCGATGACGGTGAAGTCCTCCTCGCCGCCCACCGGTGCGGACTCGTCGACCAGGTTCGACAGGGGCTCCACAGCGCGGTGGAACGCCTCCTCGGCCTCACGGACGTGTGCCTCGGCCTGCTTGACCCGTCCGGACAGCTCCTTGGTCCGCGTCAGCAGTGCCGGGCGGGTATCGGCGTCGGCGGCGGCCACCTGCCGTCCGAGTTCCTTCTGTTCGGCGCGCAGGCGCTCGAAGTCCGTCAGCGCCGCGCGGTGAGCCGAGTCGGCTGCCCCGGCGGCATCCACCAGGGCGGGGTCCTCACCGCGCCGCGTCTGGGACTCTCGCACCCGGTCGGGGTCGGTTCGCAGGATGTGCAGGTCGATCACCAGTCGAGGTTATCGAGGACCGGTGACATCGCCGGGCGGCGGATCGGTGGCCGGTCCGGACCTCAGCGTTCTGAAGGGGTTGGCGGCCGGTGCGCACGAACCAGTTCAGAACGCGACACGCGGTACGAAGCGACTAGGGCGACACCTGGTGCGTCCGGGCTGGTTGACGAGCGCGATTCACCGCGGTTCACCAACCAGTTCGGAACGCTTGGCGTCGCACCACGGATTCGGAGCACTGGCAATGGGGTTCCGCGACACCCGGTCAGGCCAGGCCCGCCTCCCGCAGCCAGGCCTCGCTGCGTGCCATGCCGTCGTCCAATGGCACCTGGACGTGCCAGTCGAGGATCCGCTGGGCCTTGTCGGTCGGGAACTGCAGATCGCGCAGGTACTGCTTCAGCTGGTCGCGCGTCAGCGGGATTCCCAACGGCAGCACCTCCGCCGCGGCGGCGATGATCCGGGCGACCGGGACCGGCACCCGGCGGGGTGAACGTCCGGCCATCTGCCCGTAGTACCCGAAGAACTGCGGCCAGCCGATGCTGCGATCCACACAGGTGAACGCCTCACCCGCGGCCTCTGGAACGGTGGCGCACCGGATCAGCATGTCCGCCACGTCGTCGACGTAGACCGGGTAGGCGTGCCCGCCGGTCCCGAACAGGATCGGCACGCCCTTCTTGACCAGCCGGTACATCCCGACGGTCCAGCCCGAGGAACCGGGTCCGTAGACCATGCCCGGTCGCACGATGGCCAGTTCGATGCCGGCGTCCTCAGCGGCGCGGCGGGCGGCTTGTTCCCCCAGCGCCTTGGTACGCCCGTATAGATCCCGCTGGACTGTGTCCAGCGGGCTGTCCTCGCTGATGACGTCGTGGTCCGGCAGTCCGTAGGCGGCCACGCTGCTCACCAACACGACGCGTCGGCAACCAGCACCCGCCGCGGCCCGGACCAGTGCTTCGGTCGCGGTCACGTTGATCGCGTGGGCGGTCGCGGAGTCCTCGTCACGACGGGGGAGCCACGCCGCGACGTGGAACACCACCTCGTGCCCTGGCAGCAGTCCGGCCAGTCGATCCGCATCGAGCAGATCGCACTGTTGGTGTTCGACCCCGGCCGGGGCCGCTGCCCGGAAGGTACGGCCCAGTCCGGTGACCCGCGCGCCGTGGTCGAAGGCGAGGATCTCGGCCAGCCGACCACCGATGAAGCCACTGGCTCCGGTGACCAGGACGGGGGTGTCTGTCAGCATCCCGCCAGTCTAGGAGCGGGTACGCGCAGACACTTGGCCGCGACTTTGCGAGGGCTTGACGAGCTGCGGTTCTACGTTCATCCCATGTTCGAGATGATCAATGGCCTTCCGCTGCACCCGCTGGTCGTGCACGCCACCGTGGTGCTGCTGCCGCTGATGGCGGTGGCGACCCTGCTTGTCGCCCTCGTCCCTCGATGGCGCCAAGTGGCCGTTCCCTGGATCGTTGCCGCCAACCTGGTCGTGGTGGTGATCGCGTTCATCACCAAGCAGTCCGGGGAGTCGCTGGAGGAAATGCTCGGTGAACAGAGCGCAGCCATCGAGAAGCATGCCAACTACGGGGACCTGCTGCCATGGTTCGCCGTGGCCCTGCTGGTGGCCTCGGTGTTGTTGTGGATCGGTGTGCGCTCGGGCGGGCCGCTACTGGCCGTGGCCATCCTGCTCGTCGGCGTGGCTGCCATCGGGTCGATCGGGTGGACCTACCTGACCGGTGACAGTGGCGCCCAGTCGGTGTGGTCGGACGCACTGAGTTCCGCTGGCCTCAGTGTCCCTCCAAGCACAGGTCCGGCGAATACCTACAGATAGGGCCCGCTGTGCGGCCCGGGCATCTGGGAGGGGTTCTCCGAGCCTTCAATGGCTTGGCGTCGCATCTGCTCCAACTGTGCGCGGGCAGCCATCTGTTGGGCGAACAGCGCGGTCTGGATACCGTGGAACAAACCCTCGAGCCAGCCCACGAGTTGTGCCTGGGCGATGCGCAACTCGGCTTCACTCGGCACGTTGTCGTCGGTGAACGGCAGGCTCAGCCGGTCCAATTCCTCGATGAGTTCGGGGGCCAGGCCGTCCTCGAGCTCCTTGATGGAGGTGGCGTGGATCTGCTTGAGCCGCTGTCGGGCCGCTTCGTCCAGGGGTGCACTCTTCACTTCGTCGAGTAGCTGCTTGATCATGCTGCCGATCCGCATCACCTTGGCGGGTTGCTCGACGAGGTCGGCCACGTTCTGGCCATCCTCGTCATTCGGCATCACGACGACTTTGGGATGGCCATCGGGTTGTTCAGTCATCCGAGAACTCCGATCTGCGGGGGTGCTTTTGGCCCTGTCTGATGGTCACAATCCTGTCCCCCTTCTGCAGGACCCGCAGCGCGTCGGTGTCGAACCGGTAGAGGTGGTCGCCACGCTGGACCGCGAGCAGCATCTCGCCGGATTCGGACAATTGGGCTGGGGAGAGGCCGAGTTCGGCGCGTCCCACTTCCCGCTCACGGACCTCGAGGCCCTCCGACGGGTCGAGCAGGTCCTCCATGAGTTCGCCGGCGATCGGGTGGACCAACTGCATGCCCAGCAGACGTCCGGCGGCTTCCGCGGTGGTGATCACCTGATCGGCGCCGGACTGCTTGAGAACGTTCGCGCTGGCCTGCTCGCGGGCGGCGGCGACCAGCTTTGTTCTGGGCGCCAGCTTGCGCACTGCAAGGGTGACCAGCACGGCCACGTCGTCGCGGTCCACGGCGACGATCACCTTGCCCGCCGTGGGGACGTCGGCGTGTGTCAGCACCTCTTCCCGGCGGGCGTCCCCCAGGATCCCCGCCACCCCCGGGTACTCGTCGGAGTCCGGGTCGAGGGGGTCCTTGCGGGTCGGCCGGGTGGCATCTTCGACCGCGGCCGCGTCGTTGGCGATGACAACGATGCGTTCCGGCTCGATGTCGTTGTCCAAGAGCATGCGCACCGCTGAGCGTCCTTTGACGCCATATCCGATGACGACGGTGTGATCCTTCAACTTCTTCCTCCAGCGGCGTTCGCGGAACTCGTTGCGCGTGCGTGCGGTGAGCACCTCCAGGGCGCTACCGACCAACACGATCAGGAAGAGCACCCGCAGGGGTGTGATCAGGAAGATGTTCACCAGCCGCGCCTGGTCTGTGGCCGGGGTGATGTCCCCGTACCCCGTCGTCGACAGCGAAACCGTGGCGAAGTACAAAGCGTCCACGAAATCGACCGGAGTACCGGTGTTGTCCTGGTACTGGCTGCGCTGAAAGTAGACCAGCAGTGTGGTGGCCGCGATGGCGAAGAACGCGATCGCTACCCGCACGAGCACCGAGCCGACCGGACTGAGCCGTAGTGCGGGAAGCGACAATCGACCGCCGAGACCGGCGTCGTCGTCGCGCTCACTCACGCAGCGCAACCTACCAGCAGTGGTGGCGGGAGCCATGGCCGAACCACCCGCCGGGTTGATGTGAGCCAGGTGCGCCGCATCGCCGCCCGTGCTTGACCGGAGACCGAACTTGACACTAGCGTCAAGTTTCATGGGCGCACTTCGTTCGATGATCGACACCGGCTCCGAACAGTTCACCAGTAACCGCACGGCGATGCTCGAGGCTTTGGCCGAGGTGCGGAGCCTGCAGTCCGGGGTTGCTGCGGGTGGCGGCTCCACCGACCCGGATAAGAACGCCCGCGCTGTCGCGCGCCTGCGTTCGCGTGGAAAGCTCCTCCCGCGCGAGCGTATTGCATACCTGCTGGACGCTGGCAGCGCGTTCCTGGAGCTCAGCCCGCTGGCGGGATGGGGCACGCAGGATCCGCTCGGAGCGGGCATTGTCACCGGCATCGGCACCATCAGCGGGACCGAGTGCGTGATCGTGGCCAACGATCCGACCGTCAAAGGCGGGGCGCAGGGCCCGACAGCCGTGCGCAAAGGCCTTCGAGCGATGGACATCGCCCGCCAGAACCGCCTGCCCCTGATCAGCCTCACCGAGTCCGCGGGTGCCGACCTTCCGCAGCAAGCGGAGATCTTCGTCCCCGGCGGTGCCAGTTTCAAGAACCTCACGCAACTATCGGCCCAGGGCATCCCGACGGTGACGATGGTCTTCGGTTCCTCCACCGCCGGCGGTGCGTACGTACCGGGAATGAGCGACTACGTGGTGCTGCAGAAGGAGGCCGCGAAGGTCTATCTCGGTGGCCCGCCGCTGGTGAAGATGGCCATCGACGAGGACGCCGACGAGGAGGAACTCGGCGGCGCCGAGATGCACGCGCGGATCTCGGGTCTGGGAGACTACCTCGCCCAGGACGAACCGGATGCCCTGCGGATCGGCCGCGAGATCGTGTCGCACCTGCGCTGGAGGAAGCAGGGCCCCGGTCCCGACCGAGCGCCCGTCGCTCCCCGCTTCGACCCCGAGGAACTGCTGGGGATCGCCTCGGCCGATGTCCGGGTGCCCTTCGACGTCCACGACGTCCTGGCCCGGATCCTCGACGGCAGCGAGTTCGAGGAGTTCAAACCGCTGTACGGAACGACACTGGTCACCGGGTGGGGCCACATCAGCGGCTACCCGGTGGGAGTGCTCGGCAACAACGGAATTCTGTTCAGCGAGGAGTCGCACAAGGGAGCGCAGTTCATCCAGATGTGCAACCGGATGGATGTCCCGATCATCTTCGTTCAGAACATCACCGGGTTCATGGTGGGCACGCGCTACGAACAGGGCGGCATCATCAAAGACGGTGCGAAGCTCATCAACGCGGTGTCCAATTCGACGGTCCCGCACATCACGTTGATGGTCGGAGCTTCGTACGGCGCGGGCAACTACGGCATGAGCGGGCGGGCCTACGACCCGCGGTTCGTCTTCACCTGGCCCAACCACCGGATCGCGGTCATGGGCCCGAAACAACTGGCCGGGGTCCTGACGATCGTGGCCAAGCAGAAGGCGGGCGATGCCTTCGACGAAGCTGCCTTCGCGCCGATCCGGGATGCCTTCGAGAAGCAGGTCGAGGAGCAGTCGACGGCGCTGTTCGCGACCGGCCGCCTGTGGGATGACGGCATCATCGACCCGCGGGACACCAGAACGGTCTTGGGCTTGGCGTTGTCCGCAACGCACTCGGCACCGGTTCAGGGCACGGAGGCGTTCGGAATCTGGCGGATGTAGGGAGCGGGGCGGGCCGTCGAGGGCGACGATGTTGGGCACTTTGGGCAGCCAGAACCCCCAACAACCTCGCCCTCAATATCGGGGGTCCCCAACAACCTCGCCCTCGAAATCGGGGGTCCCCAACAACCTCGCCCTCGAAGCCGGGAGGCGGATGTAGCGGCGCGCGGTTGTAGGGAGCGGGGCGGGCCGTCGAGGGCGACGATGTTGGGCACTTTGGGCAGCGAAAACCCCCAACAACCTCGCCCTCAATATCGGGGGTCCCCAACAACCTCGCCCTCGAAATCGGGGGTCCCCAACAACCTCGCCCTCGAAATCGGGGGTCCGACGAAGCCGAAACGCCGCTACTCCTCCCTGGTCCCAGGTCACGGTCTGGCGCATGCGTTCGGGCATCCGCTGGATCGCGGCGATCATCTCGTCGCGCAGCGGCCTCGGCGCCGTGCCCGTCGGGCAGGTGCAGCAGCGTGGTGTAGCGGCTGCACCGGTCGACCAGCGTCCCGACCGCGGTCTTGTTCAACGCGCCGGTGATCAAGTCGCCTTCCCAATGCCCGGGCACCGCCCGGCCCAGCGCCTCCTGCGGGCGGTCCACGATCGAGGTCATGTCCGCCCGCCGGCCTCGGCGCTCTTCGGTACGCCGAGGCCGGCGCACCTTGCGCCCGGTACGCAGCGTGGCCTTCAACTCCCGTTGCAGCCCACCGGCACTGTTGACGTACAATCTTCAGGCGATCCAACCTGGCGCGTACCGTACGCCGCAGCGGTACGAGAACGTGAAGCAGTGGGGGACTCGGTACGTCAAATACATGGCGGACCTGATGATCCTCGACGACGAGGTCGAGAAGAACCTCGAATGGATGGCGTACTTGAAGGCGGGTCGCAAGGACCTGTTCTTCGACGAGCTGTTCAGCGTGTACCTGTCGCGCAAGCAGGACTTGGCTCTGCGCGTTCAGAACGGGATGGAGTCGATCTTCTCGGCGGTGCCGGACTTCGACGCGATGGAGAATCGCTCGAACTCGGCGACGGCAGCGGTGAGCTTCTTCGCGTTGGTGAACGAGTGGTATGCCGGTCTGTTCGGCATCCAGACGGCCACCGGAGTCACGGGCGGTAGCGCCGCGACGGACTACGTCACGGCTGCTGTCGTGAACGGCAAGTGGATCACGAAGCAGGGCATCAATCCTGCGTCGGCGATCTACAACGGCAAGTTGCAGCCGACGCGGGTCGGGTACGACAGCTTGGCGTTGCCGGGTGCGACCAACAGCGAGCTGAACGTGATCAGCGCCCTCAAGCGTGCGATTCGCGCGTCTACCTACGAGAAGCCGCCGTCTGTTCCGACGACGGTCGACCCGCAGGTGCCGACGATCACGGATCAGGACGACCTGATCATCTACACGTCGGACAAGGGCATGACGCACATTGAGAACCAGATCCTGGGTTCCCAGGACCTGTGGGTCTCGGCGTCGCGCGAGGACCCGGCGGTGATGAACCCGATGGTTCGCGGTCACGAGATCGCCTACTGGGCGGCACTTGA
The DNA here is from genome assembly GCA_963704075.1 of uncultured Actinomycetota bacterium. Lineage (GTDB taxonomy): Bacteria > Actinomycetota > Actinomycetes > S36-B12 > UBA10799 > JADKAV01. The sequence continues at coordinate 55,729 of CAVPGV010000001.1, forward strand.
CACGGCTGCGATCTACGGGGGCGGAACGAGCGGTCTGACGACGCTGACCACCGAGGGCGGATGCGGCACCAGCGGGTACTGCGGTCCGCGTTTCTACGGTCACCGTCGCATGTCGCTGTACCCCGTGAGCCACGTCCTGAACTGGTTCCGGCAGCGGAACATGACGCCGCATCCGAACATTCCGGACGCGCGCGTTTCGTACCTCGACGTCGAGTGCAGTTGGTTCGCGGAGGACCTGCGTTCGCAGTTCGTGGTATACCCGACGACGACCCAACTCTACGCTGCCTACTAGGCCAGGAGCTTCAACATGCTGTTCCTTCTTCCGTGGCCCAACATGAAGGGCCATCTGCCTGTCTTGACCGAGTTCGTGGTCATGGGGGCATACTTCGACGAAGCGGCGACGGCCGCAGACGTGATGCAGTTCGATACGTCGCTGATTGCAGCGACCTCGTACGACATCGGAACCGAATCGTCTGGCGTGACCACGAGTGCATGGGGGCGTGTGCGCGACCCTGACGTGAACACGGCCCTCATCGACAACTGCGAAACTGGAGTCTATTGCGTTGCCAAGACCACGCAAGCGGCTGCCACGTTCGGTGATGTGCTGGTGATCGGAACTTGCACGCTGACCAAGGTCACCGCCGCGACGCACACTGTCGGGCAGGACTACGCCGTTTCGATGGCAGCAGCCGGGAAGGTTGTGGTCGGTGCGGCAGTCCCGGTGGTGGCGACTGATAAGATCTCTACCGCCGCGCACTTCGTCAAGATCGTGATGAAGTCTTCGGTTGCGGACGCTGTTGGATCGGCTGCTGCGGTGACGGGCAAGTTCAACGGGTTCGGATGGGGTGTGCGGTTCCAGAACTGCGCCTACAACAAGGACAACACCGACTAGTTGTTCCAGCGCCGGGGCGCGTCGAACGCGGCGCGTCCTGGCCCAACACACAAGAGCACTCCATGCAGATCAACGAAGCCTACGAGCGCATCGCGCACGTCCTGAACAACCCTGACGGGGCTGTTCTGCTCGGCAATCTGCGGGTGCTCAACGATGCGGGCGCGCACTTCTACTCGATGCGTCCGTGGCGGTTCGCGCGCCGCTCGACCACGACGCTGACGATCCCGGAAAACTCTCGGTGGATCACGCTGCCGCTGGGCTGCGCGCAGGTGCTTGAGATCCAGGGCACGGCGAGCTGGGGTGGCGTGGCGATCCGCGTGAACCCGCTCCAGATGGCGTCGCTTCGTGCGAGCGAACTCGACGGCGCAGGCAACGTGCTGTACTGGACCGAGGTTTTCGCCACGGACGGGGACAATCCGCTGCGACGCAGGCTGGAGGTGTTCCCGCTGGCGTCGAGCACGACCGCGAACGCGCTGGTGATGTTCTTCCGCAGCGAGTGGGAGCCTGTCACGGGCGATGTGGACTCGAAGGTCGCGCTTCCGATCCCAGCCTTCGCCGAGCCGCTGTTCGGGCGCGTGCTGGAGTGCTTTGCGCGTGGGATGGAGCGTCCCGAGAGCGGGACCGTCGACGAGCACCTAGCTGGCATCGGACCGATGTTCCAAGCGGTGATCGAGGCTGACTCGCGCTCGATGCACGACTTCGGTCCGGCGCGGAACACTGCGGTCCAGACCGCGAACATGCGCATGGGCGCGAACCGTGGTGATCAACTGACCTGGGATCTCGGCAGCGTGAGGTTGCCCGTACTGTGAGACAGAAGCCCTCCAGCTTCGGGTTCCCGCTCAAGGGCCGCGACGACTCGCTCATCGCCATCGGTCAGACGCCGGAGACGACGATCGAGGGGCACAACGTCGCGTCGCAGTCGCCAACGACCGGGCGCATCGGTGGAGGGCGACGCGCCGGGATGGTGCGGGCCTGCTCGTCGCGCGTCGGTGAGGGCATCGGGCGCGGTGCGGCATCGGTGGTCGCGGACTTGCAGCACGTCGCGTACACGGCGCTCGCTGAGCCCGAGGAGGGCTGGAGCGTGCTGGGCCCGTCGGGGAAGGACGCGTACGCGGTGCGGGTGGACGCACTGGGGGACGTGTACACGCTCGAAGGCGGGAAGCACGTCTCGATTCGGAACTCCGCCGGTGTCGAGCAGGCGACGATCGCGCTGCCTGTGGGGACCAGCGGTCAGGTGTGCCGCGCGCTCGAAATCGACCCGTTCCTGCGACGTGTGTTCGTGGGGGTCTCAGATGGTGGTTCACAGGCGAGCGCGCGGCTTTGGGCCTACGAGCGTGACCCGTACCACGGGTGGCAGGTGCTGTGGGAACTTGGTCCGGACAGCATCCCCGCGCTCGGCATCTACGTCGAGAAGCTGACTCTGACGCCCAACGGCATGTTGCTGGCGGGCGCGAACGACCGCGAGACAGGCCGGTCCTACATGATCGGCTTCGACACGCTGGGCACGATCCCGATGGAGCGGTGGCGCGCGCAGGTGCCGTACCCGTTGACGGTGCAGGCCATCGCGCCGAACGACGGGGACATCGCGGTCGGGTCGGGTGAGAACGCCGATCGTGGGCTGGACCCGCGTCACCCGGAGACGGGGCAGGTGCTCGATCCAGCGTTCGCGTCGTACAAGGTCAAGGATCTGGAGGACTGGGACACGCGTCACTGGGCGCTGTTCGACGCGGCGACGCTCGACCTGCGTGACGGCGACGACGTGTTCGAGTGGCCGGACTCGCTCGGTTCGCAGCGCAAGTTCTCGGCGGCTGCTGGGGCTCCCATCACGATCAACAGTCAGGACACAAAGTACACGATTGCCTCGGCGAACGTGACTGCTAACGACACCCTCACGTTTACGACTCCTGACGGCAGTATCTCGGAAACGTACAAGTGGGTCGTGACCCCATCGGCGAGCGGTGAGGTTGCGATTGGCGGTTCCGCGTCGCTGTCGATGATCAATCTACGTGATGTGCTCAAGGATGGCGGCGACGGCACGAATGCGTTGGTCGCAACGCTTCCGAGCACGTTGGTGACGGTTGGTTCGCTGGGAACAGGCGGTGGCGGCGCGATCCTGCCGCTCAAGTGCAACACGCAACGTGCGATCGTGGTCTGCACGGAGTCCAGTGCTACTGCGTCGCTGTCCGATTCGCGCATCTTTCCGGGTGGGACTGTTACGGGTACTGCTCCGAAGTTACGCAAGAACGTCCTGAGCGGTCGTGCTGGCGTCTACTTCAACGGCATCTCGTCGAAGATGGAGACGTTGCCGAACTCGACCAAGGCGACGAGCGCGGCTGAGCAGCAGCACACGCTGCTCCCCGGATACGGAAACAACTTCTCGCTGACTGAGAGCGGGCGGTTCTGCATGTTCGCCATCATCAAGCCGTACACGCGGTACACGATGGCGTGCCCGATCTCGCAGCGGGTGGACAAGTCGGGCGGCTCGTGGATCAGGCGCGTGGTGAGCAACCGTAACGCGAGCGGGGTGTACGCGGAAAACTACGTCGGGGTCGTTGAGCGGGACGGCACCACGGAGCGCACGCACGCTGCCGACGTGCTCAGCGGTGCGAACGACTCCGGCTTCGTGATGGTCTCGCTGTTGAGCGACCCGACGGGGGACTACGAGGTCTATCTCAACGGCACCGCAGCGGCGAACTCAACCACGGCGACGACTGGGACTGCGGCAGCGAACGACTCGCTTGGCGCGACGACGCTCGGTCAGTCGCACTACGTCAACGGCGAGGAGCAACTGTTCTGGGAGGGCGAGATCCACGTGATGCTGGTCGTTCATCGTCCTGACGACACGCCGATGACGTCGATTGAGCGGCAGTTGTACGAGGGCGCGCTCGCGTGGTACTTCGGCGAGAGCCGGTTGCTTCCAGCGACGCATCCCTACTACAGCGTGCCGCCTCCGCCTCCGGGTGGATCGGTCAACGACTGGTACACATCGCGCAAGGTGATCAGCACGACGCCGATCGTCACGAAGCTCGATGCGCAGTCGCGCGAGATCGCGTGGATGGCCGCGAGTGACAACGACACGCCGGCTACGATTGGAGCGCTCGGCAGCGGCATGGCGTTCCTGAGCACGGGCGACCTCGTGAGCGTCGGGCCGCCCGCGTTGATGTCGGGCGATGGGTCTGACACCGCGAGCGTGCGACTGATCGAGGACGGCGGCGACGACTTCACGTTGGGATGGAGCGACGACCTCGGGACACTCGCCAAGGAGTCGTTCACCTACGACAAGCTCGAACTGGCTGTGGACGAGTGGGACAACGTCTACATCCCGTTCAACGCCGAGCGGTACGACGCCGGATATCCGCCGCAGTTCCTGATGTACAGCGCGACCGGAACACAACTGGCAGCCCCGGATGCGCTGGCAGCGCGGGCCGCATTCTCGGTCGCGCTCCAGCCTACGGACACTGGATTAGATGACGACACGGTTCAGCGCGCGGAGTCGATCGTGTTGGCGACGCAGCGCGCGCTATCGACGACGTTGACGATGAGCGCGTTTCCGGAGGACGGCGACCAGATCGCGTTCGACGGAACGGTTGACGCCCTTCCGGTGATCGAGACGTACACGTTCGTGACGACGGCGACCGTTGACTACGACGTCGAGATTGGCGCGGACATCGGGGCGACGCTCGACGCGCTCAAGGCTGCAATCAACGGGACGCCGCGTTCAGTGCTGGTGACGGCGACGACGGTGGACGCTTCGACGCTCGTGATCAAGCAGCGCATCGCGGGCAGCGATGTGACGGCTGCTGTGACCGGCACGGCGTTGAAGTTCGATCCGGGCTTGCCCGATACGTTCGCAGCCGATGGAGACAACCTGCTCCAGATGGTGCTGGTGACGTCGGCCGTGACTGGCAACACGGGACGCGAACGCATCCAGATCCAGGTCGTTGACGGCGATGTCTGGAAGTACGGCGACGACTACGCCGAGATCGCGGACGGCGGCAGCGCAGCGCTCGACCCGAACGCGCGCTACGTCCACTCGGTCGAGCAGTGGGGGCGGGTGTACACGACGGACGGGCACAGTTCCGTGGTCTACGACTCGCGCACGGACAAGGTGACGCCCTACGTCGCTATCCACGGCGGGGCCGTTCCGAGCGCGTTCCAGATCATCGAGCAGTTCCGTGCGCGGCTGGTGTTCGCGGGCATCGCGGGCCGTCCGTACTCGCTGCGTGGAACGCGCGTGGGCGACCCGTTCGACATGCAGCGCGACCCCGGCGTGATCGACGGCACGCAGTCGTTCGACACGCAGGTGGCCATCGCGGGTCTGACGCCGGACGCGATCAACGGGTTTGCTCCGCTTGGGGACGACTATGGCGTGGTGTTCGGCGATCGCTCGCTGACGCTGCTGCGCGGCGATCCGGCTCCGGGAGCGAACGGGCAGTTCGACGACATCCCGAGCGGTGGCGTGGGCGGAGCATTCGGGCGCGCGTGGTGTCGCGGGCCGGGCGGGCTGCTGTACTACTGGGGCAGCGACGGCGAACTCAAGATGCTGAGCATCGGTTCGGCACCGGAGCCTGTGGTCGGCGCTCGATTCCGGCGCACGTTGCAGTCGATCGACCTGTCGCAGTTCTACATGCGGATGCGCTACAACACGCGCCGCGACGGGATCGACATCGTGGCGTGCCCGTACGGTGGCATCGATCTGCAATCGCGTTCCTTCCGTTGGGAGCGCGCGACGGGGGCGATCTGGGAGGACATCCGCACGTCGTCGGATCTGACGTTCGGCGACCTGATCGTGATCGACGGGGACAACACCGCCGACCAGAACATCCTGTTCACCTGCGCGGACGGGTACGTGCGGACGTGGTCGGACCTCGCCGCAGACGATGATGCGCACCCGTTCGAGGGGATGGTCGCCATCGGGCCGATCGGGTACCGCGACGACAACTTCGAGACGGTGATGACGCAGCTACAGGTGCTGCTCGACCGGCAGAGCGCGCGGTGTTTCGTGGAGTTGTGGGTGAGCGAGACGCCCGACACGAAGGGCGTGATGCGCCAGCGGTTCACGGTGCGCCCTGGCATGAGCCACGTCTTGCCGGCGAACGTGTGCGGGAACTTCGTGTTCATCGTGCTGCGCGGTCAAGAGCCGTGGGCGTTCCAGATGGCGCAGGCTGTGGTCACAGCGGGCGGGTGCAGGCGCACGAAGGTGACCGCGTGACGTCGCAGCAGACAGGCCATGGCTCGGTGGTGGTGGTGCAGGACGGGCCGACGCTCGTCGCACCGAACATCGGGCACGCGCGCGCGCTGTCGATCAACGGAGGTCGGATCGCTGGGGACAACACTGGCGACCAGAACATCCAGACGATGCTGGACGGTCTCGGCGTGGCGCGCGGCGCGGTGCTCTATCGCGGCCTGAACGGGTGGGCGTTGCTCGACCCATCGACGGCGGGCTACGTGCTCTCGACGAACGGCGAAGGCGCTGCCCCATCGTGGGTGGCGTTGGCCGGTGGTGGCGACGCGCTGACGACGGACACGCTTGACCAGTTCGCGGACGTGACCCAGGCGGCTGGAAAAACGCTCGATATTACTGACAACGCGACGCTGAGCGGCACGAACACGGGCGATCAGACGAGCATCGTCGGAATCAGCGGGACGATCGCCGAGTTCAACACGGCCTGTTCGGATGCTGACTTTGCCACGGGCGGGGGGACAGCTACCGGATCTAACACGGGCGACCAGAACGTGAACACGCTGCTCGACGGCGTTGGCTCGACCAAGGGCGACATGCTCGTGCGCGACACGGCGGCATGGGCGGCGATCACCGCTGGCGTGAGCGGCACGCTTCTGACGGCGCACGGTGCGGGCACGCTGCCGACGTGGACGGCGCAGGCACTCCAGACGATCACGCTGACCACGGACGTGACGGGCAGCGGCACGGGTTCGTTTGCTGCGACCATCGCAGCGGGCGCGGTGACCGCGGCGAAGTGTGCGACGGGCGTCTACAACCCGCGTCCAGAGTTCATGCCGCAGGTGCTGCACGACGCAGCGAGCACGACAGCTACGCTCGCGCTGTCGAGCGGCGTGTGCTACGCGCACTACCTCGGCAAAGCCGATCGTGCCTACACGACGATCACGGTGATGCTGCTCTCGACGGTTTCCTACGTCACAGGCGGCGTCGGACCATTCGCCCAAGTCGGCATCGCTACGGGCACGTTTGCTATCGGAGCGATCCCAACAGGCGGGCTCACGATCAGGGGCTATCTTGACGTAACTGCGGCTTGGACCGCTGCACCGGGGATCAAGACGCACATCATCACGGGCGTCTCCGGTGTCACAGCGGGCACCGACATCTGGTTCGTTTTCGGCGCGAAGGGCAACACTGCGGGCACGTTCCGCGGCGTGCTGCCCGACGTTCTCCAGTCAGGGTGCAGGCTGTACGCATCTGGCACGGCTCCGTCGGCTCTGAGCGGAACGGCCATGACGCTCAGTTCCGCGGCAGGCAACGGCATGTGGATGATGTGGGGTGGCGCATGAGCACCAAGCCGACACGACCGACGACCGGAGCAGGGTTTCGGCAGAGCGTTCCGTCACGCACGGACGACGTTCGCGCGCGCCGTAACGCGCAGGCGCAGCGCACCACAGACAGTCTCGGCGCGGGGTTGCGCCGGGGTGACAAGGGCAAGGGCGAAGTCGACTTCGACGCCATCGAGGCGGAGATGAAGCGGCGCGGTTTCTGGAGGAGCACGACATGAGCGGCGGACACATCGGACCGGGTAAGCGACTGTACGTGGATGGAGTAGCTATCCAGTACCCGGCGACACACAACGCAGACATCGCAACCTTCGGCGACGCTACATCTACGTCCGCCGCGAACGCGACTCTGGGCTTCACGGGAACTCAGGTGCGGCGCGTCACGGTGCTGACGCACACGACAGCAGGCGCGGTGTATCTCGGACAAGACGACGGCGCAGACAGCGCAACGTTTCCTGCTGCGTTGACGTACGAGATTCCGTTGAATCAGGCGTGCCCGTTCGACATCCCGCTCGGACGTGGGCCGGATGGTATCTTCATTCCGGGTGCGCTCGCGGCGGCGGCACAGCGTTCGTCAACGACGTTCGTTGTGGACTACGACGAGGTGTCGTAATGCAGCCTGTTGGAGCAACGATCGCGCCGACGACGTTCACGAGCCTTGGCACTGCAACGGGATCGGCTGGCGGCGCGGACAACATCGAGTTCATCGGGACGCTGTTCGACGACAACGGCGTTAACTGGATCGAGTTCGGTGGCGTTCGGGCGACGAGCGTCACAGTCGTGTCTGGGACGTCCACCACCGCAGACACGCCGGCACATGCGATCGGTACGGTCGATGTGACGCTGAAGCCTAGCTACGGGCCGCCGATCACGCTCGTGGGGGCGTTCGAGTACACATAGGAGGTTGACGATGGACTTTGGAGCACTCGGCGCGGGCGTACTTGGCGGCGCGATGGACTACTTCGGGCAGCGCTCGGCTGCGAACGCGCAGTCGGCGGCGCTCCAGAAGGCGCTCGCTCAACTCAAGACGCTCATGGGCGAGCAGGGCGTCGCGGGCGGCATGGCGTTGCAGGAGCAGCGTCGTGGTCTTGAGGATATCCAGGGCGGGTTCGCACGCGGACTCCAAGAGCTGTCCAACGCCGGGCGAGCGGG
>CAVPGV010000002.1:0-90737 GCA_963704075.1 uncultured Actinomycetota bacterium
GCACCGGTCCGTTGGGGAAGCGTCGAACGATCGCCATCCGTCCGGCAGCCGAGGCGTCAGTATCCAGTCGCTGCAGTTCCCCGGACCACCGACGGGCCTCTTCAGCGGCCCAACGGAACGTGGATGCCCCACGAGCGGCCTCGGTGCGTGACCACATCAGCGGTTTGCCGTTCTCCGCGGTGATCAGTTGTGCGATCTCCTCGGCCCGTGCGGCGATCTGGTTCGACACGTGCATGAGCGCGTCGGCGCGCGCAGCGGCGGTGGTTGCCATCGCCTGCGGTTGGACATCGACCGCAGCAGCAACCGCTTCGTCGACGTCCGCAGCCGTCGGAAGTGCGTGCCGGGCCACCACATGCCCGTCGAACGGACTGTGTACCTCGTGGACCGACGCGCCCGAACGCGGTTTGCCCGCCACCCAGAACGGTTTGACCTCGGTCATCGCGGACATCCCGTCACGAGGGCGTTCACGCGCCCACCTCGGCAGCCAGCGCGTCAGCCAGGACATCCAAGCCCTCCGAAAGTAGTTCGTCGCTGATCACCAGTGGCGGCAATAGGCGGATGACGTTGCCGAACGTGCCAGCGGTCAGAATCACCACGCCCTCCTGGGTGCAGCGTGCGGCCAGCGCCTTGGGCAGGTCTGGCCGTGGTGTGAGGGTCCCGGGTTCGGCGAACTCGATCGCCACCATGGCGCCGCGTCCGCGGACCTCGGCGATGACGTCGAACTTCTCGGCCAGTGCCTTGAGCCGGTCCATCATCAGGGCGCCCAGCTGCTGGGCACGCCCGGCCAGGTCCTGCTCCTCCATGGTGGCGATGGCGCCGAGCGCCGCGGCACAAGCGACCGGGTTCCCGCCGTACGTTCCTCCGAGACCGCCGACGTGGACGCTGTCCATGATCGCCGCGCGGCCGGTGACTGCGGCCAGCGGCATGCCACCCGCGATCCCCTTGGCTGTGGTGATCAGGTCGGGGACGACACCTTCGTGATCGCACGCGAACCACTCGCCGGTGCGGCAGAAGCCGGTCTGGATCTCGTCGGCGATGAACACCACTCCGTTGTCGGTGCACCATTGCGCCATCGCGGGCAGGAAGCCCGGAGCCGGGACGATGAAGCCGCCCTCACCCTGGATCGGTTCGATGATCACGGCCGCGAGGTTCGTCGCACCCACTTCGGCCTCGATCCGGGCGATCGCCCGTTCGGCTGCCTGCGGGCCGTCCAGCTCGTCACGCAACGGATAGGAGGTCGGCACCCGGTAGACCTCGGAGGCGAACGGGCCGAACGAGTGCTTGTACGGCATGTTCTTTGCGGTCAGCGCCATGGTCAGATTGGTGCGCCCGTGATAGGCGTGCTCGACCGCCACGACCGCGTTGCGCCCGGTGTAGGCGCGAGCGACCTTGATCGCGTTCTCCACGGCTTCGGCGCCGGAGTTGAACAGCGCCGAGTGCTTGTCGTGGTCGCCCGGGGTGAGCCGGTTCAGGTGCTCGCAGACCTCGATGTACGGCTCATAGCCCGCCACCATGAAGCACGTGTGGGTGAGCTTGTGGGCCTGCTCGGACATCTGTTCGACGACCTTGGGTGCAGCTGTTGCCGACGTTGACCACTGCGATGCCGGCTCCGAGGTCGATGAAGGAGTTGCCGTCGACGTCGACGATCACGCCCCCACCGGCTCGGTCGGCGTAGATGGGCACGGCTGCCCCGAGCGCCGAGGACACCGCGGCCTTGCGCCGGTCAGCGAGAGCCTTGGAGTTCGGACCCGGTATCTCGGTGACGACTTCACGTTTCTGCGGCAGATCTGGACCGAAGTTCATGATGTGCGCTCCTCCATCTTCCATTCCTGACCGTAGCCGTCCTTGAGTAGTTCGAGGAACGGTTCGCTGGGTAGCGCTTCCGGGCCCAGCACTCCGGCCCCGGACCAGGCACCGGTGGAGAGCAGTTCCAGCGCGACCACGGGGTTCATAGCGGTCTGCCAGACAACAGCCTGCGCCCCGTACTCCTGCATCGTCCAGTCGTTGTCGCTGACGTGGTAGAGGTACACCGCCCGTGGATTGCCGTCCTTGCCGGTACCGGTGACATACAGCCCGGCGCAGGTCTTGCCCGTCATCTTGTCGCCGAGAGTCAGCGGATCCGGCAGGCATGCGGCCACGACATCGCGCGGGCTGACCTCGTGGTGGCCGACCCGGACCTTCTCGGTGCGGTCGAGACCGAGCTTGCGCAGCGTCTTCAGGACCTCGATGAACTCATCGCCGAGGCCGAACTTGAACGTCACCTTCTTGGCGTCGACCCAGCGCGGCATGAGGAGCACTTCTTCGTGCTCGACGTTCACGCACTCGACCGGCCCGATGCCCTCGGGGAAGTCGAAGACCTCGGCGCCGCTGAACGGCTCTGTGGTGTACCAGCCCTTGTCCTTCTCCCAGATCACCGGCGGATTGAGACACTCCTCGATGACCGTCCAGATCGAGAACGAGGGCGCGAATTCGTAGCCGTGCACGACGATGTCCGAGGCGTCCCGCACGCCGAGTTCGTCGATCTCGCTGAACAGGTGATCCGCGGCGTAGCGCGCGAACACGTCGGCCAGACCCGGCTCGACGCCGATCCCCACCAGCGCGAGTCGCCCCTTCTCCTCCCACGCGTCAGCGAACGTGAACTGATCGTCGCCGAGTTTGATGCCGGTCAGTTCGTACGGCTTCTCGGGGTGTCTGCTCGACAGGCTCATCGCGGTGTCGAGGTAGTCCGCCCCGGCCAGGAACGCGCCTTCGAAGATGCTCATGACGAAACGCGGGTCGACAACGTTGAGCACGTGGGTGATCTGATGGCTGCGACAGGCTTGCGCCACCGCCTGTGCATCCGAGGCATCGAGTTCGATGGCGCTGAAACGGGGATCGCTGATGCGCTCGGCGAGCGTCCGGGCGCGCGAACCGTCGTAGTCCGCGATCACAATGCTCTCGTAGAAGTCGCGTCGGGCGGCGATGAGCGCGGCAGACGACCCGACGCCGCCGGCACCGATGATGAGGATGCGCATGGAACTCCCTGGTTCGTGTCTGGCCGAGCGGCCACCTCCGACCAGGGTACGGTTTCCGTACCGTTCCCCGCAATACACACGCGAAACCGAAGGGGGCTATCGTGCCTGACGAGTTCGAACCGCAGATCGATGACTACCAGGGCAAAGGCCTCGAGTCCGACGCGGTCGGCCTGGTGGGCAGCGTCGTCATCGGCCTCGCGTCCACTGCCCCGGCCTTCTCCCTGGCGGCGACCATCGGCTGGCTGGCACTCGCGGTGGGCAACCAGTCGCTGGCCGTCATGTGGGTGGCCTTCATCCCCATGGCGATGGTCGCGCTGGCCTATCGGGAGTTGAACCGCGTTATTCCCGACTGCGGGACGACGTTCACCTGGGCGACCAAGGCGTTCGGCCCGCACGTCGGGTGGCTGGGCGGATGGGGACTGGCGGTCTCCGGCATCATCTTCGTGGCCAACGCCGCGGACATCGTGGGCATCTACACAGTGGAGTTGTTCGCACAGGTCACCGGGACCGACGCCGGACCGCTGCTGGACAACAAACTGCTCGTGATGGCGATCGCTCTGCTGTTCATCGCGGGTATGACGTGGATCAACTACCGGGGCATCGAGGGCAGCGCCCGCATGCAGTACGTCCTGGTCACGATCCAGTTCGCCGTGCTGATCCTGGTGGCGGCGCTGGCCCTGTACGCGGTGTTCACCGGCAACGGGATGGAGGCGGCGAAGGAACCCGCGAAGACCTGGTTCAACCCCTTCGCGATCGGGGATTTCGAGGGGTTCGTCCAAGGCATCCTGCTGGCCATCTTCATCTACTGGGGCTGGGACACGGTCCTTGCGATCAATGAGGAGACCAAGGACAGCGAGAAGACCCCTGGCCGGGCCGCACTCATCAGCACGGTGCTGCTGCTGGGCATCTACCTGCTGTTCACCATGGCGATGATCGCCTACGCCGGCACTGGCCGCTCGGGGCTGGGCAATCCGAAGAACGCCGACGACATCTTCACCGTGGTGGCAGAGCCCCTCCTCGGCACCTGGGGTGCGCCGGTCCTACTCGGCGTGGTCCTCATCAGTGCGGCGGCGTCCCTGCAGACCACGATCATGCCGACTGCCCGCGGGACCCTGGCAATGGCCGTCTACAAAGCACTGCCGGCCCGCTTCGGCCAGATCAACCGCTACCAGGCGCCGTCGTTCTCGACCCTCATGATGGGCGTCGTCGGGGGATCGTTCTACGTCGGATTCAAACTCATCAGCGACAACATCCTGCAGGACACCATCTTGTCCATCGGGTTGGCGATCGCGTTCTACTACGGGATCACCGCTTTCGCCGCCGCCTGGTACTTCCGCAAGGACGCGATGCTGAACGTGCGCGACTTCTTCGTGCTGTTCTTCTTCCCGCTGATCGGCGGGCTCGTACTCACCGCCGTCTTCTTCAAGAGCGCCTACGACATGCTCGATCCCGACTACGGCTACACAACCTTGTTCGGCGTCGGCGGGGTCTTCGTGATGGGCATCGGATCGTTGCTCATCGGGGTGCTGTTCATGTTCTGGTGGCAGGCCAAGGCCCCGCCGTTCTTCCGCGGCGAGACCCTGCACCACGACACCCCGGTGCTGGTGCCGGAGGAGTAGTCATCGGGGGAAGGTTGAATGAGATCGACGTCGTAGTGGTCGATCTCATCCAATCCTGCCCACAAACCGCTCGCGCCTACTCCTCCAGAGAGCTCATCACGTGCTTGATGCGGGTGTAGTCCTCGAAGCCGTACATCGACAGGTCCTTGCCATAGCCGGACTGCTTGTACCCACCGTGCGGCATCTCGGCGACCAGCGGGATGTGCGTGTTGATCCACACCGTCCCGAAGTCCAGCGCTTTGGCCATCCGCAGTGCCCGGCCGTGGTTCTCGGTCCACACCGAACTGGCCAGCCCGTAATCGACGCCGTTGGCCCACTCGATCGCGTTGGCCTCGTCGGAGAACCGCTGCACCGTGACGACCGGACCGAAGATCTCGTTCTGGATCATCTCGTCGTCCTGCTGCAGGTCCACGACCACCGTGGGCTCGAGGAAGTACCCGCGGTCACCCTCACGGGAGCCGCCGTGCGCGACGTTCGCATGGCCGGGTTTGCGCTCAAGGAAGCCCATGACCTTCTCGAACTGCGCCAAGTTGTTCAGTGGCGGCACCAGGGCGTCCTCGTCGGTCGCGCCGCCGGCGTACGTGGTCGTCGTCTTGCGCGCCTCTTCCGCCAGCGCCGCCACGAAGTCGTCGTGGATGCCCGCCTGCGCCAGCACCCGGGTCGCCGCCGTGCAGTCCTGACCGGCGTTGAAGTAGCCGGCCACGGCCAGCCACTCCGCGGCCTTCACCGGGTCCGCGTCGTCGAACACCACGACCGGCGCTTTCCCGCCGAGTTCGAGGTGCACGCGCTTGACCATCTTGGAGGCCTCTTCTGCGACCTGCATACCCGCACGCACCGATCCGGTGATCGCGGCCATGTCCACCCCGGGATGCGCGACCAGCATGCGGCCGGTGTCACGATCCCCGGCGATCACATTGAAGACACCGGGGGGCAGGATCTCAGCCTCGGCGATCATCTGCGCCAGGCGGGCGGTCGAGACCGGGGTGGTGTCCGAGGGTTTGAGCACCACGGCGTTGCCCGCGGCGATGGCCGGAGCGAACTTCCAGACGCCCATCATCAGGGGGTAGTTCCACGGCGTGACCTGCGCGATGACCCCGACCGGCTCCCGGCGGATCATCGACGTGAAGCCCTCCATGTACTCACCGGCTGCGCGGCCCTCAAGCACACGCGCGGCACCAGCGAAGAACCGGATCTGGTCGACCATCGGCGGGATCTCCTCGGCCATGGTCACGGGGATGGGTTTGCCGGTGTTCTCGGACTCCAGCGCGACGAGTTCGTCGGCGTTCTGCTCGATGAGGTCGGCGATCGCCAGCAAGGCCTTCTGCCGGACCGACGGGGTCACGTCTCGCCATTTCAGGTAGGCCCCACGGGCGGCGGCCACGGCCGAGTCGACGTCGGCCTGGCCCGACACCGGCGCATGGCCGAAGACCTCTCCGCTGCTCGGATTGATCAGATCGAGTGCGGGCCCCTGGGCTGACGCCACCTGACCGTTGACGACGTTGTGTACTTCGCGCATTCCTTCTCCCATCGACAGACCGCCAGCCTAACCGGCAACCTCAAGACGTGTCACGATTTCTTTGCCGGATCCACTACGGAATCAGCAGTTTGGCATAGATCGAAGTACGAAATACATTGCCTAGGCGGCGCTTCGTGGGTCAGAATCGCAGGGTGAACGAACTTGACGAGACCAACCGGGCCATCATCCGCCTGCTGCAGCTGGACGGTCGGCGCGCCTACGCGGACATGGCCAAGGAGGTCGGGCTGTCCGAAGCTGCCGTGCGGCAGCGAGTCCGACGACTGCTGGATTCAGAGGTGATCCAGATCGTCGCGGTGACCGATCAGATCCAGATGGGCTACCCACGGGCTGCGATGATCGCGATCAACGTGGACGGCGATGTGCAGGCCGCCGCCGAGAGGATCGCAGACATCGACGAGGTCGACTACTTGGTCTCCACCGCCGGCGGGATCGACCTGCTGGCTGAGGTGTTCGCCAGCCACGACGAGCATCTGTACGAGTTGCTCAACCGGATCCGGGCCATCAAGGGCGTGCGCCAGGCACAGACCTACATGTACTTCAAAATCCACAAACAGACCTACCAATGGGGCGTCAAATGACGAGCACTCCACAACTGGTCACCGAATCCGGGGCCGATCCGCTGGCCGAGTCGGCCCGGCGCCATCTCTGGATGCACTTCACCCGGCATTCGGTCTACGGCCACGGCGAGCATGTGCCGGTGATCGTGCGCGGTGAGGGCCCGTACATCTGGGACGATCAGGGGCGCAAGTACTTCGACGGACTGTCGGGGCTGTTCACCGTGCAACTCGGGCACGGGCGCGAGGAGCTCGCGCAAGCCGCCGCGGAACAGGCCCGCACTCTGGCGCACTTCCCGATCTGGTCTTACGCACATCCAAAAGCGATCGAACTCGCCGAACGCCTGGCCAGTCTGGCACCCGGGGATCTCAACCGGGTCTTCTTCACCTCGGGAGGTGGGGAGGCCGTTGAATCGGCGTGGAAACTTGCCAAGCAGTACTACCAGCTCACCGGCAGGCCCAACAAGTACAAGGTCATCAGTCGGGCCGTCGCCTACCACGGCACCCCGCAGGGCGCGTTGAGTATCACGGGCATCCCGGCGGCCAAGCACCCCTTCGAGCCGTTGGTCCCGGGTGCGATCAAGGTGCCGAACACCAACTTCTACCGCGCTGCTGAGCACGGCGATGACGAGATCGCGTTCGGCCGGTGGGCCGCCGACCAGATCGCGGTGGCCATCGAACTCGAGGGACCCGACTCGGTGGCGGCCGTGTTCTTGGAGCCGGTGCAGAACTCCGGCGGGTGCTTCCCACCACCCCCGGGCTACCTGCAGCGGGTCCGCGAGATCTGCGACGAGTACGACGTCCTGTTCGTGGCCGACGAGACGATCACGTCGTTCGGGCGGATCGGCGACTACTTCGCGATGAAGCGCTTCGGCGTCGACCCGGACATCATCACGTGTGCCAAGGGGATGACATCGGGATACGCCCCTTCGGGTGCGATGATCGTGCACGACCGGCTCTTCGAGCCGTTCAGCACCGGCAACAACACGTTCCTGCACGGCTACACCTGGGGCGGGCACCCGGTTGCCTCGGCCGTGGCGCTGGCGAACCTCGACCTCTTCGAGTCCGAGGGCGTCCTGGCGCACGTGCGCTCACGCGAGGACGACTTCCGGGCGACGCTGGAGAAACTGCTGGACCTGCCGATCGTGGGCGACGTGCGCGGTGCGGGCTACTTCTACGGCATCGAACTGGTGAAGGACAAGACCACCAAGGAGACCTTCGACGCCGACGACTCCGAGCGACTGCTGCGGGGATTCCTGTCCAAGGCCTTGTTCGACGCCGGGCTGTACTGCCGCGCCGACGACCGCGGCGATCCGGTCATCCAGGTCTCGCCGCCGCTGATCTGCGACCAGGCGCATTTCGACGAGATCGAGTCGATCCTGCGCGATGTCCTGACGCAGGCCTGGTCGATTCTGTAGGCGTCGCCCGACCGTTTCAGCCGTGGGCCGGGTACTTCGCCCGAGCCGCTTCCACGACCGCGTCGAACTGCTCGCGCGAGAGGTTGCCGCCCTCGCGGCGCACCGCTTCGTGGGTGACGGCCAAGGGGCGGGCGATGTTGACCCACGACGGCCGGTGTTCGGAGTCCCACTCGCCGGACCCGATCAGGACCCAGTCGTCCTCGTCCGAGCGGTCCTTGCTGGACAGCAGGAAGCAGACCAGATCCCCCGGCTTGTCCAGCGCGCGACCCACGATCGCCAACGGCCGGTCCTTCCCCTGGCTGAGGTCCTCCTCGAAGGGAACCCACGCCCAGACGACCTCGCCGGGATCCGGTTCGTGATCCAACTCGGGCGCGTATTCGGGAATCGCCGCGCCGCGGTAGTCGAAGGCCCCGCCACGGATCGGTCGAGGATCTGCGTCTTCTTGCATGTCTCCTACTTCGGGTCGATCAGTTCCAGTTTGACCTGAACGCTGACGGGGGTACCAGGGGCGCCGGTGCGCTGCCCCGAGAACTCTCCCCTACCTGCAAGGTTGTCATACTCACCCGTGCCACCGATGATCTCGGTCTCACCGGAGTACGAGGATCCTCGGCCCTGATCGCCTGCCGTGGTCACCCCGGTGATACGAAGCCCGATGTCCCCCTCCGGGCGACTCGAGCGTCACGAAGCCCTCGAATGTCCCACTGCCCCTCACATAGTCACTGGCGACCAGCATCACGGCCTCGAACGTGTTGTCGAGGAAGTCCACGCGCGCGGCGTATTCGGCCAGACCGTAGGTCTTCTCCAACTCGGAGCCGACGGATCGGATCTTCTGATCCTGCAGAACGAACACCGATTCGAACTGCTGGGTGCGCTTGGACACCGGCGCGCTGGGCGACGTCGACGGCGTATCGGTCGACGGTCCGGTGGTGCACGCTGCGAGAAGCAGCACCAGTAGCGCGACGACGACCCTCATCCTTCGAGACTGCCACGACCGGCTCGTCCCTGGCCACAAGGCCCATGTCATGTCGCAGCAACGAACAGCGCAGTGACATCGTCTGGTGCTGTGAGGTGGTGCTCACGCCTCGAAGATCGTCTGCCCCACGTAGCCGCCCGGCTGGGCTCCCGGGAAGCAGGCGAACAAGGCGCTGCCCTCGGCCACCGTGAACTTGTTGAGCGCGTCGCCCACATCGAGCCGAGCCTGGACGGGGATGAAGCCCGTTCGCGGATCGGCCTGCCAGGCCATGAACAGTAGTCCCGCGCCGTCCTGCCCGTCGTCGTAGGAGAAGGAACGGCGCTGGATGCGCGCCCCGCGCGTGTTCTCGGGGTTGGCCAGGCGGGCGTGGGCGTCGGCCGGGATGATCAATTCCCGCTCAGCGGTCTGGGCTGACAGGTCGAGCGGGTCGTCCTCCTGTGCGCCCGTGAGCGGGGCGCCGCTGTCCTTGAAGCGCCCGATCACCGCCTCCTGCGTCTGCAGCGGTACAGAGTTCCAGGCGTCGAGCGCGATGCGGATCCGGCGGACCGCCACGTAAGAGCCCCCGCGCAACCACTGCGGCTGGGTGTCGGCAGACCAGACGGTCTGTGCGAACAACGGGTCGGATTCAGCGAGGTTGGCCGTACCGTCGATCTGGCCCATCAGGTTGCGCCGGGTCGGCGACGAGAAGCCACGCTGCCACCAACGAACCTTTGCCGCCGATGATGCGGCCACCACCAGGTGCCGGGCGGCGGTGGCTGCGATCACGGCGTCGTCGGCACCGACCTGCAGGACAAGGTCACCGCCGGTCCAGCGCTTCTGGAGCTGGTCCTTGCTGAAGGCGGGCAGTGGCGCGAAACCGTCGGGCTGCAGACGCGCCATCCCGAGAGCGGGCAGGAACCCGGGGCCGATGCCCCACGTGGCGGTCAGCCGGGCCGGTGCGGCGAACAGGTCGGCGTCCGGGGTTCCGGACAGGTTCGTGGCCATCAGATCGGTCCAGGTGCCGAAGACCTCCTGCACCTTGGCCGGATCGGTAGTGGTCAGATCCAGCGATACCAGTTCCACCCGTGCCTGCGCTGGTGTCGCGATCCCGGCCTGGTGTTCGCCGTAGAACGGCACCGTCGCGTCGTCGTCGGCTTGTTGTGTCCAGACAGCCGCACCCCCGACGGCCGCGGCAGTGCCGGCCAGGACACCCCCAGCCAGCACTGCGCGCCGTGAGAGCGTCATGACGCCGAAGGGCTCGCTTCCATCATGTCGCTGTCCATACCGTCCATGCCGTCGTCCTGCGTCATCCCCTCGCGGGCCCTCACCGGAGCGGCCACCTCCACGGTTTCGCCGTTGGACAGATCCAAGGTCACGGTGACCTCGTCGCCGACCGCCCACTGCTGGGTGACATCCATCAGCATCACATGGTAGGACCCTGGTTTGAGTTCCACCGAGCCGCCGGCGGGCACGGGCAGACCACCAGAGACCTCCTGCATGGTCTCGGTGTTGCCGTCGCTGACGAACTCGTGGACCTGCACCATGCCCACTCCCGGTGCCGATCCACCGGTGATGTTGACGGTTTCGGAACCGGAGTTACTCACTGTGCCGAACATGGCGGACGTGTCCGAGGCGGGCTGGGCGATCCAAGGGTCGGACACCGTGACTGCCGCGTCCGTGACAGGTGCGGTCGTCTGCGCATCCGTGGCCGACTCGCTGGAACAGCCGGCCAGCGCAAGGGTGGCGACCGCGGCGGCGAGAAGCAGTCTTCTTCACGGTGATTCTCCTATTCCTCAACCAGCCGCTGAAGGTCGTGCGCCACATCGGGAGGCTGGAATCCCGACGTGAAGATCAGATCGGACTGGTCGTCCTTGCCGAAGAGGATGACTTGCGCGCCGTGCTCGACGGTGATCGTCCCGTCGTCGTTCTTGACCGGCGGATCCAGGAAGATGCCCACTGACTGCGCGGCCGCTTGGATGTCCTCGTAATCGCCGGTGAGGCCGATGCCGCGGTGGGTGAACGAGTCGAGCCACTTGCCCAACACTTTGGGAGTGTCCCGATCGGGATCCGAGGTGATCATCACCACGTCGATCTGGTCGGCGATGCCCGGTGGCAACTCACCCATCGCGACGCTGAGATCGGCCATCGTGGTGGGACAGACGTCCGGGCAGTGCGTGTACCCGACGTACAGCGCGGTCACCCGGCCCTTGGTGTCCTCAGCGATGCTGAAGTCCTCACCGTCGGTGTCGGTAAGGGTGACGTCTGGCTTCGGCAGCGGCTCGTCCAGGCTCGTCCCGAGGAATCCCGTGGTGTTGCTGGGGGTGACGACGACCGCAGCCGGTTCGTCGGCGGCGGCCCCAC
Organism: uncultured Actinomycetota bacterium; assembly: GCA_963704075.1. GTDB lineage: Bacteria > Actinomycetota > Actinomycetes > S36-B12 > UBA10799 > JADKAV01. The sequence continues at coordinate 11,456 of CAVPGV010000002.1, forward strand.
ACCCCGCGAGAGCCAAGAGCAGGACGGCTGCGGCGAACAGTCTCATTTCGAACTCCTTCCGGCACCCGCGTCCTGCTCTGCGAGACGACGGAGGTTCTCGTTGTAGGCCGCCAGTTCGGTATCGCCGTCACGCGCCACCCGGCGGTCGCGGCGAGTGGCCTCCTTGCTGTCCGACCGGGCCCACTGCACCGCGACCGCGATGATCAGCAGGAACGTGGGGATCTCGGCGATGCCCCAGGCGACACCGCCGGCCGACTGGGAGTCAGCCACCAGATCGGGCAGCCACGGAGGCTGCACCTGGGAGTACCATCCCGAGCCGAATGCCGTGTCGCTCATCATGATCGGCACGGCGAAGAAGGAGTGCAGGAGCATCGCGATGACCGCGAGTATCAGCCGCCCCCACGGTGGCAGCGAACGAGGGAGAGGGTCGGTCTGGATGACCACCCAGGCGAACAGGTAGCCAGATGCGATGAAGTGGATCTGCATGGCGAGGTGCCCCACGTGACTGGACATCAGCCAGGAGAACAGGGAGGTGTAGTACAGCCCGTACAGGCCCACGGTGAAGACGAAGAGCACCCACAGCGGATGTGTGATGAAACGGGCGAACGGCGTGTGCATCCCCCACACGATCCATTCCCGGGGTCCCCGCCGGACGCCCGAGGACGACGGCAGTGCCCGCAGGGCCAGCGTCAGCGGCGCGGACATGGCCAGCAGGATCGGTGCGACCATCGACATGACCATGTGCGAGACCATGTGCCAGGTCATCGTCACCATCGCGTAGGTGGCGATACCCGCGTTGGTCGCCCACACGATCATCAACCAGCCGCCGACCCAGGCCACGGTCCGCAGGATGGGCCAGGCATCCCCCCGCCGGTGCAGGCGAACCACTCCCGCCACGTACAGGCCGATGCCCAGGATCGCCAGCCCGAGGAACAGCGGTTCCACCTGCCAACCGAGTACGACGTTCGCGGCGCTCGGCGGCGGCGGGAACGCGCGACCGAGCAGAGTCTCCGCGTTCGTCGGGAACTGCACTTCGACGCGTGGGTACGCGGTCTGGGTCAGGGCCACCCCGATCCCGGCGGCGGCGGCCATGAGCAGAGCCTCGATCCCCGCGAACCGGATCAAGGTGGCGCGCTGCTCGGAGCCGGCACCGACCACCTTGGTCTGCAGCGTGCGTGCCGTGAACAACAGGCCTCCCAGCAGCACGACCTTCGCGAGGATGAGGACGCCGAAGGACGTGGTCCACAGTTCGCTCACGGAGTTCATCCGCGCGAAAGCGGCACCCACCCCGGAGATGGCCAGCAGCACCACCGACCAGGTCGCAACCGTCCGGAAGACCGGCAGGGCCCGCATCGTGCCAGGGTCGTTGCGCACGGCGTGGAACAGGATCACGAGCAGGCCGCCGACCCAGACCGCCATCGACACCGCGTGCACCACGTCCGAGGTCATCGCGACGCCATGGGAACCCAGTGAGGACGCATGCCCGGTCAGTGCGGGCAGCCCCACGCCCATCAGCGCGACAGCACCCCATGCGGCCGCAGCGGTCACCGAGGAGGTGAATATCGCCCCCACCGCGATCGCCGCGGCCAGCCCCCCCACGATGAGGAACGCACGGACCGAGTCGACCGACCATGCGTACGTGCTGATGACGTCCGGCGTGAGGGTCTGCGACATCGGCAGGCCCAGCGCCCAGGCGAGAGCCCACATCGCCGTCGCGAAACTCGCCACGGACCACAGGGCCGCCACCCATCCGGCGCGCACGACGTCGTCCCGGCCGACCTGCGACAGCACACCCTTGCGCCCCTGCGGCCCCAGCACCGCCGCGTATCCCAGCAGACCGACGGCGAGCACGCCTGCGGTCGTGGCCAGCAGTCGGACGATGGGCAGGCCCCAGCCGACGACGGGGCCGGCGCCACTGATCTCGTCGATCGTGACCTCAGTGGCACCACCCCCGACGACCAGGCCCACCACCAGCCCACCGACCAGGACGATGACCAGCGGGCCCACCCAGCGGGCCAACCGCGGGCTGCGGGCCACGCGGGTCGGGGCGACGTCAGTCTGCACGCGACCTCCAGATGAGGACCCCGCCGCCGAGCAGGGCGACCGCAGCGAGCACCCAGACCAGCGGGTTGATTCCCGTGCTCTGCCCGGTGGCGGCAGATACCGGGGAGGCGGATACGTCCGGGGCCGGGGGGACGGCCGACTCCGCGGGAGCCGGTGGTTCCGGGGACCGCGTCGCCGACTCGATGCTGAACGAGAAGCGTCCCTCCAGCGGGTGGCCGTCACCGGCCACCGCCCGGTAGGCCACGGTGTAGGTCCCGGAATCCGCTGCGGTCGGCCATGGAGCCGTCAGGGTCTGACCCTGCACCTGAGCGGGCCCAAGGTCGATCGTCGCGCCGGTGGAGTCCTTGGCGACCATGCGCGCACCGGCGTCCAGCAAGGGCTCGGCGAAGCGCAGGCTCACGGTCGCCGGTGGCTTCTTGAGCGTCTGACCGTCGGCGGGGTCGGTGGAGATGAGGCTTGTGTGTGCGGCGGCGGGTGCGACGGTGAACAGCGCCATCAGCGCTGCGACGAGAAGCACCCACCCACGCCGCTGCGTGGCGGGCATAGGAGAACTCCAGGGACGAAGGATCTTCGGGACAGATCTAGCACCAGGCGGTGACAGGTGGGTCCCGGCCGTTCAATTCCCTGTGGATAGGCCCGGATCGCACCATGCGGACGACCCCCGCGTACGTCGTGCGCCACTGCGGCATCGGGCTCAGGCCGGCCAACGCGCAGCGCACAGTCGTGGCCCACTGCAGGTACCGCCGGCGTGCCATCGCGAATGTGCGCGCCTCACCCCAGCGCAAGAAGACGGCCAGGACGACAGCGGCGACCGCGTGCCCGGCGAGCATGGATGTGCTCAGCGGATGTGCGTGACCGACGGTGAAGGCCACGTGCGAGAGCACCTGGATTCCGGCGACGGCCCCCATGATGGCCAGAAGACCGCGTTCTCGACGCAACCATCCGTACGACGCCAGCGCCATGGCAGCGGTCAGCAGTCCCAGGAACACCGGCTCGAGGTGGCCGCCGCCGACCAGATGGCCGGCCGTGGCAAGCCCCACAGACGAGCCCCCCAGCACCCAGGCGCGCGCCCAGCGCGACGGGGAGGCGGGTGTCTTCACACCGACAGGCTAACTGAGCAGCGTTCCGGCGAAATCGGGAACGTGGGTCTGGGTGTCCTTGGGCGGGCGCATATAGCCGCGCGAGGCCGGGCGGTCCGGCAGCTTCAGCGGCGGCACCGTCACGTCCTCGTACGGCATGGATGACAGGAAGTGGTTGATGACATTGAGCCGTGCGGACTTCTTGTTGTCGCTCTCCACCACGAACCAGGGCGCTTCGGGGATGTCGGTGTGCACCATCATCTCGTCCTTGGCCCGCGAGTACTCTTCCCAGCGGGTGATCGATTCGAGGTCCATCGGGCTCAACTTCCAGCGCCGCATCGGATCCTTCAGTCGCGACTCGAACCGGCGTTGTTGTTCCTCGTCACTGACGCTGAACCAGTACTTGCGCAAGACCACGCCGTCCTCCACCAGCAGACGCTCGAAGATCGGCGCCTGGTGCAGGAAGCGCCGATACTCCTCGAGGGTGCAGAACCCCATGACCCGCTCGACTCCGGCCCGGTTGTACCAGGACCGGTCGAACAGGGCCAACTCGCCTGCGGCCGGCAGGTGCGGCACATACCGCTGGAAGTACCACTGGGTCTTCTCCCGCTCGGTCGGCGCTGGCAGGGCGACGATCCGCGCCGTGCGGGGGTTCAAGTACGCAGTCATCCGCTTGATGGAGCCACCCTTCCCCGCTGCGTCACGGCCCTCGAAGATCAGGACGACGCGGGTCCCGGTGAGCTTGATCCATTCCTGCAGTTTCACCATCTCGGCCTGCAAGCGGAAGAGCTCGGCTTCGTACACCTTGTTCTTGAGCTTGGGTGCCTTCTCGTGCTTGGCCATGGGCACAGCGTATTGGTCACGTCCGCCGCAGCGCCCGCCCATCCCGCCAACCGTCGTCCCAGCTCGGTTCCACAACACGTCTGAGCCGTTGGGCGGAGCGCGGCCGAGGTTCCACCAAATCGGTCACGTGAACACGGATTCAGCACGATTCCGGGGCAGGCCGTTTGCCCTGACGGAGCCTGGTGGGAGAATGCATCAAGGGTGTCCAACGTCACGTTTCCGGCCGGCGCCCGGAGGGCACCAGAGGATTATGCGGCAACGGATCGAGTGGATCGACCTGGTCAAGGCCAGTTCTGTGCTGCTGGTCGTGTTCATGCACGCCTCCAACACGTTGGTGGACGTCGCCGGGACCTCTGCGGTGACGACGGCGCTTCATCACTTCAACGTCCTGGTCGAGCCGTTGCGGATGCCGATCTTCTTCCTGGTCTCCGGGATGCTCGCCGCCTCCGCCATCCACCGGCCGTGGCGCGCGACGACCAACCGCACGACCGGGATGGTCTATCTGTACGTGGCCTGGATGGTCGTCTACCTCGGCTTCATCACGCTGCTCGGGGCGTCGGTCACCGAACCCCTGAGCGCCATCGTCTTCGCGAAGAGCGGCTATTGGTACCTGTACGCCATGGTGCTGTTCTTCGTCATCGCCCGACTGCTGCGCAACCAACCTGCCTGGATGGTGGTGGCCGTCGCCCTGCTCCCCAACATCGCACGACCCTTGACCGACCAGTTCTTCGAAGGTCTGGTGCCGGGCGCCCTGTACACCTCGATGGCCATGAACCTCGGCTTCTTCCTCATCGGCGCGTATTTCAAGGACCTCCTGGGCGCGGTGGCCGCCCGTGCAACCTCGACCCACACCGCTGCGCTGGGGATCGTGGCGGTCGTCGGCGGCATCGTGTGGTTGAACACCCCGTCCACCATCGGCCAGACGTACTTGTACATGAGCCTCGTCTGGGTGGCGTTCGGTATCAGCCTGGCCGTGCAGATCACCCGCAACGGAGCCCCGGCCTGGGCCGGCTACGTCGGTGCCCGGACCCTGCCGATCTACGTGTGGCAGTGGCCCGCGCTGTTCGTGGTCGGCGAGTTCCTGCCGGCCTCAGTGGTGTCCACCCTCGGTGCACAAGTCCTGTTCCCCCTGCTGTTCACCGCTGGAGTCGCCGGCAGCGCACTCATCCTGCACCGCTGGCCCGCGATGAAGCACCTGTTCCACGCCCCGGGCTGGGCGACACGGCCGCAGGACCTGCAGATCCCGGCGCGGATCCGGACCCGTTTGCAGCGTCCCGAACCCGCTACAGTCACAGTGGGTCGCTAGAAACGATCACGGTGGCGGGCCACCGCCGAGCTCAGCCCACGCGATCCCACAAGTTACTCGCCAGTAGTATGAAACTGGGAGGTCTGTATGGATCACATGACTATCCGCCTCATCATCGGATTGCTTCTCGTCATCGCGGTGGTGGCGCTGGCCGGCAAACGGGTTCTCACCCTTTTCAAACTGATCACCTCGGGGCAGAAGACGGTGGACCGGCCCGAGAGCCGACCCGCCGCCCTGGAGACCCAGGCGACCGAAGTGCTCGGGCAGAAGAAGCTGCTCCAGTGGACCGTGCCCGGAGTCGCGCACGTGTTCGCCATGTGGGGCTTCATCGTGCTGATCCTCACGATCATCGAGACGTTCGGCGCGGTCTTCTTCGCCCAGGACTTCGCCATTCCGGTCATCGGACGCTGGCCGATCATCGGCTTCATCGAGGACCTGTTCATCGTGCTGGTCCTCGTGGGCCTGGCGATCTTCGCCGTGATCCGGCTGCGGACCCAGCCCGAGAAACAAGGCCGCTACTCCCGGTTCTTCGGCTCCCACACGGGCGCCGCATGGTTCACCCTGTTCATGATCTTCAACGTCATCTGGACGCTGCTGGTCTACCGCGGCGCGCAGTACAACGTCGCCGAGTACACCCTCGAAGAGGGCGAGTACATCCAAGCCTTCCCGTTCCACGCCTCGGGCGGGGCGTTCGCCAGCGAGTGGGTGGCGGCGCTGCTCTACCCGCTGGGCCTGCAGGCCAACGAAGTCATCGAGACCGCCTTCCTGCTGATCAACCTCGCCGTGGTCTTCGGATTCCTGGTCTTCGTGCTGAACAGCAAGCACCTGCACATCTTCCTGGCCCCGATCAACGTCGGTGCCTCGCGCCGGCCGAACGCGCTCGGACCGCTGCTGCCGATGTACTCGGGCACCGAGAAGATCGACTTCGAGGACCCGGCCGATGACGCGATCTTCGGTCGCGGCCGTATCGAGGACTTCACGTGGAAGGGCATGCTCGACATGGCCACCTGCACCGAGTGTGGTCGGTGCCAGAGCCAGTGCCCCGCATGGAACACCGAGAAGCCGCTGAGCCCGAAGCTCATGATCATGGACCTGCGTGACCACCTGTTCGCTTCGGCTCCCTACCTGCTGGCCACCGCCGGCGCGGGCAAGCCCGACGAGATGGGTGAGCGCAACGAAGAGGTCCTGGCCAAGGTGGGCGACAAGGTCGCCGCCGAGATCCAGCGGCCCCTGGTCGGACCGCGTGAGGACGACCCCCGACGCGAGACCGACGGTTACGACCCCAAGGGCCACCGCAGCCACGAGGGCCCGGTCATCGACACCGACGCCCTGTGGTCGTGCACCACCTGCGGTGCCTGCGTCGAGCAGTGCCCGGTGGACATCGAGCACATCGATCACTTCGTCGACATGCGCCGAAACCAGGTCATGATCGAGTCGGAGTTCCCGGCCGAACTCGGTGGTCTGTTCAAGAACGTCGAGCAGAAGGGCAACCCGTGGGGCATGAACGCGTCCCTGCGCAACGCCTGGATCGAAGAGGTCGACTTCGAGGTGCCGGTGTTCGGGGCCAACGGCGAGGAGGAGATCCCCGCGGACGTGGAGTACCTGTTCTGGGTCGGTTGCGCCGGTGCGTACGAGGACCGCGCGAAGGCCACCACCAAGGCGGTCGCCGAACTGCTCAACACCGCCGGCGTCAAGTACTTGGTCCTCGGTGACGGCGAGACGTGCACCGGTGACCCCGTGCGCCGGGCGGGTAACGAATTCCTGTTCCAGATGCAGGCCATGCAGAACGTCGAGATGCTCAACGAGATCAAGGCGCGCAAGATCGTCGTGACCTGCCCGCACTGCCTCAACACCATCGGCCGGGAATACCCGCAGGTCGGCGGCGAGTACGAGGTCGTGCACCACACCCAGCTGCTCGCGCAACTGGTCGACGACGGCCGACTGACCCCGGTCAAGCACGTCGACGAGAAGGTCACGTACCACGACCCGTGCTACCTCGGCCGGCACAACAAGATCTACGTGCCGCCGCGGGAACTGGTGGCGGGCGTGCCGGGAGTCACCCTGGTCGAGATGGAGCGCAACGCGGAGAAGAGTTTCTGCTGCGGAGCCGGTGGGGCGCGCATGTGGATGGAGGAGACACTCGGCAGCCGGGTGAACCTCAACCGCACCGACGAAGCGCTGGGTACCGGAGCGACCACGGTCGCTGTGGGCTGCCCCTTCTGCAACGTCATGATCACCGACGGAGTCACCGCGCGGCAGTCGGAGGGCGCGGCCGGCGAGAACGTCCAGGTCAAGGACGTGGCGGTCATGCTCCTGGACTCGGTGAAGAACTGAGAGCGGCGTAGAATCCCGATCATGAGCATGCGTGTGGAGTCAGCCGACCGATCCTGGACCGTTACCAAAGTGGTGGCCGTCGTCGTGGCGCTGCTTTCAGCCGGCTACATGCTCCCGTGGGCGATCGCCGCGGTCCGCGACGTGCCGCACTGGTCGGTGTTCTGGGTCAACCTGCTGCTCGGGTGGACCATCGTCGGCTGGATCGTCGCGCTGGTGATGTCTCTGCGCGCACAGCGCCAGATCATCACCGGCTAGCCGCAGGGTTTGAACGCTCAGGGTTCAACCCTTGACGTTCACAGCGAGGAAACGGACGACTCCAGGAACGCCTCGATGGGGCCCGGCTCGCAGTACCGGTAGCCCTGCACGTAACGCACTCCCAACAGGGTGACCACCTGGGCCTCGGCAGGGGTCTCCACACCTTCTGCCACCACGTCACAGTTCAGGGACGCGGCGACACTGGTCGCCGCCGTGAGGAACGCCACCCCGCCCTCGGTCTCGCTGCCGGCCCTCCGCACGAGGCTCCGGTCGATCTTGAGCAGGGACGGGTGCAGCCGCTCGAGGCGCGTGAAGTTGGAGAAACCCGCGCCGAAGTCGTCGATGGCGATCCGCATCCCCGCCTCCCGCAGGCGGGTGAGATTCGCGGCTGCCTCAGAGTTCTCCTGCAACTCCAACGACTCGGTGATCTCGATGACCAATTGACCCGGTCGGCGCGTGAGTTCGCTGTCCAGCAACTCCTCGATGAGAGGACCATCGGCCAGTTCCCGCACCGAGAGATTGACGCACACGAAGAAGTCAGGGCCGTGGTGGTCCAGCCATCGCGGCAGCTCCCTGGCGAGTTGACGCAGCACGATCCTGCCCAGACTGATGATCTGCCCGGACTCCTCGGCGAACGGCACGAACTCCCCGGCAGGCAGGGCGACGCCCTCGCGCAGCCAGCGCGCCAGCACCTCGACGCCTGCCATGCGCTGCCCATCCGCCTCGTAGATCGGCTGGTAGTACAGACAGAACTCTCCTTTGCGCAACGCGCCGGTCAACTCGTGCCGCAGGCGCGCTTTGGCCACCGCCTCGGTTCCGATGGAGGCGTTGAAGCGCTCGTAGCGGTCTCCTCCCCGACCCTTCGCCGCGTACATCGCCAGGTCCGCGCACAGCAGTAAGTCCTCGGCGCGGGTGGCGTCCTTGGGCGCGAGGGCGATCCCGATCGCGGCACTGACATGGACCAGCAGGTCGTCGCAGCGGATGGGCTCTCGCACGCTGGCCAACAGCCGGTCGGCGATCGCATCGACCCGCGTCGGCTGCACATCGTCACACAGCAGCACCCCGAACTCGTCGCCGCCCAGCCGTCCGACGTGGTCGCCCACGCGGACCTGGTGCGACAAGCCGATCGTGCGATCTCTCGCAACACGCGGTCGCCGATCTGGTGGCCGAGTTGGTCGTTGATCCCCTTGAAGCCGTCGAGGTCGATCCACAGCATCGCGACTTCGCCGTTGGTCTGGCGCACCCGCGCGATCTCGCGGTGCATCGTGTCCAGCAGACTGATCCGCGACTCAGCGCCGGTGAGCGAGTCGAAGGCCGCGAGCTCGGAGTTGGCCCGCTCCACCCGCGACAGGTTCCAGATGAGCGCCATCAACAGCGCAGCCACCGCGATCAACCACATGAGGCGGCCCATGTACCAACCGGTGGTGTACTGACCCGAGGTGCCGAGGTTGACCACCGCCTCGCCGAGCACCAGGAACATGAGCGCGACCAGCCATATGCCGATCAACGAACCGTTGCGGGCGCAGTACACCGTGACTGCCAGGCAGATCAGGCTCAGCACCACCAGCAAGGCGTCCAGGAACCGGCTGTACGTCGTGGTGAGGCCGGCCGCAGTCAGAACGTCCGGCAGGAGATCGCTGCCGAACGTCACCAGCAAGAGCGTTGCCGCGGTACCCGCCAGCGTCATCAGCAGACCAGCGGCCAATTGAGCCCTGGACACCCCGGGCCGCCGGTGCGATCGCTGGTCGGCATAGAGCAGGTAGGCAGACAGCGCGACACCGATCGGAAACGCGAAGTGCCATGCGTAGAACAGGTTGGCGGCACTCTGCGGGCCGCCCCAGACGCGCTCTTCGGCCATCACCGCGCCAGCGAAGTACATGGGGAAGAACAGCAGCACCAAACACATGTACAAGAACGTGCCGCCGATCATCAGGTACCCGCGTCGGCCGGTGCTGCGGGCGTGGTTGACCATGAGCAGGGCGGTCACCGCGCTGACGAACCCCGCGACCAGCGCGTGCGCCAGGGCGAACGAGGGCAACGATCTGACCGGGACATCGGGACGCAGGAAGACAGCGGCAACCGTGCCGAAGTAGACGACCAGCAACACCGCCGCACCCACGCGCGTGCGCGTCGACAGCGGTCGCGGGCCGTCCAGGGATTGAAGCGCCTGCGCCACTACTCCAGGCTAGGGGTCGGCGCTACGGCATTCTCGCCAGACGCTCTTGGGGGACCGCTTGGGTCCAGTGCGGTCGGCGGCGCATCGCGGAACAGTGCCCGGTACAGGCAGGTGCTGGGTCGTGGCAAGGCCACAGGACCCAGCCGCGCACCACTACGGGCGTTGCCCAGAGTCACCAGCCACCCGCCGGGTTCACTCGGCGGCATCGGGCAGCAGAACCTCGAGTACCTTGCTGACATTGGCGTCGACGTCCTCGGTTCCGAGCAGATGCAGCTCGGCGCTCTCGGGATCCTCGTACTGCTGACCCACACCGGTGAGGTTCGGCAGGTTGCCCGCCTTCGACTTGGCGTAAAGGCCCTTGGTGTCGCGTTCCATGGCCACCTCGATGGGAGTGTCCACCCACGCCTCGACGAAATCACCCGCGTCGAACAGCGAACGGGCGGTCTGCCGGTCCGCGCGGAACGGCGACACGAGCGCAACGATGACCACGACCCCCGCGTCGTACATGAGCCGGGCGACCTCGGCGACCCGTCGTACGTTCTCGGCCCGGTCCTCCGGTGTGAAACCGAGGTCCTTGTTCAAGCCGCTGCGCAGGTTGTCGCCGTCCAGCACGAAGGAACGGATTCCCAGCGAGTGCAGGCGTCGTTCGACGGCGTCGGCGATGGTGGACTTGCCCGACCCGGAGAATCCGGTCAGCCATAGCACCTTCGCCGGGTGACCGTTGAGGATCTGCCGGGCCTCCCGGTCCACCTCGAAGTGGTGCGGAACCACGTTGGTGGCCCGGCGCAGTGCGAAGCGGGTCAGGCCGGCCGCCAGCGTCTCCCCGGTCATCCGGTCGACGAGGATGAAACCGCCGGTCTCTCGGGAGTCGGTGTAGGACTCCAGGGCAACCGGCCGGGACGTCGCGATCTCGACGCGGCCGACGTCGTTGATCTCCAGGATCCGGGCAGCCATGGTGTTGCCATTCGTCACGTCCAGCCGGTGGCGGACGTTGGTCACGGTCGCCGGAACCTCCAGCGGTCCGCAGCGCAAGGTGTATGAACGGCCGTGGGCCAGTTGCTGGTCGCTCATCCAGACGATGTCGGCGGAGTACCGGTCGGCCAGTTGTGGCGCTTTGCCGGTGACCAGCAGGTCCGAACGCGCGATGTCGATGTCTTTGTCGAGTTCGATCGTGACGGACTCGCCGGGGATCGCCTGCTCAGGCTCGGTTGGTTCGGTGCCGTTGAGCCCGTGCAGTTTGACGATGGTGGCCTGCTGCCCGGACTGCGCGACGGTGATCCTCTGACCGGCCCGCACCGCTCCGGCTGCGACAAGTCCACCGTAGCCGCGGAAATGCTTGCCACGGATGATCGTCTGCACGGGCAGCCGGACGTCGCCGGAGGGATCTTCAAGGATGTCGGCGGCATCGAGAGCGTCGAGCAGCGTGGGACCGTGGTACCAGGGTGTGTTCGGCGAGTGCGCGAGGACGTTGTCGCCGACCAGCGCGGACACCGGCACCGGGATGACCGACTGGATCTCCATGCGGCGTGCGGTGTCCGAGACCTCGGCGACCAATTCGTTGTAGATGCCCTGGTCGTATCCGACCCCGTCGAGTTTGTTGACGGCCAGGACCACGTGACGTACACCCATGAGACCGCACACCGTCAGGTGGCGGTGGGTCTGCCGTTTCGTGCCACGCATGGCGTCGATCAGCAGGATTCCCACGTCCGCGGTCGATGCCGCCACGGCCATGTTGCGGGTGTACTGCTCATGCCCGGGGGCGTCGGCGAGGATCGCGCGGCGGCGACTGGGCAGCATGAGGTGCCGGTAGGCCACGTCGATCGTGATGCCCTGTTCACGCTCGGCTTCCAGACCGTCGGTCACCAGGCTGTAGTCGATCTCGCCCAGCGGAATGGTCGACCCGGGCCGGCGGGTGAACCGAGCGGCCTCCAGTTGGTCCTCCGGAATCGAGCCGGTCTCCGACAGCAGTCTGCCCAGGAGCGTGCTCTTGCCGTCATCGACCGAACCACAGACGACAACTCTGATCAGAGCCTTCATCAGAAGTAACCCTCCGCCTTCTTGCGCTCCATGGACTGGGCCCCTTCGCCGTCAATGAGGCGCCCCGCACGTTCGGACTGACGGTTCACCTCGATGTCGCGGATGATGTCGTACACGTTCGCCGCTTCGCCTTCGACCGCGCCAGAGAGCGGGTAGTCGCCCAACGAGCGGAAGCGCACCCGCCGCATCTCGGGCTGCTCGCCCGCTTCGAACTCCATGCGGTCGTCATCGACCATGATCCAGGTCCCCTGGCGCTTGACCACCGGGCGCTCCTGGGTGAAGTACAGCGGAACCACCTCGAGGCTTTCGCGCGCCACATAGCGCCACACATCCAGTTCCGACCAGTTCGACAGCGGGAACACTCGCATGGTCTGGCCGTCGGTGAGGGCGTTGTTCACGGTGTGCCAGAACTCGGGGCGCTGATTGCGCGGTTCCCACCGGTGACCGGCCTCGCGCAGGCTGAAGATGCGCTCCTTGGCCCGCGAGCGTTCCTCGTCGCGCCGGGCGCCGCCGACGGCGATGTCGAACTGCCCCTCGTCCAGGGCCGCCCGCAACGCCACCGTCTTCATGATCCGGGTGAACTCCTGGGCGCCGTGGCTGAACGGTGTCACGTTCGCATCGCGCGCCTCCTGGTTGGTGGCCAGTCGCAGATCCAGGTCGAGTTCCTTGGCCGTGCGGTCGCGCAGTTCGTACATCGCGCGGAACTTCCAGCCGGTGTCGATGTGCATGACCGGGAACGGGATCGGGCCGGGGTGGAAGGCCTTGCGTGCCAGGTGCAGCAGGACCGTGGAGTCCTTGCCGATGCTGTAGAGCAGAACGGGGCGCTCGAAGGCGGCGGCCGTCTCCCGGAAGACCCAGATGGCTTCGGCCTCCAGGGCGTCGAGCACCCGGGAGGTCTCGTGGTCAATCGACATGTGGCTGATCTCGTCCTTCGTCGTCGTGCGCAGTCAGGAGGGTGCGGACTACGCGGACGTCCGCCGACCCACTGCTGCTGGCATGATTCTCAGGCGGTGATCGTAGCCACCGCTCCTTCCAGCATAACTTGACCGAACCGAACTTCTGGTGATCGGCGCTGTTCAGCCGATCTCGGAGCGGTGGAAGTTCAGGTACGACCGACTCGGGGTCGGCCCGCGTTGCCCCTGGTAGCGCGATCCGTACATCTGCGACCCATAGGGGTGTTCGGCGGGGGACTCCAGGCGGAACAAGCACAACTGCCCGATCTTCATGCCCGGCCAGAGCTTGATGGGAAGGGTTGCGACGTTCGACAGTTCCAGCGTCACGTGCCCGGAGAAGCCGGGGTCGATGAATCCGGCTGTCGAGTGCGTCAAGAGGCCGAGCCGGCCCAGGGACGATTTCCCCTCCAGCCGCCCCGCGATGTCGTCCGGAAGTGTGATCACTTCGTAGGTGGAGGCCAGCACGAACTCCCCGGGATGCAGGATGAACGGCTCGTCCGGTACCGACTCCACCATCCTGGTCAGCTCGGACTGCTCCGCCGACGGGTCGATGTACGGGTAACGGTGGTTCTCGAAGACGCGGAAGAAGCGGTCGAGGCGCACGTCGATGCTCGACGGCTGGACCATACCCGCGTCGTACGGTTCGACCTGGACCCGCCCGACATCGATCTCCCTGCGGATACCACCGTCACTGAGCAGCACTAGCTGCAGCCCAACGAGGAGTTCAACTCCTGATAGCTGCTCTGCAGGTCCTGGATCGCTGCGGCCTCCTGCTGGGCCACATCTTGAAGGCTGCTGTCCCCATCGAGGCCGGACAGATCCTCCTTGATCTGCATCTGCGCTTGACTGAACTCTTCCTGGGCCGTCAGTACCTGCTCGTCGACGGCCTCACCCAGGTTCTGAATCTCGGACTCGACCGTGTCGTACGCCGACTGGATCTGGTTGATCGACTCCTGTGCTTGGCCCACAGTCACATCGCCGGTGCCGGTCACGCCGTCACCGAGGCCCTGGATGGTGGCCCCGAGTCCTTCGAGCGACAAGCACACCGCAGCGTTGGCGTTCTCGGTATTCTGCTCCGCCTCAGTTTCTGACGAACAACCGGCGGTGAGCAGGCCAACTCCGAGAACAGCAGCGGCAAGCAGAACAGATCGACGCACAGTGGCCTCCCTCGATGATTCCCGATGACCACTCTAGGGCTGCCGGGTCCTCGCCGGTGGACCTTCACCGCAGCTCGTGTCAGACTGCCCGATCGCCGGTCCCCAGACCGGCTCGAACGATCAGTGCGGCCTCCGGTGCGACGGCGTTCTCGAGCAGCCCCAGATAGACCTCCTGGAAGTCACGGCCGTGTCCGGTCGCGGCGTGTTCGTGCCACGCCACGTGGTGGGCGTATTCGTGCAGCACCACCACCTCCCGCATCGCCCACCCGCGTTCACCGATCCCGTCCGGGATGGCGATCGTGTCGTCGGACCAGTGGGCCTTCCTGTGGCCCTTGCGCAGGCGCACCCGGGGCTCGGGAGTCTGCGGGTGACCCCAAGGTCTTCGCCGGACCTCGCGCAGATAGCGACGCACGCCCTCCAGATCGCCGAAGCGGCGTTCCACCGGCAGGGTCAACGAACTCCCCAGGAACTGCACCGTGCCCCCGTTGTCCAACATGAACAGCAGGGAGTTCTCCGCGTCGTACACCCGGCGGGTGTCGTTCACGACGCCACGGCAGGTCGGCTGCCCCCGATCTCGCGCGAGGGATCCAGCCTGGCCTGCTGTGCGTCCGTTCGTGCCCGTTGTACAGCGCGCTGCGAGGAGAAGCTGCTCCGATCGCCCCGCCAGGCGCCACGCGCCCGTGATGCCTGGTCGTAGTACTCGCGAACCTCGAGTTCCTTGCCTCTCAGGACCAGTGCGGCGCTCGGGCCGTCTGCGGTCCGGTCGTACTCGGTCTCTGCCTGCTTCCGGGCGTCCATGAGGCGTTCCCCGATCGTCCGGACGTACGCCGAGTAGTAGCTCTTGCGCGCCTTCTGGGCGGTCATCGGCGCGCCCAGGTTCTCGCGGTCGCGTTCATCGGCCCAGCTCCTGCCCCGCACGAACGCGTCCGCGGAGCGCACCATCTGGTGCGCCACGGAGTGCAGCAGCATTGTCGCGGCCTCGATATCGCTGGGCAGGCCGAACCAGATGACGAACGTGTTGTTGGAGGCGATGTTGGTGCGCAAGCTGTTGGCCTCACCGATCACCACCGACAGCAGGCACAGATGGCTGTTCACGTGCTGGCGGGGCTGCCCGATCCGGATCTCTTCATGGGTGGGCTGTTCCCGGCGCTGGGACCGTTGAGTGTGGGCGCGGGCCTCCGCCAAGGAGATGGCGTGCAACGTCGCGAGCTCCTGGGCCTTGGCGAAGAACGCCTCGGCCTCGGCGTCGGTGGCAGCGTTCTCGGCCTGGTTGAGCAACTTGCTCAGAGTCTCAAGCATCTGGGCTCCTGAAGTCGGTGTGAACTCATCCTGCCCCAGCGGTACGACAACTTCGGTCGCTATCCACAGGGGTGTCCCCGTCGGGGTTTGCGGTAGGCCGCGAGGTTCCCGATCACGGGTCAAACCGCCTGAATCGCGGACGAGTGTTGCACGGTTGCTGAATCTCGACCCTCAAGAACGGCAACGGTGCAACAGTCGGGCCGCCAGTGCCACTGTCGACCTCCTTGGTCACTGCGGACGTGGGATGGATCGCATGTGAGGCGTTGCTGTCTTCCCATCCAGGCTTCTCACACGCGAGACTGGCCGGATGGACCGCTACGAGAACGCGCGCGCGACGTTGCGCCGCAGCCTCGTGGGCGGAGGTCGGTTCACTTGGGTCAGGGAACCGGGTTCGGCCTTGGCGGTCGCGTGTTGGCCCTTCTCCCAGGTGATGCATGCCTACGCACTGTCCGACCCGGTCTCCGGGCCGGCGCGGTTCCCCGGTCTCACCCGCGGGCTCAACGGATATCGAGATCCGAAGGGCGGCTACCGCGAGTCGATCGGTCGCGGGAAGCGGTACTTCGACGACAACGCCTGGATCGGCCTTGCATTCCTGCAACGCCACGCCTTCAGCGGCGGACAGCACTCCCGCCACCAAGCCGTCAGCGTCGACGAGGTCGTGCAAAGCGGATTGGATCCCACCACCGGGGGGATCTTCTGGGTGGAGGACGGGGACACGGTCAACGCCTGTTCGACCGGGGCCGGCGCCTTGCTGCACGCAGAACTCGGCGGCAACATCGACGCGAGCCTGGACTTCCTGTCCTCGCTGCGCAACGCCGACGGCCTGGTCCGCGACCACGTCCGCCCGGATGGCACGATCGAGCCGAGCGTCTACTCCTACAATCAAGGGCTACTCGTGGCAGCCGCCTTGCGGGCCGGCGATCGGCGTCTGGCTGAGGAAGCATGTGAGGCCGGGGACGCCTACTTCACGGTGGATCGATTATGGGATCAGGCTGTGTGCTTCAACGCGATCTACGCCAAAGCGCGTCTGCGGATCGGGGACTCCCCCCGGATCCGGGAGTACGCCGACCGCCTCGAGGAACAGGGCCGTGACGAGCACGGCTGGTTCACGGCTGCGGGTCGCTACGACGACGGCTCGGTCCTGGACACCGCCGGGGCGCTGCAGATCTTCACGCTCTTGCGGTTCGGTCATCTGATCCAACGCGTGGTGTGATCCGTGTCGCGCTTTGCCCGGGGCGCTGCGTCACCTTCATGACAACCACTCGAGGTGGACCAGCGCCTCTCGTAACACGGGCCTGAATGCTCGGGCAGCGCGACTGCCCGCGTGGAACGCCGTGCCCCAGTCGCGTCCAGGCATTGGCAAGGGCTGAGCGACCACTAGACCGGTCCGCACGAGCCGACCTGCTCAGCCCTCCACGAACCGGCGCGCCCCGGCAACCCCCTGTTCCACAGCGGACAGTCCCCCGGCGAACTCCCCGGCCATCGCTTCCTCGAGCGGAACGTCCAGGCCGGCGTACACACTGGCGCGGTCGGCGAGCATGGCGCAGGGCGGGAACGACGCGACCTGCTCGGCGAGCAGGTGCGCTGCGGCCAGCGCCTGTCCGGGAGCGACAACCCGGTCCACCAAACCGATGCGCAACGCTTCCTGCGCACCCACATCACGGCCGGTCAGGATCAGGTCCAGCGCCCGCCCCAGTCCGACGATCCGAGGCAGACGCACGGTACCGCCATCGATCAATGGCACGCCGACCCGGCGGCAGAACACGCCCAGAACGGCGTCGGACCCTGCCACGCGTAGGTCGGCCCAACACGCCAGTTCCAGCCCGCCGGCCACGGCATGCCCCTCGATCGCCGCAATCACCGGCTTGGACAGGGCCATCCGCGAAGGACCCATCGGCGCGTCACCTTCAGGCTCCAGGCGGTTGGGCGAACCGGTCGCGATCGCCACCAGATCAGCCCCCGCGCAGAACGTGCCGCCCGCGCCGGTGAGCACCGCCACGCGGGCGTCCGGATCCGCGTCGAAGGCGCGGAACGCGTCTGCCAGCGCCTGCGCCGTGGCCCGGTCCACCGCGTTGCGGACCTGCGGACGGTCGATCGTGACTGTCGTGATTACGCCATCCTGCTGAATCCTCACCGTCATGGGGTCCGATCGTAGGACACCCGGTGAGACGAGGGTCACGCCCCAATCTCGGCGCCGACGGTGCACCATGGATAGGTGACCAACCGAGGGGTACCCCCCGAGTTCGAGTCGTGGATGCGCCCCGAGGACGGCGAGCAACCCACGCAGCGGTTGGGCGCGCCCGGCGCACGGCGCCCTGTGGGTTCGCCGACCGGCCCCCCGCCGCGACCCGTGGGCAGCCCTCAGCGTCCGGCCGTACAGACCATTCCCCGGACGGTACCGCCGAGCAAGCGGCGCAGGCGACGGTGGAGCCTGAAGCGGATCCTGCTCACCGCGATGGCTGTCATCGCTGTCTACGTGACGGCCGTCGCGACCGTCTTCGCGACCTCGGTGACGAAGATCGACGCACTGCCGGCGAGTTCGATCTCATCGTCTGGCACCAACTACCTGCTCGTGGGCAGTGACAGCCGCGTCGGTCTGTCCGCCAAGGAGCAGAAGCGCCTGCACACCGGTTCCACCGAGGGTCAGCGCACCGACACGATCATGATCATGCACGTGCCGCTCATCGGCGCACCGACGCTGGTGTCCATCCCCCGTGACTCCTGGGTGGGCATCCCCGGCTACGGCCAGGGGAAGATCAACTCCGCGTTCGCCATCGGTGGGCCGCAGTTGATGATCACGACCCTCGAAGAGGCAACCGGCCTGCACATCGACAATTACGTCGAGATCGGATTCGCCGGGGTCGCGGACACCACTGATGCGCTCGGCGGGGTGCGCTTGTGCCCGGATCGCCGCTACAACGACGCGAACAGCGGCTTGAAGGTCAAGAAGGGCTGCCAGATCATGGACGGCCAGGACGCGCTGGCCTACGTCCGCATGCGGTACGCCGACCCGCGCGGCGATCTCGGTCGGGTGGAGCGCCAGCAGGAGTTCATCTCCGCGGTGGCCAAGCGGGCGATGAGTCCCATCACGTGGCTGCTCCCCTGGCGGGCATTCGGAGCCGCATCGGCCGCTGGCAGCAGCCTGACCGTCGACAAGAGCACCGGCATCTTCGACGATGCACGGCTGGCCGTCGCGATGGGCATGATCTCCATGGGCATGGGCGACGCGACGACCGTGCCCACTGTCGAGGGCAGCTACTACGTCGGTGGCCAGGACGCCGTGAAGTGGGACACCCCCAAGGCCCTGGAGTTGTTCAACTCGATCGATTGATCCTGTCGGACCGACCGGCCACGGGCCGCAGCCGAACGGACTCGCGCGATTACCGGACGGCACTTGCGTATCTGGTCGCAGGCGTTGGTGTTAAGCACAGACGTTGGAGCTGATGAGCCCCTGGATTCAAGGGCCCGCACGAGTCCAACGGAGTACCGATCTCCAACGCCCGTACCTAAGTCCAACGTCTTTCGCGGGGTCTTTGGCACAGCGGTGGCGCGCGAATCCCAAGTGCCCTGGCCAGATCCGCGCTGAGCCGCAAGAGTGGAGTCCATGCAGATGCGAACGCTCGGAGACACGTCGGTCTTTCCCATCGGCTTGGGCTGCATGCCCATGTCCGCGGATCGCATGATCGACAGCAGGGACCGCGCGATCGAGACGATCCACACCGCACTCGACGCCGGCGTGACCCTGCTCGACACTGCGAATATCTACGCCCCCGACGCTGAACGCTTCGGGCACAACGAGCAGTTGGTGGCGCAAGCGGTTCGCACGTATTCCGGGATACGTCCTCTGATCGCCACGAAGGGTGGAATCACCCGCGAGCCGGGGGAGATCTGGGGGCGGGCGGGACGTCCTGAGGCGCTCATGTCGGCCGCGATCGCCTCTGCGAAACGGTTGGAGGTGGACGTCATCGACCTCTACTACTTGCACCGCGCGGACCCCTCGGTGCGCTACGCCGATCAGATCAAGGGTCTGCTCGCGGTCAAGGAGGCCGGCTTGGCCCAGCGCATCGGCGTGTCCAACGTCGACGCGGCCATGCTGCAGCGGGCTTTGGACGTCGCGGGCGGGCCGACGGACGACGGCATCGTGGCCGTCCAGAACGAGCGGTCACCGCGCTACCGGGCCGACTCCGACGTGCTGGACATCTGCACCCGCGAGGGAATCGCCTACCTGCCGTGGTCGCCGCTCACGGGCGCCGACCTGTTCGCCGAGCATGCGGCAGCTCGAGGTGTGAGTCCTCAGCGCCTCACGCTGGCCTGGCTGCTCGGACAGTCGCCCGTGATCATCCCGATCCCTGGCAGTACCCGCCCGCAGACGATTCTGGATTCGATCGAAGCGGTGCACCTGAGCATGTCCGTCAGCGAGGTCGAGCCGTTGTCGGCACTGCCGTTCGACGAGGAATCGCTGTTTCCGGACAGCGAACCCAAGCCTGCGCTGTGAGATGGCTGCTGGCGGGAGCCCTTGTCGTTCTGGCCGCTTGCGGCAGCGACCCTACGAGCGAGTCCCCACCTGTCGATCAGGTGCGGTTGGAATGGTCGTTGACCCCGCACGGGATCGCCTGGGCCGAGCTCGGAGAAGGTGAACCGCTGCTCATGCTCAACGGCACGGGTTCACCGATGAGCGAGTGGGACCCGGCGCTTCTGGGCGGACTCGCCGACAGCCACCGCGTCATCGTCTTCGATTACCCCGGTCTCGGGGAATCCACGGCCCCGGCGGCGAGCAGTTTCCGATCCATGGCAGCCGATGCTGTGCAACTGCTCGATGATCTCGCCGTTGACCGTACCGCGGTGCTGGGTTGGTCGATGGGCGGTTTCGTCACGCAGGAGTTGTTGCGCCACCACGACGACCGCATCTCCCGGGCCGTGCTCGTCGGCACGAACCCGGGTGGCACACCGACGGTTCTGGGCCCGCGCTGGGTGCAACGCGCTGACAGCGATCCCGAGGGAGGCGACCGCACTTACCTGCGGACGAACTATCCGATGAACGAGTGCGCGCAGGACGCCGGCCGGGCTTTCCTCCAGCGACTGGAGCACGCGGTCGATGCCGGCGATTATCCCCTCCCGACGACACCTTCCAAGACCTACGAAGCGATGGTCCGTGCGGAAGGTCCGTGGCTGAGTTCGGATCGGAATCTGCGCCAACTGGCCGACGTTCGAAACGATGTTCTTGTGCTCGTGGGAGCCGAGGATGTCATCACCCCGCTGCAGAACAGCCGCATCCTCGCCGAACGGATCCCCGGGGCGCACCTCAGCGTCTTCGTCGGCGCGGGCCACTCGGTGCTGTTTCAGGAACCCGCGCGCGGCAGTGCGGTCGTCGGTGAATTCCTAGCCGGAAGGCAGCCACCCGAGGCAGTCGTGGGTGAGTGTGGTGGTCCGGGATTCAGCTAGTCAACCTCGCCGAGCAGGTCCAGCCGCCTTTCGGTGAAGGAGTAACGCGTCACCCGTCAAGTCCTCACCGAAAGGCCGGCGACAAGGCCGACACCTACATTCATTGCCATCCGCCGTGGTCGCGCGACCAAGACCGGTGATTCTCACCGGCTTCTTACCCCGGTCCAGCGTAACTCTCGGTCACGGCACTCACAGTCATAAGCACGACGACCGAAAGGACCAAACATGAAGAAGATCGGAACCGTGGCCGCGGCCAGCATCGGAGCGTTCGCTGTCGGTGCCACCGTTGCAGGCGGGATCGCCATCGCCAGCGCCGACTCGAACAGCGCTAGTGGCAGCACCTCGAATTCCCAGCAGGGCTGGGGGCGCGGACCGATGGGCGGCGAGCGCGGCCCGGGTGAGCTGGTGACCGGTGAGGACGCGCAGCAGGCGATCGACGCCGCACTCGCTGCAGTTACCGGCACCGCGGACCATGTGCACAAGGCGCCAGACGGGACCTACCGCGTGATGGTGACGACCACCGATGGCCAGCACATCGTGGTGACCCTGGACGCCGGCTTCACGGTGACCGGTCAGCAGGAGATGCAGCGTCGCGGACCCGGCCACGGCCGAGGCACCCCAGCCACCGAGCAGGAGACGCAGCAGGCCACCGATGCTGCTGTGGCGAGGATTCCGGGCGCCACCGTGCTCAACGTCTTCAAGACCGATGAGGGCTTCGCGGTCATGGTACGCAAGGACAACGGCGCGAAGCGGGTGGTCCTGCTCGACGGGAACTACGCCGTGCAATCTGTGGAGAACCCGCGCAAAGACCGCGGAGAACGCCGTGGCCACCACGGACGCATGGGCAAGGCCGTGATCGGACCGAAGTTCAAGAAGGCTGAGGCATCGGCACTTGCCGAGGTCCCCAGCGGGACTGTCCTGGACGTCCACAAGAAGGGCAAGAAGTACTTCGCGGTCGTGCGCAAGGATGACGGCTCGGTCGTCATCGTCAAGATGAACGCCAAGTTCAAGGTCACCGGAACGCAGGACATGGAGTTCGGCCGCGGCGGTCGCGGTCCTGCAGGCACGGCGGCGTCGGCCACTGCGGCCTGATCCGCCCGTGATGCGCCGCGCTACTCCCCCCGAGCGCGGCGCAGCACGGTCTCCGATGTCGGTCTGCCCCCGGCACGGGAACCGACTCCACCCCACCCCTGGCCTCGCTAGGGCAGACTCAGCGCCATGAAGGTTCTCGTTGCCGACGACGACCGCGCCATCCGGGAGTCGCTGACCACCGCCCTTGAGATCAACGGCTACGAGGTCACGGCGTGCGAGGACGGGGTGGAAGCCCTGGCAGCATTCCGCGCTTCGCGGCCCGACGTCCTCGTGCTCGACGTGATGATGCCCGGCGTGGATGGGCTCGGAGTGTGCCGGGTGCTGCGTGCCGAGGGCGACCCTGTGCCGATCCTGATGCTCACCGCACGCGTCGAGACCGCCGATCGCGTTGCCGGTCTGGACGCCGGAGCCGACGACTACGTCCCCAAGCCCTACGACATGGACGAGGTGCTCGCCCGGTTGCGGGCGCTGCTGCGGCGCGCCGAGACGACCACGGACAACAGCGACCTGCTGGTCGAGGACCTGCGCCTGTCCCCCACCTCACGCAGGGTGTGGCGCGGCGACCGGGAACTCGAACTGTCCAAGACCGAGTTCGACCTGTTGGAACTGCTGATGCTCAACGCCGGCATCGTTCTGGAACACCACGTGATCTACGAACGGATCTGGGGCTACGACTTCGGCCCGGACTCCAAGAACCTGGCGGTGTACGTCGGCTACCTTCGACGAAAACTCGGACAGCCGGAACTGATCAGGACCGTGCGCGGCGTGGGCTACACCCTGAGGGCCTCGTGAGCCTGCGTTCAAAACTCGCGATCGCGTTCGCAGTCCTCGCGGTGGTCGTCGCGGGTCTGATGGGGATCCTTGGCTACACGGCCACATCCAATCAATTGCAGAAGGAGACCGACCGGGTCCTGCTGGCCCAAGGGGGCGGCGGTAGGGCCGGTGGGGGAGAACGGCTCGACAGGCGACAGGACGCCAGCCTCGTCCTGTCCGCCGACGGGCAGACTCTGCAGAGCCGTGGCGAGGTCACATTGCCGGTGACGGATGCCGATCGTGCGGCGGCGGCCTCGGCGCAACCGTCTGTGTCCGGTCGCATCCAGTCCATCGACGGCACCCCCTACCGCATCGTCACGGTGTCACCTGGCCAGAGCGGCGGCGCGCTCATGGTGGCCCGGGATTGGTCGGAGAACGCAGCCGTTCTCCGGCAGTTGGCCACGGTGCTGGCGGTGCTGGGTGCTGCTCTCGCGGTCGTGGCCGCCGGCATCGGTTGGCTGGTGGCCCGGCGGATCACCCGGCCGTTGGTTCGTCTCACAGAGACCGCGGAGCACATCAGCTCGACCGGCCAGGTGCCGGAAACGAGCCTGGACGAGGTCGGGCGGCTGGCAGGCGCGGGTCACGACGAGGTCGGGCGGCTCGCGGGATCCTTCAGCGCGATGCTGCAGCGGCTGGGTCGATCCCAGGCCGAGCAGCAGCGCCTCGTGCAGGACGCGGGCCACGAGTTGCGTACGCCGTTGACGTCCTTGCGCACGAACATCAGCCTGCTCGAACGGTTCGGCGAACTCAGCCCCGAGGTCCGCGCCAGAGTGCTCGCCGACCTCAAGGGTGAATCCCGGGAACTGACCGGCTTGGTCAACGAGGTTTTGGCGGTTGCTGGCGGGGATCACGATCAAGGCGATCCCGAATCCGTGCGGCTGGCCGACGTGGCGCAGACCGTCGCAACCCGCGCGCGTCGGCGCACCGGGCGCGAGATCACACTGTCGACCGATGACTCGCAGGTCGTTGCCTCCCGGGTCGGCCTGGAACGCGCGGTGTGGAACCTGCTCGACAACGCGGCCAAATTCGATACCTCCGAGGCGCCCGATCGACATCCGGGTCGCACACGGCGTCGTCGAGGTGCTCGATCGCGGCCCGGGCATCCCCGCCGACGAAGCACCCCAGCTCTTCGACCGGTTCTACCGCCCCGTGACCTCCCGCAGCCTGCCAGGCTCCGGACTGGGCCTGGCCATCGTCAAAGATGTGGCTGAGTCTGCCGGCGGGCGGGTGTTCGTGCGCCCACGCGAGGGCGGGGGGTCCGTCTTCGGGATGGCGTTCGACTGAAGCGGCTGTGATGGCCTGGCTTGATCGGGGCTCAGGCGACTCGGGTGCGGGGGTCTAGGGCAACGGTGCTGGGGATGTCGAGGATGCTGTGGCGCGTGCTCTTCTAGCGGTCGTCGCGGCCCCTGGCCGAAACGCAGGCAGATCGCCGGCCGCACGTCTGTTCATGCCCGCTTGCGTGGCGAACTCACCGATCTGAGCTGGCCGCCGGGCGACATGCCCGCGCGCAACCCCTACCGGTCCAGCAACGGCCGCCGCGGATCCCAGGTCGTGCCGTCACGCTCGTCCTTGCGCCGGCGGGCCATGGCCGTGAGCGCTTCCAGGACGACCCGGTTTCCCAGTAGGGCCGTGATGTCGGCGTGGTCGTACGGCGGCGAGACCTCCACGACGTCCATGCCCAGCACCGGCAGTTCGTAGCAGATGCGGCGCACAGCGTCGAGCAATTGCCGTGCGCTCAAGCCCCCCGGTTCCGGGGTCCCCGTCCCCGGTGCGTGACCCGGATCGCAGACATCGATGTCCACGCTCAAGAAGATGCCGTCACAATCGTCGAGGGCGATCTCGAAGGCTTCGGTCAGACACTCCTCCAGCCCTCGGCTGACGATCTCGGTCATCTCGAAGGAACGCATCCGCTGTTGGGCCATCCACTCGAGGATGTCCGGCGGCGGCCAGTACCCCCGCAGGCCGATCTGCAGGAACCGATCTCCCCGCGCGGCACCCGATTCGATGAGTCGGCGCATCGGCTGGCCATGGCCGATCAGCGACCCGAACTCGATGTCGCCGGTGTCGGCGTGGGCGTCGAAGTGGATGACGCTGACCCGGCCCCACCGGTCCCCGCCGCGCGCCACCCCGGTCACATCCGGCCAGGTGACGGTGTGATCCCCGCCGAGGATCAACGGGATGGCGCCGGTCGCCGCCACCTTCTCGACCGCGGCCTCAAGATCGGCGCAGGAGCGGGCGGCATCCCCGGAGTACATCTCCACGTCGCCCACATCCACGACGCGCAGATCCTGCAACCCGTCCACCCGCATGGCCAGCGACGGCCGTGAACCGTCATGGGCCAGGTAGCAGGTCTCGCGCAGTGCCTTCGGACCGAAGCGTGCGCCCGAGCGGTAGGACGTGCCACCGTCGAAGGGCGCTCCGAGGATCACCACGTCCGCGTCGCGATAGGTCTCGGGCTCGTCGAGTTCCGCAGCGTCCACGCCGAGGAACGTGATGTCCGGACCGAACTGTGTGCCATACCGTGCCATGCGTTCAGCGTAGTTCCTACGCAGGACCTATGGTCGCCACCGAAGATGGTCCACGGCACATCGCAGACCTCCACAGGCTCCGGCTTCGCGTGCGAACCTGCCACCCCGCGCGTCAGACCTCTCGCCACCATCGGGGTGGTCTCCCTGTCGGGCTACGCGCTGACAACCGCTGAGAGATTCTCTCGATCCTCGTGGGCAACCGGCCCGGCGTGAATGTGGCGACGTCGAGTCAAGACAGAATCGCGGCCACGGTGACGGACCGCTACTGAGGGGCGGCCAACTCCCGGACCGGGTCTGAGCGGGACTACTGGTGAAGTCACCGGCGTTCGAACGTCTCCCGGCAGCAAGGCGACACGACCGGGTCCTCGATCGCTATCGACCCGCGGTAGGGGACACTTTCGCAGTGACGCTCGATCCGTTCCTGGCCCTCGGTGGGCTGTTCGCCGGAACCGTCGTCGGAATGACCGGTCTGGGCGGGGCCGCGATCGTCACGCCCATGCTCCTGCTGCTGTTCAACATCCCACCAGCCGTGGCCGTGTCCACCGACGTCGTTTCCGCAGCCGCTATGAAGCCCGTAGGCGCCTCCGTGCACATCCGCCGTAAGACCCCGTACTACCCGGTGGTTCTGTGGCTGACCATGGGTTCGGTGCCGGGCGTTCTGATCGGTACCTGGCTGTTCTCCCGAATCGCCGGCGGCGCGGAAGGCGACGAGACCCTGCGACGCATGATCGGCATCGTCCTGATCGTGGCGGTCGTGGTGACGCTGTTCCGCCTAAGGTTGCGTACCTACGCCGAATCACACGGCGACGCTCCGCTGCAGTTCTCGCGCCCGAAACTGCTGATCGCCGGAGGGGTGGGGCTTGTCGTCGGGACCCTGGTCGGGCTGACCAGCGTCGGCTCGGGCACCCTCATCGCCGCAAGCATGCTCATCCTGTTCCCGTCGATGCTGCCGAGTCGTCTGGTCGGGACGGATCTGGTGCAAGCCGTACCGATGTTGGTGGTCGGCGCGATCGCGCACTGGGGCCTCGGCGAAATCGACGCCACCGTGCTCTTCTCGCTGCTGCTGGGGCAGATCCCCGGCGTGTTCATCGGGGCCCGGATCTCGAGCCGCTACAACGGCCAAGAGTTGCGTTGGCTGCTCCTGGTGCTGGTCGGATCGGCCGGAATCGCACTTCTGGGAGCGCCGACGTGGCTGGCGACCACGACCACCATCGGCGGGGTACTACTGCTGGGTGTGCCGATCGTGGTGCGAAGTGTTCGAGACCGGCGCACGCGCGCTGATTCGTCCGTCGGACCTCCGTAATCTGGCACTATGCCCGCCGAACCGGAGATCACCGCGCCCGTCGACCTGTGTCTGCCGAACGGCCGACTCAATCCCGAAGCCGTTGGCTGGACCCGAAACCCGCTGCACCGCACCAACCTGCGGGGATGGGGCAGGTCGAAGCGCTGGGAGTACTGGTGCGTCCAGACCGCTGACTGGGCGCTGGGGATCACCGTCAGCCACATCGACTATCTCGCCCTGCACCAGGTCTATTTCGTGGACTTCACCAGCCGCGAGGAGATCGACGAGGCAGCGATCGTGCCGCTGGCCCGGGGACCGCAACTCGCCGAGCACAGCGGTGGGGTGGCACGGGCCCGGACGAAGAAGGTGAGCATCGACCTCATCCCCAACACCCGCGGCCTGCGCTTGGTCGCCAGGACCGCGCGGGTGGACGCTGACATACAGATCGACCGGCCGGACGGCCACGAGTCGATGGGGGTCGTCATTCCGTGGAACGACAAGCAGTTCCAGTACACGGTGAAGGAGAACACGCTGCCCGCGTCCGGGAGCCTGCGCGTCGACGGCCGCGACCTGCCCCTTCCTGAGGGCCAGACGTGGGCGGTGCTGGATCACGGTCGCGGCAGGTGGCCCTACAGCACCACCTGGAACTGGGGTTCGGGGTCGGGGCAGGTCGGGGAGCACGTGATCGGGTTGCAGTTCGGTGGCAAGTGGACCGAAGGCACCGGGATGACGGAGAACGCCCTGTGCATCGACGGCCGGGTGAGCAAGATCAGTCAGGAGCTGGAGTGGACCTACGATCAGTGGCTCGAGCCGTGGACGGTCCGCGGCGACGAGGTCGACCTGTCTTCACCCCGCAGTTCGAGCGCACGGCACGTACCAACGTCGGGGTCATCTTCACGGAGGTTCACCAGTGCTTCGGGACGTGGGCGGGAACGGTTGTCGCCGAGGGCACGGAGTACCCGGTGGCTGGGATCCGGGGGTTCGCCGAGGAGGCGCGGATGCGGTGGTAAGATCAGCCAGGAACTGGAGTGGACCTACGATCAGTGGCTCGAGCCGTGGACGGTCCGCGGCGACGAGGTCGACCTGGTCTTCACCCCGCAGTTCGAGCGCGCGAGCCGCACCAACGTCGGGGTCATCTTCACCGAGGTGCACCAGTGCTTCGGGACGTGGGCGGGAACGGTTGTGGCGCAGGGCCGGGAGTTCCGGATCGAAGGTCTTCGGGGGTTCGCGGAGGAGGCGCGGATGCGGTGGTGAGGGGAGTCAGGTCAAGTAGTCAGGCAAGAAGATCAACTTGTAGAGGCGGTTCACGTTTCGGCGGGGGCCAGGCACAGCCCGCGATCACGTTCGTCGGCGGTGCGCGGCAAGCTTCGATCCGGGGCCCCTGCGACCTACGCAGGCAGTTCGATCTCACACTCAATGCCAGGCGCCCCTGCCAGACGGGTATCCAGAGTCGCCAAAGGGACCCCGAGTTCCTCAGCGAGAGCGACGTACCATGCGTCATACGCCGTCACGTTGGGGCACAACTGCCAGATCCGCCATGCGAAAGGCTCGAATCCATAGGTGGTTGTCGGCAACTCGAGGAGGTCGACAAACGCCGCTTCGGCCGCCGCCTCATCCACGACCCTGCGCCGGGCCAAGCCGCGCAAACCGTTCGTCACCTCGACCGAGAGGATCGCCGGGGCGTGCACCTCGTCCAGCTTCGACCGCGCCCAGTGACCGACTGCCGAACCGTCGGTGAGAGCGGCGACCACCAGCGACGCGTCACAAACGCGCATCGCGTTCCTCTCGGCCCTCCCTCAGCGACCGCAGGATCACATCCGGCGGGATCAGAGTGCGCTCGGAGCCCTCAACTCGGCGGCGGATTCGTTCGACCACCGTGGAGGCATCCGGCTTCGACGCGACATCCACTAGAACTCCCTTCAGATACTCCTGTAGCGACCTGCCCTCGAGGTCGGCGCGGCGAGCGAGTTCGTCACGGCAACTCTGCGGCACATCGCGGATAGTGATGTTGACCATGCCTGCATTGTGCATGCACAACGCAAGAATAGTCGAGCATCGACGGTCGGACGGCAGCCTGTGGACGGGCCGAAACTGTGACCATACCGCCTCACTCGGCCAGCGTGTACCCAACCCAGCCGACCGTCACGCGGGTACGGCACTCCGCTTCGCCTCTGCGGAGCCTCCAGCAACGACCGGACTCCTGCCCGCGGTGGCCGCCACGACCACGACTATCAGAACCAGGGGGTTGTTCACCGAGGCGTAACTCGCCGCGTAATTGACCACGTCGACTTGGAAGATCGCCGCCATGGCGAACACCAAGGCGATGGCAGCGCGCCCATCCCAGGCAGCCGACCGTACCGCGGCTCGGGAGGCAAGCCACACGAAGGCGAGCACGCCTGCCAGGCCCATCCATCCCCCGACCGCCAGCGTGTCCAGCAGTTGCTGGTGAGCATGCGCTGAGATGTAGGCCTCTGCCGGCCTGGGACCGATCCCGAACGGAGTCCACAGTTCGGGGTTGCTGAGGTACTCGTGCCACAAGGTCGAACCGCCAAACGGTCGTGCCGTCGCTGATCGCCCCATCCCGCAGCGCCCCCGACAGCGCGAGCGGTGTTAGTACGACGACCAGGACCGCAGCGAATACCATGCGGGCGGCCGGCTTCGGATTGAGCCGTTCGACAGGAACCAGGGCCGCGACGAGTCCCAGCACGGCTGCCACGATGCCGACCCGGCTGAACGACCACAGGATCGCCAGCACGAGTCCGACCGGCATCAGCCAGTGCCACCGTCGTGCGTTGCTGTTGAGCAGCGAGCGGACACCGTAGGCGAGGAGCAGTGCGCACGTCATGCTCACGAAGACCCGCCCGCCGGTCACACCGTTGAGGGACGACACATCTGTCCACGTTCAGACCCACCATCGACAGCCAGCGTGAGTAGCGCACATCTCCGCCTAGAACCGGTGGCCAGCCGAGCAACATGTCGCTGAGCCCGACCGCGACACTGCCCCAGCCGTAGAACCAGCCGAGACCCAGCATCAACCTTCGGAGCAGACGAGGTGGCATCAATGAGCCAGCGGCGGCCACGCCCACGGCGATACCCGCGGCGGCCCAGAACCGCCCGTCGACCCAACGACCGTGTAGCGACATCGAAATGGCCATACCACCGGTCCACGCGGCGACAGCGGCGACGATCCACCACTGCAGCGTGGTCAACTCGCCGCGCCATACGGCCATCACGAGTACGACCAGCCCGAGCCAGGCCAGTAGGGTCATGCCCGGCGCCCCGGGCAGCGCCCTTCGGCGACCAGAAGAGACTGCAGGTGAGGCGCGCCCCACGCAGCGAGGACCACGTTGAGGGCGGCGGCCAGCACCAGCAGCACGTAACCCACACCAACCCAAGGCAGCCATAGGCGGGGACCCGTGCCTCGCATCATGAACCGATCCTAGGTGTGCGTGCGGCTCACCGGCACCGCTTCTGAGTCCGGGGGTGCGGGCAGCCGCCAGCAGGAACCGCGGATTGCCCCAGAGATATCGCTTGCCCAGACGACGCGGTTCGTGCGCGAGGCGGTAGGCCCACTCGGTCCCGGATCTCTGCGCCCATCTAGGAGCCTGCGACTTGGCCCCTGCGATGAAGTCGAAGGCCGCTCCGACAGCCAGGGCGACCACGGGCAATTGCTCGGCGAGGCGGGCGGCTTCCCAGTCCTGCTTCGGCGTACCGAGTCCGACCCAGACCAACTGGGCGCCTGACTCGGCGATCCGTTGGTCCTGCGCCTTCTGCTCAACGTTGGTCAGGGGCCGGAAGGGGGGAGACTCGGCGCCCACGATCTCGACCTCGGGCCAGCGCCGGGCAACGGCTGCCTGCAATGCGGCGAGCGTCTCCATGGAGCCGCCCAGCAAGTAGTGACGGCATCCCAGACCCGCGGTCGAACATCGCTTCCATGACATCGGGCCCATACACCCTCGGCCACTCACTCGCATTCAACCCGTAGGCGCGACGACCGACCCAGGCCACCGGCACCCCGTCGGTGAAGTTCAGCGCTGAAGGCAAGCCGAAGAGGGCTGCGTACTCAGGATCGGAGTCAGCCAGCGCGACCGTGTAGGCGTTCGCGAAATGCACAGCGCGTGCCTGCTCGTTCTCCGCAGCATCCACTACTGCGTCGACGCAGTCATCGAAGGGCGCGACGTGGAATGGAACTGGCCCGATTCTCACAATCTTCACTGCTGACTCAGGAACCACTCGTAGGTCGTTGCGATGCCCTCTCGAAGGCCGATCCGCGGTTCCCAACCGAGACCTCGCAGCCGCGACACGTCGAGCAACTTGCGGGGTGTCCCGTCCGGCTTGCTGGTGTCCCAGACGATCTCACCGTCGAAGCCGACCACCTCAGCCACGATCGCCGCCAACTCCCGGATGCTGACGTCCTCACCCGTGCCGACGTTGACGTGCTCGTCGCCGTCGTAGTGCTCGAGCAGGTGCAGAATCGCCGCGGCCGCGTCGTCGCTGTGCAGGAACTCCCGGCGCGGGCTGCCCGTCCCCCACAACGCGACCTCGCCGTCGAGCCTCGTGGAACTTGCGGATCATCGCCGGCAGCACGTGGCTGGACTCGAGGTCGAAGTTGTCCCCGGGGCCGTACAGGTTCGTCGGCATCGCTGAGATCCAGCGGTGGCCGTACTGCGCGCGGTACGACCTGCACGGCTTCGATGCCCGCGATCTTGGCGATGTGCGTAGGCCTGGTTGGTGGGCTCCAGCGGCCCGGTCAGCAGCGCGGACTCCGGGATGGGCTGCGGAGCGAGCTTCGGGTAGATGCAGCTCGACCCGAGGAAGAGCAGTCGTTCGACATCCGCGTCGTGGGCGGCTTCGAACAGATTGGTCTGGATGCGCAGGTTGTCGTTGAGGAAGTCCACGGGATGCGTCGGCGTTGGCCAGGATCCCGCCGACCCGCGCCGCGGCGATCACCATCACGCCAGGTTTGGCGCCGAACACCGCGTCGAACGTGGCGTCGCGATCACGCAGGTCGAGCTCGGCCGATGACCATCCGATGAGGCCGGAGGTTCCCGACCCCTCAGCGCCCGCCATACCGCCGACCCAACTAGGCCGCGGTGGCCGGCTACGTAGACCCGAGACTGATTCAGCACACCAGTGACGATACTGCCGAAACCGCACATACTGTCCCGAGCGGTCATTGTGAATGACTCTGGTGATGTCTACGCCGCGCTGCGGGTCCTACCGTAGCCTGGAGCCCATGTCAGCGGGTGATTCTCATTTCGAGAGGCCGGTCCAGCAACTAGCCCAGTCGCAAGGAAGGCGCGGGTAATGAATAGTCCATTCGCGATGCTGTCAAAAGTACCCAGTCAGTGGACTTGGCTGCGCGAGCAAGAAGCCTTTAGAAGGTACCCAGCACGGACAATCGGCAGGCTGACGCTGTGGCGATTCATGACCTGGGCCGGTCTGCCGGGTTCGGTCCGGCTCGAGTCGTCGGGGACACGATTGCAGGTTCCTTCCGAGTGGCATGGAATTGCCAAACTCGTATTCGCGTTCAAGGATCTGGCGGAAGCAGAGTTGCCTGCGGTGGGGAGCCTAGCTCCGCCGGGCACACTGGCAATCGATGTCGGAGCCCACTACGGGGACTACACGGTGACTCTCTGTGACGCGGTCGGGCCGCCGGGAGAAGTCTGGGCCATAGAACCATGCAGCGACTTCATGTCGATTTGCCGGGCGAACGTACAACTCAACCGATTCAGCAACGCTGTCTTCTTCAACCTGGGCTTGG
Source organism: uncultured Actinomycetota bacterium (assembly GCA_963704075.1). Taxonomy (GTDB): domain Bacteria; phylum Actinomycetota; class Actinomycetes; order S36-B12; family UBA10799; genus JADKAV01. Next base: position 43,880 of record CAVPGV010000002.1, read on the forward strand.
ACGAAGGTCCTGGCCATGGGTTTCTGCAACGTGAGGAGGACCCTTCGCGATCACACATCCGATCTGTGGAGGGGCAGGGCGTGCCAGTACCCATGGATAGCCTCGACCGTCTCGTCGAACGCTGGGGGGTGGGCGGCCGCAGAGTCTCCTTCATCAAGATGGATATCGAAGGCTTCGAGGGGAGGGCACTTCGTGGATCCGTCGAGACGATTCGACGGTTCAAGCCCCTGATCCTTGTGGAGATGCAGGAATTAGCGAGCCGGCGAGCGGGAGGTTCCACCTCGGAACTGTGGAACTTCATCGAGGATCTCGGCTATAGCTTCTACCTGTACGTTCCGGCATCATCGTCGTGGATACCGATCGACCAACCGACCGGCGCCTCACCGAACTACCTCGCGGTGCCGAGCGACACCGCCACAGGCACCGCTGAGGCTCTAGGCTTGGGAACGCCGGGGCGCGCAGACACTCGAAGATGACCCGTTAGCCTCGACGTAATGAAGACCGCCTTCATCACGGGCATCACCGGGCAGGATGGTTCGTACCTGGCCGAGTTGCTCCTGGACAAGGGCTACACAGTCCACGGATTGATCCGACGTGCGTCCACGTTCAACACCCACCGAATCGACCACCTGTACAAGGATCCGCACGATGAGGACGCCCGACTGTTCCTGCACTACGGCGATCTGACGGACTCGTCGCGGCTGACCACATTGCTGGAGAAGGTCGCACCCGACGAGGTCTATCACCTCGGCGCCCAGTCGCATGTGCGTGTGTCCTTCGACGAGCCCGACTTCACCGGCGACGTGACTGGCTTGGGCACGACCCGGATTCTTGAGGCTATCCGTGCGACACAGGTCCCGGCTCGGTTCTACCAGGCTTCGAGTTCCGAGATGTTCGGTTCGACCCCACCGCCGCAATCCGAGTCCAGCCCGCTGCAGCCGCGAAGTCCCTACGCCGCTGCCAAGGTTTACGCCTATTGGACCGCGCGCAACTACCGCGAGGCCTACGGGATGTTCGCGGTGAACGGCATCCTGTTCAACCACGAATCACCGAGGCGCGGGGAGACGTTCGTGAGCCGGAAGATCTCCATGGCGGCCGCCCGGATCGCCGCCGGGCTGCAAGACCACCTATACCTCGGAAACCTCGACGCCCGCCGCGACTGGGGATACGCCAAGGAGTACGTGGAAGCGATGTGGCTCATGCTCCAAGCCGAGAAACCGACGACTTCGTGGTGGCCACCGGGACGTCCTACTCGGTACGGGACTTCCTGGGCTTCGCGTTTGGGCACGTGGGGCTGGATTGGGAGAAGCACGTGCGCTTCGACGAGCGCTACCTTCGGCCGACGGAGGTGGACGAGCTCGTGGGTGATGCTAGCAAGGTGCGGGAGAAGTTGGGGTGGGTGGCACGCACGCAGGTACCGGAGTTGGCGAGGCTGATGGTGCAAGCAGACGCAGTCACCAACGCCGGCAATGGAAACCGGACTTCATCAGGTGGCGTGTGAGAGTCGTTCACCTCTTGGGTCCACTGCGGGCCAGCGGCATGGAGCGGATGTTCGTCAGTGGGGCGCCGTACTTCCAGCAGCATGGGATCACCTCAACGATCGTCGGGCAAGGCCGTTCTCATCCGTTCAGGGCGGAACTAGAGTCTTCGGGCTACGATATTCGCGCCATTCCATCAGTGAGGTCCGCCAGGGGCTTGTCTGGCTGGTCAGACATACTGCGGGAACTGAATCCCCAAGTCGTGCACGTGCACACTGAGGAAGCCTTCGCCGCCGTGATTCTCATTGCTCACCGGCAGGCACCACGAGCGCGGATCATCAGAACATTTCACAGCTACTACGAAGCGACCGGTTGGTGGGCCACCAAGCGCCGGGTACAAGCCGTGCTCTCTGACAGGTACGTGGACGCCTTTGTGGCACCGACTGCGGAAATGGCACAGCACGAGGCCCGATTCCGAAGACGCTGTCTCGTCATCCCGAACTGGGTCGAGGAGCGCTTCACGACGGGCAAGAGTAACACCCCAAGTGGCGCAGATCTGCTGATCGTGGGCAACTGCGAGGACGTGAAGATGCACGAGATCGTCTTGGCAGCCGCGATCCGCAACCAGTGGACCGTCGTCCACGTCGGAAATGAGGCCCACGCGACACCGCACGAGACCAGACTGCTCGAGGAGTTACATGGACGGCGTCTCTTGGTGTTCCGCGGGGTAGCGGATTCCCGGGTTCACATGTTGTCGGCCCGTTTGTTCGTCTTGCCCTCGCGAAGAGAGGGGCTCAGTGTCGCGTTGGCGGAAGCTATCGCGATGGGCATGAATTGTGTGGTATCCGACATCCGCGGGATGACGTGGGCTCAAGAGGCACCCCTGGTGAGCACGGTTCCCGGATGGAGACCGGATGCGTGGGACAGCGGGCTGGCTGAGGCACTTGCAACCCATGTCCCATCGTCTACCCGACAGGCGGCTCGCAGGTTTGTCCGCGAGAACCTGACGCCAGCGGTGGGCGTCACTCAATACTGCGATCTGTACCGCTCGACGTAGTGCCGAAAGGTGCGGACGGAACCAGCGGAAGCCCGAGGCGGCTCTTGTCAATAGGATACCTGGGTGCACATCGCGCTGTGTGGTCCGTGCTCTCCGGCATACCTCTCCGATCTGCTAAATGAGGATGATGCACCACGCGCGCGGACTTACTCCGGATTGGGAGGCCGACCGGTCGCGGATTTGGCGCGCGGCCTGAGGAGTGCGGGGGACGCCGCCACCGTCACGATGCCGGCGACTCCTGCCGACGAGCCGAAGGTGTTCCGAGGTGACGGCCTGACGCTCTTGTCTGTCCCGTCCAGACACACAAGAGCGTCTAGGCTGGATGGATACCGCACTGAGGCTCGCATCATGGCGGGTGCGCTCCAAGAAGGCGCTGCAGATCTCGTACATGCCCATTGGACGTACGAGTTCGAGTGGGCCGCGCAGTTGAGCCGACTCCCGCACGTCACCACTTCACACGACTGCCCAACATCCATCTTCCGCCAGATGCCTGATCGCACCCGTTTGCGAAGACTCCTGCAGGCCATCCGTCTAAGAGCAGGCATCTCGCATCTGTCGGCCGTGTCTCCCTACACAGCGGATGCCTGGCACGCCCAAATGCGTTACCCCCGCCCAATCGAAGTCATACCCAATTCGATTCCCGACGACATCTGCCGGTACGGCAAGGCGTCCGGCGCGAACTCCGACGATCCTTGACATCGGCGATAGCAGCCCCCGGAAGAACATGAAGGGCCTCCTCCAGGCCTTCGAGATCGTGCGAGATGCAACCCCATCGGCTGTATTGCGCCTAGTAGGCCCTGGTTTGGGCCCGACGGACCCCATGGCCAAGTGGGCTGACGACGTGGGGCTGAAGGATGGGGTTACCTTTGTCGGCGTCAAAAACCGCAGTGAGATCGCACAGGAGCTCTCTCAAGCTTGGCTTCTGGCGCACGCGTCACTGGAGGAGGCCTGCCCCATGGCTGTCCTAGAAGCGCTGGGCTCGGGGCTTCCAGTGGTGGGCGGGTTGCGGTCAGGTGGGGTCCCCTACGTGCTGGATCATGGCAGGAACGGCCGTCTCACTGATGTCCGATCGCCGCAGGCATTCGCCCGTGACATCCTCGCCTCCCTGTCTGAGGGACAGGGACCGGCGGCGGTCGGCCCACTCACCCGATTCGACCCCACTGTCGTCGTGGCTCGATACCTGGGTTGGTACAACAAGGTGCTGATGGGTTCCAACACATGAGTCGTCGTGGCTCCAGACGTTGGTCGGTCGCCGCACCACAGGGACGACGTGGCGCCGGTTTGGGCAACGAAATCATCGCCCTTGGCAAGGCCTACCTCGGCGCGTCCGAACTAGAGGCCAGGCTCGTCGAACAGCCGTGGTGGTTGAATCCACGCAGGTATGGGAATGAACTCGGGCGCAATCTATCCGCGGACGTGGGGGTCCGGCTCCAAGCGCTATGGCTGCCCCGCATCAGACTGCCTTGGTCCGTCCTGCCCTTCCCCTGGGACTACCGACGTTCGATGCAGGCGCTGAGCGCCGAGTTCCCCCCTCATGCGTCGTGGTTCACACATCCGGCATGGCCGGGGGCTACCTGACCATCGCGGGTGCACGTCCGTTCCTCCAAAGGCGACTGGGGATTCTGAGGCACCCGGCGCCGAGGGGGTCGTCCGCTTCAGGTGGGTCTCCATCTCCGAGTTGGCGACTTCACCACACAACCCGTCCGTCCCGGGATCTTCAACGCACGGCTGTCTCAGCAGTGGATCGTGAATGCGCTGGTGTCGCTTCGGAAGTCATGGTCCGGCGCGATGGATCTGACGATCGTGACGGACGCCGCACCAAGGGATCCTCTGCTGGAGGGGATCGTTGAGCGCATTCCGCCCGCGGTCTCCGTCCGCGTTTCCAGTGCCTCAGTCCTGGGCGATCTTCGACGGTTGACGATGTCGGACATCATTGTGCCCTCCGTTTCGAGTTACTCGATGATGGCAATCTTCCTTTCCGACGCTGCCTACCTATGGCCGCTGCACCACCTGAACGATACCGGCGGCTGGTTGTCAATCTGGGGACACGAACGTGAAGTCTTGAAGGGGCCGGTGGCCAGCAACATCCGCACCGTTGAGGCGGAGTCCGCCACACGAGTGCCGCCCCGAGGATTCCCGCTGGGCGACGAGGAGTGCGATCTGCGCGCCTGGTTGCATCACGTCCGACAAGGCGGAGAGCGCAGGCCCGAGAACGACCTCGTCCTCCATGGCGTCGTCAAGCAAGTATCTGATCCATGACCGTGACCTCATCGGAATCCCGGTAGACCAAGTCGCCGGGCAATCCGTCCGAACGACGTCCGCCGACGCACCGCGTGGAGGATCCCGAGTTCGGCGAAGCCCACTACGGCTACTAGGACAATCTGGCCGATCGCGCCGCTCACCACCGTCCCGGTAGCCAGTGCCAAGCCGGCTACCACAAGCACCTGGACCACCAGGATCGGAAGCACGCCACGGGCGTACTCCACGAACTGGAACCGACCGGTCCTGGCCAAGTACGACAATGCCACGAAGGCAGAGCAAGCCTTGGAGGCCACTAGCCCCAACATGGCCCATCTGGGATCACCCGTCACGAATGTCCAACCTGAGCCGATTCCGATCGCCACGAGAGCCACCACCCACGCGACCGCCGTAATCCTGAATTCGCCCAAAGCCTCGACGGCAGAAAGTGCCGGCACACCGATCATCGGAATCACACCGAGCAGGACGGCCAAGCCCCCGATGGCCGCCGCTGCGCCCCACTGGGGCCCTAGAAGGACGCTCAGGAAAGGCCCCGCACCGAAGACACCGAGACTCGCAGCGATGACCGCAGGCCAGGTGACAAGCACCATCAGTTGCGTGAAGGCTCTCGTCTTGGCGAAAACCGGGCCGTCGTGGCGCAGCTCCGGGAACAACGTGTAGGAGAGTGCCGTCTGCAGATTCTCCAGCGGAACAGTGACCAGGGTAGTTGCACGGTTGTAGGCGCCCAGCGCATCCACGCCGGCGAAACGACCGATCGACCAGGGGGTCAGCAGGTTCGCACCGTATCGCAGGAGGTTCATTCCGGCCGCTTTGGAGGAGTACAGGAGATCGCCAACCATTTCCCTAGTCGGTTTGCTCGGAGTGATGTCCTGACGAGGCATTCGCACGGCCAGCAGCGCCGTTGAGATAGCGGCCCCCGCTACCGACGCAACCGCAAGGCTCCACGAGGCTTTCGTGTCTAATACCACGACCAGTCCAACGACCATGCCGAGTAACTGGGCGACAGCGGAGCGGCGCGCCACCACCGGCGTACTGCCTTGTCGGCGCAGCACCCCAGCAAGTACTGCTGACACTGAAACGAAGGGGGTGCCCGTCGCCAACACCACCATCACTGGAGCCGCCTCGGGGACACCCCACAGAGCGGACCACACGGTCGCCGTGACCATTGCGAGCACCATCACCCCCGCACCAGCCGCTAGTGACACAGTCACGAGGGCTCGGTCTGCCGCGGAATCCGCCTCGCTCCGCCTCGCTGCTGCGAGTCCCAAGGTGGACCCGTTGACCAGAGACAGAAGTCCGACTCCAGACAGGGCGACCGCGTAGGCTCCGAAAGCGTCCACCGGAAGGAGCCGTGCGGTGACGGCCGCGTACCCGAATTGGAAGACCATCACCAGCAAGGAGGTGGCAGACAGCGCAACGAAGCCGCTGAGTACTCGCTGGGGCATACTTCTGTGCTCAGGCATGCCAGGATCCCGCGATGGCTCACTCACCACGGTGGCGGGATTCGTCGCGGAGGGCATGGGGCCACGGGGCAATCATTCTGATCTGCTGGGCAAGGAGCGTTACAGGCCACAACACTCCACCGTGCCGCCTGAAGAAGCGGATCTGTGCACGCAGCGGAAGTCCCTTTGGCGTCTGTGCATCACGCCATGCAGCCCATCCACGGATGGGGGCGCCGTGCGAGTTCGGGGTGCACTCCCCCGCAGCCCCAGGTGCTTGCAGGACCGCCAGCCCGGAAGCCCGAGCACGTAGTCCATAGTCATCGTCGGCATATGCATGGGGGAAGCCGCCATCTATTTCGCCGATGCGGTCGTGGACCGTTCGGGGTATCAGCACGATGTTCCCGTTGAACGTGTCGGCTTCTTGTACCTCAGAGGCCAGCGGCAACAGTTCGAACCGCTGCGGATGCCACCTGCTCAGACGGCGTCTGGCCCCGTAGACGGCAGTGTCCGTGCCCGGTGCAACGGCTGCGCCCACCACGACAGCGTCGGGGTTCTGCTCACTCACGCTCAGGAGCAACTGAAGGGCGCCCGGGAAAAGAAACGTATCGTCATTCAGCCACAGCAGGTAGTCGAATCCGTCGGCGATCGCTGCAATCTCGGCGCGGGCCATGCCAGCGGCCCAGAACAAGGAACCTGATCCTGGTATCAGGGTGACCCGTGCACCGATCGCCGCCGCCGCTTCTGCGGTCCCATCTGTTGAGGCGTCATCGGTGACGTAGACCCGCACCGCCACGCGATCATCGATCCGCTGCTCAAGGACGCGACTGATCGACTCAACAGTCAACGAGCGTCTATTGTGACTGGTCATGATTACCGCCAGCACGACCCGACCTGGCGTTTCGTGACCCTGCAGCACGGGCACAGTCTATGGCCGCCTGCTGGCTCGGCCCCGGGAGTCATTCAGTCTTGGGTCCTTCGGCAACGGTCGCGATCAGAGCACCCTCAAGCAGGTCTCCGACAACTTCGGGCGCGAAGTTCGCCTCGAAGCGCGCCCTCGCAGCCACGCGCCCAGCCCCTGACCAATAGGGGTCGGAGCGTACCTGGCCTATTGCCAAAGCAAGGCTGCTAGTGTCTCCCGGTTCCGTGACTAGGGCGCAGCCTGCCGCTCCGACGGACTGCAAACCCCCACGCGCGCTGATGATCACGGGAGTCCCGCATCCGAGGCTTTCGGCAGCTACCCGCCCAAAAGGCTCGTCCCAGATCGAGGGCGTCACGGTGACGAGGCTTTGACCCATGAGCTGTTCAACGTCCGCTGGCCGCAGCGAACCCCGATAGTCACTACTTCCGCGCGCCAACTCCACCAGCGATCCAGTTCCGGCCACCACGGGGGTGACTCCAGCCATTCCACAAGCGGTGACAAAGATGTCGAAGCCCTTCTCAGGCTCGAGACGCCCCGCGAACAACACACTCGCTCCGCCCGGACCGACAGCAGGAGCCGGAAACACCATATTGGGCTTGACGTGAATCCTGGACGAGGGAACTCCCGCTTCAGTCAGGAGATCTGCCAGGAAGGCTGAGACAGGAGCGAAGTGCACGGATGGCTTGGGAAGCAGTGACTTAGAGGCCCTACTCACCAGTCCGAGAGCCACGACCGAACTGGTCAAGCCGCGGTAACAGCCGTGCCTGACTCCGTTCAGGCGTGTCCCACTGAAACACGAGCGGCAGATGTGTCCCGACCGGAAGAACAGGCCATTCAAACACCAGAGCCGGTAGTTGGGGACTGTGACCAGTACCGGAAGGTCACTGAGGGCCTCAAGGTACGGCGCGAGCCAAGGAAACCAGTTGTTCAGGTATGCCACATCCGACTGATGCTCCCTCGCGGCCGCCCACATTCGACTCGCAAGGTCCCTGTCTCGACCGATTAGACCGAAAGCCTGAGCACGCACGCCACGATCGGCGTACACACGGCTGTCAACCTCCAGCACCCGCACCTCGTGTCCGTGCTCGCGAAGGTAGGCGACGTCGGTATCGAAGGACACGTCCTCACCGCCTGCGCTTCGGTATCGAGAGTGAATTGCCAGGACCCTCACAATCCACGATCCCTGCATCTCGTACTGAGCACCCGATGCCAGAATGCGACGAGCTGATCTGCCAGTGGCCCGGGCCTGAATGCGAGCGAACGCGCATACGCAGCCTCGCCACGTTCTGCGACCAGAGCGGGGTCGGCCAAGAAACAGTCCAGGGCACGGCCCAGAGCACGTGGATCCCCCTCCGGGAATACCCCTGCCGCAGACCCCACCAGACCCGGAAGCTCGCCCGAATCGGATACCAGCACGGGGCGACCGGTCATCATTGCCTCGACAGCTGACCTACCCCATTGTTCTGTCCACCGCGGAACGGACCGGGAGGGAACCACCACCACATGTCCCTGCGCCATGGCGTCGTGGGTCGCACTGGCATCCAACCGGCCTCGGAACGTCGCAGTGACCCCCAAAGAGTGGGCCAAGGACTCAAGACGTCGCCTTTCAGGACCTTCGCCGACGATCATCAACTCCATCGTCGTGCGGCGCTGAGGATTGGCCAGCGCCTCAAGAATCGTGTCCACGCCCTTCTCGTGGACTAGCCGACCGACGAAAACGACCTTGAGCAGCCGTTCAGGCTGTTCGGCCTTGACCTTGCTGAACACCTGCTCGGACGGGGGGGAGGCCGGAATGACGGCCTGCGGCGTGGCATCTGGAAGGCCCGCCATCCGCGCCGCGGCAAGGCCCGTCTCTCCCCAATTCAGATAGCCTGCAATTCGTCGAAGGACGTACCTCGTATTCATTCGGCGCAATCGGTAGAGGGTCGGCGCCTCCCGGTAGAGATTCTCAACGCAGTGGACCACCACCGGCTTGCCGGTCATCACCATCCGTTGTGTCGTCACGGCCCATGGCTCGTTGTGGACATGGATGAGGTCTGCATCGAAGTGCCGCACCGCGTCGCCGAGCCCCTGCACCCAGGCCTGAGTGAAGGAACCACCCCTGAAGGGGAGCGGGAGGCGATGCAGATCGGCTGGCCAGTCTCCCTGCCCCCCACGGTCTGGAATGACCATGAGCGTGTCGACGCCCTTCGCGGCGGCCTCAATGTATACGCCTGCGTCCCGCGCGTGGGCCAAGGGCGTCACCACCACGATCTTTGGTCTGCCGGACGGCCGCATACGTTGATGCTAAGCGGGGGTGGGGGGACGGTCACACGCGCTCCTGAGCGTCTCTCGTAACCGAGCGGTTCTAACACTCCATGTATTCTCACGAGCGAACTGGAGCGCGCCTAAACTCTCGCTGCGCCGGCGTCCCAGCGGCCAACGAAGAACCTCAGCGAGGGCCTCTGCGATCCTACATGGGAGTTGCTGCCCTGGATGGGGGTCGACCAGGACGAATCCTGGACGCCTTAGGAAGTCTCGGGCCCCGGCCAGAGCGAGGGTGACGGTCGGAACACCCAAGGCGGCAGCCTCTAGCGTCTGAGCGCTCGAACTATCTCGAACACTCGTGAACAGGTGGGCTGTGGAGCCGGCAAGAACCTCCTGCGCCTGCACCCACGGCAGGCTGCCGAGGAATCGGACCCGATGGGAGATGCCCAAGTCGTGCACCAACGATTCCGTCTTTAAACGCGTGGGGCCGTCGCCCACGAGACTCATTGTGACGTCCGGGTGTGCGCGCGCCAAGGGGGCGAACGCACGCACGGCAAGTGAAGCGGCCTTCCGCGGCAAGAAGCGTCCGAGCCACACAATGTGAGGGGTGGACGGAGCTCCGATCGGTTCAAGGAGAACCCGATCGTCCGGAATTCCTTCGGCAAGGCACAGTTCGGGATCGGCCCTTCGGCTCAAAGGGGCTACGAGTTTCATAGTCTGCGAGTTGGTGACAAGCACCGCACTAGCCGTTCCGAGCGCCTTCCGGGCAAACGGATTGACCCTCACACTCTCAAGTGAGGCGTCTCGCAGTCGGTTCTCGAGCAACGGACCGTCAAACCACTCGCGCAGATCGCGCAGCAGCCTCTGCCCACCCCCGATCGGGCCCAACGTGAACGGGTAGGGTCCATAGGCAATGCCGACAGGCAACGTTGCCGAGCCCCAGGAACTGTGGTGCGCTACATCCCACGGCCCATTGTCATGGTCGCTCATCCATGCCGGGATTCTCCGTTGCCAGGCGGCGTAGCGCAGGAGTGTACCCGTCATACCCAACCGGGCGGCATGTGGAACCTCATCAGATACGCAGTAAGCGCTGAGGTTGCCGCCGCGTTCGCGTACCTCTCGTACGCCCTGCTCAACGCGCCCCCGCATCGAATTTGTGGTCAGGATCGTCACTTGGTCATCGAGCGCTAGTCCGGAGGCTGTGAACCAAGCATTTGCGGCTTCCGACGCACCAAGCGGGTCACAGGCGTAAGCGCTCAACAGTACCTTCATTGTGCACCGTCGTCGAGTGTCGCTGCCTGGGTCGCCCCGCTTCCGGCCCGGCAACTGCCCCGAGGGACGGCGAAATTGGATGGCGCCGACGTGCCAACGGACTCGCCCGATGGCACAAGGGCAGCAGCTAGGACCAGCCACCCGTACGGCGGCCATTGGTTGAAAATGCCATATGCGAGGAGCGCCCACACGATGACCACCGCTGCGCTCAGGCGATTGCCTCGGCCTGTGATTGCGACCGCAACCATAAACAGGAAGAGAGAAAGCCCTACCAGACCGAGCATCGAGAGAAGGTCTACGAACATGCTGTGGGAACTGATGAGGGGAACAAGGACGTCACTGTTGGGTCCCCAGGCAGGCGTCTCACCGAACATGCCTCCCACCAACCATTCGATCCAACTTCGGGCTGCCTGCACGCGAGATGCCCACATGTCCCACCGCCAGCCCAGGGTGTTCGTGTCTTCGAATGAAGGCGGCAGCCCACCCACGACTTCTCCGCCTTCTCCCCCTGACGGAAGCAACGAGATGCGTGTCAGTAGCGGAAGAACGGCCGCGAGAACCAGGTATCCGAAGGAGAGTGCAGGGCCCAGGACGGCTGCAGAGGAGCGGCCGAGGCGAGCAGAACGTAGGGCGAGTAGTGCACACGCGATGACGAGTGCGATCCAGACGGTTCGATGCTGCGCCAGGATTGCTGAAACACCCAGCAAACCCGCCACAATGTTCCGGGTCCGAAGGTCTATCCGTTGTTCTGTGGCTGCCAGGACCATCGCGACCACCAAGGTCATCGCCAAGGAAGCGGAGATCGTTCTCGCGGCATAAAAGGTCGAACCAGGTTCAGGTGCCTCCGCCCCAAGTCTGAGCAAGAGGATGACCGCTTGGTACACGGCGATGGCACATCCGTAGATCAGCAGGACTCGTCGCCAAATCGGGCCAAAGGCCAGGGAGGAAGCTCAGGCCAAGGAAGAAGGCCGCGACAGGGATCATCCACTGTGCCCAGAAGTTGATGGCGAGTGCCGACCCCAAGTCAAGCATCCAGGAGATGTAACCCACCGATACCAGAACCACCAAACCGGCGGCAGAATAATTGAGATACCGGGGCCACCAGCGCCAAGACCGCCTGAAGAGCGTGACCGCCACAACGGCATAGATGGTCATGATCTCGCGCGTTCGGGAAAGGCCGAGTTCAGCTGCAGAGAACCCCTCCACGGTGGTCGTCAGCAGAAGCCAGATGAACAGACCCGTCCCGATCAGTGAGACCGGCCCCTTAGCGCGGGGAGCTCGGAATGTCATCCAGGGTGCCAGGCGGCCCCGAAGCCGGCCATAAGCAATCCTCATGTGCCGAGGCTATTACGCCGGATGAACCGCGGAGGGGATCCACTAGGTTGCACCTGCGCAAAGGACACCAGCTTTGCCGTGCCCGGCAGGACCACCCTCACTCGGCAACAGCGACATAGCGATTGTGTGGCCGGCGCAATTCCAGCGGAGGAGGCGTTCGGAAATCCTTGCCGTACTTCGCCTCCAAGTAGCATCCGGGGCGGCGTGGCGCTGGGAAAGTCCTCCCATTCAGCATCACGGCGCCGACCGGTTCGAACATCTCAGGCGATGCCCTCGACAGATGCCAGCCTGTCTCGGCGCCGTACGACCACAGCCCCGAATCACGTCCCCGCCGTCGCAGCCACCGCATGGCGCCGGTCCAGTGCCGCCGAGTCGTTCGACGCAGAACGAACTCGTGCATGCGACCCACAAACCGTTGCGGCGGATCGATCAGATTCAGGCGATAGGACTCTGCCACGTAGTGCTCGCGCCGAATCAGGCTATCCACCGCACGGGCGGGGAGAGCCCGTGGCAATTCGTCGAAAGGCCAGACATCCACTGCGAGCCCTGGCTTCCTAAGTTCCGGATGGTCCGAGAACTCAGAAACAGCGGCGGTTCCTTCGATCGCGAAGCAACCCGGGACAAATCGGGGCATCGAGGGGTCTGAGTCAGGCGTGCGCCATGCGAGCCCCTCAACGGGATGAAGAGCCAAGAGTTCCCCAAGAATGTCGAAGGATTCCCGTCGCATGCCGATATCGATGTCGTCGTCCCATGGCAAGAAGTCGCCATTACGAACCGCTCCAAGCAGAGCGCCACCAGTGAGCCAGTACTCAATTCCATGACTGGACAGGTATCTATCGACCGAGACCAGTGCCTCGAAGAGCATTCGGTGGACCGTCCGCATGGAGCCTGGCGCGGCAGTGTCGATCAGTGTCCATCCATCGGGAACGTACAGCTGTTCTGGATCGAACCAGGCCGGGCCCCCGCCTGATTCACCCATGGCACCCTGCTCCACCACGCCGCACTCAGTACGCCCCCCGCCCACCGACAACCGCGCTGACCGTGCTCGCCATGATCACGAAGTCCATCGACAGCGACCAGTTCTCCACGTAGTAGAGGTCGAGCCGCACCGACTCCTCCCACGACAGGTCCGACCGCCCGCGCACCTGCCACAGCCCGGTCATCCCGGGCCGCGCCCGCAGCCGCCGGACCGCCAGGTCGTCGTAGCGCTCGACGTCGTCCGCGCGGGTGCGGTCGGGGTCCCACCAGGCTCATGTCGCCGCGCCACACGTTGATCAGCTGCGGCAGTTCGTCCAGCGAGAACCGGCGCAGGAACCGGCCGATCCGGGTGACCCGCGGGTCGTCGGCCATCTTGAAGGTGGCGCCGTCATCGCCCGTGCGCAGCACGCAACTCGTCCCGCCGGCGTCGGCATCCTCGTACATGGTCCGGAACTTCCAGCACTCGAACGCTCCGGCCGTCCATCCCGACCCGCTCCTGCTTGAAGAGCGCCGGACCGGGGGACCCCGCCGGATCACGAACGCGATCAGCAGCATCGGCAGGCCCAGCAGGATCAACAGGATCGACGAACCGACCACGTCGGTGATGGCCTTCAGCACCACGGCGGTGCCGCTGAACTTGGGCATGTCGACACGTACGAAGGACAAGGCCTCGACCGGCTCGACCGACAATCGGGGACCGGCAACCTCGACCAGCGATGCACTGACCATCAGGGACAGGTCCGTGTCCTCCATCGCCCAGCCGAGTGCGCGGGTCTGCTGCGGGTCCATGTCGCCGCCGGGGGCGAAGAGCAGAGTGTCCGCCTTGCTCGCCAGCGCCGTATCGACCGCCGTCGCGGGGTCCCACGCGTCATCGAGCGGCCAGACAGCCCACGGTCACGAACCGTCCCTGCGACTTGGCCAGGTCGTCCTGCAACTTCGCCAGGCGCGACGGCGGCGCGATCAGAAACACCCTGTGCAAGGGCTGGCCCTCGGCCATCCGGCGGTGAAGCCAGCGCCGCATCAGGTTGCGCTCGATCAAGCAGCAAGAGCAGCCCGGAGACCAGCACGCCGAACAGGAACCACCGCCCACGGGTGGTGTTCGTCAGGTAGGCCAGGCTCATCACGATCAGCCCGGTCCACATCGTCGCCACGATGACCCGGCGGTACTCCCCGAGGCCGTTGGCGATGATCGTGGCCTTGGTCGACTGCGTCTGCCACAGCGCGATCGGCCAGACGACCAGAAGCGCGACGGAGAAGAACTGGCGAGGGCGGTCATCACCGAAGAACTGCCCCCCGTACCCCCACCCCAGCAGCAGCCCCAGCACGATGGCCGTCAGGATGACTGCGACGTCGAGGGCCCGAACCCGCAACTGGTAGTCCCGGAGGAACTCGTTACGCGTAGATGTCCTCGGCTGCCGGGTTCCGAGCCGTTGGCTCACGGGGTACCTTCCAGGTCGCATGCGTACTGCTCCTGGAACCAGTTGACCGTCTCCTGCATGCCCTTGTCCAGCGGGATCTGAGCAGACCATCCGAGAAGGTGGCCGGCCAGCGTCACGTCCGGCATGCGCTGCATCGGATCATCGGTCGGCAGTGGTTCATGGGCCACTGCGACGGGAACACCGACGATCGCGGTGACCCTGTCGGCCAACTCACGCATCGTCACTTCCTCGGGGTTGCCCAGGTTGACCGGCCCGGCAACCTCCGGCGGGGTGTTCATCATCGCCAGCAGTCCGTCCACGAGGTCGTCGACGTAGCAGAAGGAGCGGGTCTGGTCCCCCGAGCCATAGATGGTCAGCGGCTCGCCGGCGAGCGCCTGCATGATGAAGTTGCTCACGACACGTCCGTCATCCGGTGCCATCCGGGGACCGTAGGTGTTGAAGATGCGCACGATCTTGGTGTCCATGCCGTGTTGGCGTCGGTAGTCCATGAACAGGGTCTCGGCGCAGCGCTTGCCCTCGTCATAGCACGAACGGGGCCCGATGGGATTGACATTGCCCCAGTAGTCCTCGCTCTGCGGATGGACAGTGGGGTCGCCGTAGACCTCGGACGTCGATGCGAGCAGGATGCGAGCCTTGGTCCGCTTGGCCAGGCCGAGCATGTTGATCGAACCGTGCACGCTGGTCTTGGTCGTCTGCACCGGATCGCGCTGGTAGTGGATGGGCGATGCCGGACAGGCCAAGTGGTAGATCTCGTCGACCTCGACGTACAGCGGGAAGGTCACGTCATGGCGCATCAACTCGAACCGCGGGTTGGCGATCAGGTGCTCGACATTCACCCGCGACGACGAGTAGAAGTTGTCAACGCAGAGCACCTCGTGTCCCTGCCCGAGTAGGCGTTCACAGAGGTGCGAACCGATGAAACCGGCGCCACCGGTGACAAGTATGCGACGAGGCTGGGACACCACGGACATCCCTCACCTCCCACCCGGTTGCCTACGCGCGAGACTACACCGGCCACACGGACAGTGCGGTCCTTGAGCAGACCTGGACCCTCGCCCCGGCGTACACTGGAAGTACCGACCCACGGTCGGGGGGTGCGTTCGCGATGAAGCGCATATTGGAGGTTTGGTCCTGCTGCTGGCGACAGGATTGGGTGCACCTTACGCGGCCGACGCCTCCAAACCACCCGACACCCTCACGACGTACGCTGGGGCTGACTCCTACTTCGGCCAGGTCGGGACGGGAATTACCGGGCTCTCAATGTCCCCGGCGCCCGGTTGCGCACACCCGCCGCGTTCAAGGTCGTCCAGCGGGTGGCGAGCACAGCTTGCGCGTTGGACGAGAAGGGCCGCGCGTACTGCTGGGGGCGCGGAGACTTCGGGACAACTCGGCAATGACGGCTGGGGGCACAGCGTTCATCCCCGTGCCGGTGATCGCTGGGGGTGTCTGCAGGACAACGGAGTCTCCCACGATCGCGGCCGGCAACGTCTTCACGTTGCGCCTCGACACCGACGGCACACGCCTACTGCTGGGGCATCGGGCTACGGCCAGTTGGGCGACGGTTCGACCGCCAACGCTTCTCCGACGTCCCGGTCGCCGTCGACACGTCCGGGGAATCTGAGCGGCAAGACGCTGACTCGAGATCCGCGACGGGCAGCCACCGCCTGCGCGCTCGACACCGCACGGCAAGGCCTACTGCTGGGGCTACAACGCACGCGGCCAGATCGGCGACACGACGAACGATCGAACCGAGCCGTGCCGACCGCGGTGGACACCAGCGGTGTGCTCGATGGCGTGATCCTGACCGAGCTATCGATCTTCGGCGCAGCACACATGCGCGGTCGACGATCGCGGACAACGCCTACTGCTGGGGCTCAATAGCAGCGGCCAGCTCGGCGACGACAGCACGACCAACAGCAACGCGCCGGTGATCGTCGACACCTCGGGCGAGCCAGCGAGCGCGGAGCAACTGACGCACATCAGCGCGGGCGCTCAGTTCACCTGCGGGATCGCAGGCGACCGGCTGACGGCTTCTGCTGGGGTGCGGCGATCTCGGGCAGTTGGGCATGGGACCGCGGTGGTTCCAGCCTCGGTGCCGGTTCGCCATGGATGCCGTCGGCCGGACCCGTCGAGCTCACCTCCGGCGGCGGCGGGCATGTACCACGCCTGCGCGGTGACGGACAAGTCGGCTGTCGTGTGTTGGGGTGACGGCAGAGGAAGGTCGGCAACACCTCCTTGGGCAACGACCCTGGTGCTCGCCGTCACACCGAGTGCCGGATCAGGCCGTCAACGTCGCCGCCGGTTACGACCAGACGTGCGCCGTCGAGTGCCGACGGCGACGCATACTGCTGGGGCGGCGATCGAATCCGGCGAGCTCGGGGATGGTCGGGTCTGGGAGCCATCGTCGCCGCCGGCCATGCCCGGCGCGCCAGGATTCGCAAGGTCAGCGCGGGCGACGCACACACCTGCGCGATCGAGGACGGCTCGGTCCAGGGTACGCCGGGCAACGGCGATTCGGGCCAATTCGGCAACGGCCAGATCGCCTACACGTGCGTACCGGTGGCCATCGCCGACAACGGTCGGCTGAAGGCCATCGCGGCCGGACGAGTCGCACAGTGTGCCATGGTCGACGGACGCGGCGCTACTGCTGGGGCTCCGACAGTATCGGCCAGTTGGGCAACCCAGCGACGGCAGTTCGCTGTTCCGATCACCGGTCGCGGTGAGCGGGGTGCTGCAGGAAAGACGCTGTCACCCAGATCACCGCCGGGGACTCGCACACCTGCGCGATCGGCACGGATGGGCAAGGCGTACTGCTGGGGATCCGACGGATACGGCCAGTTGGGAACCCCCGGCGGCGACTCCACAAATCGGCCCGTGGCTATCGACCATCGCCGGCAAGCCACTGCGGTGGATCGACGCCGGGGACGAGCCACACGTGCGCGGTGACGCAGTCCGGAACCGGGTACTGCTGGGGCAACGGAATCGCCGGTCAACTCGGCAACGGTACCGAGGACCAGAAGGACACGCCCATCCCGGTCGCGGTCGCCGGGGAACACCAGTTCACCGTCAGTCAGCGCAGGCGGCTACCCACGTGCGGCGATCGATTCCGACGGCGGCGCGTGGTGCTGGGGTTCCGGTGGGCCGGACAACTGGGTGACGGCGAGACACGACCGCGCGGCTACACGCCGATCGGCGGTACGGCTTGTCTGGACGACCTGACCGCGGATCAGCGCCGGTGACGAACACACCTGCGCGGCCGACCGATCGAACACGTCTACTGCTGGGGGATGCAACGACACGGGGCAACTCGGCGACGGTGACCGTCCGTGTGCGACCAGCGGCTGGCGCAAATCGTCCCCGGCACTCACGGGCACGCTCGGCCGTCATTGTCCTGCGGATCGGCGTTCACCGTTGCCGTCACGACCGCACCGCCGCCGCTGAGCGCCCCCGATCCGCCGACCGGGCTGGCCGGCACTGCCGGCGATGGCCAGGTCCACCTCCAGTGGACATCGCCGGGATGGGACGGCGGCTCGCCGATCACCGGGTACACCGTGACCGGATCGCCGGCCGGTTCCTGCACGGCCATTGAGACTGCCTGCACCATCGCCGGTCTGGCCAACGGGGTCCCGCACCCGTTCACCGTCACCGCCAGCAACGCCCTGGGCACGTCCGCCGCCTCAGACCCGGTTGTGCTCACCCCTGTCGCGTCCATCCCGGTTGAGCCCACCCCGACCGCTTCGAAGCCAGCTACCTTGTCCGTCGGGAAACTCAAGGTCAGGGTCAAGGTGCACACGAAGAAGGCCGTCGTCCGCTGGACACGGGCGGCCAATGCCACCGGATACCAGGTGCGGCTGCGCCGCCCCGGCAAGAAGTTCACCGCCTGGAAGCAGGTCGAGAAGCGCAAGTACGTCGTGCGGCGCCTGAAGTCGGGCAAGCGCTACACGGTCCGGGTCAGGGGGATCAGCGCCGATGACAAAGGGCCGATCCGGTCACTGCGCTTCCGGGCGAAGAAGCGCTGACCCTCACGCCCCCAGCAGGTTCTTCGCGGTCTTCGACACCGGTACGTCGTCGCGCCCGGGAGCGGTGCGCAGGACCTGATCGCCCACCGTCGACGTGATGCCGAACCAGTAGTGCTCGTTGCGGTAGTGGTGCCACCGGTGGTTGTCGTAGAGGTGCCGGTACATGCGGGTCTTCGGCTTGTAGTCGGTGTGGATCAGGAAGTGCGACCACTCGTAGATGACCGCCATGGCGAAGGCGGCCACATAGAAGGAGGTGCGCATCGGCCACTCAGGGATCAGCAGCCCGCCGAGCAGCACCGACGCGATCAGGTAGCCCACCCATCGGAACGGGATGAAGATGAGCGGGAGGTCCCGGGGGTCCTGATGGTGCAGGCGGTGGTCACGGGCGACCACAGTGTCGAAGGTCCGGCCGGCGATCTGCTTGGGCCGGGCATGCAGGATGAAGACGTGGATGGTCCACTCCAGGAACGGTTGGGCCGCGACCACCGCGACGAACGGCAGCACGTTCCACCAACTGAAGTCCCCGACCACGGCACGCAGGACCACGGCGAGCGCCAGGCAGGCCAGGAGGATCCGCGGCGACCGGTGGCGGAGGAACTCGCGGCGCGCTTCGGCAAGGGTGCGGGGCATGGCATTCATGCTTTCACGGCTCGGGCGGCGATCCGGGCAATTCGGGTGGTCGGTCTCCGATCGGCGCCGCCCAGCGCACAGTCGGTCCCGCCGCTCCCCGCCTCATCCGCCGGATGCCACCTCGACCAGGCCGGCGAGCGTCGCGTCGAGCGTCCGATCGAACGTGAGGCCCGGATCCTCGGCGAAACCGATCCCCAGGAGTTCCAAGCCGACGGCACCGTGCAGGACACCCCAGAACTGCTGGGCGACGTCCACGTCGGTGCCCTGCCCGAGGGGCCGGACGCCGCGTGCGGCAGTCACGAGTTGTACCAGCTGCTCGAAGGATGACAGGGCCTCCATCATCGCGGCCTCGCCCGGCGCCACCTCATGCATCAACTCGAACATCAGCCGGTAGTGCTCCGGGTGAGAAACAGCGAATTGCCGGTACCGACGACCCGAGTCCCGGAGCCTGGCCAGGGCGTCCGGCCCGTTGGCCTGCGCGATGGTCGCCCGCAGTTCCTGGAATCCCCGCACAAACAGGGCTTCCAGGAGACCGTGCTTGCCGTTGAAGCGGTTGTACACACCCATCGGCGCCACCCCCGCACACGTGGCGACCTTCCTGACCGTGATCGCGGACGGACCCTCTTCGGTGAGGATCTGCTCTGCGGCCTCGAGCAAGTCCTCTTCGACATCGGCACTTGGCGTTCTTCCCATGTTTGTAGTATAACGTTCTACATACATAGAACGTTGTTCTACAGGAGGAACGCCATGAGCACCCAGACCGTCACCCGCCCACCACTGACGAACAGGCGCTGGTGGGTGCTCGCCGTGCTGTGCCTGAGCCTGTTCATGGTCGTGGTGGACAACACGATCGTGAATGTGGCACTGCCGACGCTGAGCACCGAACTTGAGGCCTCCACGTCGTCCCTGCAGTGGATCGTCGACGCGTACACGTTGGTCTTCTCGGCACTGCTGCTGGCGTTCGGGTACTTCGGGGACCGGAACGGCCGCCGCCTGGCCCTGCAGCTCGGACTGGTGGTGTTCGCGCTGACGTCGGTCCTGGCGGCGCTTTCGCAGAGTGCCGAGCAACTGATCGGAGCCAGGGCCTTCATGGGAGTGGGAGCCGCTCTCATCTTCCCGGCGACGCTGGCCATCATCATCAACGTCTTCACCGACATCCGGGAGCGCGCCCTGGCGATCGGCATCTGGTCGGGCGTCACCGGCCTGGCGGTGGCCGCGGGACCGGTCACCGGCGGCCTGCTGCTCGAGCACTTCTGGTGGGGGTCGATCTTCCTCGTGAACGTGCCGATCGCCGCCCTCGCACTGCTGGCCGGCCGTGTCCTGGTCCCGGACTCCTCCGACCCGCGGCCCGGGCGCCTGGACCGGGTGGGACTGCTCATGTCGGTGTCCGCCGTCGGGCTCGGCGTCTGGGCGATCATCGAGGGACCGCACCGCGGGTGGACCAGCGCCGGCGTCGTCGTCGCCGGCCTGTCGGCCACCGCGATCCTCGCCTCGTTCATCGTGTACGAGAGCCGGATCAGCGCACCCACTGTTGGACGTCCGGCTGTTCCGCAACCCGCGCTTCAGCGCGGCGAGCGTCGCCATCGCTTCGGCCTTCTTCGGCCTGTTCGGCTTCATCTTCCTGATCACCCAGTACCTGCAGTTGGTGCAGGGGTACAGCCCGCTGGAGGCGGGTGTTCGCACGGTGCCCTTCGCGGTGGTGACCGGGGTGTTCTCCCCGATGTCGATCGCTCTGATGCACCGTTTCGGCAGCAAACTCGTCGTGGCGAGCGGTCTGGCGCTGATGAGCGCCGGCTTCCTGCTGGCCTCGACCCTTTCTGCGGACAGCGCATACCTCGGAGGTGTTCTGGCGAGCATGGTGGTGATGGCTGCGGGTCTCGGACTGACCACCAGCCCGGCCACGGAGGCGATCATGGGGGCACTGCCGCAGGACAAGGCGGGCGTCGGATCGGCGGTCAACGACACGACTCGCGAACTCGGCGGGACGCTCGGCGTGGCCATCGTCGGCTCGGTCTTCGCGAGCCTCTACGGACCCCAGCTCGTCGACGGACTCGCCGGATTCCCGGAGCAGGTGATCACGATCGCCGAGGAGTCGATGGGGGCCGCGGTTGTCGTGGCCGAGCAGGCGCCCAACGGCGCCCAGATCCTCGCCGCGGCGCAGGACGCCTTCATGGCCGGATTCACCGCGGGTTCCCTGGTTGCCGCTGCGGCCACCGCGGTGGGCGCGGCGCTGGCCCTGCTGTGGCTGCCCGCCCGCGCGCGGGAGCAGGCACCCGTTCCGCAGCGGGCCCCTGCGACCTGAGCGGCGAGTGTTGCACCGTTGTCGGTCGCTGAACCGCGAGTGTTGCGCGGTTGTCGGTTTCGGAACCGGCCAACCCCGCAAACCAGCAACCGCGCAACACTCGAGCCTGGGCGGCCAACCGCGCAACACTCGACCCTGGCAACACCCCCTGTCCCGGCACGCTCAGCCGAAACCCTGCCACCGCCCCAGGATCCCTGCCACAATCACACCCGTGGCCCGCCCTATCGCCCTTCTCGTCGAGGACAACCGCGAGTACGCCCTGATCGGCACCCGTCTGCTCGAGAACGAGGGATTCGAGGTCGCCTCGGCACCCGACGGCGAGACCGGCATTCGGCTGGCTCGTACCCGACGCCCGGAGGTCGTTCTGCTCGATGTGAGCCTGCCCGGGATCGACGGTTTCGAGGTGTGCCGGCGGATCCGGGAGTTCAGTGACGCCTACGTGATCATGGTCACCGGACGCACCGACGAGGTCGACCGCGTCGTGGGCCTGACCGTGGGAGCCGACGACTACGTGACCAAGCCCTTTTCCGCGCGGGAGCTCGCCGCCCGGATCGGGGCCATGCGCCGCCGACCCCGTGCCGCGGCCCCCACCGACGCCCTGGAGTTCGACGGGTTGTCCATCGACCCGAACGCCCGCGAGGTCCGCCTCGACGGCCAACTGCTGGACCTGACCAAGATCGAGTTCGACCTGCTGACCAAGCTGGCATCCGAGCCCCGCAGGGTCTTCGCTCGCCAGCAGTTGCTGGACGCGGTCTGGGGCGCCGATTGGTACGGCGACGACCACGTGGTCGATGTGCACATGGGCAATCTGCGCAAGAAACTGGGTGAGTCCGGCAGCAACCCGCGCTTCATCCACACGGTGCGGGGTGTGGGCTTCCGTTTCGAAGCCACGGCGTGACGCATCTGGATCCCACAGTGATGACGCAGCGGGGCCCGCGCCCCAGACCAGGGAGGCCGCAGTGAAGGGCATCATCTTCAACCTCGTCGAGGACGTGGTCACACAGGAGAACGGCCCGGATGCCTGGGACGACCTGCTGGACGCCGCCCACGTCGACGGCGCCTACACCGCGGTGGGCTCCTACGACGACGAGCCAACTGCTCTCGATCGTGGATGCGGCCGCCTCTGCCGGCGGGTTGCCCCCTGACGACGTCATGCGACATGTCGGCAGGCAATCGTTGCACCTACTGGCCGAGCGGTTCCCCGAGTTCTTCGAACTCCACTCCTCGGTGCGCACCTTCCTTCCCACCCTGAACAGCGTCATCCACCCGGAGGTACGCAAGCTCTACCCGGGTGCCCGACCTCCACATTTCGACTTCTCGGAGGGGCCGGACGGCACGATCCTGATGGACTACCACTCCGAGCGAACCATGTGCCCGATGGCCGAAGGGCTCACGCTGGGCGCCGGCGATCACTTCGGCGAGACCTTGGCCATCACCCAGACCCAGTGCACGAAGCACGGCGCGCCCCACTGCACCCTTCGGATCGCGGTGGAATGACCGACCACGAGCTGCTGGAAGCCCGAGCGCAGATCGCCAGACTGCAGCGCCGGGTCGAACGGGAGCGCTCGGCACGTCAAGAGTCCGAGGAGATCGCCGAGCGTTCACTGCGCAGGCTCTACGCACGCCAGCGGGCACTGGATTTGTTGACACGTTCAGCATCGGCCTCGAACGCGGCCACCGACGACCGCGCCGCCTTCTACGAGGTCATGACGATGATCGTCGAGGAGTACGAGTGGCACGTGGGGCACCTGCTGGTCCCCGCGCGCGACGACTCCACCGCCCTGGTGTCCAGCGGCTATTGGGTGGGCAAGCAGGGCGACCCGTTCTATGAGGCCGTTCGGAAAGCCACGGTCGGCGCTCGTTTCGGCTATGGAATCGGAGTGCCAGGCAGGGTGGCGGTTCACGGCCCGCGCTGGGAGGTCCAGCCCACGGACCTCGTTGCCGCCCGCAAGTCGCTGCTGTCCACCGGCACGGTCTTCGCCTTCGGGGTGATGGTCGAGGACATCCTGGTCGGCGTGCTGGAGTTCCTCAGCCCGGTCCCCAAACCGCAGGATCCCGACCTGCTCGAACTGGCAATCCCGATGGGGGAACAACTCGGCCGGGTCATCGAACGGGCCAAAGCCCGGGATGCGGAGTCCCAGCACCGTGCCGACCTCGAGCGCACCGTCACCGAGCGCACCGACGACCTGCTCAAGGCCCGGGACCGCGC
Source organism: uncultured Actinomycetota bacterium (assembly GCA_963704075.1). GTDB lineage: Bacteria > Actinomycetota > Actinomycetes > S36-B12 > UBA10799 > JADKAV01. The sequence goes on from CAVPGV010000002.1 coordinate 67,466, forward strand.
CGAAGCCCTTTCACGGGCCCGCAGCGCCCTGTTCAATGCGGTCACGCACGAACTGTCCACCCCCGTCCACGCGGCCCAAGCAGCCATTGACTCCCAGCCCCCCGACCTGCCCACCGCACAATCCCAACTCACGTTGCTCGAACAACGCATCGACGCGCTGGTTTCGGTCGCCGCCGAGAGTGCCCGCACCGCCGTCGGCAAGCCCACCATCCACGTCCTCGCCGATCTGGTGTCAGAGGTCTGCACGACGCAGCACGCCCTCATCGCCGCGCACGGGGGCGGGGTCGGCCTGTCCGAGGACCCGAGCGCCGCCGAGGAGGTGCTGATCGACAGTGACCGACTACGCAGCGCCTTGGACACCCTGATCGCTGGCGTTCGGCTGGCTCGGCCCGACGCCCAGGTATCGGTGGGAGTGCGGCTGTCCGGACAGCAGTGCGTCATCGATGTCGTCGCCAACGGCACAACTCCTGACACGCGCACAGTCGAGGTCGTGCGCTCCCTGTGCCAGGAGGCCGACGGGGATCTGCACGAGCGCGAGGGTGGTTTCACCGCCGTGTTCCCGGTCTCGCGTCCGCGCTTGCGCCGGGTGGGTCACAACCGCCGGGTCCTGCTCGTCGACGACACCAAAGTCACCCAGCAACTGGCATCGGTGATGCTCAACGACGCGGGCCTCGAGGTGGACCTCGCCGACGACGGGCTGGAGGCGATTCAGCGACTCGCGGATGCCGACTACGGCGTCGTGCTCATGGACATCCGGATGCCGCGCCTGGACGGCCTGTCCGCGACCCGTCGAATTCGGGCAGGAGGCGCGGGCCCGGAGCGGGCGGAGGTTCCGATCATCGCGATGACTGCCGAGACCGCACCAGGGGCGGCTGAGGCTGGAATGCTGGCCGGTGTCGATGCCTACCTGGCCAAACCCTTCACCAAGCAGACCCTGCTCGCGCTCGTCAAGCGATACCTGCCGGAGGCCTGACACCTGCGATGCGGGCGTCGCGCCGATCCGCCGGCACCGGGCTCTGACCATGGGGTCGAGGCCCACGCGGTGGGACGAGATCGCCCGCTGATTGCGAAGTGGCCCGTAAGCAGTGGGCTATTGCGCAACCATCCGGCCATTGCAGTGGAGTTCGATGCCAGTCCCGCGACGCCGAACCCATCAGCGCCATAGCCGGTCAGCCCCGACCGCCTCCTCCACCAGGTACTCACGCATCAGGGTTTCGACCTGCTCGGCTTCGGAGGTCAGCTCGGAGAGCACCGACTCTGACGCGGCAGTCTCCATCTGGGCGCACAGGCTGCTGAGCCGAAGCGCCCCGAGCATGGCCGACGACCCCTTGAGGGAGTGAGCCACGGATTTCACGTCCTCAGCAGCACCTGCACCGAAGGCCCGGTGGATGGCCACCAGCCTCTCCGGCAACTCCTCGAGGAAGATCGTCAGAGCGGCTGCCACCAGGCCCGAGTCCCCGAGGTCCTCGGCGAGTTGAGCGATCGTCTCCCGGTCGAGGCTCACATCCACCGCGGGCAGGCGCGGTGTCGGTATCCCGTCGCTGACCGGGATCCGCTCCAGGACTTTGGAGATACCGACGTGCAGGTCCGCCATGGTCGTGGGCTTCAATACGTAGCCGTTGAACCCGGCGGCGGCGAGCACGGAACGGTCCGTCCATCCGGGGTCCGCGGTGAGGGCCAGCACCGCTAGCGAGTCCACGTCAGCCAGGCGTTCGCGGGTCAGCCGCACCGCCTCCAAACCGTCCATCACCGGCATGTTGAGGTCCAGCAGCACGACGTCGAAGCGATCGCGCGCGATCTCCTCCACCGCCGCAGCTCCATCACTGACCGCATGCACAGTGGCGCCGAGCCGTCGCAGCATCTCGGTGATGAGGTTGCGGTTGGTGGTGTCGTCTTCGGCAAGCAGGACCCGCAGACCGGCGGGCAGGGTGAGGACGTCGCGCGACAGGCTGGTCGGAACCTCTCCTCCGAGCACCTCGATCAGGCGCTTCTCCGTCCACGGAAGCGGCAGATACTCACCTGCGGTCGGAGAGGCCGCCACCGTCGCCGTGGGTCCAAGGATGAGCAGTCGGTGGCCGTCGTGAATGGCGCGATTGGCCTGGGCGGAACCGGTGTCCGACACCACCCGGATGTGCAACGTTCCGGGCTCACCGGTGCATTCGGGCACGATCTGCTTGCCGAAGCGTTGCAGGGCCAGCTCACCGCCTGCACCGCCACCGGATGCCCGGAGACGACGGCCTGACCCGGGATCCGGACGGTCGGGAGGTTCTGGTGGTCCGGACTGACCTGTCCCACCGGCAATTGGATGCGGAACACCGTACCTTCACCGAGCTCGCTCTTGATCTGCAACGAACCGCCGAGGGCGGTGGTCAACCGTTGCGCGATCGCCAGACCGAGTCCGGATCCGCCATGGCGCTGGTGGGTGTGCCCTGCACCCTGCACGAACGTGTCGAAGGCGCGGGCTTGCTCCTCCGGCGACATACCCGGTCCGGTGTCCGTGACCAACACCTCCACCCACGGCCTCCCGCCGACCACGAGTGGCTGCGAGACGACCGAGACCGCACCCTCGTCGGTGAACTTCACCGCGTTGGACACCAGATTGAGCAGAATCTGCTTGAAGCGGCTCGTGTCGGTGTGGACCCACGGGTCGAGATCCGGGCTCGACGCGCCGATCAGCGGGATCTGTTTGCGCTGCGCGATCGGCCCGACCATCTGCAGGACCTCGTTGATCATCTCGCAGACATCCGCGTCGTTCTTGTGGACCTCGAGACGACCGGCTTCCACCCGCGCAAGGTCGAGCAGATTGTTGAGCATGGTCGTCAGACCGTCGGCGGAGTGCTGCACGCCCGCCACCAGTTCGCGGGTGCGCGCATCCAGTGGTCGCTGCAGCAACAGGTCGACCATGCCGACGATCCCGGTCACGGGTGTGCGCACATCGTGGCTGATGGTGGCCAGCAGGCTCTGTCGGCTGTCGGCGAGTTCCTCCGCCTCGGTGAGCAGCCCCATCTGCAGATTCACCGCCTCTGCGGCGGTTTCCAGGTTCCCGCGGCGTCCGTGCCGCACTAGCTGCGCGACAAGGGTTGCCATCACCATCGCGATCAGCCAGTGCGACCAGTTCGCGCCCGGAATGCTGAGCATTCCCAGTGTCCACGCGAGCCAGGTCAGCACAGTCAGCCCGATGTTCCAGTTGGTCGCCAGGATCGCCATGCCGGCACCGATCACCACGAGCATCAGATTGGAGGTCTGCCACTCCTGGCCGGTCAGCCACAGGTGCAGGCCCGAATTCGCGATCATCACAACGAACGCCACAGACAGGACCGCGCTGCCGCCTCGCACCCGGGGGCGACGGCGATACGCCCACGCAAGCCCGAGCAGGCCCACGGCACTGATGCCGGCGACCGCTGACAGAATCCGACCGTCTGTCCCGCCAACCATCACCGGGTGCAGAATCGCCAGCACGAGATAGAGCAGTCCGACGAGGCCGGCCACGGGAAGGATGAGGCGCGATGCGGCGGCGTCGTAGCGCACGCGCGGGTCGGAGGACAACTCCGGGGGAATGCGCACTGCCATACGTCCTTCATCGTCACGTCGTGCGGACTCATTAACGGTAGCGATGGGTGGGGCGGTGTGCGCGACAGCGGTTCGGTCCAGTACTTGTCATCGCCGATCGACCCCATGAGGCATACTGTCGGCAGGGCAATGACCCCCCGCGGGTGTAGTTCAATGGCAGAACATCAGCTTCCCAAGCTGACAGTGCGAGTTCGATTCTCGTCACCCGCTCACAGAGAAGGACCCCCAAGGCTTTGGGGGTCCTTCTGTGTGATGGCAGGATGCACGGCGAGAATCGGGAGGAGCGTCCCGAAGGGGCGCGACGGCTCTCGTCACCCGCTCACAGAGAAGGACCCCCGAGGCTTTGGGGGTCCTTCTGTGTGATGGCAGGATGCACGGCGAGAATCGGGAGGAGGCGTCCGGCAGCGAGCCGACGGCTCTCGTCACCCGCTCTCCTTAGGCACCCGCACTCCCTTAAGTACGCAGGTTCGGCAGCACGCTGCTTCACGGCGGAGCGTTCCCGTCACGCGGCCTCCCCGTCGTGATGCGGCGTCAATGACCGCCTCACGACGGGAGGCCTGCCCCTCCGAGGATCGACTGCTACCTCACCAGACGGACCTTGTACACGTGGCTGCGCGCCGCGAATTGGGTTCCGTTCTGGGCGACGGTGGCGAACACCGATCCGGGCTTGTGCAGGTGCATCCGGGTCCGGAACTTGCCGCGGGCGTTCGTCCGCACCTTCTTCATCACACGCGGACCCTTCTCAGGCCCCACCGGGTTGAACCACAAGGTCACGCGGGTCCGGCTGCGAACCTTCTTGCCATGCTCCGGCTGCGAACGTTCTTGCCGTGCTGCTTGCCGTAGACCTCACCGAAGGCCCGCACACGGATGCGGTTGGTCGCCTTCACGCGAATCTTCAGGCGCAACTTCCGGTTCATGCGCTTCGCGACCTTGTCCCCGTCCCGGTCGCCAGGGATTCCGATGACCTCGTCCTTGACCAGGGTCGGAACCTTCGACGTGGGAGTCGCGACCACGGTGGACGTGTCTCCCGCTCCTGACGGTGTCACCGCGGCAACGGAGAACTCGTACGGCTCTCCACCGGTCAGACCGAGGTAACTGGTCTCCAGCGCCCGGTCGGCCGGTACCAGGACCTCCGGCAGCTGACTGCCGTCGGCCAGCAACTTCCCGCTCACCGCGTACTCGGTGATCGGCCCGTTCCCAGCGGACGCGGGTGCCTTCCAGGTCAGCGCCACCGCTTCTTCGCCGCGGACGGCGTTCAGGTCCAGCGGCTTCGTCGGCAGGCTCTCGTCATAGCTGACACCGATGTCGATGTAGGTGAGGTTCTCCTCGGGCATCAACACCGCCACGTTGCCGGCGGGCTTGCCACCCGCAGCGGGTCCGCCTTTCTCAGCCACGACGGCACTCTCCTCCTCCTCAACGGGTTGCAGGATCGAGGTCGCGTCGGTGAAGTCGGCGCCGGAATCGGGCTTGAGGCTGAACGTCAGCCGGTAGAGACCGGCATTCACAGCCTTGGTGGGCCAGTTGAATCCATACGTCATGCCTCCGCTGACAGTGACCTCCGCGCCATATCCACCGGGGCCGTCGGTCACCTCACCGACACACTTCACGACACCATCCTCGGTCCACGTCCGGGTGGTCGCGTCCCAGGTCAGTGACGTCGCCTTGTCGATGCGCTCGATCGTGAGGCAGGCCTGCGATGTGTAGACGATGGCCTGATCACTTTGCGCCGACACGGCATGCCAGATCGACGCATCGGGAACAGCCATGACGCCCCACTGCTCGTCTTGGCCTTGACCCCCGACCTTCATCATCGTGTAGCCGGTCATCCCCGCAGTGTTGCTGGCATCGGCGGGCTCAGGATCGGTGAGTCCGGACACGTCCTGGAGCATCTTGGTCTCGATGCGGACGTGCATCCCGGTGCGCCAGTCCTTCGCCTCAAGGTTGTCGCCCCAATCCACGTACGTGATCGGCAACTTGCCGGTGTCCGTGGTCGGCAGTCCGGTCAACGACGACGCATCTGCGTTCTCCGACTGCCACTCGTTGAGGGTCTTCTGAACGAACAGGTCGACCCCGTCCACGACAACGTGCGACGCCGGATCGGTGTCGAGCGTCAGGTCCTCGGTCTGTGGCCCGGTTCCCCGCAGCACCGGGCGTACACCGACATCGGCCGATTCGGCCCAGATGACCGGTACGGCCAAGTTGTTACCGGGTGACGTGTCCTCACCACCACCACCGGGCGCCATGGGACCCACGGCGTTCATCGCGGGCGCCGAACCGAGCAAGAGTGCGGCGCTCCCCGTGGCGGCCGCCAACCAACGAACAAGAACATTACGTGATCGCATTGCTCTCACCTTCCCCTCCTGGGCGAGAAACCGACGGTCGCTGTGAGTCGATCCGCCTCGGCCATTCGACCGATGAGGCATCGGCCATACCGCCAGTTATTGCTCGTCCCTACGTTTCAACGGTCACACTGCGTTGCGGACGCTCCGTGTACGACGTGTGGAGATCGCGTGGAGATTGCCAGCCGGGGTCGGTGCACCCGCGCGGACTCCACCTGCCCTTCAATAGGAGATGTGAGGACGATCCTGGTGGTGGAGGACGAGCGGGACCTGCGCGACCTCCTGCGTCGCTACCTGGAGCGCGCCGGGTACTCGGTCCTGGCGACCGGGTCCGGAGCCGAAGCGCTGGCGCTCGTGTACAGTCAGGCGGCCGACCTCGTGCTGCTCGACCTCGGACTACCCGACCTCGACGGATCCGAGGTCCTCAAAGCGGCGGCACCGTCCGTGCCGGTGATCGTGCTCACGGCCCGCTCATCCACCGACGATCGGATTCTGGGGCTGCAGCAGGGCGCGGACGACTACGTCACCAAACCCTTCAGCCCCACCGAGTTGGTTCTCAGGGTCAAGGCGGTGCTGTCGAGGGGGAAGGGCGGTGAACCTCCGCCCGCACGCAGTTTCGGCGGTGGCCGCCTCGTGCTCGACGAGGCCGCACACGAGGCGAGTTTCGACGGTGAACCACTCCACCTGACCGTCAGTGAATGGGGGTTGCTGGTGTCCCTGGGCAACTCCCCCATGCGGGTCTTCTCACGCCTGGAACTGGCCAACCGCATCCACGGCTACGAATTCCTGGGCTACGAGCGCAGCATCGACTCCCACGTCAAGAACCTCCGGCACAAACTGGGAGATGCCGGAAACGACGTGATCCAGACGGTCTTGGGCGTGGGCTACCGGCTGGGATACACGGCTGATGAATAGCCGTTTCGGACTCGGGCCCCTGGGACGACGACTGCTCATGGCATTCATGGTCGTGGCGACCGTCTCCGTGGGCGTCTTCGCTTTCGTCGGGGTGATCGGGCTGGACCTGGAATTCAACCGCGAACAGCTCCGGGTGCAGCAGGACGCTGGCCTCGCATACCGCGGCAGCGGCCGCGGTGGTCTACATCCAGGCGGGCAGTTGGGGGACGGCGGACCTCGAACCAGCACTCACCGTGGCCGAGCGTTCGGGTGCCGTCCTTGTTGTGAGGGACGCCGACGGCAAGGTCGTGGCCCACAGCCCGAAGCCGGAGCGGTACTCGGTGCCGGGCACCACGGATGTCGTCATCGACCACCCGGTGGCGATCGATGGCACGGTGGTCGGGTCGGTCGAACTGTCCTTCAGCAGATCCGTCGCCGCTTCCCTGGGACGTGACCAGGTGGCGTGGATCCTCGGCGCGGCTACGGTCGCGCTAGGGGTCGCGGCTGTGGCCGCGCTGCTGGCAGCGCGGCAGGTCACGCAACCGCTGGCGGAGATCAACGAGGTGGGCCGGCGGTTCGCAGCCGGAGATCACGACGCCCGCGCGCAGGTGGACGCTCCCGGTGAGATCGGCGAGCTTGCCCGGACCCTCAACGACGCCGCAGACGCGGTCCTGGAAGCCGAACTGGCGCAACGCAACATTGCCGCCGATGTGGCACACGAACTTCGCACCCCGCTGGCCGCACTGCAAGCCGGGCTTGAGGAGATGCGCGACGGACTGCTCCCGGCTGACGCGGCCTCCTTGACGCGACTTCACGACCAGGCCACGCGCATGGGCAAGGTGGTCGGGGAACTCGCCGCGCTGTCGTCGGCGGAGGCTGCCCCCCGCGTTTCCGACAACACGCAGGTTGTCGATCTCGCGGCGGTCGCCGAGGCGGAGATGGCCGCTCGTGAACCACTGATGCGTTCCGCGGGACTCACCGTCGTGGGTGAGACACAGACAGCACTGGTCCGCGCGGATACGAATCGGCTGCACGAAATCGTCGGGAACCTCTTGGCCAACTCGGCCAAGTACTGTCGGGCGGGCGACCAGGTCACGGTCGTCGTGTGCCAGCGGGAGAATCGAGCGGTCCTGCGAGTGGCCGACACCGGCCCCGGGATACCCGCCGAGGAACTTCCGCACGTCTTCGACCGGTTCTGGCGGGGGGCAGCCGGTTCCGGGACCGCGGGATCGGGTCTGGGACTCGCGATCGTGAAGGCGTTGGTCGCGGCCCAGGCCGGGACCGTGGCCGTGGAGTCCCGAATCGGCGCAGGCACGACGTTCCGTGTCGAGTTTCCACTGGTTCGGCCCAGTACTGATGGCGGGTGGCAAGGCGATCAGTTTGACACTCGGGGCGCTGTTCCCCTGCAAGAGGATCACCGCACGAACTGACGATCGACCAAGAACGCAGGATGTGCAGCGCCCACGACCTGGACTCAGATGGCCCGTTCGGGCCGACACCGTGGAAGACGAAGATGGCCGGTCCTGCGGAAGCGTCCAGCAGCATCGCTGACGGATGGTTATGGCAGGTCCCCGCGCTCGGTGGGGTCACAGTTCGGGAAGGAACTGATATGCCACTCATCCAGGTAAAGGTCATCGAGAACGTATTCACCGAGGAGCAGAAACAACAGATCGTGAGCCAACTCACCGATGCCATGGTTGCCATCGAGGGTGAGAACATGCGCCCGGTCACATGGTGCATCGTCGAGGAGGTCAAGAGCGGCCACTGGGGGATCGCTGGAAGCGCGCTTTCGACGGCGGACGTGAAGGCACTGGCGGCCGGCGCAGGCGCCGGCGTCTGAGCATTGTGGATCGGGGCAGGGGCCAGTGGTCAGCAAGGCTAGGCCCTGCCCCATCAGCACAGCCGCCATCCTCATAGACCGGGTGCATACTGAAGGCGATGAGTTCCCTCGAATCGGCGCAACTGGCTCTCCACGCCGGCGAGTGGGACGCGGCGCGAACTGCATTCCGGTCCGTGGCAGCGGAGACCTCAGACCCCGTGAGTCTACGAGGGTCTGGCAGCGGCCGCCTGGTGGCTTGACGACGCGCGTACCTGCGTGAGTTCACGGGAGAACGCGTACCGGCGACACCGCGATCTCGGCGACGATCTGGGCGCTGCCCGGGCCGCCACAGCGCTGGCTTGGGACACCCTGCTCTTCGGTCTCGGTGAGGCTGTGGCGCTGGGCTGGCTGGGTCGGGCGCGCGACCTCCTCGGTCCCCTTGCCGAGTCCGCGGAGCATGGCTGGCTCGCGATCCGTGAGGCGGAGTTGGGCCTCGAGGTCTGGCACGATCCCGAGTTGGCACTCTCGTCGGCTCAGCACGCGGCCGAGATCGCATGCCGCGGAGACCACGACGACTTGCAGGTCGTGGGACAGGCTCTGCAAGGCCTCGCGCTGACCGCCATGGGTCGTGTCGATGAGGGGATGGCCGGGTTGGATGTGGCCGTCGCGGCGGCCACGGCGGGTGATGTCTCGGACCCCATGTGGATGGGCAAAGTCTGTTGCTGGCTCATCTCGGCCTGCCACGACACACAGGACGTGGCGCGCGCCGAGGACTGGTGCCGTCGTGTCGAAGCCATCTGCATCGAGCGGGACCTCGCGCCCCTGTTCAACGTCTGCCGCATTCAATATGCCTCTGTTCTCATCGATCGTGGCGCATGGAGCGATGCCGAGCGCGAATTGACTCGGGCGATGGACCGACTGGCGGACTCTCGACGCGCATCACGTCTCGAGGCGGTGGTCAGGCTCGGGGAGTTGCGGCGTCGGCAGGGTCGTCTCAAGCGAGGCGGACTCGCTGTTCGCACAGGCCGAGTTCGTGCCGGTCGCGATCTCGGGCCGAGCGCAGATCAAATGGGCGCAGGGAGACCCGGCCGGTGCATGGAATGCGATGCAACGACTGCTGCGCTCCTTGCCCCTGGATAGCCGCCTGAGCCGGGCCGCACTTCTTCTGCCGGCCGTCCAGATCGCCCTGGCGGCCGGTGATGCCGATGCTGCCACGCTGGCAGTCACGGAACTGCGCGCCACCGCGAAGGTGGTCGACAAGGATCCGATATGGGCGATGGCCTCGGTCGCCGAGGCAGCGGTGGCGCAGCCAGCAGAGGCGGTGACCCTTCTGTCGGACGCGGTGCGCCGGTACGCTCTCGCGGGACTGGACTACGACGAGGCACACACACGACTGGAACTAGTCGCCGCGCTGCTCGGCGTCGGCGAGATTGCGGCCGCGCAGGAGCATCTTGAGCGCGCTACGACTGCTCTGACGAATCTGAGCGCGTCGGCCGACTTGGCCCAGGCCCGCCGACTGGCTAAGGCGGCCGGAGTGCGCGATCCGGGCCCTCTGACGTCGAGGGAAATCGAGGTGCTTCGCCTGGTCTCGGAGGGTATGAGCAACCAGGAAATCGCAGTGACGATCGTGGTCAGTGAGCACACGGTGCACCGCCATGTGGCCAACATCCTGGCCAAGCTCGGGCAGACCTCGCGTACGGGTGCGGCGGCGCATGCGATCAACGCGGGCCTTCTGTGAGTAATGCCGGCGGATTGACACTCGGCCAGCCGAAACCGACCGACACCTGCATCGTGATCAGTGTCTCGACCTCTGCCACGTAGAGTGCCTTCGACTCTCGTGGCCCTGGCGCGTCGTGGATTCGGCACTCAGCGAATCTGGAACACGTACGCGAAGGCGGGCCGGGTATAGGCGATTCCGCGGCCGGCGCTGCGAATGAGGTCGGCATCGGCGGCCTCCGGCCGTTTCGGGACCAGGTAGTCCTCGAGTCGATCGGTGACCAGGCGGTAGCGATCCCTCCTGTGATGCACCACACCCACCAACCGTGCGGTCGGGTCGAGCGCCGCGAGGCTCGCGTCGCCGTGGCTGGCGTTGGCAAGCAGCCAACCGCCTGGACGCAGATACCGTCGGTTGTACTCCCACATCGGTCCGGCGTACAAGGAGATGAGCAGGTCGATGCTGGCGTCGGCGACATCGACGGGCTTCAGGTAGTCCCCGGCGAGGAACCTTACTTCGTCCCCGGCACCGGGACGGGTGCGGCCTGCCAATTCACCGCGCACCAGATCAGCGTCGCTGAAGAACCGCGCGGCGCGCGAATCAGTGTCCACGTAGGTCACCGAGCGGATCGCCGTCGATGGGGACAGGTCGACGTAGCTGCCCGGGTACAGAGCCCGATCAATCGGCCACCTGGTGGTCAATTCGGCGAACAGCCTCGATCGGTCTCCGATCGACTCCCGGTACTGCGACCACGTCACCTTCGCCACCGGCCCAGCATCGCAGATCGGCGCATGGCTCACCTCGCGCGTCGTCGGACCGGTTCACTTCCCAGGGCGTGCGACGCTCCGCTCGGACAAGCGTGCAAGGATCTGTGCACGCAATCGACAGATGTTTGCAGGTTCGGAGTCAAAGACCGCACGATGCCCCATTACGTCGCCTGCGCCCCACTGGACTCAACACCGGTTCTCGGTACTGACCACTACTTCGGCCAGTTCACACCCGCACGGGACGCGAGGGTCTCACCCCACCGGCTCTTTCGGGGTCATCATCTTCGTCATCTGTTTCTGCACCATCTCGATGGCTCGTCGCGGGGCGATCCGGATCGCCAGGTTCATGAATCGTGCGTCCTTGCCCACGTAGATGTGCAGCTTGTTCTTCTCGATGCCCTCGATCATGATCCGGGCTGCGTCAGCAGGCTGGGTCTGCGGAATGCGTGACTGCGACGCGGCTGCTGCGCCGCCGGGCATCTCGACGCCCGAGTTCTCCGTGATCCCGGTGGCAACTGCTCCCGGCATGATCACCGACACCCTCACGTGGCTGTCGAGTAGTTCGGCGTACAGGCCCTCGGTGAACAGCTTGACCGCGGCCTTGCTGGCACCGTAGATGGTCTGACCCGGGAAGGGGAAGAATCCGCCCATGCTCGACACGTTCGCCAAATGCGCCTCCGGCCGATCGATGAGCACCGGCAGGAAAGCCCGGGTCACGTTGATCGTGCCCATCAGATTCACGTCGATCACGCGGTGCAGCGCCTGATCGGACAGCTGCGCGACCGGCTCGAACGGCTGGATGATCCCCGCGTTGTTGATCAGGCCGTCCACGCAGCCGTGGGCCGCAACCACGCCCGCCACCAGCGCCCTGACGGCATCCACATCGGTGATGTCAGCGGTGTGGGTGCTGAGGCGTTCACCCGCGCCCGCTGCGGCAACCGTCTCGGCAAGGGCGTCCGCTCGCACATCGACTGCCGCCACCCGCGCCCCACGCTGAAGCAGCGCCACCACCAGCTCGCGGCCCATCCCACTGCCCCCGCCGGTGACGACCCAGACCTTGCCGTGAACCTTCACCGTGTGCCTCCTTCGCTGAGCACCATTTTCCATGTGACGTCAACCGCGTCGCGCCTTCTGCAGCCGTCCTTGCGACAGCGGTGGTGGTGTAGGTGCGCCACTTCACAGCAACCATCTCGTCGCAAAGCAGACGTACGGCCTCGCTCCTACCCCACCCGCCCGGTCAGTCCAGGCACAGACAGAACGGGTGCCCGGCAGGGTCGAGGAAGACCCTGAAGGTTGTCCCTGGCTGATGTCCATGCTTCGTCGCACCCAACGCGAGAACCTCGATCTCCGCGGTGTCCAGATCCTCGACAACCACGTCCAGGTGCATCTGTTGCGGGTGTTGTTGTCCCGGCCAGACCGGTGGGCTGTAGTCGGGCACCTGCTGGAACGAGATGCACTGACCGTCGTCGGAGCGAATATCGATCCAGTCGGGTTGGCCTTGGATCTTCCAACCCAGCAGCGCCGCATAGAACCGCGCCAGAGCGTCGGGATCGGGACAGTCGATGACGAACGCGGGGGATCCAGCGATAGCCATAGTTCGGCAGGCTACGTGTCACGGTGCGGCTTTGTACAGGGATGTGGGTTCCACGCAGGGCGCGACGCCCGTCCGCGGGACGCCGCGGCGTCCGGCGCTGGAGTGCCGTGATGAGTGAGTGACGGCCGAGGACCAGGTCTGACCCGGCGCAGGCGTTCGGTGTGGTCGCCGCCCCGAACGCGCAAACATCTGTCGACGGAGTGCACAGATCCTTGCACGCTTGAACCGGGGCAGACCTGGATCGATGAATCGCCTGGGAGCCCGTTCCCCGCCAGCGCGACGGACGGGGGATGCGGTTGGCATCGCCTCGCGTCACGGCTCCGGTCAGGACCCCAGATCAAGCCGTCCGGAGATTGCGCCGTCAGGCGCGTGTTGATCGTCCAGCCTGCTTCCTAGGCCGTGGTAGCCATCTCACCCATCCGGAGATCGATGAGCTCCACAACTGTCCTGTCAGGCTCTGAGTCGGGCACGAATCCGACCTCCTTGAAAGTCGAGTAGACAGCCGGGTGGATGTGCTCCTCGAAGGCCGCGTCGCACGCCGCCTGGGACTCCCAGACATCGATGTAGCGCAACCCTCCGTCTTCGCGCCGCACGGTCATATGCACCACAAGACCCGGCAATGGTCCAGCGGCGAGCTTCTCGACGATGCCGGCGTAGACCGCGTCGGTGATCGGTACATCCTGGGTGTAGGCGTACATGGCGAACTCCTTCTCATTTTCATCCGAATATTGTTCGGATGAATTGTTACACTAGTCCGCGTGGAACGTTCGGTCAATAGACGCTCGTACACATCTCCGGCACGGGCGGCGGCTGCCCAGCAGACCAGAGCCGCGATCCTCGCCGCCGCACGGACCCTCTTCGTGCAAAACGGCTACGCCGGCACCACGATCGCGGCGATCGCGGCGTCAGCCGGGGTGGCGGTCGACACCGTCTACGCCTCCGTGGGGCGCAAGCCGCAGGTGTTCCGGCTGCTCGTGGAGACCGCCCTGTCCGGTTCGGACGAGGAGGTGCCAGCCATGGAGCGGGATTACGTGCGGCAGATCGAGGCGAGCTCGGATGCGGTGGAGAAGCTCTCGATCTACGCCCGCGCCATCACCTCGATTCAGGGTCGGCTGGCTCCTCTGTTCGTCGTGGTCCGGCAGGCGGCGTCCACCGAACCCGAACTGGCTGCGCTCTGGGCCCGGATCTCCGAGCGCCGCTTGGAGAACATGAGGCTCTTCGCCGGGAGCCTTCTGCGGACGGGGCAGCTACGGCTGGACCTGAACATCGAAAGAGTCGCTGACATCGTGTGGTCCATGAACTCCCCGGAGTACTACCTGCTGCTCGTCCACGAGCGCGGGTGGAAGCCTGAGGAGTTCGAGGGGTGGCTGATCGATGCGTGGCAGCGACTGCTGCTGGCGCAACCCGGTTGAGCCGCGCTGGGCCCACTCCAGCGGGGTCGGACGACCGCCCAGCGACGCAGGACAGCCAAGCCTTGGCACCAGGCCCGGCCCCTTCGGCCTGTCGCCGCGATCCCGGACCGGGTCGGCGTCGACTGTTGCACCGTTGCTGCTGACCCGCGCCGACTGTTGCGCCGTTGCTGGATTTCGGGCTGTAAATCCGACAACCGCGCAACACTCGACCCTGAACTACCACAACCGCGCAACACTCGACCGACCGCTCGGTGCGCGCCTCAGTCCCGGCCGAACAGGTCCCGGGTGTAGACCTTGTCCATCACTTCACGAATCTCGTCGGAGACCCGGTTGGCGACGATGACCGACGACCGCCGCTTGAACTCCTCCAGGTCGGTGACCACCTCGGAGTGGAAGAACTGCGGGTCGGTGAGGACCGGCTCGTAGACGATCACCTCGACGCCCCTGGCCTTAAGGCGCTTCATGATGCCCTGAACACTCGAGGTGCGGTAGTTGTCCGAACCCTCCTTCATCACCAGGCGGTAGATCCCGACCACCTCCGGCTGAAGCGCGAGGATCTGTTCGGCGACGAAATCCTTGCGGGTGCGGTTGGCCTCCACGACTGCGCGGATCAGGTCCTGCGGCACTTCCTCGTAGTTGGCCAACAACTGCTTGGTGTCCTTCGGCAGGCAGTAACCCCCGTAGCCGAAGGACGGGTTGTTGTAGTGGCCACCGACACGCGGATCGAGGCTGACCCCTGCGATGATGTCGCGGCTGTCCATTCCGTGGCTCGAGGCGAACGTGTCGAGTTCATTGAAGAACGCGACCCGCATGGCCAAGTACGTGTTGGCGAAGAGTTTGATCGCCTCGGCCTGCTTGGCATCGGTCACCAGGACCGGGGTCTGCGGCTCGAGGGAGCCCTCCAGCATCAGGTCCGCGAACTCCTTGCCGCGTTCCGAGCGCTGACCCACCACGATGCGCGACGGGTGCAGGTTGTCGTGCAGGGCCTTACCCTCGCGCAGGAATTCCGGAGCGAAGACGATGTTGTCCACCTGTAGTTGCTGGGACACCCGATCGGTGAACCCGACCGGGATCGTCGACTTGATCACGAGGGTCGCGTCCGGCTCGATCCGGCGGACCTGATCGATGACCGCCTCGACCGAACTGGTGTCGAAGAAGTTGGCAACCGGATCGTAGTCGGTGGGAGTGGCGACGATCACGAAACGCGCGCCCGAGTACGCGTCCTGCGGGTCGGTTGTGGCCCTGAGGTCCAGCGTCCTTCGGGCCAGGAACTCCTCGATGTCCGGGTCTTCGATCGGGGACCGGCCAGCGTTGATCGCCTCGACCCGGCTCGCGTCGATGTCCAAGGCCACGACCTCATGGCGCTGCGCCAGCAGGACGGCGTTCGACAAGCCCACGTAGCCCATTCCTGCCACAGCGATCTTCATGTTCTGCCCCTCCAGACATC
The DNA here is from genome assembly GCA_963704075.1 of uncultured Actinomycetota bacterium. Taxonomy (GTDB): domain Bacteria; phylum Actinomycetota; class Actinomycetes; order S36-B12; family UBA10799; genus JADKAV01. Next base: position 83,022 of record CAVPGV010000002.1, read on the forward strand.
GGACGTTTGAATGATAGTTGGGCAGGCCCAGGAGCGATCCTTCTCCCGGCATGGCCACACGCTGCCTGGACAGTTAGTCTTCCCACCACAACACCAGGAGGAAGCCATGCAAACCCGCTTCGCAGTTGTCGCAGCCCTCGCTGTCGTCGGTGGCGCCGTCGCGGGCCCGGCAACCGCCGCAGACAAGGTCCCCGTCAAGCTCAAGGTCAAGGACTGCGACGGTTGTAGCGTCTCGGCCACGTGGAACAGCAACGGCAAATCCAGCGGCAAGATCGCCAGCAAGACCAAGAAGGTGCGCGGGGACAAGGCAACCCTGCGCTTCAAGGTTCCCAAGGGCTACTACCTCTACTTCACCGCCACCAGCCCGAAAGCTCAGGTCGATGCGGCGTCCATCCTGGTGACGCGATACGCCGGGGCGAAGAAGGGGGAGAAGCTGTCTGCGAGCAAGATCCAGACTCTCAACAAGGCCGCGTCCTACTGCATCCGCGCCAAGAAGGGCACCATCAGGTCGCGTGCGGCCCTCATCCCCTACGACGGCGCTACGCTGCTCGGGTTCTGGGCTAACCCGCAGTTGAAGAAGATGGGAAGCACGGTCTCATCGGGGCTCAACGGGGTCTTCGGAACCCAGAACACTCTTCTGTGCAAAGGCAGGTCCTACTAGCCGGTGCTGAGCGCTGCCCTGGTCGTATTCGCGCTGGCAGGTCCGCCGGTCGACCTCGGCGCGGACTACCAACTCGGCGGCGCCTACAGACCGGCCGAGGGTGTGGGAGTCGTGGTCCGCGACCGCCGGGACCGCCCCGCCGCGGACGTCTACTCCATCTGCTACGTCAACGCTTTTCAGGCACAGCCTGGCGCACGTCGGTGGTGGCTGTCACGGCATCCGAACCTGGTGTTGCGATCCCACAGCAAGCCAATCGTGGACGAGAACTGGGGCGAGGTGCTGCTGGACACCGGAAGGAAGAGCAAGCGAAGGGCGCTGGCCCGCATCGTCGGCCGTTGGATCGACGGTTGCGCGCGGGCCGGTTTCGATGCGGTTGAGCCCGACAACCTCGACTCCTGGCAGCGCAGCAGGGGACTGCTGCGACGCCGCGACAATGTGGCCTTCGCGCGGATGCTCATCAATCGGGCGCACAGTGCGGGTCTGGCGATCGCGCAGAAGAACGCCGCCGGCCTGGCCGATCAGCGGTTGTTCGACTTCGCAGTCGTCGAGCAATGCCAGCGGTATCGAGAATGCGGGCGCTTCATGCGCGCCTACGGCGATCAGGTCCTGGAGATCGAATACCGGCGCAAGGACTTCGACGCAGCGTGTGACGCCCGCGGAGCACGATGGCCGATCGTGTACCGGGACGTGGATCTGGTGCCACGCGGGTCACGGGGTTACCGGTTCGCCACCTGCTGAGCGAGACGCGGCTCACCGTCGCATCGGTGCGGATGCCGCCCAACTTCGGCACTGGTGGAGAACATGATTCTCCGAACGCCGCGCGTGCCACACCCCGCGGCGGAAACCATTGCCGCGCTCTCCGCCAGGATCTGCGTCGCCCACCGCCGACGTGGGGACTTTGGTCAGATCTGGTCACTCATTGACCTGCTGCGTCCAAAGTCCCACCACGGAGGCCACCGGCAGACCCTGCGCAACCTCCCTCAACTCGTGCCGCGACAGGGCGCGTGCCATCGGTTCGGGACTACCCTTGTCAGTGTGAGGCTCATCGCCGCCGCCACCACAGTGATCGCGATCACCGTGGGCTCCGTGGCGTGGGGCGCCGCTCCACAGCAACTACCCACCGCCCAGTCCAAGACCGAGCCTGGTGCGTACTGGCCGACGATGCGACACGACCTGCGCAACACCGGCGCCTCGGATCTGCCCGGACTCGACCCCGGGACGCAGCCGTGGGCCTTCCAGACCGGCAAAGGGATCTTCGCCACCCCCACCATCGCGGCCGACGGCACGATCTACGCCGGCTCCGCGGACAACGTGCTCTACGGCCTCGACGAGACCGGCAAGGAGGTGTGGCGCTTCGAGACCGGCGAGATCATCGACACCGCACCGGCCCTGCTCGATGACGAATCGCTGATCATCGGCTCGGGCGACGAGAACATGTACAAGGTCAGCACCGACCGCACCATCCCCGGTCATCAGCGAGTCATCTGGTCCTTCAAGCCGACGCTGCCGCCGGTCGAGGGCCAGCTCGTCTCATGGTGGGAGGGCAGCCCGAACATCGGACCGGACGGAGTCATCTACCAGGGCAACACCGGCGGGGCAGCCTACGCGGTCAATCCCGACGGGTCCCAGAAGTGGGCGCATCAGGCCGAGAACGCCGTGTGGACCGTGCCGGCGATGGACGACTCGGGGGTCACATTCTGGGGATCGGTGGACACCCGGATCTTCGCCCTCAACCCCGACGGGTCCCAGAAGTGGCAGCGCACCACACTCGGCTACGTCACGTCGTCGCCCGCGTTGGACACCAAAGGCACGTTGTACGCCGGTTCGTTCGACGGCACGCTCTACGCGCTGGACGCCACGACCGGGGACGTGACGTGGGACTTCAAGACCGGCGATCACATCTACTCCTCTCCGGCGCTGATCGAGAAGGACGGCGATCTGCAACAGATCGTCGTGGGTTCCACGGACGGATTGATGTACTCCTTGGACCCCAGCGGAAACCTACTGTGGACCTACGACACTGGGGCTCCGATCCGCAGTTCGCCGGTCGTCGGACAGCCACCGGTCGCCGGCGGACCGCCGATCGTCTACGTCGGCGCAGCCAACGGGCACCTGGTCGCGGTCAACGCCAACGATGGCTCCCGGCGGTGGGCGTTCGACACCACGTCGACGGAACCGACCCTGGCCACCCGCAACCAACTCAACTCCTCGCCCGCGCTGGGGCCGAAGGGCATCTACCTGGGGAGCCAGGACGGTGCGATCTGGTACGTCCCCTACGACTTCTGCCTGCGCCCCGACCCCGATCCGCGCTGCGTGACCACCGACCTGCCCGATGACGGCATGTACGTGTTCGGGGTCAACGTGGGTGGTGGGCTCGTGTCACAGGACCAGCCCGTGGACATCAGCCCGGCCGGTTACATGACCGGCAGGATTCTGCTGCGACGTGACGGTCGCACTGTGCCCGCCCGCCTGGTGCCGGCCCCCGACCCGAACCGACTGGTCACCATCGAGCCCGACATCGACGCCGAGGTGTCCGTCTCCGGCGACGGTCGCTACGTGTTCGTCCGGCCCACCGCCCTGCTCCCGCGCCAGACACGACGTTCACCGTCACCGTCAACGGACTGGCGACGACCGGCGGCCCGCGACTGGGCAACCTCAACGTCGGCACCGGTGAGCTGGAACCGTTCCAGGGCTCATTCACCGTGCGCACCGGCAGCGACGGAACGCCGTGGAATCCGCAGGTCACGAACCGAACCGCGTTTCTGGACTGTCGTTGTCCCGGTTGGCAGTCCCGCTGCCCCCGATGCTGACCAGCGTCAACCAGATCGGGTTCGACTTCTACGACTGGATAGGAGGCGCCGTCGAGACCGGGAAGGGCGACACCGTGGTCTGGTTCGTCGGCGCGAAACGCGACGACGACGGCCGCATCGTCGCCGACCCCTCGGCGCTGTTCGCCTTCCCAGTGTCCGGTCAGCAACGGGGCGGAACATTCTTGTTCAACACCTCACAGGTGAATCTGTGGTTCACGTTCGGCCCGGTTCCGTTGCGCCGATTCGACCTGCGCGGCACGTTCGACGCATCCGGTCAGGTGCGCCCCGACGCCCAGTTCCTCGCCGAAGCCGTCTGTGAGGACATCCCGGAGTACGGCACGCTCATGCCCGCGACAGGCATGTGCGACACCCAAGGTGTGATCACTGCCGGCGGCACATTCCTGGGTGGCAGCGCGAAATCGCCGGCCGTGCGCCGAGTGCCCGGAATGGAGATCGGCGACATCACCGTCACGCCTGGTTCGCCGACCACGTTGTCGGCGAGCATCCAGGCCCCGACCTCCTACACCAGCGACGATCACTTCGTGTCGATCCTGCTGCTGGACGATCAGGGGAGACCGCTTCCGATCGACTACTACAGCAAGACGTCGCTGCAGACCGGACCGAACAACCAGATCACCGGCGTGACCCTCGAGGTGGACCAGCCTTTGCCGCCCCGTGTTGAGGCGATCGTCATGACCGACGCCTTCCCCGCCGCACGCCAGACGATCGGGGCCGGGTCATGACTCCCGACCCCGTCCCCGGCCTGCCGTCCTCGCCCGTGCGAGACGCCATCAACGCGTTCATGGTGGGTGTGCTGGCCGTGGTGCTGGCGGTTCTCGTCGGGTCGGCAATCGCCTACGGGGTCGGATACGTGGGTCTCACGGACACCGGGTTCCTCCGCTTGGGCCCCTGGCTGGCGGGTCTCGGTCTGCTCGGGGGGTGGCGGCAGGAGGTCGCCTCGGATGTCGCCGGCGGAATCGGCTGGACCACGTTCGCTTACGGGGTCCCGCTGCTGGTGACCGGGTTCGTCGCCCTGTTCGTGGCCTGGCGCGCGCGGCGCAGCAAGGCCTGGACGGCCGCCCCTGCTGCTCTCGGGGCCGCTGCCGGCGGAGCGCTGCTGGTCGCGGCAGGCACCACAGAGGTGACCGAGAGCAACGCGGCGGGAAGTGTCACCACCACGCAGGGACTGACGTGGCTATGGGACGGCGGACACCTGGGCGCGGTGACCGGCGCGGCCATCCTGGTCGCGGCTGTCTGGCTCATCAACACCGTCGGGTTGCGCTGGTGGCGTTCCGGGCGTGGTGTGGCGCTGAGCCTGCTCGTAGGTCTCGGGATGCTGCTCACAGCCGCGGTCGTCGCCGGGGTCGTGTACCTGACCAGTTCGACCGCGGTCGGAGTCGCCGTTGCGCTTTTCTACCCGCTTGCCGGCACGCTGGTCCTGTTCGGGGCGGCCGGGGTGCCTGCCGACGTTGCGCTGACCCGCCTGTCGGCTCAGCCGTACGCGTTGTCCAGTTGGGACCAGGGCCTCGTCTACGGCGTCGGTGGAGTGGTCCTGGTCGGGCTGCTGGCCGCGGGTGTCGGCCTCGTACTGCGCATGTTCAAGCACCGCAGCACTTGGCTGGGAGCGGTCACCGTGACTGCGGTTCTGGCGGCCTTCCTGGCCTGGGCGATGGACTCCGTCATCTCGGTCCCGGACTCCCTCGGGACGGACTCGATGATCAGCGTGAATGTTCTGGTCGCCGCTGGGGTCGGTGCCATTCTTGGCGCCGTCGTGCGGTTCTTCGCCGGCAGGCCGAAATCCGACACGACTACCGCAAGCCAGGCGCCGGCGGCGCGCGAGGAGACGGATATCGAGAGCCTCCTGAACGAGGTCAACGGGCGACCCACCTGAGGTTCGGCGGCGGGTCCGTAGACTGCTGGGCAAACACCCTCACGAAGGACATCTAATGATCAAGGGATTCCGCGACTTCATCCTGCGCGGCAACGTCATCGATCTGGCAGTCGCCGTCGTCATCGGCGCGGCCTTCACCGCTCTGGTCGGGGCGTTCAGCGACTCGTTCATCACCCCGGTGGTCAACAGCGTCTTCTCCGCGCTCGGCCTGAGCAAGGACGGGATCGGTGGCACGATCGGCCTGCCCGGTGAACAAGTCATCAACATCGGGGCCATGGTCGGTGCGATCATCACGTTCCTCATCACGGCGGCGGTGGTCTACTTCGTCTTCGTGGTTCCGATGAACGCCGCCAAGGAGCGCCTGGCCTACTCGACCCAGAAGGAAGAGGTTGCCAGCGCGGAGAGTCTGCTGGAGGAGATCCGCGACCTCCTTCGTGACGGTGCGGCGGGAACGGGCGGGACGAAGAGTCAGGCCGAGTAATCCGATGCTGCCGGGCTGGTGACGGGTCCGGCGGAAATGGCCCGTTACCTCCCTTCTGATCGATTGCGTACGAGCCAAAACGCACGCAGCGGGCCATTTCCGCACTTCGCGATGTTGAATGGCCTACGCGGTGGTCGCCAGCACATTGACCTGGAGCTCACACCTGTTGCTGGCCGCGCGTCGACGGTACGGTCGAGGCGGATCGACGAGAGGAAGTGGCGATGCACCGCGTGGCGTTCACATGACTCGATGCGCGGCGAATACCCCGAGCGCGGCAGGCCGACATGGCTGAGGAGTCCTTCTGGGGCGACGAGAGCCCCGCTGTCGAAGGTGTGCTCCACTGGGTCGCTGAGCGGGTCGCCCGGTCCAGCGACCCCAAGACCACCGCCCGCCCGGAGTCCGAGCTCGTCGCGGCCGCGGGACCGGCCGTCACACCGGCCGGCATCGGCTGGCAGGCCGCCCTCGACGTGTTCGACCGCGTGCTCATCCCCGCCACCCGCGCGCAGGACGATCCCATGAACCTGGCCTACATACCGGCCGCCCCCACCCGGTCGGCGATCGCCTTCGACTTCGCCACCAGCGCGGCGAACATCTTCGCGGGCATCTGGGAGGCCGGAGCGGGGGCCATCCACGCGGAGAACGAGGCGCTGTCCTGGATCGTGGACCTGCTGGGCTGGCCCGATTCAGCCGGCGGCACGTTCGTGTCCGGTGGGACCATGGGTAATCTGTCCGCACTCGTCACAGCCCGGGACACGATCCGGGACCGGCGGGGGGGCACACCGGACGGGGGCTGGCTGCTGGCCTGCACCTCCGATGCGCATTCGTCCATCCTCGGAGCGGCCAACGCCCTGGATGTCGGGGTCGTCGAGGTCCAGCAGGACGAACGCGGGCACCTCACCGCAGCTGCGCTGCGACCGATTCTCGCCCGGAACCCCAACACCTTCGCCGTCGTCGCGTCGGCGGGGACGACCAACGCAGGCGTCATCGATGACCTCGCGGACGTGGCGGCCGCCTGTCAGGAAGCCGGCGTGTGGCTGCACGTCGACGGGGCGTACGGCGGGGCGGCACTGGCCGCAGCCAGCGTCAGATCACGATTCGCCGGCATCGAAATGGCCGACAGCTTCATCGTCGACCCGCACAAGTGGTTCTTCGCGCCCTACGACTGCTGCGCGCTGTTGTACCGCGATCCCCGCACGGCCCGTGCCGCTCATTCCCAGCACGCCACTTACCTCGACCAGATCGACCGGGAAGCGTGGAACCCCTCGGACTACGCCACCCAACTGACCCGTCGCGCCCGGGGTCTGCCGTTCTGGTTCTCCCTGGCCGTTCACGGTACGGACAAGTACCGGGCGGCTGTCGAGCGGACGCTGTCCATAGCCCGCGACGTCGCCGCCGGCATCGATGCCATGCCCCACCTCGAACTGGTGAAGCACCCTGAGTTGTCCGTCCTACTGTTCCGCCGTCCGGGCTGGAACACCGCCGATTACCAAGCGTGGTCGCAGGCGGCCGCGCTGGACGGCTCGATCCTGTGCGTTCCGACCACGTGGCGCGGCCAGACAGTCCTGCGGTTGGCGTTCGTCAACCCGGACACGGAGCCGGGGCGGGTGCTCGAGGTGCTGGACGCCATGCGCTGAGGCCCGCCGACAGCTGGCCGCGTCATGGGCGCGAGGCGGTCAAGTGATGAAGGAGCGCATATCGGGCACAAGGGTGCGCAACGCCCGCATCTGGAAGACCCCTGCCACCGGATGTGCGGCAAAGCGCTCAGGCCCCCGCCCACTGCAGACGGCCCAGCCGGCCCAGCCGGCCCAACCGGCCCAACCGGCCCAACCGCCGAGTGTTGCATGGTTGCTGAATCACGACCCCCAGAACCGAC
>CAVPGV010000003.1:0-139154 GCA_963704075.1 uncultured Actinomycetota bacterium
TCCGATGACAACTATTCGCAACGCCTGAAACCCGCTCCGCCGAGCACCGACTACAACGGCGGGCAGACCCAGAAGTCCCCCGGCAACACCTCGAAGTCGTCATGATCACCGTCGGCATCCAGACCTGGAAGACGGACCTGCTGCTGTCGGTACGCCACCGGCCGAATGCGGCACTGGAGGCGCAACTGCAGCGTCTGCTCACCGGCGAGGTGGCACGCCTCGAACGCCTGGCCAGCCGCTTCCGCAGCGACTCGGAACTCGCGACCGTCAATGCCGGGGCAGGACGATGGGTCGAGGTCTCGTGGGGTTTCGTCACGGTCCTGACCGCGGCCCTGGACGCCGCGCAGCGAACCGCGGGACTGGTCGACCCCACTATGGGCCGGGCGATCAAAGCAGCCGGCTACGACCAGTGGGCCGGACAGACGACTCCCACGAACCCCGGTGTCCACCGCGGCAGGTGGCGAGAGGTGGGCATCCGTCCGGGCCGCCGCCAGGCACAGGTCCAGATACCGGCAGGAACCGAACTGGACCTCGGCTCCGTGGCCAAGGGATGGCTGGCTGATCGCATCGCGACGGCCGTCAGTCGCAGCGGGCACGAGGTCTGCGCCAACATGGGCGGCGACGTCCGCGTCATCGCGGGGCAACCGTGGACGGTGTGGTCGGACCCGGGTATCCCCGGCGATCCCGGCGCACCCGTGGACCTCCTGGACGCCGCGATGGCCACCAGTGGCGTCGGACGCCGCGCGTGGACCGGCGGGCATCACATCATCGACCCGCGCACAGGCTTTCCGGCCAAGACACCGTGGTGGAGCGTCACGGCCGTTGCCGCGACCGCGGCCGACGCCAACGCCGCCGCGACTGCAGGTGTGATCCTGGGCGACCGCGGCCCCGGATGGATGACGCAGCACCGCATCGACGCGCGCTTCGTCTCCCGGGACGAGACGCTGACGACCGGCCGCTGGATGCAGGAGGCCGTGGCATGACCTGGGAGTTGATCCGCATCACAGGACTGGTGTCGCTGGCGCTGTTGACGGTGTCCGTAGCACTCGGCATCGCCGGGCCCGCGATCCGCAGACCCACGGGACGACTGACGTCGGTCAGCGTGCATCTGACCGCAGCCGTCGGGGGAACCGTGCTGGTCATCGCACACGTCGTTTTCGCCGTCTTGGACAGTTGGGTCTCCGTGCCGCTGTCCGCGGCGTTCCTGCCCGGCACCTCGGCAGTGGGAGCCGCTGTGGATCGGGGTGGGAACGGTCGCATTCGACCTCATGCTCGTCATCGCCGCCACCTCCGCACTTCGGCAGCAGGCACCGCGCCTTTGGTGGCGTGCACACGTAGTCGCCTACCCGGCGTGGTTGCTCGTGTGGCTGCACGCGCTGACCATCGGCACCGATCGGGGAACCACCCTGATGACCGCAATGGCCGCCCTGTCGGCTGCCATCGTGGCCGCGGCGATCGCCATCCGCCTGATGAGTCCGAAAGGGCCCGTCGGCGTCAATTCAGCCCCTGAGAGGATCGAGGTTCTACAGTGACCGTTCAGACCCGGCCGGCCACCCTGCTGCCCGGCATTCCCGTGGCCGGCCTGCACGCCGCGCCCCTGCCGCACCGACTGCTGGAGCGGGGAACCCTGTTGCTTTCGAACGCGACGCCCGGCTCCACCGTCGGACTGCGCGACCACCAGCAGTTCTGGGGTCCGCTGCCGTCAGCGCAGTTGCCGGACCTGATCGCGGCTGCCGAGCACACCGGGCTGGTCGGGGCCGGCGGCGCCGGATTTCCGACTGCTCGCAAACTACAGTCCGTGGCGGGCACCGGCACCGGCCCTGTCATCGTCAACGGCTCCGAGGGCGAATCCGCCAGCGGTAAGGACACCGTGCTTCTCACCCACGTGCCGCATCTGGTTCTGGACGCAGCGGTGATGACCGCACGCGCCCTGGGCACGCGATCCGTCGTTGTGCGCATCCCGGCGTCGCGACCTGCCGTGATCGATGTGGTCCGCGCGGCGATCGACGAACGCGATGACCGAGGCATCCGGGTGTCCGTGAGCCCTGGCGCGGACACGTTCATCGCCGGTGAGGCGTCCGCGGTCATCTCCTCGTTGCAGGGAGGAGCGGCGATGCCGGCCGCGCTGGGTAAACCCCCGATGATGCGCTCGGGTCTGCGCAGCCGTCCCGTCCTGTTGAGCAATGTCGAGACATTCGCACGACTGGCGGTGGCCGTCCGCGGCCACCGGGGCACCAGCTCCCTGCTGACCGTCTCCGGCGCGGTCGCCGAGCCAGGAGTCCTGGAGGTGGATCCCTCCACGCCATTGGGACATATTCTGCAACGCGCCGGCGCCGACCCCGACCTTGCCGCCCTGATCACCGGCGGCTGGCACGGCACGTGGTTTCCCATCGCCGCGACAACGCTGTCGATGCCCGCGAACCGCAGCGCCCTGCGCAACGTCGGCGGGCACTGGGGCGCGGGAGCGCTGATCGCGATTCCGACGGATCCATGCCCCGTGGAGGTCCTGCACGCGATCACCACCTACCTGGTGGGCGAGGGCGCTCGGCAATGCGCTCCCTGCATCCTGGGCCTCGACGCCGCCAGGCAGGACGTGCTGACCGGGGCACCGGTCAAAGACAGGGTGCAGGGACGTGGCCTATGTGCCCATCCGACGGCATCCATCGCAGCAATCCGGTCCGGGCAGACCCTGCTGGCCGGAGAACTGGCTGCGCACGCGGCCGGACGATGTGAAGCACGCGAACGAAAGGCCCTTACATGAGCACGGTCCAGATCGACTGGCGTCGCTGCCGCGGCCACGGCGTCTGCTCGGCGGCGCTGCAGGAAGTGATCACGCTGGACGAATGGGGATTCCCGATCCTGTCCAGCCACGACGTTCCCGACGAACTTCATGGTGCCGCTCGCATGGCGCAGTGGACGTGCCCGGCCGCCGCACTGCGCGTGACGCGCTGACCAGACGCGGAACCCAGGTGGCAGGTCACCAACGGGCTTGGATCAGGCCCGCACCTCGGGCGGCAGGCTGCCGGTACGCAGGTGTTCGAGCGTCACCGCTTCCAGGATGCGCCGTTCGGCTCGGCGCACAGCCAGCCACACGTCCTCTAGACCGGCCGCGGCGCCTTCGTACTCGATGTTGTCGGGACGTTCACCTTGAACGACCGTCAGCGGCCCGTCCACCGCACGAATGATGTCGGCCAAGGTGATCAGTTCAGCGGGCCGGGCCAGGCGATATCCACCCACCCGGCCGCGACGGGTCCGAACGATCCCCGCCCGACGAAGATCCGACAGCGCCGATCTCACATAGTCGGCGGGGAGATCCTGCGCCTGGGCGACCTGGTCCAGCGGGAGGTACTCGTCCCGGCCAGCCAGTTCCGCGGCCGCTCGGATGGCGAAGACGATTCTGCCGGTCAGCCTCATTCCGGGACATCCACAGTGATGACCCATCCGTCCGGGCCGGCTACGATCTCCAGCCCCAGGGGCTGGGCGGGCAGTTGTTCCACCGGGTCCTCTGAGTACCAAGCGACGAACGGCGCGTCGATCTCGACGCCACCCTCAGTCACGGAGGGAAGATCGATGGCGAAGTAGCCGGTCTGGGTGACCTGGGGCAGGAAGAGTCCGACCCGAACGGATTCCGGCGGACTGTTGTCGAGGATGACTTTGGTATCAGTCGCGAAGACCTGCGTGGTGTACGGCGAGCCCGGAGCTGCCACTCCCATGGTGCGCCCGGCCCATTCCGCACTGTCACCCATCGAGTTGTCGAAGACACTGACCTGCTGGCGCGACTCGACGGCCACGGCGAACGAATTGGTGAAGGTGGCTGTGCCACATCCGGACAGCAGCGCTGCACCCAGAAGCACGCCGATCACCCTCCGCACGCATCCAACGCTAGCCCGACTAGGGCAACTTCGGATTCTCGAGGGGCAGTCGGATCTGCAACCGGGTCGCCGGCTGATGGGCATGCGCGGCTTGTTGGCTGGTTGTTCGACCAGGAGGATTCGTGAGATTCGGGCCATCGTTGTGCCGAATGCGAAGGCCACACAACGACACCAACCACTGCGAGCAGCCCGCGGCCGCAGGACGCGACTCCCCTGCGGACGCCGAAGTGCCGGACAATCGCAATCCCTGCCGACAGGCCGCGCCCGGCCCTACACTTCACGCGTGGCAGGATCCTCGATCGCGGTAATGGCCGGGTTGGTTCTGGCCTACGCGCTGTTGGCCAAACGCCTCAGTGCGGCGAACATCACGCCGCCCATGCTCAGCATCGTTGCGGGCGTGCTCGTGTTCTCGGTCGCGGCGATCGACGTGGACACTGCGGCGGTACACATCATCGCCGAGCTCACGTTGGTCATCGTCCTGTTCCACGACGCCTCGACGGTGAAGCTCTCGAGGTTGCGCCGCGATCCCGGGATCGCTCTGAGGCTGCTGATCATCGGTTTCCCGCTGGCGATCCTCGCCACGTATTTCCTCACCCGCGAACTCCTGCCGGGGCTGGGGGTGGCAGGCGCTTGGCTGCTGGCCGCCGCGGTTACACCCACCGATGCGGGACTCGGTGCACCAACCATGCTCAACCCCGTTGTGCCGAGGCGGGTACGCCGCGCCCTGAACGTTGAGAGCGGGCTCAACGACGGGCTTGCGACCCCCTTGGTCCTGCTTGCGCTCACGGCGTTGGCCGACGAGGAAGGTGCCAGCCAACCGTCGGTACTGAGCGTCGGACTGATCCCGGTCGTGGAAGCCCTGATCATCGCTGTCGTGATCGGACTGGTGACAGCCTGGTTCATGGACCGCTCCCGGGAGCGCCACCTGAGCGGACACCGGGGCCGGGCGATCGCCACGCTGGTCCTGCCGCTGTTCCTGTTCGGGCTCGCCGAGGTGATCGGCGCCAATGGTTTCATCGCCGCTTTCGTCGGTGGACTGACCTTCGGCGCGGCGAGCATGACCATCGAGGAGGAACAGGAGACCTCGGAACTGCTCGAGGTCGCCGCAGACCTGATGGGCTTCATCGTCTGGTTCTTCGCCGGGGGCATCGTTCTGGCCGTGTTCAGTGACGGTTTCCGCTGGCAGTGGGTCGCCCTTGCACTGGCGGTGCTCACCATCTTGCGCATCGTGCCCGTCTGGATCAGCCTGCTGGGCACCGATTTCAGGTGGCCGACCGTGGCGTTCCTCGGCTGGTTCGGACCGCGTGGGCTGGCCACCATCGTCTTCGGCCTGCTGGCGGTGGAGGAACTCGGTACCGACAACGCGGTGATGAACGACATCGGCGGCACGATCGCACTCACCGTCCTGTTCAGCGTGTTCGCCCATGGGATGAGTGCAGCGCCGCTGGCAGCCCGGTACGGCGGGTGGGCCAAACGCACACAGCCGCCCATCGAACGGGCTCCGTCGGTGGAGCCGATGCCATCTCGCGGCCGGCACAGGTACTAGTCCTCGTCCGGGCCACGCACCGGAACTCGATCGCCGGCTCGCACGATGGGTCGGCTTCGTGACGACAGGCGATGCCGTGCGGTTGTCGTCGATACCGACCCCGCGCAGCCCGCCGCGCCCCGCCGGGTCGGTATCGACGACGTCAGACCGGGCAGTATGTGGACATGGAGAACCTCGACATCGTCCGCAACCCCGATGCCCACCGTTTCGAGATGCAGCTCGACGGTGAGCGGATCGGCGTCATCGACTACACACAACACGATTCGGTGGTCACGATGACGCACACGGCGGTCTCCGACGATCACAGCGGGCAGGGCCTGGCGGCCACACTCGTCGACGCAGCACTCGCCGACGTTCGCGCAAACGACGAACAGGTCGTGCCGGACTGCGCCTACGTGCGCGGATACATCCGCAAGCATCCACAGTGGGCTGATCTGGTGGCCGAGGGGCAGAACGTCTAACCGGTCTTGACCGCCTGCAGCGTGTAGCTCAGCGGGAGACGCTCCGGACGTTCGGCCAGAACCCACTCCGCGCCCGATTTGACCATCTGTTCGGGCATCGCATCCCACGGAACGCTGGCGTGCTCCACCAACTGCGTGATGGTCATTCCGCGATCCAGCAACGCCGTGACGATCTCGCCGAGCCCATGGTTCCAACTGTGGGTCGTCGAGTTCGTCAGTGGCGACGCTGCGGCGACATAGGTCTGCTCCACGGTTTCCACCAAGGGCTCGTCGGTCTGGAAGTAGGGGTAGTCGATGACCAGCCGATCGGTCTGCTCATAGTCCAGCGACCAGAGCACGGGGTGTCCCTCACGCAGGAACAGCCGTCCACCCTCGACCAGCAGATCCGCGACCACCTGCGCCCATCGGTCGACGTCAGGTAGCCAGCACAATGCCCCGATCCCGGTGAATACGAGATCGAATCCGTTGCGTCCGAGCACCTCGGGTGCCCCGTACACATCGCTGTGCACGAAGCCGGTGTCCTGGCCCAGATCACGCGCGAGCGTGCGCGCGACGTCCAAGGCCGGCTGCGAGAAGTCCAGTCCCGTCATCCGTGCACCCAGTCTTGCCAACGAGACGGTGTCCGTGCCGATGTGGCATTGCAGATGCACCCCACGCTTGCCGCGGATGTCCCCGAGCCGAGGAACATCGAAACGCACCACGTCGCTGATGAAGCCAGGATCCTCCCGGAACCGGCTCAGTCCGTAGTCCGGGGAAGCGGCGTGCAACCCGACTCGCTCGTCCCAGTTGCGTCGGTTCACCTCGAAGGAGTCCATGGCCTGCAGGCTAGTCTGCGCCGGGATCCTCACGGCAGGCGAGGATTCGGCTTACGGTGGGGGTATGGCGATTGCACTCATCACCGGCGGCGGCTCGGGCATCGGCGCGGCGACCGGCACCCTCATGGCGCAAAACGGGGACACGGTCATCCTGGCCGACATCAACGCCGAGGCCGCGGACAACGTGGCGGCCGCGATCGTGGCGTCCGGCGGCAAGGCGGAATCGGCCGCCTTGGACGTGCGCGACGGGAGAGCGTTCGCTGCCCTCGTCGACCGGGTGGTGGCCGACCATGGACGCATCGACCTGATCTTCAACAACGCCGGCATCGGCGTCGGGGGGCCGATCGAAGATCTCACCGCCGAGCATTGGCAGCGGATCGTCGACGTGAACATCATGGGCGTCGTCAACGGCATCCGCGCGGCGTACCCGCACATGATCCGCCAGGGCGACGGGCACATCGTGAACACAGCGTCGCTGGCGGGACTGGTCCCCAGCCCCATGCTCGCGCCCTACGCCATGACCAAGCACGCAGTGGTCGGACTGTCCCTGAGTTTGCGACCTGAAGCAGCCCGCCACGGTATCCGGGTCACCGCCCTGTGCCCAGGTCCGACGGAGACACCCATCCTGGACAGCAAGGGGCCCGAGGACCTTCCTCCCAACGACGCGTTCTCCGCCCGGGATCTGCTCATGAAGGCTGCCGGCGAGATCTACCCGGTCGAGGATCTCGCCGCCGAACTGGTGGCGGGGATCGCCGCCAACAGGTCCTACATCGTGGCGCCTCGCCGTGCGCGCATGGCCTGGTGGATCCACCGCTTGTTGCCCGCGGTGGTCGAGAAGAACGCCATCCGGCTGGTGAATTGGGCCGTGCGGGAGGCTGAGCGACTCGAGGCCAGCCGCGCCTAGTTCCGCGGCTACTGCCCCGACGTGCCACCCAGCCCCTCGTGGGCCGGGATGGTTCCCAGCCGACCGGCCTGGTAGTCCTCGAACGCCTGCACGACCTCGGCCTTGGTGTTCATGACGAACGGGCCCATCCACGCGATCGGCTCCTGGATCGGTGCCCCGCCGAGCAGCAGGACCTCCATCTCGTGGGTGCGGGAGTCCTGCGTGACATCCGCGCCGAACCGGATCTCGCCGCCGGGACCGAAGACCGCGAGTTGACCGTCGCGGATCGGGGTGCCGTTCACGTTTCCACGGCCCGCGAGGACGTACAGCAGCGCGTTGAAGTCGGGACGCCACGGCAGATTCACCTGCGCCCCCTTCGACACGGAGACATGTGCCATCGAAATCGGCGTGGTCGTGGAACCGGGCCCGGCGACACCGCCCACGTCACCGGCGATCACCCGGATCAGGGCACCTGCATCCGACGTCGTCGCCAGACCGACCTGGCTGGCGCGCAGGTCCTGGTAGCGAGGGGTGGCCAGCTTCTGCGTGCGCGGCAGATTGACCCACAACTGCACGCCGTGGAACAGTCCTCCCGATGCCACGAGGTCCTCCGGCGGACGCTCGATGTGCAGCAGGCCCGAGCCCGCCGTCATCCATTGGGTGTCGCCGTTGGTGATCAGACCACCGCCACCGTGGGAATCGGCGTGCTCGAACGTTCCGTCCATGATGTAGGTGACGGTTTCGAATCCGCGGTGAGGGTGCCAGGGGGTGCCTTTCGGCTCGCCGGCTGCGTACTCGACCTCACCCATCTGGTCCATGTGGATGAACGGATCGGTCCATTCCAGCGGAACGCCGGCGAATGCCCGCCGGACGGGGAACCCCTCGCCTTCGAAACCACGGGGAGCGGTGGTGATGGACATGACCTCTCGGGGCTGTGTTGCGGACGTCGCAACGCGGGGCAACACCGTCAGGTCGTCGACATGAATCGCGGGCATGGTGGCCTCCTTACAGCCGGTACAACATGGTTGAGAATACAACTATTCCCTGCAGTGCGCCAGAGCCCCGGCACTTCGAAGCAGGCGGTGATGACTGCGGCGATGCGGACGTTGAGCCATCCCGGACCGGCAAGCATGACCGTCACGCGACACAACCCGAACGATCAACCCCCGGTCTCGACCTGCCCCCGGCGCCATCCACGCGCGACAGAGGCTCCTACGCCGCAGGCTGAGCGTCGACCGCCGGCGCTGCTGTCGGCTCAGGAGCCGGGGTTCCGGCGTCCAACGGAGCGTCCGGCGCCGGGGACTCCTCCGGCGTCGGCGAGGCCTCCGGCAAAGGCTCGACCTCGTTGCCCGTGTCGGAACGCGCAATCCGGCGTTGCGCGTCGATCGCCCGGTCGATGGCGTCTTGCAGGTCATCCTGCGCCTTGCCGTACGCCGTGAAGTCACCATCGCGCAGGGCGCGCTCAGAGGCTCGCAGAGCTGCGTCGGCGTCAGCCAGAGCCCGCGTCAGATCCTGGGCCGGCGTGGTCTGATTCTTGCCGCCCTTGTTGTTCTGGTTCTCCTGCTCGGAGACCGTCGCCCCGAGCACCTTTGCCAGCGCCTCTTCCAGGTTGCGCTCGAAGGCGACCTCCTGGCCGAAGGACACCAGCACCCGCCGCAGCAGCGGGTACCCGTCCTGGGCCGCCCGCACGTATACCGGCTCCACATAAAGGAACCCGTCCGCAACCGGCAGGGAGAGCAGGTTGCCCAACACCACTTCGGATCCACCACGCCGCAGCAACGACAACTGCGTGGCCACTTCTGGGTCGGATTCGAAGGTGTTCTGCACCTGTAGCGGTCCCGGGATCACGCTGTTGCGCGGTAACTGCAGCACACGTAACTTGCCGTAGCCCGGCCCTGGTTCGGAACTGGCACTCATGAACGCGGCGAGGGTTTGGCGTCTGACCGGCGAGAAGGTCGTGGTCAGCGCGAACTCCTGGGACACCTGGTCGGGCATCCGCAGCGTCAGGTAGTACGGCGGTTGCGGCTTGCCGGCGGCCTGCTGCGTCGGATCGGTCGGGACGTACCAGAAGTCCTGACCGGAGTAGAACGAAGCCGGATCGGTGACGTGGTAGCGGCTGTACACCAGGCGCTGGGTCTTGAAGATGTCCTCCGGGTAGCGCACGTGCGCCTGCAACTCGGCCGGCATCTCACTGGCCGGCTGAACGGTGTCGGGGAACGCCTTCTCCCAGGCCTGCAGGATCGGGTCCGAGGAGTCCCACGCATACAACTTCACGGTGCCGTCGTAGGCGTCGACCACGGCCTTCACACTGTTGCGGACGTAGTTGACGAAGTCCTGATCGACGTTCACGCCGCGTCGCACGGTCAGCGAGTCGCTGATCGCGTCGGACCACCGCAGGCGCGCCGAGTAGGGATACGAGTCGCTGGTCGTGTAGCCGTCGACCAGCCAAACGATCCGGCCATTGACCACCGCGGGGTACGGATCGGCGTCCACCCGCATCCACGGGGCGACGCTGCGCACCCGGGTCAGGGGGTCCCTGTCGTAGAGGATCTTCGAGCCGGAGCCGATCTGGCTGGACAGCAGAATATTGGGCTCGGAGAACTTGGCCGCGTACATCATGCGGTTCAGTGGCGTACCCACGTCGACGCCGCCGATGCCGGTGTAGGTGTTGTTGCGCTGGCCAGTCGGACTGGTGTCGTCGGGGAAGTCCAGTTCCCGCGGATCACCGGGGCCGCCCACGATCGAGTACGTCGGGGACTTCTCGCCGAAGTACACCCGGGGCTGCTCGATCTCCAACTCCCCCACCGGCGGGATGTCCTTGGCGAAGAACTCCGGCTCCCCCTCGGCGTTCGCGCGGTTGTCATAGGCCGCCACCAGGCCGTACCCGTGGGTGTAGACGAGGGTGTCGTTGGCCCAGTTGCGCTGCGCCGGCGGAACCGCCGCGAGGTCGACCTCGCGGGTCGAGACGATCGCACCGCTGCGCCCGTTGGGCAACTGATAGCGGTCAACATCCAAGGTGTCGGGGAAGGAGTAGAACGTACGGATCTGCTGCAACTGGCGGAACGTTGGCGACACGATGGCCGGATCCAGCAGCCGGATGTTGTCCAGCGTCCCCTTGTCGGCGGCCAAGGACTCCTCGTTCGGCTGGGCCACCGCGGAGTACTCGTCGCTTTGCACATTCGACAGGTTGTAGGCATCACGGGTGGCCTGGATGTTGCGGCTGATGTACGGCGCCTCCTTGCCGGGCTCGTTGGGCCGCACCTGGAACTGCTGCACGATCGCCGGGTAGATGCCGCCGATGACCAGCGCACTGACCGCGAGCAGGCCCAGGCCGACCAGCGGCAGCGTCCACGTCCGGCGGAAGATGTTCAGGAAGAACAGCACGGCGCAGACCAGGGCGATGAACGTCAGGATGGTCTTCGCCGGCAGCACCGCTTCGACGTCGCGATACTTGAGCCCGGTGAAGCCCTCGACGAAGTCCTCCTGCTTCAGCGACAGCGCGAAGCGGTCCAGCCAGTAGGCGACGGCCTTCAGCAGGCAGATCAGGCCCAGCAGCAGGGAGATCTGCACCTGCGCGGCCTCCGAGGCCTGCACGCCGTTCTGCAGGCGCACCCCGCCGTACAAGTAGTGCACGGACACGACCAGCAACAGCGTCAGGAACAAAGCCATGAAGCCGAATCCGGTCAGATAGCGCAGGAACGGCAGTTTGAAGACGAAGAAGCCGATGTCCATGCCGAACTGCGGGTCCTGCGTGCCGAAGGTGCCGCCGTTGCGGAACAGCATCCAGCGGCTCCACTCGGCGGTGGCCGACAGGCCGGCCAGAGTTCCGAGGAAGCCGGCGATTCCGAGCAGCAGCCACTTGCGGATCGGTTCGATGCTCTGGCGGTAGCCCTCCATGCTGGCCGACAGCCGGGGATCGTAGTCCGGCCGCGTGCGGTAGGCGATGTACATGCCGACCCCGACGATCAGGCCCATCAGCAGACCGAACGCCACGAACAACAGGGATCGCACCCCGATCACGGTCGTGAACACGCTGGTGAAATCCACCGAACGGAACCACAACAAATCGGTGTAGATCGACGTGAAGATGAGGAACACGACGAGCAGACCGGCGAGGACCGCAAGGGTCAGCGCCAGGACGCGACCTTTTGGCCCACGGTTCGCGGTGGGTTTCGTGGCGGTATCGAACGTCACTCCATCAGACTACGAGACGATGGTGACATGCACCCGACCGCGCACCTCGAAACCGTCATCCGCGACCTCGACCGGCACGTCGCACGCGACGGATGGGCGCAACCACCCCGTCTGTTCGCACTGGTCGTCGAGCAGGAGGGCGTCTCACTGGTGGAGCAGGCCTGGGACAGCGACGGCGAGGACCTGATCGGTGACCTGGCCCGGATCACGTGGCCGGAGGACGTGAGCGGGGCCGCCGTCAGCGTGCAGCGGGTCCTGGAACCCGATCATGACGTGCGCGTCACGGTCGCGGCCCTGCGCAACCAGGAGGTCGGCACCGCGATCCGCTACCGCGCCCACGACTCCGAGCAGGCGGTGGCCGTCGGACCCTCGCTCATGCCCCGGCTCGAGCGGGCCGTGTGGGACACCCTGCAGGGCGGGTAGCCGCCGACCATGACGTCAGCCCTGGTGCGTAAGGCGACTCCTGCTGCGCGCGGGTAAGGCAGCGCCGCCCTAGTTCCCACTCTCTTGAGCGCTGGGTTCTGCCGGGGAGGCTGGGGAAAGGAGGCTGGGGAAACCTGCAGTGTCGGTGAGCGAACCCTCGCGCCACCACAACCTCTGCGCGATCCGCGCACCAGCGTCGCACAGGCTGTCGGTGACGCGCCCCGCCCTTGCCTAGCTGACCGGGCAGGCAGGAGGCTCGATTTCTCCCTCGAGTACCTGACGGGCCTCAGCGAGTGACTCCACGGCGGCCACCTCGAGACCGGCCGGGGACGCACTGATCACCTCGTCGCAGTTGTCCTTCGGCGCGAGGAACAGGGTCACCCCGTCGTCGTGGGCAGCGGCCAACTTCTGCGCGATCCCGCCGATCGGACCGACCCGGCCGTCGAAGTCCATGGTGCCGGTCCCCGCCACTTTGCGTCCGTCCACCAGGTCACCGGGCGTCAGTTTGTCGACGATCCCGAGCGAGAAGATCAACCCCGCACTCGGGCCCCCGACGTCATCGAGGTTGAAGTCGACGGTCACCGGCGAGTCGGCCACGATCCCGAGGGTGACCCCGAGGAAACCCTTCTGCGGATCGTCGGGGTTGGGGGCGGTGACCACCGTCACCGAACGGTCTTCGTCGCCGCGGCGGACATCAAGAACCACATCCGCATCCGGCCCCGCCCGGGCGATGATCCTCGCCAGACGTTGCGGGCTTCGCACCGCACGCCCTTGCGCTGCCAGTACGACGTCGCCGTGCTCGAGGATCCCCTCGGCCGGCGAATCCGGCGACACCTCCAGGATCACGGGACGGGTTTCGACGGGCTCGCCCACCTCTCGCAGGGCGGCGATCCGCGCCTGCTCCTGGGAGTCGCTGAACTGGTCGGAGCCGGCCTGCCGGGCCGCATCGCCGCTGGTGTCCGGGGGGTAGAGCAGGGATGTGGGGACCACGGCGACCGACCGGTCCAGCCATCCGGTGAAGGCTTCGAACAGTGTCAGATCGCCATAGGGACCCCCGCGCTCCGACACGGTCGTCATCTCCAGCTGCCCGTTCACCGGGAACACTTCAGCGCCGTCGATCGCGATGATCGGCTTCCCGTCGGACTCGGCCAGAACGTTGAACAACGGTCCCGGCGAAAGACGAACGTACGGGACACGGATGAACTCCATCGCTGTCAGGACCAGCAGCCAGGACACCAGGGCCACCACGATGACGCGCTTGCGGGGCGTGTCGACCCAGCGCCTCACCGATCACCCCGCAGGACCCGCTGCAGTCTGGCGAGGTCCTTCTCACGTACTGGGCGTACCGCCGGACGCAGTCTCCACCAGGCGATACCGACCACGATCAGGGCAGGCACCCACCACAGGAGCACGGACATGCCCACAGCGTACGCGCCGCGACGGGTACGCCATGACGACGTCGCGGAAGGGATGTTCCACCGAGGGCGTAACGCGCTCGGTGGGGCCCCGCGTCCGGATCGTCGTAGCCTAGGACTGGCGCAGTGTAGACACGAACAGGCGGAACTGATGAGCGGCAACCTTCCCTTCGGCTTCTCGGGCGACCCGGGCGACCAGAACGACCCGAACCAGGGCCCGGGCGGATTCGACATGTCGCAACTCGGCGCCATGCTGCAGCAACTCGGCGCGATGCTGCAAAGCGGCGGCAACGAGGTCAGCGGACCGGTCGACTGGGATCTGGCGCACAACCTCGCCCGGCAGTCCATCAGCCAGAAGGGCGACCCGTCGGTCAATGACAACGACGTCCGGCGCATCGGCGAGGCGTTCGACCTCGCGCAGGTGTGGCTGGACGCCGCGACGCTGTTCCCCGCAGGTGGCTCGACCGCCCCGGCCACCTGGAGTCGTAGCGAGTGGCTCGAAGCCACCTGGCCGGCATGGCAGCAGATCATCGAGCCCATCGCCGAGGGCGTTCAGCAGACCCTGACCACCATGCCCGACATTGGACAGGTCAACCTGGAGGACCTCGGGATTCCCGGCCTGCAGGAGAACATGCCCGCGGGTATGCCCGACCTGAACGAACTCGCCGGCCCGTTGATGAACATGGCCAAACGCATGGGCGCGGCCATGTTCGGCGCCCAGGTGGGCAACGGGCTTGCCACACTGGCCGACGACGTCCTCGGCGCCAGCGACGTGACGATCCCCCTGACCAGCGACGGCAGGCCGGCACTGGTCAGCGAGAACGTCAAGGTCTTCGGCGCCGATCTGGACGTGGAGTTGGGAGACCTGTACCTGTTTCTGGCGCTGCGGGAGGCGGCACACCAGCGGCTCTACGCCCACGTGCCCTGGCTGCGGACCGCTGTCGAGACCGCAGTTCGCGCCTACGCCTCGGGGATCTCGGTGGACACCGACAAGATCCAGGACGCGCTGCAGGGGATCAATCCGAACGATCCCCAGGCCATGCAGGAAGTGATGTCGTCCGGGGTGTTCGAGCCGGCTCAGACAGAGGAGCAGAAGCAGGCCCTGTCCCGCCTGGAGACGCTGCTGGCCCTCATCGAGGGCTGGGTGCAGGACGTCGTGGCCGCAGCCATCGACGGTCGCATGCCCTCGGCGCAGCGCCTCGGTGAGACGATGCGCCGGCGTCGCGCCTCGGGCGGACCGGCGGAGAAGACGTTCGCGACCCTGATCGGCCTGGAGTTGCGACCGCGCGCCCTGCGCGAGGCCTCGGCGCTATGGACCCAGTTGCGTGAGTCGCGCGGTATCGAAGGCCGCGATGGCGTCTGGCGCCACCCCGACCTGATCCCGACCGCCGAGGATCTGACAGATCCCACGTCCTGGCTCGAAGCGACCGGGGAACTCGGCGACTGAGCTATCAACAAATCGTTGTCAACAGCCGGTGCATAACCATTTGTGCAGGTCACACGGCGGGTCACGGCGACACGTTCGCAGCGGTTGCGGACTTGTCCCCAGCTTCCCCCAGCGGCATTGACAGGCCGTCCCCCGACTATCCACAGGTTGTTCCACAGCGGTGGAAACCTCGACCGGGATTCCCCTGGACGCGACCTGCGCAGGGTCCATAACGTCAGTCGTGAACGAGGCCCCCGAGAGGGAAGCGGACCGCAGGGGAAGGCGGGAAGCCGAACACACGGGGGCCTCGCTCTATGTCCGGCTCAAGGCCCAGCCAGCTGGAATCACGCGGATCTGAATGCCGAATCGAGGCTGCGGTTGATCACGGCGGACAATGGCTCTCCCCCTCATCCCGCTGCCAACGTTCCAGCGCGATATCCAGGGCGACCAGACAGACGGCTGCTAGTGACTCGTCCCTGCAGGCTCGGCTCGTGCGTCCTGCTGTGATCGCGAACGCGCTTGCGCGAGTCCGAGCGATCATCATGGCGGTCACTGAGGAGTCCGCGACAGACGCGCGGTCTTCGATGTCCTGAGCGATCCCGCGTTCCTCATACCCGCGGCTGTCGCCGTCCTGGTCGCGATCCTGGAAGCCTGGCCGGACGACGCCAAGTCCGGCGACTGAACCGGCGCATCTCAGACTGGAGGGATCGACCGCCATCCTGACGATCAGCGATCCTGGAACACCGGCGATCGTCGCTCTCGCGCTGCGGCCAGACCCTCCTGCACGTCTTCGGTGGTCATCGTCGCCGGCTGCGCAAGACCCTCCCAGCGCAGGGCTTCAGCCAGGCTCTGCGGCGCGCGCGGGGTCAACCCCCGCTTCGTGAACCGGGTGGCGATGGGCGCGTTGGCCGCGATCCGCTCCACGTCGCCCAGCACTTGGTCAGGGTCAACGTGCCTGGTGACCAGACCACACGCGAGCATCTCATCGGCGTCCAGGGTCCTACTGGTGAGCAGCAAATCGCGCGCCATCGCCGGTCCGACCGCGTGAGGCAACAGGTAGGTCGTGCCCATCCCCGCATGCAGACCGAGCCGGGTGAAGGGCACGGAGAAGCGAGCGCGAGGACCGGCCCAACGGATGTCACAGGCGAGCGCGACGGCGGCTCCAGCACCGACCGCTGGGCCGTCGAGATAAGCGATGGTGGGCACGGTCAACGCGGTCACGCTCAACCATTGCGCGTAGAAGTCATCCATTCTGCGGCTCAACACGGCGATACCTTCCGACCCGCCCTCGGCCAGCCAGCCCAGATCGCCGCCGGCACAGAAGGCCTTGCCCTGCCCCGACACCAGTACCGCCCGCAGGGCTGGGAGTTCGGCCAGTTCGGACATCGCCGTGGACCACGCCCGGGTCATCGGCGCGGACATGGCGTTGCGCTGGTCGGGATTCGAGAGCACCACGTGCGCGATCCCCGGCTCGTGCCATCGGACGACGAGGTGATCGTCTGCGGCGGTCAGGCCCGCAAGGGGTGGGGTGAGTGTCATACGCGCACCCTAGCCACGTAGCATTTCGGCTACACAAGGACACAGGCCTCGCGCACAGTGGGGCGAGAGGGAGCAGAACATGGAGACGTACGAGGGCGAAGGCTACTGCGTGAAGTGCAAGGAGAAGCGGCCGCTGAACGGTGAGGTCCACGAGACCAACGGCCGTCGCATTGCCAAGGGCAAGTGCCCGGTGTGCGGCACCACGGTGACCCGGATTCTCGGCAAGGCCACCTGAGGCAGCACCACAGCCATTCAGCGGCGGGTCCCAGTACGACTGGGGCCCGTTGTTGTTTGGAGCGGAAGCCCCGATCCGCCGCCGTGTGGTTGCTCCCGGACCTGCGGCAGGCGGCAGTCGCACTGATCATTCACCGACCACACCCTCCACATCGGACCCGGCTTCATCGGGTCATAGATCATCTCGAGCCCGACCGTCGTCGGGTCTTCGGCGATCAGGATGATCGCCCCGGCGGCCTGGACCAGTTGCGCGCTGTCCGACCACGTCGGCACGGACGTGGCCTGTGCGACCAGCGTCGTCCACGCCGGATCCATCTGCGACCAAGCCCGGTCGATGCATCGGGGGCACGGACCCCGGGTGTTGTCCAGAACCGGCCCAACATGCACGGCTCGGGCTTCGAACCACACCGGGACAAGTCTGCGAACCGGGTCGGGAGCCCCCAGCAGAGACGGCAGTTGCCCCTGCGGGAACACCACGACCTCCGCGCCAGGATCGATTTCCGCCCCCGCGGCTTCCAGCGCCTTCGCCAACGGTTCCTCCAAGAGCCCGCAGGGATGGATCCGCATGGTGACGCGGGGCTCGACCAGTTCGACCAGCCCCGCACTCTTCAACCGGTCCAGTGTGCTGGCGGCCCGCGCCCGCGGTATGCCAGCACGCCCCGCGGCCTCGATCAGGGATCGACGCGAACTGCGGCCATCGATCGCCCGTAGCCACCCGGGAAAGGTGGCGGGGGCATCCTCGAGACTCACCGCATGTAGACCCCAGCCGATCTGCAACACGGTCTCCTCACGCCACGCGACCAGCGGATTCCCGACCAGTTTCGGATTCATGACCGCGATGATCGCGCAGGGGTCCTGTGGATCGTTGCCGCGCTCCACAGGGCGGCTGTGCTATCGGCCGGTGGTGCTCACCACGGATGCGGGGCAGAATCACAGGTATGGCCAACGATCCCGGCGCGATACCCAAGCGAGCTGTCGCTCGCACCGCGCGCATGGCCTCACTGCCCCTCGGCTACGCAGGTCGCACGGCGTTGGGGGTAGGAAAACGCATCGGTGGGAAACCCGCCGAGGCGGTCGCGACCGAGATTCAGATGCGTACGGCCGAACAGATGTTCCGGGTGCTCGGCGAACTCAAGGGCGGGGCTATGAAGTTCGGCCAGGCTCTGAGCGTCTTCGAAGCCGCCCTCCCCGAGGAGGTGGCGGGCCCCTATCGCGCCACGCTGACACGCCTGCAAGATGCGGCACCACCAATGCCCGCCCAAACCGTGCACGATGTCCTCGCCGACCAGTTGGGCTCCGACTGGCGTGAGCGCTTCAGCGAGTTCGACGACGATCCGGCTGCTGCCGCGTCGATCGGCCAGGTGCACAAGGCGGTGTACCGGGACGGCCGTGAGGTGGCGGTCAAGATCCAGTACCCGGGTGCGGGCAAGGCACTCATGGCCGACCTGAACCAGGTGTCTCGCATGGGACGAATGTTCGCCGGCATGGTCCCCGGGATGGACATCAAACCGTTGCTCGACGAGTTGAAGGCACGGGTCGCCGAGGAACTGGACTACCTGCGCGAGTCCGAGTCACAGCGAGCGTTCGCGGTTGCGTTCGAGGGCGACCCAGATTTCCGGATTCCCCACATCCTCGCTGCCGCTCCGTTGGTCCTGGTCAGCGAATGGGTGGATGGCATCGGACTGTCGCACATCATCGCCGACGGAACCCGCGAGGAGCGCGATCGTTATGGAACCCTCTACAACCGGTTCCTGCTTGCCGGACCTGCACGTGCCCACCTCCTGCACGCAGATCCTCACCCGGGCAACTACCGGATAACCGAGGACGGCAAACTGGCCGTCCTGGACTTCGGCGCGGTCGCGCATCTACCCGATGGGCTCCCGTCGGCCATGGGTCAATTGCTTCGGATCGCGATGCTCGAGGATGCCGGCGGCGTCCTGGAAGGCCTGCGCGAGGAAGGTTTCATCAAGCCCAACATCACCCTCGACGCGCAGGCATTGCTCGACTACCTCACTCCCTTGGTCGAACCCGCCCGGTACGAGACGTTCCATTACACCCGGGAGTGGCTGCGCGGCGAATTCATGCGGATGAAGGATCCGCGCAGCGAGGAGTTCACGATCGGCTTCAAACTGAACCTGCCACCCAACTATCTGCTCATCCACCGCGTGTGGCTCGGTTCAGTCGGCGTGCTGTGCCAACTCGACGCCAACGTCGCTTCACGATCCGAAATCGAGCGCTGGGTTCCCGGGTTCGTGGTCTAGCCACGCCTTCCCGTCGACTTCAGGGTGGTCCGCGGGTGTGGGTGATGACGGGGATGGTGTGGGTGTCCATGGTGATGGTGTAGCGGCCCAGGTGTAGGTCGTGATGGCATCGCGAACAAAGCAGGGCGAGGTTTGACAGGTCGGTGCGGCCGCCGTTTTTCCAGTGGTGGATGTGGTGGGCCTGGCAGTACCGGGATGCCCGTCCGCAGCGGATGCAGCCGCGGTCTCTGGCGATCAGCGCGGCCCATTGCGCGGCGGAGGCCCGGCGTCTGGTGCGTCCCAGCGCCAGCGGCACGAAGCTGCCTTTGACGTTCAGCCCGAAGATCACGGTGCACGCCGCGGCACATGACAACAGATCGAAGCTGTCAGCCCCCAGCGGGGTGCCGTCGGTCAGGGTCGCCCCCGCCCCGGCGGGCAGGTTCTCCAGGTCGACCAGGATGGTCACTGCGGACACTCCCAGCGGGCCGGTGGTTGGCCGCCGCGGCGGTGGCCATGTCGGCCAGGGCGTCGGCGCGGCGCTGGGCCGGGGTGGTGGTGTCGTGGGTGTCCGGCGGGCGGGTGAACGCGGCCAGGGTTTCGGCCAGGATCGCCCCGTCGACCTCGTCGAGCAGCCCGGTGATCGCCCACATCCCGTTGGCCCGCGCGGACAGCCGCAGGCTGCGTTTGGCGCGTTGCTGCTCGATCGGTCAGGTCCAGGTGGGTCGGGTTGTGGGCGTCGGCCACGGTCTGTAACACCCGGCGCACCTCGCAGGCGTCGGTGAGTTTGGCCAGGGCGACCACCGCCGGTTCCGCGGCGGGGAAGTCGTCGATGTGCGGGGCCGCGGCCAGGATCTGATGGACATGCAACCCCGAAATGGCACCCGCGGCCCACGCCTCGGCCACTACCGGCAGGTCGTGTAACTGCTGGGCGGTGTTCACCATCCCCGACCCGACCGCGACCGGGGCGTTGGTGGCGGTCGCCACCAGCGTGCCGGTGGTCCCGGCGCCCAGCACCCGGGAATCCCCGGCGACATCGGCGGCGCCGGCCAGACCGGTCAGATACGCCTCCAGGCGGTTACGCAGCCGGGCGGTGACCGCCAGGGCGGCGGCGCGTTCCTCCGCACACAGCAGGTCCGGATCCGGCAGCGCATCAATATCGTCGTTGATCTGGTCGAACCCGGCCGGGGCGGTCGTCGGCAAGCACCCGCGGATCCGGGCCCGGCGGTGCGCCGCCCGCGACACATCAAAAAACGACGACGAAGAACCAGCCATAGCGCACCCCCGATCGCCACACGATTCTTGAATGTCGAATCGGCAAGGCCCGATGCCCCACCGCGACGTCACGAGCGAACAACCACGAACAACCAGGAACTACCAGCTATCGATCACACCGTAAACCGGACCTACGACATCCCCCCGGCACGTATTCACACCGTAAACCGACCCTTTGACACAACGGTCGCAGCCGATGTGCGCGAACCTCCGCCAACTACCGGCGCAGTCGCACCGTGGGACTGGTTCCGCCGATCAGGCCGTACTTGTCTTTGACCACCACGCGGTAGCGACCCTGCGGAAGATTGACGATCCGCTTCTTGGAGGTCGCTCTGAACGTCCCCAACTTGCGCCACTTCTTCGCTCCTGAGCCCTGCCGCTTGGCCTTTGGGCGGACCTTGTGGACCTGGAACTTCCAGGAACGGCTTCCCTTCAGGTAATGGTTGACCTTCACCCGGATCTTGCTGCGCCGTTGCACGGCCTTGATCACTGGCAGCGCGGCACCTTGGGCCATGAAGTCCTGCGGCGTGGGGGTGACCGTTCTGGAAGCGATCACACCGCCGTCATTCGCACGATTGCGAAACGCCCGGTCTGCCATGAAATCGCAGTCCTGCTTGGAAATGGCGGTGGTCGCGTACTCGTTGTGGTGAACGCTTGCCGGAAGCGCCGGATACAACCTCCATGCTGCGTTCTTGCCGGAGACCGCGGAATAGGTCGGATATTTTCCGTAGTACCGGTTCACGTGAGCGAAGATGATCAACCGATAGCACTCCATGGGCTGGTTTGTCAGGGTCCCGGAGAAGATATGGTCCCAGGTGTCGTCCTTGATCCATTGCCACCGCGCGCTCTTGGAGTTCAATCCGCGCAGGAAACCGGTCAGCGTCTTGGACGTCTTCGGGTCGAATCCACCAGGCCCTGCATAGAGCCCGGTCAGGTCGGCCTGTGAGGGCAGTTGCCAATCGCCGTACGTCAAGGTCTTGGCCTTGTTCATGGCTGCCACGGTGCCGTCCACGCCATATGGGGAGCCTGGCGTGCCCGAAACCTGGCCGCTGCGCTCGGCCGGCAACCACATGAGTTTGCCGTTCGTCGTCTTCCGGTCCGACTGCGGCGCACCGACGTCGATGACGACATCGTCCGGGATCGGATCCGGAAGGTTGCGCTGTTCAGCCTTGCGCCAACCCTGGTACTTGTCCACGATGCTCTGGGCGGTCTTGCGATTCTCGCTGACATACCGCTCGACCTGGATCCACACCGCGAACGCCTCGATGTCGGCCAACGCCTCGTACAGGGAAAGCAACTCCTGCGACTGTGCCGATGTGAGATAGCGGTTCGTACTCATCAGGACCCGACCTTTGGCCTTAAGCACCGAGGTCGCTTCGCTGGGGACGAGGAAATCGTGGACGTTGTTGGCCAGCGGTCCGTACACCGCGTTGTTCGCGTCGTACAGGGAGATGAAACGCGTTCGCGCGGCGGCCAGCTTCTTCTCAGCGTCGGTGGTGTCCTGTTTGGCTTCGCGAGCCTGGGCCAGTTCGGTGGCCGCGTCGACCACTGGCTGGAAGACGTTGTCGTACAGGTCGCGGATCTGGTTGCCATGGGTGCGCAAGTCGCGCAACTGGGCGGACAACTCTCCTTGGGCCACGTCCGCGGTCAGGGAGTCCACACTGGCTTGGACCTGTGTGATCTGTTGGGAGATCTGGTCGAGTTTCTGGCTGATCTCGTTGAGCTTGTCCAGCGTGGGGTTGGGAAACAGATCGCTGAAGCCGATGGCGTCCATGACCCAACTTGCCGCCTTGCCAGCTGCGGCACCGGCGATCTTCTCCGCGAGCCACTTGGCGATGGGACCGGCTTCCGGGGGAAGTCCGGACATCTGGGCATCCGTTGCCAGTACGGGGGAAACCTGGGCCGATACCGCAGCCGGCTGGGCGGAGGCCGGCGGCGCGGCTGCCAACGGAATCGTCAAGGACACCGCGACAGCCGCACCCACGACACTTAGCCAGCGAGATCTCCTCGAGCGCGCGAGGGGCTGGGCCGCTTCATGATCGATGTGCATTGTGCGGCCCTCTGTTCGGATGCTCCCTCGTAAGCGGCCAACGATACGCTGTGCCCCGCTCGTACCCGGATCAGCGCGAGCACCGTTCGCTATTCGGGGCGCCGCCGCGAATTCGTCCGGTCAGACGGATGTCAGCACCGCATCGATCCTGTGTCGCATCTGGATCTGCAACTGCGCATCGAGCACCGCCGCGTTCTTGGGCGGTCGGCCGTTGCGCTTCGGGGAGGGCACCGGCAAGCCGGCGAGGAACAACTCCCCTCCCCACACCCCACAGGTCTCGGCGCGTTCCAACGCCCCCCGCAAGCACTCGCGCCGCATCGGACAGCCCACGCACAGCGCGCGGGCACGGTCGATCTCGTCGGCGACGTCTGAGAACCACAGGTCCGCTGGACCGGTCGCACAGGGAATGCCGACAGTCATTTCTCACCTCCAATCGAACGAACAAAAAGGCCGCGGCATGTGCGCCGCGGCCTGAAGATCTGGAAATCGGAATCTACCCGGGACGCACCGCACGATCGGCAGCCGCGAAGGCCGCCACGAAGAATGTGTTCTTGACCATCGCTGCCTCCTCTCGAGAACGTCCTCGGTCAGGGTACGTGCTTCAGCCTGGCTGGGCAACCGGGTTTCTGGCCACAATGTCCAGCAGTTCGTCGGCATGCTCGGCGACGACGGACTTGTGGATCCCCTTGACCGACGCCAGCGCCTTCCGGTCGGCCGGCCGGGCCCTGGCGATCCCCACCAGGACGGCGTCAGTCGCGACCAGGAAGGCCGGGATCGCCTTCCCCGTGGCCGCCCGGCGCTGCGCGACGACGCGGCTGCGCCAGCCGCGGAGATCCTCGAACAGCTCAGCTGGGACGTCGCTGGGACACGAACTGCATGTCCCGCGGGCACGTTCCAGACCGGCGGCGAGCCGTTTGCCGCAGACCCTGCACCCAGGTGCCTCTGCCGCCGCCCGTTTGGCGACGGGTTGGGGCCGGTGGCCCTCCGGCAGGAACCGCGACGGCTGCCGGTTCTCGCGCCGGGAGCCGGCATGGGCGTAGGACAATTCCAGGATGTCCCTGGCACGAGTGACCCCCACGTAAAACAGTCGCCGCTCCTCCTCCACGTCGACCATCTCTCCCTGGTAGCGCAGAGGCAGCCCTCCCTCGTGCAGGCCGGGCATGAAGACCGCGTCCCACTCCAGGCCCTTGGCCGAGTGAAGGGAGGCCAGGGTGACCGCAGCTGCCACGGGGGCGTCGTCGTTCTCGGCCCGCTCGTCGAGGTCGGCCACCATGGACTCGAGGCTGTCGTGACTGCGAGCCAGGCCGACCAGGGCGGCCAGCGACTCCCACTCTTCGCGTTGTGCTTGGCCCAGGGGCGGGGTCGGGGTGTAGCCGACGGGCTCCAAGGCCGCGGCCACCCGCTCGGCGACGTCGCCGGATCCAGGCTGCTTGGCCGCGACCCGCAAGAGGGACACCGCACGCTTGACCTCGGGGCGCTGCATGAAACGCGCACTGCCCCGGACCGTGTACGGGATGCCCACGGCCTGTAGCTCACGTTCGAACCTGGCCGTCGCCGAGTTGATCCGGACCAGAATGGCGATCTGCTCGGCAGGTGTCTTGGCGATCAGGCGTTTGATGGCATCGGCGACACCGGCGGCCTCCGCCTGCTCGGTCTCGTACACGCGGGTGTTCACCGCAGCCACCGGGGCGCGCTGCGACTTCAGCAGCAGGCGCTGGCGGACATCGCCGTCGGCCAGCACCGCATTGGCAAGGTCGATGATCTGCGGAGAGCAACGGTACGACCGGGTGAGTTGTAGAAGTGTCGCCTCGGGCCACCGGTTGCCGAAGCCGAGCAAATACTCGCTGGTGGCTCCGGCGAAGGTGTAGACGGTCTGCGACGGGTCGCCCACAACGCACAACTCGTCACGGTCGCCGAGCCATCCCTCGAGCACCTGCTGCTGCAAGGGCGAAACGTCCTGGTACTCGTCGACGGTCAGCCAGCGGCACCACTGCCGCACCTGTTCGGCCACCGCAAGGTTGTCCCGGATCAGCCCGGCGTTGAGCAGCAGGATGTCCTCGAAGTCGACCAGTCCGGCGGCAGCCTTGGCGTCCTCGTAACCCTGGTAGACCTCCTCGAGGCGCTCGGCCAGGACACCTTGCGCCCCCACCTCCTGGGGACCGAGACCGATCGCCTTGGCGCGCTCGATCTCGCTGGTCACGTCGCGACGGCCGGCATCGTCAAGTTTGATGCCAGCCCGGGTCAAGGCCGCCGATACCAGACCGATCTTGGAGGCCTGGATTCGTGGCATCTGACCGCCGACCGCGCGCGGCCACATCCAGCGCAGTTGCCGCAAGGCTTCGGAGTGCACCGTGCGAACCCTCACGTCGTTCACGCCCATGGCACGCAGCCTGCGACTGAACTCCCCGGCTGCCCTGGTCGTGAACGTGACGACCAACGTCCGGCGGGGATCCATCACGCCAGTGGCGACGCCGTAGGCCACTCTGTGGGTCAGCGCGCGCGTCTTGCCCGTACCGGCACCGGCCAGCACCGCCACCGGTCCGGAGGTGGCGACGGCGACGGCCCGCTGGTCGGGGTCCAACGGGTCCAGAATCTCCTCAGGCTCCACTCGTCGATCCTCACACCCACCCGGGACATCGACACAGCCCGGTCCACGACCGGACGTGAAATCATCGGCTCCACGTGTGCGGGATGGGTTCGCCGAACCAGTCCGTGATGAGGTGGTGGGCCACCGAGATGCGGGGCGGGATCAGCAGCCTGCCCGCCTGCGCCGCCTGCTGGAACTCCTCCCGGCTGACCCAGATCGTTTCGGCGATCTCCTGTCCGTCAGGCACAGACTCTTGCTCGTGCGTGCGGGCCGTGAAAGCGATCATGATCGAACAAGGGAAAGGCCAGGGCTGGGTGGCGCGGTACTCGACACGATCGACGGGCACCTGCACGTCGGCCTCCTCGAGGACCTCTCGGACGACCGCCTGCTCGAAAGTCTCCCCGGGTTCCACGAAACCCGCCAGCGTGGAGTACCACCCTTCGGGCCAGATGGAACGCCGTCCCAGCAACGCCCGCTGCTGGTCGTCGACCACCAGGACGATCACTGCCGGATCGGTCCTCGGAAAATGCTCGGACCCGTCCGCGGGGCACCGCCTGACCCAGCCACCGCGGGCGGCCTCTGTGGTCGCTCCACAGCGCGGGCAATGGGTGTGCGCCCGATGCCAGTTGTCCAAGGCCACTGCCGTGAGCGTGGCTGAGCGTTCCAGAGCACCGAAGCTGTCGGCCACCGCCCGCAACTCCTGCGTGTTGTCCGTGCGCGTGCGCACCGCGAACCACGGCACCCCGTCCACCGTGCCCAGCAGGAGTGCGTCGCCCATGCTGAAATCCCCGGCCGGGCGCACGTCGACATGGCCTTTGTAGACCGCGATGGTGCGGCGGACGGGGTCGTTCCACATCTCGAGGAGCAGTTGTGGATCATTGCGTGAAACGTCGTCTCGTACGAAGAGATCCGGTTCGGCGGTGGGCCACACCCGCCCACCGTAACGCCTGTGTCAGGATTGGCGGGCATGGGCGATTTCATCCGGCAGCTCACCGGCGTGCGTTTCCTCGCAGCCGCCTGGGTCATGCTGTACCACTATCAACCCGCGCTGGCGGCCAGCGGGTTGCTCGTGCCTGTCCTGCACGAATTCCTCCGACTGGGGTCAGTCGGGGTCGACCTGTTCTTCGCCTTGTCGGGATTCATCCTGACGCACACGTACCTGACCCGGCTCGGACCACGCCTGACGCGCGCGGGC
This sequence comes from uncultured Actinomycetota bacterium, assembly GCA_963704075.1. Classification (GTDB taxonomy): domain Bacteria; phylum Actinomycetota; class Actinomycetes; order S36-B12; family UBA10799; genus JADKAV01. The sequence goes on from CAVPGV010000003.1 coordinate 26,153, forward strand.
AGCCTGAACTTCTGGTGGTTGCGACTGGCGCGCGTCTACCCCGTTTACTTCCTGATGCTCAATGTGGCCGGCTTGGCCGCACTGGCCGAAGGTGTGGTCACCGGCGAGGGTCGGCGCGACTGGATGACGTTCCCGTCCTACCTCGAGCAGGTCTTCATGGTGCAGGAATGGGGCCCCGACCCCCAGCGGGGGTGGAACTTCCCCGCCTGGTCGCTGTCCATGGAGTGGCTGGCGTACCTGTTCTTCCCCCTCTTGGTGCTGCTGCTGTGGCGCCTGCGCGACCGCTTCGGGCCATGGGCCCTTGCTGGTCTGGCGTTCCTGGCCCTGACCCCGCTGCTGTATATCGGGCTGACCCGCGACGACGACCCCTTCCTCGTCCAGGGCTGGGCCAGCACCATCCGCATCGCCACCGAGTTCACCGCCGGCAGCATCACGTATCTGGCAGTGCGCAAGTGGCAGGACAGCCCCACCGCGGCAAAGGCGGCTCGGGCCCTTGCGTGGATCGTCCCGGTCGCGATCCTCGTCATCGCGGTGGTGATGGGCAACATCGACGCCCTGCAATGGGACGGGCTGCCCGACGAGGCGCCGCGGGGATACGTCGTCATCATCCCGCTCCTCGTCCTGTGGCTGGGAGCCCTGGCGCTGAGCAACGGCCGGCCGTCGAGGTTCCTCAGCACCCATACGCTCGTCCTGGGCGGGTTCATCTCATACTCGCTCTACCTCGTCCACATCGTCTGGTACGGCCTGTGGCGCGCGGGTATGAAAGCCGTCGGAATCGAAAGTGGTCCCCTGTATCTGCTCAGCACGTTGTTCCTGATCGCCGCGACCGTGGGGCTGGCGTACCTGATGTGGCATCGGGTGGAGGAACCCGCACGGGAATGGATGCGCGCCAAGATCGGCGTTCGCAAGGTTCCGACAGAGGAAGCCGGCGAGCAGGCCCGTTGAGACCATGACCACCCTGAGGATCGGCAGCTACAACCTCCTGCACGGCATGAAGGTGCTCGGGGGGGCGCAGGAGCGCGACCACGCAGCCCTGGCCGCCAGCGTCGCGGAGTTGGACGTGGACGTCCTGGGCATCCAAGAGGTGGACGCCGCACAGGAGCGCAGCGGCATGGTGGACCAGACCGCCGCAGCGGCACGGGCCATGGGCGCCGAGCACTGGCGGTTCGTCCCAACGGTGGTCGGCACCCCCGGTCCGGGCGCGAGCTTCCGCCCGAGTACCCCCTCCGACATCGACGCCGCCCAGCAGGGCAGCACCAGCGAACCGCTGTACGGGGTGGGTCTGATCAGCCGGATTCCGGTACTCCGATGGCACCACCTTCTGATGGATCCGGCGAAGATCACCATGCCGTTGCTGATTCCCGGAAACCCGCGACCCAAAGTGCTGCGGGTGCCGGACGAACCCCGGGCGGTGGTTGCCGCCGTGCTCGACCTACCGACGCCCGTGACCGTGGCCACGGCCCATCTGTCGTTCGTGCCAGTCTTCAACATCAGCCAACTGCGGCGGGTCAAGACCTGGCTGGCCGACCTCCCCCGCCCGCTGATCCTCGCAGGCGACTTCAACCTGCCCGGCCGGATCCCGGCGAAAGTGACGGGATGGAGCGCCGCGGAACTCGGCGCGACCTATCCGGTGTTCAAACCGCGCGTGCAGTTCGACCACATCCTGTCCGATGGTGTGGCCGCGCGCTCGGCGGCGGTGCACGCACTGCCGGTCTCGGATCACTGCGCGGTGACCGCAGACTTCTCACTGTGAACCGCCACTGCCCACAGCGTTGATCGCACCAACCCTGGCTGCGATGTCCTCGACCGATGGCAGGGCGGGACGAACGACCTCACCGTCACGCACGTACACGAAAGCTGTGAGGACCTCGTCAGGCTCCACTCCCACCCGCTGCGCCCAGCCCAGGCGGTAGATCGCCAACTGCACCGGATCGGCGGTTTGCTCCCGGTTGGTCTTCCAGTCCACGACCTCCCACGTCCCGTCGGGATGCTGGAAGACGGCGTCGATGACACCCTGGACGACCAGGCCTGCGATCCTCACCGACACTTCGGTCTCGGTGTGCGTAGGAATCATGTCGGAATATTCGGTCCGCCGGTATCCCTCGATCAGTTCGGCCAACTCATCGTCAGCGGCCCGCTGCGCGTCGACGGCCAGGTCCCATTCGGGGATGAGCGACAGTTGCTGGTGGGAGGCTGCCACCCACTCATGGAAGGCAGTTCCCCGCCGCGCGGCGTCGGGCGTCACATAGGGCATGGGCCGGGCGAGGTCGAGGGCCAGAGCCTGCGGATCGCTGGCCGCGCGCATGAGCAACGAGGCGCTGACCACCGCGGGCAGGTCGACCTCGGTGGTGGGCAACGACTGTTCGTACTCGCGCGCGATGACCGCGTCGATGTCGGCATCCATGCGGTCCAAGCGCGCCGATTCGGCCAACGTCAAAGACTCGTCGCCGCCCTGCGGCTGCGCCACCGACACGAACACCTCGTCCGGCGGCGGCCAATCGACGTCCGCCGCGTCGAGCACCGGCGGGGCCTCCGACGGTTCCTCGATCCAGGTGTCCGTCAGCACGCCCGAGACGTCGCGGACTGCGAGCAGATAGGGGCTCGGGGTGCGGGGTTTGCTGCTCGACGCCGACCACCAGTGGCCGGAGGCGAACAGGACCTCACGAGCCCGTGTGAGCGCCACGTAGGCCAGGCGATTCTCCTCCCAGCCATCCTGTTTCTTGTACTGCGCCTTCAGATCGGCCGCGGCCGGCTTGAAACCGTTCGGGAAGGCTCCGCCGGCAGAACTCCACCCGGGCAGGGCCGGCAGCCGCGACCGGTCGCCGCGCAGCGAATACGGCAGGCACTTGTAATTCCTTGTCCACAGAGACCGACCCTGAGACGATGGGAACACGCCGTCGCTGAGGGCGGGGGTGAAGACACAGTCCCATTCCAGTCCCTTGGCCCGGTGTACGGTCATCACCCGGACCGCGTCACCCCGGATCGGAAAGTCGGTGTCAGGGGTCTCGTCGAGGCGGATGGCGAAACCCAGCCACCGCAGGAACGCTCCCACCGACGGGTCGTCGTGGGCATTGCGGTAGCCGGCGATGACGTCGAACAAGGCCGCGAGCCCGTCGATACGCGAGGCCGCGTTGGGCCCCAGCCGCACCTCCACCCCGAGCCCGCTCATCTCCACCACGCGGTGCGCGGCCTCCTCCACCCCGGCGGCCAGCGCAGGACGCATCGCATCGAGCCCGGCGGTGAACTCGCGCAGCCGGGAGCGCGCCTCGTCGCTGATCGCGGGCCCCGGGTCGTACACGGCCTCCAGCAGGCTCACCACATCAACGGGGTCGACATCGGCGACCGCTTGATGCAAGGCCTGCTGGAAGTCCGGCTCACCGTCGTCGGACGACCCTACGAGCGCTCGGGCCCTGGCACCGAGCAGCGCCAGGTCCGACGGACCGATGCGCCACTGCGGCCCGGTGAGCAGACGCACGAGCGCGCCATTGTCGGCAGTTTCCAGAACCCGCAGCAGACTGAGCACCTCCACGACTTCCGGCAGGTGCAACACCGAACCCAGCGAGGCGGCCGCCGTCGGAATCCCGGCATCCCGCAACGCCTGCCCCACCATGCGGACATAGTCGTTGGTTCTGCAGAGCACCGCGATCTGGTCGGGGGAACGACCCTTGTCGATCTGTGCCGTGACCTGCGCGACAAGCCAGTCGACCTCGTCGGCCCAGCTGTCGAACAGCGCGGCCGTCACCTCCCCGGCCGCTTCAGTACCGGGGCGCAGGACCTGCACGCCCGGGTGCTGGGAGCGCACATCGGAGGCCACCTCGTTGGCCACATCGAGGATCAGCGAACCGGATCGGCGGTTGATGCTCAATGTCGATGTCCGGGCTTTGACCCCGTCCTCTGCGAAATGTTCCGGAAAGCCGTCGATGTTCGCCACCGAGGCTCCGCGCCACCCGTAGATGGCCTGCAACGGATCGCCCACGGCCGTGAGCGGGTGACCCTGGTCGTACAGGTTCTGCAACATCAGTCGTTGCGCTACCGAGGTGTCCTGGTACTCGTCCACGAGCACAACGGCGTAGCGCTGCCGCATCTGCTCGCGCACATGCGGGGTCTGGGTGATCAGAACGGCCAGGCGCATGAGATCGGCGAAACTCACCACCCCCTTCGCCGCCCGGTCTGCGCGGACCTCCTCGACGACCTGTGAGATGAGGATGCGTCTGTGTGCGGCCACGATGACGTCCCTGGCATCGGCGCCGGTCTCGTCCTGCAGAGCTTCGATGAGTCGCGCATCGTGCGTACGGAGATCCTGCGGCGTGATCAGATGCTCGGACAACTCCTCATCCAGGGCCTGCACGCGCTCGCTGACCGTGCTGATCGTCGCTGTGCCCAGCTCCTCGCAACTCACGTGGCTGCCCGCGACCGTGCGATAGGTGTCGACCGCGAGATCCGTCGGCGTGAGCAGAGCCGCGGAGGGCTCCCCACCGATCAACAGCGCCCACTGGGACAGCAGGTCCATGGCGAAGGCGTGATACGTCGAGATGGTCGGCTCGGCGATGTCGTCCTGACCGGGCTCACGCAGAAGTGCCAGCAACCCGCGAATCCGGCCGGAGAGTTCCCCGGCCGCTTTGTTGGTGAATGTGAGGCCGAGGACCTGATCCGCGGCAACCAGACCAGAGGCCACCAGCCATACGACCCGCGCCGACATCACCGCGGTCTTGCCGGACCCTGCGCCGGCCAGTACGAGCATCGGACCATCCAGCGGGGCACTGATGGCGGCCCACTGCTCGTCGCTGGGAGCGAATCCCAGCAACTCGGTCAACTCCCCGCGGGTCATGGCCGGACCTCCGCGCCCTGAGGATCGGCCGGACACGAACTGGCCACGACACACGTCCGGCATCCGCTGCCGGGACGCGCCACCGCGAGTTCGGCGCGGATGCCCGCCGCCACGGATTCCAGGACCGGGCCCAGCCATTCCGGCACGTCCGGGGTCGCCTGTCGCATCACCTTGGCCCCGTCCTCGGGCTGATTGCGGGGTGGGTCCTTGCGCAGGAAGAGCAACTGGGCCACAGCCTGGCCCTGGGCGCCGAGTCCGCCGAGTTCAGCGACCCAGCGGTAGAGACCGAGTTGCACATGGGTGGCCACCTCGGCCCCGGTCGTCGGCCTGCCGGTCTTGAAATCGGTGATCACCAACTCGTCGCCGTCCCGGTCGAGCCGGTCAACCTTGCCCACCGCTCGCAGAGCCTCGCCGGAGGGTAGGACCAACTCGGCGTCGAAGGGCACCTCGGCTCCCACGAACTCGCCCGGGGTGTTGTGCATCCATGTGAGCAGCCTCTCGGTCGCCCGCTGCGCCTGGTCACGTTCGTAGCGCGCCTGCCACCCCGGCTCGTACCCGACCGCGTGCCACACACCGTCGAGAACCTCGCGGACCCGCTGCGCGTCGGGCTCGAGATCTCCGGCCGCGATCGCCTGTGCGCACAGATGCAGGATGTTGCCGAACGTGAGGCTGGTGGAAGCGGTGTCCGAGGCGCCGACGCGACGCTCGAGGAACCATCTGCGCGGGCACTGCAGATAGCTCTGGACCCCTGAGGCGGACACGGGCAGTGCGTCGTCCGCGTCGTACCAGGGTGCGTCGTTGGACGTCCAGGTGCGATGACCCCACCACCTCTGCGGATCAGCCCAGGGGAACATGCGATGACCTCGCGAGTCGGCGGTTTCAGCCAGATCCTGCAACCGTTGCCAAACCGCCTGCCGCATCGCCGGTGACGAGTGCGGGTCGACGAGCACCTGACGCAGGCCAGCCACCACCCCGACGGGGGTCAGCGGCCGACGGGGCCGACCTGGGACCTCCTCGACGGGCTTGTCGCCTGCCGCCAGGGCTACGAAAGAAGAAGGTGCCGGACCATCCTCGGTCGTGCTCCTCACTGCGGTGACCAGAAGCGCCTGCGATGCGCGTGTACACGCCACGAAGAACAGTCGCCGCTCCTCCAGCATCTGTTCCTGGCGCGATGCCCCACCCTCCCGCTGTTCACCAGGTCCGTCGAACAGGTCGGCGCGCGCCCGCAGGTCCGGCCACAATCCCTGCTGAACGCCTGCGACGACAACCAGCGGCCACTGGCTTCCCTTCGCCCGGTGAGCGGTCATCAGGCGAACCGCATCGCGGTTCCACGCCTTCTGCGCCGTGGGAGCGGCCGGGATGGCCTGAGCATCGAGTTGGTGCAGGAACTCCCCCACCGAACGCACCGATTCGAAGGCCCGGTCCATCTGCTCGGCCTGATCGAACAACTCCATCACGGCGTCGAGCGCCTGATTGGCTTCGCGGGCCCGCCGACCTCCGCCGAGGGCGTCCCTGCGCAGGCGCTGCGGCCAACCGGTGCCCCGCCACACCACCTCCAGGACCCGGGAGGTCGGTGTGTTCGCCGCGACGGAGACTGTCGCCCTCTCCAACAGCGACGCAAGGTCGGCCACGGGCTGCGCAAGATCAGCGTCGATGGACCCGAGCAGGTCGGGGTCCCGCAGACTGTCCGCGACCAGTTGCGTGGAGGATTCCGGGGGACCGGGCGAGGTCGCCTGCCGTCGCAGTAATCGTCCGAGGCGGGCCAGTCGCCGGGGGTCCAGTCCACCCAGCGGCGAACACAACAGGTCTGCGGCGCGTTCAGCCGTCAGCCCGCCGTCGACGCCGGCTGCCACCCGCAGTACATCCAGCAGGGGCCGGACCGCGGGGGTGAGCGCCAACGGAATGTCGTCTCGTGCGATCTCGGTGGGAATGCCGGCAGCGAGCAGGGCCCGCTGCAGCGACGGCAGGTCACGGCGCCCGGACCGCACGAGCACGGCCATCTGGGACCAGTCCAGGTGCAGGTCCGCAAAAACCTCCGAGGCACCGGAGCGGACCCGTCTCAGGAGATCGGCGATGTGATCGGCCTGCGCGGCGTCAGACTCGTAGACACGGACCGCATAGTCACCGCCGTGCGGTCCCAGCGCGGCGGGCCGACGGTGCGCTTGGACCGCCTGCGCGGGGATTCCCGGCAACGCGTTATGCGGTACCACCCTTTGCGCGAGGTCGGCGAGCACGGGGCCGAACCTGCGCGTGGCGTCCAGTGCGATGGTGGTGCACCTGGGCTGGGCGAAGACCTCGTCGAAACGCAACAGGCCGTGGGCGTCCGCCCCCCGGAATCCGTAGATCGACTGGTCGGGATCACCCACTGCGATCACCTGCGCCCCGTGGGCGGCGAGTTGCTGCAGGAACTGCACTTGCGCCGGGTCGGTGTCCTGATACTCGTCGACGAAGATCGTCCGGAGTTCCAGGACGTTCGCCGGCGGCCTCTGCGCGATCATCGCCGTCGCCCGTCGTATCAACTCGGCGTAGTCCATGAGCCCGGCGAACCCCATGATGTCCAGGTACTCCCCGTAGACCGCGGCGGCCGCAGCCGTCATCGGATCTGCCGGTGGCAGCGCCTGCGGCGGCAGACCAAGGGACTGGGCCCGGGCGATGTAGGAGCGCATCTGATCGCTGAGTCCGCGACTGGCCCGGGCCGATTCCAGTTCCGGGGGGAGGTGTGACGACTTGCCCAGGATCTCGCGCAGCATGGTCTCCTGCTCCGGGGCTCCCATCAGTCGCAAGCCGGGGTCTGCGGACTGCAGGAGCCGATACGCCAGCGCGTGGAAGGTGGTGGCGACGGGTACTGCTTGATCACCGGAGGTCAAGCGCTGTCGCAGTTCCCGCGCGGCCAGTCGCCCGTACGTCAGGACCAGCAGCGAGCTGGCCGGCTCGCCGGACCGGACGCGACGCTTCACCGACTCCACGATCACGCTGGTCTTACCGGTGCCCGGACCAGCGAGCACCCGTAGGTGCCCGTCGGTGTGCTGGATGACGGCACGCTGGGCCGCATCCGGACTGAACGTATCGTCCCCCGCCGGCGGCCGATTGAGGTGGATCATCTGGGCCATACCGACAGCACACCACATGGGTACGACACGGCAGCTCCACCGCCGTCAGACGCGTGTGGATACTGGCACACGCGGGCGCGAAGCAGGGTTATCGGCCACTATCTGACACCATGCAATGGTGACCAACGGCGATTCAGAGAGGCCGGATCCGGGCATCCCGAACCGGCCCGCCGAGGAACGCGAGGAAACCGCCGCGCACCCCACGTTGCGCCTCGGCGGTCTCGGACAGCCGCACCCGGATGTCACCCAGGACCTGCAATCGACCTCTCGGCTGGACACCCCGGTCGACGATTCGCGGGGCGACGCCGACGCTGCATTCGCTCCGCCGACCCGCCCCAGCACTGCGGACCCGAACGACGCGTTCGCCCCGCCCGCGCCCGGTTCCGCAACGGATCCGGACAATGCGCCGCCTGCTCCCCCAAGCCCCCCTGCCACACCAACCGGCGACGTGTTCGCCCCGCCAACGAGCCCCGACCGCGCAGCGGGCCCCGAACCGGATAGCCCGGTAGCAGAGGGGATGGAGCGTCACACCACCCACCCGGTGACGCGCAGCGAAGCACCGACCGCCGCTCGCCGCGACCCGGACACCGAGACGGTCGTCATCGAAGCCGATGTCATCCCCCGTCGGCTGCGCAGACCGATCGATCTGCTGCGCATGCTGACCGCGTTCGCAACGGCCGCGTTGATCCTCGCGATCTCCTACTTCGCCTCCGCCGCAGCGGCCGGTCTGGAGAGCGACCTCACGAAGGCGTCCGACCGGATCCCCGGGGTGATCGTGGTCGCAGCCAACCTGATCGGCTTGCTCGGGGTCCTCGCGCTGCCCATCGCTGCGGCCTTCGACCTCATGATCCGACGACGCGGGCGCCTGCTCGCCGAAGCTCTCGGCGGGCTGATCGTCGCGGTCGTGCTCACGTCGGCCATCGCGTGGCTGATCACCCGCTACCCGAACCCGCGCCTGCTGCTCACGCTGACCGGTCAGGAAACCCCGGGACAGCTCCCACCACTGAACGCGATCCTGGCCGGCCTTGTGGCTTTCATCACCATCGCGCGATTGATCGAGCGTCCCCGGTTCGGCCCCATCTCCATCGTGGTCGTCGTTGCGATCGTCCTGGCGAACATCGTCACCGGTGGTGTCACCGCCACCGCCCTGGCGCTGTCGATCCTGCTCGGCTGGGCGATCGGCCTGGCGATGCGATACGCACTGGGCACCCCGACCACCCGTCCCAGCGGACTGGCCGTGGCCACCGCCCTGGAGGAGGTCGGATATCCGGTGACCGTGCTGCGCGCGCACCGGGAGTTCAGCGCAGGACGCCGATACGTGGCCACCACCCGTGCCCGGCAGACATTGAACGTTCTGGTGCTCGACCGCGATCTCGAGGGCGCCGGGGTGGCGGCCAGTATCTGGCGGACCCTGCGGGTGCGCGACGACAGCGCACCATCGCGGCTGAGTATGCGCAGGCGCCTGGAACGCACAGCGCTGCAGGCGTACGCCAGCCAGGCCGCGGGCGCACCCGACCCCGGAGCTGCTGGCGGCGGTGCAGGTCGACGAGGACGCCGTCCTGCTGGCCTTCCCGCGTATCGACGGCCGGACGTTCGAACAGATCGGAGACGAACTCACCGATGCGGATCTGGACAAGGCCTGGCGTGCCGTGCGGGCACTGCACGATCGGGGGATCACCCACCGCACGCTGACCGCCGCCAATCTCCTGCGCGACGACGATGGCAAGGTCTGGCTGCTCAACGCCGAGGAGGGCGCGATCGCGGCCAGCGACATCGCCGCCCGGGTCGACCTCGCCGAACTGCTGTGCACCCTGTCGCTGCTCACGGGGCCGGACCGCGCCGTCGCCTCCGGTCAGCGCGTGCTGGGACCCCTGCGACTGGCCAAGGCGCTCGGGGTCCTGCAGCCCATCGCGTTGTCGAGCACCACCCGACGGGCCATCCGCAAACGTCGCGATCTGCTGGTGCACTTGCGCGATCTGTTGCTCGAGATGTCCCCCAATCCCAATCCGGAACAGGTCGAACTCGAACGACTGCGCCCGCGGATGCTGTTCACCGTCGTCGCCGGAACCGTGGCCGGCTACATCCTGCTCAGCCAACTGGCCCAGGTGAACCTGGCGACTCTGGTCGCGGACGCATCGTGGGGCTGGGCGCTCGTCGCGCTGCTGCTGTCGGCCCTGACATACATCGCCGCCGCGATGGCGCTCGAAGGCTTCGTCCCGGAGCATCTCCATTTCCTGCGGACGTTCCAGGCGCAACTGGCCGCCTCCTTCGCCACGTTGATCTCGCCGCCGACACTGGGAGCGGTCGCCGTGAATCTCCGGTACCTGCAGAGATCCGGTGTCCATCCCGCCCTCGGGGCGGCGAGTGTCGGCGTCTCGCAGGTCATGGCGTTCGTCGTCCACATCGTGCTCTTGCTGGGCTTCGGCATCATCGCCGGAACCCGCCAGGAAAGCGACTTCACGCCTCCGTCGTGGGCGGTTTTCGTCCTGCTCGGCTTCCTGGCCGCAGCCGTTGTCCTCCTGCTGTTGCCCTTCACCCGCAACTGGATCACCCGTCGCATCCGGCCGATCTTCCAGCAGGTGGGGCCGCGCCTGCTCACCCTGATTCAGCAACCCCGCAAACTGGCCGTCGGCGTCGGGGGCATCGTGCTGCTCAACCTCGGCTATTGCGCCTGCCTGATCGCGTGCGTGTGGGCTTTCGGCGGTTCGGCGCCGCTGGCCGCAATCGCCGTCGTGTACCTGGCCGGCGCGACCATCGGACAGGCCGCGCCCACCCCCGGCGGTCTGGGCGCGGTGGAAGCGGCACTGTCCGCCGGACTCACCGCCGCGGGCATCCCCGGGGGTCTGGCGGTCTCCTCGGTGCTGTTGTTCCGGCTGGTCACCTTCTGGCTGCCCACGATCCCCGGCTGGTTCTCCTTCAACGCGCTGCAGAAGGCCGAGTTGCTCTGAGACGTCGCGGGGTGAACGAGGCGCACGCGCGACAGGCAACGCAAGATCGGTGAGGCCGGTGCGCCGACACCGCCGCCTTCGTGTCGATGGTGCACGGTCGCGTCCACCGACGATTTCGTTGAGCGCACCGCCGACTCCCCCAATGCCGATCGCACGCAGATGCTCTCCGCGAGGACCCGACCGTCACAGGTCGTTCTTTCACCGGAAAGCGCGTAGCGCACCTGTCGCCTGCGCGCCGGCAGAACTCAGTAGTTCGGCTTGTCCGGCTCCACCTGATTGACCCAGGCCACAACCCCACCGCCGACGTGCACGGCGTCGGCGAAACCTGCGGCCTTCACCAGCGCGAGCACCTCCGCGGAGCGTCCGCCGATCTTGCAGTGGAGGACCACCTGCTTGTCCTGGGGCAGGGTCGCCAGCGCGTCACCGGCCATGAACTCGCCCTTCGGGATCAGCGTCGGCCCCCGGGATGTTGACGATGTCCCACTCGTTGGGTTCACGCACATCGATGAGGACGAAGTCACGTTCGCCGCGCTCACGCTGCTCGAGCATGAGTTGCAGATCCTTGACACTGATCGTCGAGTCCTTGGCGGCCTCCGCCGCCTCATCGGTGATGGTGCCGCAGAAGTAGTCGTAGTCGATCAGTTCGGTGATCTTCACCGTCTGCGGGTGTTTGCGGATCTTGACCGTCCGGTACGTCATGTCCAGGGCGTCGTAAACCATCAGTCGGCCGAGCAGAGGCTCCCCGACACCGGTGATGAGTTTGACCGCCTCCGTGCCCATGATCGACCCGATGGAAGCGCACAGCACACCCAGCACGCCCCCTTCGGCGCAGGACGGGACCATGCCGGGGGGCGGGGGTTCCGGGTACAGGTCGCGGTACTGGGGCCCCTGCGACTCCCAGAACACCGACGCCTGGCCCTCGAAGCGGAAGATCGACCCCCACACGTAGGGCTTGTCGAGCAGCACACACGCGTCGTTGACCATGTAGCGCGTGGCGAAGTTGTCGGTCCCATCCACGATCAGGTCGTACTGAGCGAAGATCTGCAGAACGTTGTCGTTGTCCAACCGCTCGTTGTGGACGACCACGTCGATGTACGGGTTGATCTCGGCGATGGCGTCGGCGGCGGACTCCGCCTTCGGACGACCGATATCGCTCTGGCCGTGGATGATCTGCCGTTGCAGGTTCGACTCGTCGACGACGTCGAATTCGACGATCCCCAACGTTCCCACGCCCGCGGCGGCGAGATACATGAGCGCCGGGGATCCGAGGCCACCCGCGCCCACGCACAGGACTTTGGCGCTCTTGAGCCGTTTCTGTCCGGTCATCCCGATCTCCGGGATGATGATGTGGCGGCTGTAGCGCCTCACCTCGTCCACGGTCAGATCGGCGGTCGGTTCTACCAGTGGCGGAAGGGACACCTGCACTCCAAAACGTCGGTTTCTTCGGATAACCGTGCCATGGGGCCACTTGTTCCACCGACACCAGGGGGCGTGGTTCGCCATAGCGTCCGGCACCGGCGGTTCGGGTGCGGGCTGCACCCTGCCGTGCCAGACTGCGGAGATGGTCGAGGTCGCCTCCCCACCCGTACAGCGCCGGACCCCGTGGGTCGGCTTCCACGCGGTGTTCGCGGCCGTCGCTGTGGTCATCCTGCTGATCCCCGTGCCCGAGCTGGGGCTACGGGTCCTGGCCCTGGTCGTGATCTACAACGTGGCCCTGCCCGTGTTCGCACGCCGCACCGACGACGATGTGCTGTGGGCGACCTGGGTCGTGCTGGCACCCATGAGCGTGCTCATGGTGCTGCCGGACTGGTTTCTCTCGGCCGTCCTCGGAACTCTGCGATTCCCCGACACCGGGGCGCCCTACATCGGCACCATGCCTTTGTTCATGGCCGGCATGTGGGCTATCGCGTTGATCCCACTGATGCTGATCGGCACCTGGGTGGAGCAGGTGCGCAGCACGGCTGCCGCCTTCGCGGCGGTCGCCGGGTCGGGGCTTCTGCTGTTCGTGGCCGCGGAAAGGCTAGCGCCACTGCTTCCTTTGTGGGAGCCGGTCGGAGTCGCTGAGGTCGCAGGCGTCGCGGTCTACGTCCTGCTGCCGGAGGTGGCCCTGTGCCTGGCCAGCTTCGAATTGGTGCGCGGGGCCAGACGGCGTCCGGTCGCACTGACGATCGGGATGATCATCGCGATCCCGTTCATGTATCTGGGGATGCTGGCCACCGGCTACCAGTTCCTCGGATAGGGCCGGCGCAGGGTCCTTCCAGAACTAGGCGAACGGCTCGACGAGCGTGTGCCAGGCCCGTTCGACCAACTCCGGGTGCTCCATCTGCGACACGTGCCCGGAACCGGGCAGCACCATGATCCGACTGTGCAGGAAATGCCGTGACGCACGTCGGGCCGCCCGCGGGTTGACCAACTTGTCCTTCTGCCCGTAAATCATCAGGACCGGGACGTTGATGCGCTCGGCCAGTTTCCACGGCGCGTCCGGGCCACGATCGAAGTAGGTCGCCAAGATGCCCCGCAGCGCCGACTGGAACGCCTGCCCCGACCACGGGTTCTGCGCCACGAGAAGCGCGTCCTCCTGGGCTTCGGCGATCCTTTGCGGGGGGACCTTGGCGGGTTGGGCGTAGACCAGATTCATGGTGGCCTGCACACGCTGCTCGACGGGCAACTGAGCGATCCGGGTGGCCAGGCGAGGGCCGACGCCAGGCATCGCGATCACCGGCAGCTGGATGCTGGTGCGCATCGGGATCAGGTCCGGAAGCGCCGGCGATACCAGCGTCAGCGAGCGAATCAGCTGTGGGTACCGGCCGGCCAGTTGCACGCTGATCGCCCCACCCATCGAGTTCCCGAACAGATGCACGGGCTCGGCGAAACGCTGGCGAATCAGGGCGGCCAGAACCTCGGCCTGCGCCAAGGGGTCGTACCGCCCCGAATCTGCGGGGCCACTGCGGCCGAAACCGGGCAGATCCGGGGCCAGGCAGTGCAGCCGGTCACCCAGCATCCACATGAGGTCGGTCCAGTTGGACGAGTTGCCCCCCAACCCGTGGACGAAGAGCGCTGGCGCGCCCTGGCCGGTCTCACGCACGAACACGTCGTCGCCACCGACCTGCAGGGAACTGCCCGGGACTCGTTCACGCACCATGGCATCACCGTACGGGTAACAAAACGACACGATCTGGGCGATCCGTGCAGCACTCACAACCTACTGGCGAGTAACATAGGTTTTCGTGTCCATAGCCGAACCCGCCCGACGCGGGGTCCGCCTGCCCCGCCAGGCCCGTCGCGAGCAACTACTCGCCTCGGCCCAGGAGATCTTCGTGACCCGCGGATACCACGCGGCCGCCATGGACGAGATCGCCGTCAAGGCCGGTGTGAGCAAGCCGGTCCTGTATCAGCACTTCCCCAGCAAACTGGACCTCTACCTCGCGCTGCTGGAGCAATCCAGTCAGGATCTCGTCGAGCGCGTGCAGCAGGCACTCGACGGCACCGACGACAACCACCTGCGGGTACGCGCGGCCATCGACGCGTACTTCGCGTTCGTCGATGACAAGTCCGCCGCGTTCCGCCTGATCTTCGAGAGCGATCTGACCAACGAACCGGCCGTGGGCGCGATCGTGGAGGGGACGGATTTCCGTTGCGCCACCGCAGTGAGCCACGTCATCTCCGCAGATACCGGGCTGCCCGAGGACCAAGCCATGCTCGTGGCCACCGGCCTGACCGGCATGGCTCAGACCGCCGCCCGCTACTGGCTGCGCCAGCAGGGCCGGATCCCGCGCGATCAGGCATCGCAGATCATGTCCGTGCTGGCCTGGCGCGGGGTCTCCGGCTTCCCCAAGACCGACGCCCGCCACTGAGCCTGTGCGCCCTGCGCGAACGCCGCACCGATCCCGCAGGACGACCGTGCGGGCCTGACGTAGGCTTTCGATGTGGCCAAAGCAGCAGCGAAGAACCCCATCGAAGTCAAGATCGGTGTGCAGTACTCACCGCGCGAGATCAGCATCGAGGTGACCCAGACCGCCGACGAGGTGAGAACCCTGGTCGAGCAGGCGGTGGCCGACGGTTCCACGATCCACCTGACCGACGTCAGGGGCCGCCAGGTACTGGTGCCGGCGACCACCTTGAGTTACGTGGAGATCGGCCCGTCGGAGGCGCGCCGGGTCGGTTTCGGCGCCGACTGACCCCAGGTCAGGCGTTCAGGCCCAAGTCGCGCATGCGGGCGGTGTGTGCGTCGGTGAGCCGGGCGAACATGCGGCCCAGTTCGGCCAGATCGGTACTGCCCACGAGCAACTCCCCCATCGCCTCGTGTTCAGCGGCCACCCGCTGGGATTGTGACAACGCCTCGCCCACCAGTCGTCTGCCCCACAGCGACAACCTGCTGGCCAGCGTCCTGTCCTCGGAGATCATCTTGCGGACGGTGGGGATCACGAATGCCGAATGCCCCAGATCGTCGCACACCTCGTTGACCAGGTCGCGGGCATCATCTTCGAGGTACGTGCCCACCTCGCGGTAGAAATCCGCGGCGATCCCGTCACCCACGTAGATCTTCACCAGTGCCTCGGGATAGTCGGCCGGGGCCGTGGACTTGTGGAAGTTGTCGATCGCGGCCACGAACGGCCGCATGGCCTGCATCGGATCCTTCGCCCTGGCCCGCAATCCCTCGACCAGGATCTTGTAGTGCCCGTACTCGCCGATCGCCATCTCGGTGACCGCCTCGCGGCCTGCGAGATCCGGGCTGAGCAGGGCATCCTGGGACAGCCGCTGGAACGCCTGGAGTTCGCCGTAGGCGAGCACACTGAGCAGATCGACCGTCGCCTGTTGTTGAGCACTTTCCACGTCCCACAGGCTACTGCGCCTTCCCCCACGTTGACTCGAGGTCCGTCCGTGGGACAATGGAGGCCACTGATACAGGAGAAAACCCTGAACGATCCAAGTTTCGAAGACCTCGGCGTGCGTCCGGAGACCGTCGCATCCCTGGCCGAGAAGGGCATCACACACCCCTTCCGCATCCAACAGCTCAGCCTTCCGCTCGCCCTCGCCGGGCACGATGTGATCGGGCAGGCGAAGACCGGCACCGGCAAGACGCTGGCCTTCGGCATCCCACTGCTCGAGAAGCTCGACGGCGGTGCGACGTCACCGCAGGCGCTGGTGATCGTGCCGACCCGCGAGTTGTGCATGCAGGTCGCCGAGGACATCGCTGAAGCCGGCAAGCAGGCCGGCGCCCGCGTCCTGGCGATCTACGGCGGTAAGGCCTATGAACCGCAGGTCGACGCATTGAAGAAGGGCGTCGACGTCGTCGTCGGCACCCCGGGCCGGCTCATCGACCTGCAGAAACAGCGCATTCTCAACCTGTCGCAGGTGAAGTCGCTGGTGCTCGATGAGGCCGACGAGATGCTCGACATGGGGTTCCTGCCCGACGTCGAGAAGCTGGTCTCCATGGTCCCGCCCGTGCGCCAGACCATGTTGTTCTCCGCGACCATGCCCGGACAGATCCTCAATCTGGCCCGCCGCTACATGACCCAGCCGACGCACATCCGCGCCAGCGATCCCGGCGACGAGATGGCCACCGTGGAGGCCGTCGAGCAGCACGTCTGGCGCACCCACGCGATGGACAAGCCGGAGTTGATCGGGCGGATTCTGCAGGCCGACGGCCGGGGCCGCACCATCATCTTCTGCAAGACGAAACGCGCCGCCCAGCGGCTGACCGACGAACTCCTCGACCGCGGCTTCGCCACCGGCGCGGTGCACGGTGACCTCGGTCAGGGAGCCCGCGAGAAATCGCTGCAGCAGTTCCGTGACGGCGAGGTGGACGTGCTGGTCGCCACTGACGTGGCCGCCCGCGGAATCGACGTCGAAGCCGTCACGCACGTGATCAACTACACCTGCCCCGACGACGAGAAGATGTACCTGCACCGCATCGGCCGTACCGCGCGCGCCGGAGCCGAGGGCGTAGCCGTCACGCTGGTGGACTGGGACGACCTGCAGCGCTGGAAGATGATCGACAAGGCCCTCGGCCTGCCCTTCGCAGAGCCGATCGAGACCTACTCGACCTCAGATCACGTGTTCACGGGCCTGGGCATCCCCCGCGACGCCACTGGCCGCCTCAAACCGGCGTCGCCCAAGCCTCGCCGCGACGACCGTCCGCGAGAGCGTTCACGGGACGGTGCGCGGGCAGGCAAGCCGCGCTCGGGCAGGGACTCCTCGCGGGCCGGCAAACCCCGCTCCAACGGGGATTCCTCGCGTTCGCAGAGTGCACCGGCTTCAGACTCGCCGGCCAAACCCAAACGCCGCCGCAAGCGCACGCGAAAGCCGGCTGACGGCCGCAGCCAGACGTCTGAAGCGACGGACTGAAACGGTCGGCGGGCCGTATCCGTCGCCCTCAGCGTGAATGGTCTCGTCACCGGTGTTCGCCTACGCAGGTTGCTGGGATGCTGTGCCATCCGCAGCAGAATCACGCATGGATTCGCGCACGCATAAGCCAGACTCTCCCCGATCTGCGAACTCCCCCACCCGGACCGAGCGAACAGCGTGCCGCAAGACCCCACTCCGCACAGCAGGCGTCAACCGAACCGCCGCCAAACCCCTGAGATCCGGAGCACCGTCAAAGCGCGGGCCGGCGGACCTGACCATCGAGTGTTGCACCGTTGCGGGTTTCGGCGCCCCAAAACCGACAACCGCGCAACACTCGGCGCTGCGGCGGGGGTCAACTCATGCAGCGAGCACGCAACCCTGGTTCAGCCGCGGATGCGAACCCGCACCCAGCTGCGCGCCGAACACGAAGGGCACTTCATCCAGACCTTGTCAGTACGCCCGGGCGTGGGGATGTACATCATCGGGGTCGCCAACCTGGCAGCCTGAACCATGGACACGACCGAACGGCTGTCGCACTTGGTGCAGTGCAGAGCAACGCTACCCATGGCCGGCGGAATGATCTCTTCGCTGAACAGGGCGCGCTTGCCCTGCGGATCGGTCAGGCGTCGCGGTGTATCCCGGGGTGTGGGGACTCTGCGCAGGGCCGCGGGTCGATCGCTCATCTGTTCTCCATCATCAGGGCCGCCAACTCACGGTACGTCTGGGCCCCGCGAGATCGCCGCGCGGTCGACAGCACCGAACGGCCCGCCCCCGGCGCCTCGGCGAAACGCACCGAACGGGACACCGGTGGCAGCACGGGCAGGTCGTACTGCGCCTCGATGTCAGCGAGCACTTCCCGGGCCAACCGGGTGCGGGCGTCGAACATGGTCGGCAGCACTCCCATGATCCGCAGATCACGGTTGGTGTAGCGGCGCACGTCGTCGATGGTCTCCAACAACTGTGAGACACCGCGGTGCGAAAGCGTCTCGGCCTGCATCGGGATGAGCACCTCGGTCGCTGCTGTCAGCGCGTTGATCGTCAGCACGCCCAGGCTCGGTGAGCAGTCGATCAGCACGACGTCGTAGTCGCCGGCGACCTCGGCCAGCGCCTCGCGCAGCACGTACTCCCGACCGGTCCGGTTGGCCAACTGCATCTCCGCACCCGACAGCTCGATGGAGGCTGGGAGCAGGTCCGGGCCCTCCGGCGTCTGAGCGATCGCCATGCGGGGGCCGAGCCTTCCGAGCAGGACATCGTGGACGGTGAACTGGACCTCGTCGGGCTCGATGCCCATTGCGAACGTCAGACACGCCTGGGGGTCCAGGTCGATGAGCAGGACCTTGCGCCCGGCCTCCGCCAGGGCAGCACCGGTCGAGGCCACGGTGGTCGTCTTTGCGACGCCACCTTTCTGATTGGCCACTGCCACGATCCGTGAATTCACGACTGCCCCTGAACCTTGCTTCGCCCCAAAGCACTATTGTGCCCCAGTGAGCACGCCGCGGTCGATAGCACTCCCCGACGGGGTCCGGCGTGTCCACTTCGACGCGCCTCGACTGGCGGGATTGGTGTCCGAGGGGCGGGGCCTGGGAACGGTTTTGTGCGCACCCGGCTTCACCGGCAGCAAAGAGGACTTCCTGCAACTGATGCCCGAACTCGACGCGTTCGGCTGGTCCGTGGTGGCCATCGACCATGCCGGACAGTTCGAATCGCCGGGCCGGCCGCGCTACGACTTGGACGTATGGGCACAGGATCTGTGCCAACTCGCGCAGGTCCTCGAGCCGCCGGTCCACCTCGTGGGTCACTCACTTGGGGGACTGATCGCCGGCCGGGCGTCCGCCGGTTTCGACTGGGCGTCGGTGACACTGCTGAACTCCGGCTCGGGTCCCATCCATGCGTCACAGCACGCACGTCTGCGGATGCTCATCGACGTCGTGGACGTGCTGTCGATGGAGCAGATCTGGGAGGCGAAAACCGCAGCCGATCGGGCCAACGAGGTGCCGATGAACTCACCCGACATCGAGGAGTTCCTGAAACGGCGGTTCCTGGCCACGGATCCCGCGGGGATGGCGGCGATGGCGCAGATCCTGCTCGACGGCCCGGAACAGGACCTGTCGTCGGCCAGCGGCGACTTGCTCGTCGCCTTCGGGGTGGACGACCCCGACTCCTGGTCCTGGCAGACGCAGGTGGAGCTGGCGCGACGCTGGCGTGCCCGCCTGGCGGCGATCCCCGGCGCTGCCCACTCCCCCGCCGTCGAGGCACCTGAGCAGACCGCCGCTCTTCTGGCCGCGATGTTCACCCGCACGAGTGATCAACGACGTGTGAAAAGCCCCGGATATGGGTATGCCCCAGGCATGCGCATCAGCACTCCGCTCCTTCCGGACCCCGCGGCCATCCGCCGGGCCCGGAAGATGGTCGGCGACCAGTTGTGCGCATGGGGAATGTCAGCCCTCGTCGACGACGCCGAGTTGATCACCAGCGAGTTGGTCACCAATGCGATCGCTCACGGAGGGGGCGTGGTCGAACTGCGCCTGGTGGCGCTGCCGAACAGCATCCGGATCAGCGTCCTGGACCAGGACCCGCATGCCATCCCGCAGGTGTCCGGCGAGCGGGGCCTGCAGGTCGGGGGCCGGGGGCTGTCGATCGTCGCACAGGTTGCCTCGGACTGGGGCTATGAACTTACGGCGGACGGCAAAGAGGTGTGGGCCGAACTGCCGGTCTGAGCCACTGATCTCTGGGTCTGCGCGGATCGCGTCGACTTTGGTCAGATCTGGTCACTGGCTGCCGTGCTGCGTCCAAAGTCACGCGCGAAACCAGCGCGAACCCACAGGCAGCATGTGCAGACGTCCGTGCGTTCGCCCAAACCGGCGACGGACCGCCCTACTGCTCGGGAGTCTGGTCGCTGGGCACCTGCGCCATCGGGGCGGCCACGCCGAGGATCTGTCGGGCTTGTCCCAGGACCGAGGCGTCGCACACCACGTCGTAACGCTCGGCGGTGATCTGACTGCGGGACAAGAAGTCGCGCTTGCCGCCGGTGAAGGCGTACGACAGCAGGCCGAACACGATGCCGAACGCCGCGCCGTAGACCAGCCCCAACAGGACCAGCGAGAACGTGCTGCCGTCACCGCGGGCGAACAGGGAGACGAACAGGCCCAGCAGCAGCCCGAACCAGGCGCCCATCGCCAGACCGCTCATGGCAGCGCGCCCCCAGGACAGCCGACCGACCACGGCCTCCACAAGGCGCAGGTTCACGCCCACGATGGCCACGTTCTGCACCGGGAACTTGTTGTCGCTGAGCTTGTCGACGGCGGCTTGCGCCTCCCCGTACGTGGCGTAGCCGGCCAGCACGGGGCGATCTTCCAACTTCTTGAACGGGTCGGCGTTAGACATGAGTCCTCCAGGGATCTACCAGGAGCGTAGCCGACCGGACCCAGGCCCGCAGAAACGTCAGCCGCGCAGTTTGTACTCCTCCAGCAGGCGGCGGGCGATGATCATCCGCTGGATGTCCGCGGTGCCCTCACCGATCATCAGCATCGGGGCCTCGCGGTACAGCCGCTCGATCTCGTACTCCTTGGAGTACCCGTAGCCACCGTGGATGCGGAACGAGTCCTCGACCACCTCTTTGCAGTACTCGCTGGCCAGGTACTTGGCCATACCCGCCTCGAGGTCGTTACGCGCGCCGGAGTCCTTCGTCCGCGCGGCCCGCACCATCATCAGGTGGGCCGCCTCCACCTTCGTGGCCATTTCGGCCAGTCGGAAGGCCACTGCCTGGTGCTCGGCGATCGGCTTGCCGAACGTCACCCGCTGCTGGGAGTAGTCCACGCCGAGCTCGAAGGCGCGGGTGGCCAGGCCGCAGGCCCGTGCGGCGACGTTCACGCGGCCGACCTCGACGCCGTCCATCATCTGGTAGAAGCCCTTGCCGGGCTCGCCACCGAGCAGCGCCTCGGCCGGAAGCCGGAAGTCACTCATCACCAGTTCCGTGGTGTCGACGCCCTTGTAGCCCATCTTCTCGATCTTGCCGGGAATGGTCAGCCCGGGCAGCACCTCGCCGAATCCGGCCGGCTTCTCGATCAGGAACGTGCTCATCTTCTTGTAGACGCTGGCGTTCTCGTCGGCTTCGGCATCAGTGCGCACCAGCACGGCGCACAGAGTCGAGCTGCCACCGTTGGTCAGCCACATCTTCTGCCCGTTGAGCACGTACTCGTCGCCGTCCCGCACGGCCTTGGACTGGATGGCCGCCACGTCCGAACCGCATCCGGGCTCGGACATCGAGAAGGAGCCGCGCAGTTCGCCGGTCGCCATACGCGGCAAGAAGTCCTTCTTCTGTGCATCGGTGCCGTGCTGCATCACCATGTAGGCCACGATGAAGTGCGTGTTGATGATCCCGGATACGCTCATCCAGCCGCGGGCGATCTCCTCCACGCACAGCGCGTAGGTGAGCAGGGACTCGCCGAGACCGCCGTACTCTTCGGGGATCATCAGGCCGAAGATCCCCATCTCCTTCATGCCCTCGACGATCTCGGTGGGGTACTCGTCGTTGTGCTCCAGGTGCTGCGCCTGCGGAATGATCTCGTTCTCGACGAACTCGTGGACCGCCGACAGGATCTCCTGCTGCACATCGGTCAAACCCTCGGTCTGCGCCAAACGCCCCATAATGATGCCTCCAACAGTGGTTACCCGAAGTATCCCACCGGTGGTCGGGACCGGCAGCACGAGGTCTGGGCGCGCGCCCGGCCGAGACGCTGTGCCACCCGCAGGCCCCAACTGGTGAGGCCACTGCGGATCGTCAGCGGGTCGTGAGCCGCACCGGTGCGATGCCCACCTTCACACGGCTCTTGCGGATCGACTTGCACTTGTCATAGAGGTCACAGGCCTTCTTCACCTTGAAGGAGGAAGGAACCGTGTAGGCAACCTTCTTGGCCTTGGGCCGGTAGACGTAGTAGTTGCGTGTCTTGCCCTTCTTGGTCAGGCACACGGTCACCGACTTGGTGACGGTGCAGCCCTTGTTCTTCGCACCGCTGAGGTTCTGGAGCAGGTTTCGGTAGGTGATACCCGGCTTGAGCACCGTGCCGGCCGCGGAGGTGGGCCAAATACCCAGGCCGAAGTCGTCCCACCCGTACCAGTCGACCTGCACGACGCCGTTGTGCAACGACTCCAGGTAGGTCTGTGCGAGGTACGCCGAACCCTTGTTCTGCGAGTACTTCTTCTTGGGCCAGTTGTTGTTGCGCTGGTTGCCGTAGTTCATCTCCGTGTCCAGGATCGGCAACTTCTTGTAGCCGGTCGCTTTGATGACCTGCTTGGCGTAGTCGAGCCCCCTGGCCCTGTCGGCCAGGTCGCCGTTCCCGGGCCCCTTCTTCAGCCATGGGTAGAGGTGGACGGCGATCCCGTCCGGCTTGCCACCGCGCTTCTTCAGCGCCTTGAGGTAGCGCTTGAGCCAGCCCTTCTTGACGAAACTCTTCTTCTGCACGATGGTGCTGGACGCCGTGATGACCTTGGCCCGGGGATCAACCTCACGAATCACCTGTTGGGCGGCGACGGTGAGTTGCGCCATCTCCACGGCGCTGTCCCCTGACGGGTTGCTGAACATGGCGGTGAGGTTGGCCTCGTTCCACATCTGGTACTGCGTGATCTGGCCCTTGTACCGGGTGGCCACCTCGCGTACCCAGGTCTTCCAGTCCGCCATGTCCTTCGGCCCGGAACTGCTCCCCCCGGGGAAGTACTCGCAGTTCGTGTAGTTGCCCGGCGTGCACGGGGGCTTGACGTTCTTCGCGGCCCAGACCGGCGTGTAGCCGAGTACGTACATGATGTCCTGCGCGCCGGTCGCCCTGGCATTGGCCACGACCTGATCCAGTGTGGTCCAGTCGTAGACGTCCTTCGCGGTGTTGACCTGATCCCAGCGGACCCCGTTGTCCCAGATCCGGATGCCGCCGAAGCGGTCCTCGGCCGTGGGCGCCGTGGTGGTCAGGCTGTGGACGTGCATGCCCATCAGCGCCGCTGGCACCTTCTTGGACGTGGCCTGCTTCTTGTCCGGCTTCGGCAGATCCGGAGGCGCCGCCACCGCGGTCCCGGAGGCCAGGATCACCACTGCCCCGGCCGCGGCCAGAGACTTCATCACAAATCGCATTCCAAGCCCTTCGTTTGGGACATCCTCACACGCTCTGCGGATGTGACGTACACAGAGCGAGGCCGGATCCATAACAAGTCGGTGACGAACAACGGGCAACGACGGGTTAACCGACTAACGGACGACTGACCCGGGGTCGCCCCGGGGTTTGCGAACCGGTCGTGCGGCGCTCAGCCGGCCGGCGGCTCGAAGGTCTTGGTGCGCTGCATACCGGCGGCGCGACCCTTGGCGGAGATGACCAGCGCCATCTTGCGGGAGGCCTCGTCGATCATCTCGTCGCCCAGCATGACGGCACCTTTGGCTCCGCCCTCGGCCGACGTGTAGTACTCGTAGGCGTCCAGGATCAGTTCCGCGTGGTCGTAGTCCTCCTGCCGCGGCGAGTACACCTCGTTGGCGGCGTCGACCTGGCCCGGGTGCAGGACCCACTTCCCGTCGAATCCGAGAGCCGCGCTGCGACCGGCCACCCGCTTGTAGCCCTCGACGTCCTTGATCTGCAGGTAGGGCCCGTCGATGGCCTGCTTGTCGTGGGCACGCGCGGCCATCAGGATGCGCATGAGGATGTAGTGGTAGGCGTCGCCGACGTCGTAGCCCTGCGGCTGCTCGCCGACGACCAGGGACTTCATGTTGATGCTCGCCATGAAATCGGCCGGGCCGAAGATGATCGTCTCGACACGGGGGCTGGCCGTGGCGATGGCGTCGACGTTGATCAGGCCCAGCGCGTTCTCGATCTGCGCCTCGATGCCGATACGCCCCACCTCGAAGCCGTTGGCCTTCTCGATCTGGGTGAGCAGCAGGTCCAGCGCGACGATCTGCTCGGGGGTCTGCACCTTGGGCAGCATGATGCAGTCGAGGTTCTGTCCGGCACCCTCGACGACCTCGACGACGTCGGCGTACGTCCACTGGGTCGTCCAGTCGTTGACGCGCACAACGCGCACCTTGTTCTCGTAGCCACCCTCGTTGAGCGCAGCCACGATGTTCTTGCGGGCGTCGGGCTTGGCGAGGGGCGCGACAGCGTCCTCGATGTCCATGAACACCTGATCCGCGGGGAGGCCTTTGGCCTTGTCCAGCATCTTCGGGCTGCTGCCCGGCACGGCCAGGTTGGAACGGCGGCTACGAAGGGTCTCAGTCATGCTCCGACGATATCGAGATGGCCGTCAGCCGCGGTTTCACACCCCCGGTTCGGGCATCCGGGGCCGCGAGCCGCGAATCACGAACGCCAGCCCGATCAGCATGACGGTCAGGCCGAGCACCAAGGACACACCGACGGACTGGCCCAGGAAGATCGCCGCCAGGATGGTCGCGCCGGGCGCCTCGAACAGGATCGCCGTGCTGACCACGGTGGCCGAGGTCCGATGGACCACGGCGTTCATCAGCGAATGGCCGCCGATCTGGGCGATCACCGTGATCGCGACGATCAGCAGCCAGTCACGCGCGGCGTAGCCCAGCAGCGGGACGGCCAGGCCCAGGCAGAGCAGGAGCAGGGAAACCGCCGCCACACCGTAGACCGACGTCGTGTACGAGCCGAGATCGGTGTTCGCGCGCAACCGCTCCCCGAATGCGACGTAGATAGCCGCCAGCACTGCGGCGATGAGCGCCAGCCCCATGCCGATCCAGGCGTCAGCGTCGAGTTCCCCGAATCCGGTGAGCAGCAGCACCCCGACCACGCTGATCCCGATACCGGTCCACACGTGCCTGCCCGGCTTGACACCGGAGAACCTGGCAAGCAGCGCCGACCACACCGGCTGGGTGGAGATCATGGCCGTGCTCAACGCGACGCTGGTGAACCGCAGGCTGGGGATCCAGGTCGCGAAATGGGCGGCCAGCGCAAGCCCCGGACCGATGGCGGCGCGGGCGCCCCCGGGCAGTTTCAGCCTCCGGGAGGTGGCTGCCATCCAGGCCGCTGTCAGCCCGGTGGCGAGCAGGCAGCGGTACATGGCGATGGCCAGCGCGGGTGCGGCACACGCGGCGATCAGCGGCGCCGAGGCGCTCACGCAGAGAACGGCGACGAACAGCAGCAGTCCGTCCCGCGGCGAGACCCGGCTGGTCATGCTGGGCACCGGCCATGCCGGGCCACCCGTCCCCGGGATGGCCCGCTCGCGTCCGGTTCAGGCGAGTTCCGCCAGGCTGATGGTCTGCTTCTTCGGCGGCGCCTTGATGACGACCTTCTTGTTCCAGTCGGTGAAGTCGACTTCGCTGACCTCGGCCTGTTCCGGTGCGCTCGTGATCAGCAGCGGATAGGGCTTTCCGGTCGTGGCCACCCACAGCGTCCCGACGTTGCTGGACACCGGTACGGCGGGCTGCCCCTGACTGACACCGACCTCGCCGACCTCCGGGGTTCCGTCGACGCGCAGGAACTGACGCATCAGCGGCGCCATCGTGCTGGTCTGCCTGAACGTCGCCAGTTTCGGGTTCTTGAGGTCGCCGGTGACCCATTTCTTGCCGATCTTCTTGGCGGTCTTCGCGTTGAAGGCCTCGGTCCAGTAGTCGGCATCGGCCTTGATGTAGATGCTGCCGTCGACCACGCGGGTCTGCAGGGTGGTGTCGCCGGCCTGGCGTTGGCCGTCACTGGAGTCCTGGGTCACCACCAGATCCAACGACGCTTGGGGACTGGTACCGATGAGGCGCATGCTGCGAGCACTCAGCGCCGCCTTGTTGGCCTTCTCGAGGATCTCGTCGGCCGGCAGTTCCTCCACCCCGTTGGGCTTGCCGACCGGGGCTCGCGCTTGCGCTGGGCGATGCGGACCCATCGACCGACGGCGATGAGACTGCGCCGCGTCGCCATCGGAACTGGAGCACCCCGATAGTGCCGCCACGACCATGACCCCTGCCGTCAGGAATGCCATCCGCATCGCGCGACCGCCCATCGTTGTGCTGACAAATACATCTGACACGCTACCGGCAGCCCGCAGCACATGCGGTCCCGCGCCCGCTCCGGGACGATAGCCTGCCCACGTGACCGTGACACGCGCATTCATCGCCCGCCTGCGCGGGTCGGCGGTGTTCGACGCCAACGCCGAGCAGTTGGGCAAGGTCCGTGACGTCGTGGTCCTCCTGCGCCACGGCACGGCACCACCGCGGGTCGTGGGGCTCGTCGTCGAGGTGGGCGCGCGTCGCCGCATCTTCTTGCCGATCACCCGGGTCACCAAGATCGACGTCGGCCAGATCGTCACCACGGGCGTGCTGGATCTGCGCCGGTTCAGGTTGCGACCGGGGGAGACACTGGCCGTCGGTGAGTTGTTCGACCGGGTCGCGACACTGCGCGACAGCGGTGAGCGGGTGAAGATCCTCGACCTGGCGATGCAGCAGGACACCAACGACGACTGGGAGGTCACCCAGGCGTATGTGCGCAGTGCCACGCGCGGGCTGGCACGCCGCGGCCAGACCCACGTGATCGAGTGGTCCCAGTTGTCAGGAGTGGGCGCCCCGCAAGCAGACCAGGCCACGGAGAGCATGCTCGAGTCGCTGGCCGAACTCAGGCCGGCGGACGTCGCCAGCGTCCTGCACGATCTGCCCGAGAAGAGGCGCCTGGAAATCGCCCGTGCCCTCGACGATGAGCGACTGGCCGACGTGCTGGAGGAGATGGCTGAGCACGATGCGGTGCAGATCGTCAGCCAGTTGGAGTCCGAACGCGCCGCGGACGTCCTCGAGGAGATGGATCCCGATGATGCCGTGGACCTGCTCAGCGATCTGACCCCCGAGCAGGCCCGCGAACTCCTGTCGCTCGTGGAGCCCGAGGATGCCGAGGATCTGCGTCGGCTGCTGGTGTACGACGAACTGTCCGCGGGCGGCATGATGAATCCGGAGCCGGTCATCGTCGGCGCGGACGGGACGGTGGCAGAGGCTCTCGCCCAGATCCGCAACGCCGAACTGTCCCCCGCACTCGCCTCGCAGATCTATGTGGTCCGGCCACCCATGCAGACTCCGACCGGCAAGTTCTTGGGTGTCGTGCATTGGCAGCGACTGCTGCGCGAGCCTCCCAGCGACTTGGTCTCGCGGGCCATCGACAAAGACCTGGAACCGCTCACCCCGGAAACCCCGCTGGCAGCGGTGACGCGCTACTTCGCCGCCTACAACCTGGTGGCGGTGCCGATCGTCGACCGGAACCGCCACCTGCTCGGTGTGGTCACGGTCGATGACCTGCTCGACCACCTGCTGGGCGACAACTGGCGCGAAGAGCCCGGGAGCACGCATGGCTGATCGCAGCAGTCTCGAGCAACCCGCCCGCGGACGGCCCTCGATCCGCCCTTCCTACAACCCGGAGACGTTCGGCCGCGCCTCGGAACGGGTGGCCCGTTTCCTCGGATCCTGGCGATTCATCGCGTGGATGACTGCCGCCATCGCCGCGTGGCTGATCTACAACATCGTCGTCGTCGATCCCGCCGATCCGTACCCGTTCATCTTCTTGACCCTGCTGCTCAGTCTGCAGGCGTCGTACGCGGCGCCGTTGATCCTGCTGGCGCAGAACCGCCAGGACGACCGCGACCGCGTCCAGATCAAGGAGGACCGGGAACGCACCGAACGACTCATCGCCGATACGGAGTATCTGGCGCGCGAGATCGCGGCACTGCGGATCGGGCTCGGCGAGGTCGTGACCCGCGACTACCTGCGCCGTGAGTTGCGAGCACTTCTGGACGACTTCGACCGCGACTGAACGCGATCCCTCGCCGGCTTCCGGTGATCCACGAGCCCGCAGCGGGCCCTTCCGCCCGACAAGCGCCGGTCCGCGGCTTCTTCGGGCGCCGACGTACGATGGACACATGCCCACAACCGATGCCATCACGGCTGCCCTGGCTTCTGTCGAGGATCCGGAGATCCGTCGTCCCATCACCGAACTGGGCATGGTGAAGTCGGTGTCCGTTGACGCCGACGGCACCGCAACCATCGAGATCTTCCTGACGATCGCGGCGTGCCCCATGCGCAGCACTCTGACCGAGCGGGTCGAGCAGGCGGCGGCTGCGGTGCCCGGAGTGACCCGGGTCAACGTCGTGTTCGACGTGATGAGCGAGGAGCAGCGCAAGAATCTGCGTGAGATGCTGCAAGGCCCGGCCAAGGACAATCCCTTCAACAAGCCGGGAAACCTGACCAAGATCATCGCTGTCGCATCCGGCAAGGGCGGTGTCGGCAAGAGTTCGGTCACGGCCAACCTGGCGGTGCAACTGGCGAAGTCCGGGAACAAGGTCGGTCTCATCGACGCCGACATCTATGGTCACTCGATCCCCCGCATGCTGGGCGTGACCACCCCGCCCACCATCGTCGAGGGGATGCTGATGCCGCCCCAGGCGTACGACGTCACGACCATCTCGGTGCTTCCGTTCAAGTCCGGCGGAAGCAGCCAGGCGGTCGCCTTCCGAGGCCCGATGCTGCACCGCGCTCTCAACCAGTTCCTCACAGACGTCTATTGGGGAGACCTGGATTGGCTGCTGCTCGACCTTGCCGCCCGGCACCGGCGATGTGGCCATCTCCGTTGCGCAACTGCTCCCTCGCGCCGAGATCCTGGTGGTCACCACCCCGCAGGTTGCTGCCGCGGAGGTGGCGGTGCGCGCCGGAATGCTCAGCGAATACACCAACCAGCGGGTCATGGGTGTGGTCGAGAACATGAGCGCCTTCCCGTGCCCGCACTGCGGTGAGCCCACCGACCTGTTCGGTTCCGGCGGTGGAGAGATCGTGGCCAAGCAACTGAGTGCTTCGCTGGGCTCCGACGTCCCACTCCTGGGCAAGATCCCGTTCGACGTGCGCCTGCGCGAAGGCGGCGATCAGGGCAGGCCGCTGGTGATCGATGATCCGGAGGCCCCCGCATCGGTGGCCATCAAGCCATCGCCGACCAGTTCGCTGCGAAGCCGCGGGGTCTGGCCGGAATGGACCTGGGAATCTCGCCGGTGCGCTCCTGAGCTTGGGGGTCACGGCAGCCTGACCGGCAGGGAGGGTCCGTTCCATCCGTGAGCACTGCGCCTGATGCGCTCACGGATACGGCGACTTCTTCCCGATTGCTCAAACTGGTCCTTCTGATTTCAGGGAGCAGTCGGCGTTGGTAGTCGACGCTTCCGGGCAGGGCAAGGACGCTAATTGTCGTAGTGCCCACACTGCGAGCGTGCAGTGGGCTGATCGCCGCGCCGGCTGCCAGCGCTGGCGAACCGAAATCGTGCGTTTGTTGGTGTTCGTGCAGGTGGTTGCTGCTCGTCGCGCGACGAACAGCCACGAAGTGCACGAACACCATCAAACAGCCCCGTGAGCGCCCGTGCGCGACCGGTGAGACGAGTCAAGCAGCGACAAAGGTTGAACCCGACTGACACTGGAACCGAGGAGACCTGAGGGATCCGACCAGCGAGGGGGTCTCCCTGGGCGCACCTACGCAGGACGCGGAAGCAGCGAGATGCCCGCGAACAGAGCCCCAGGCAGGGCCAACTCCACTGCCCACTGAATCCGAGGGACCCTCAAACTCTCCCCGATCTTCCTGGGCAGAACAGCAGGACTCGGGTTCTGGGAATCACCGCGGTGGCGGCGCTTTGTTACGTCGCGTTCGGGTCGATGGGACTGGCGGGCGGCTTCTTCGCCTCCGGCGATGTGGCGGCCTGAGTGGCGTCCTTCACCGGTTCGGTCAGCGATGACAACATCCGCTTGGGATGCAGGTCGGCCAGCGATTTCAGGTCCTCGCTCACCGAATCCATCTCGACCGACTGCGAGATCTGTGACCTCGCCTGTCCCACCGTGTCCCGTGCCTTGGCCACGAACTTGCCAGCACTCGACGCGGCAGAAGGGAGTTTGTCGGGTCCGAAAACCAGCAGTGCGAGCAGACCGAGCAGTATGAACTCGCCCAAGCCGATGTCGAACACTGTTACAGGGTACGCCCTTCAGCTCAGCGCTGACCCAAAGTGACCGTGATCTCGTCGCCGCCCTCCAGCGTCAGCGTGATCTCATCACCCGGCGCGTTCTGCCGGATGTCGGTGATCAGTCCGACGGCGTCGTCGACGCGCTCGCCATTCACGGCCACGATCACGTCACCGTCCTTCAGCCCGGCCTGCGCGGCGGGACCGTTGGGGGTAACGGCCTGGACCCTGGCACCTTGCCCGGAGTAGTTGAAGTCGATCTCCGCTCCGATGATCGGGGTGGCCGAGGTGCCTGTGCGGATGATCTCCTGTGCGATCCGGTTCGCGGTGTTGATCGGGATTGCGAAGCCCAATCCGATACTTCCGGCCTGACCGCCGCCACCGGCGCCGAGGGAGGCGATCGCAGAATTCACACCTATGACCTGAGCCTCGGAATTCACCAGTGGACCACCGGAGTTGCCGGGGTTGATGGGTGCGTCGGTCTGGATCGCGTTGATGAAGGAGGTCTCGCCGGTGCCGCCGCCCGCTGTCACGGGACGATCCAGCGCACTCACGATCCCGCTGGTGACAGTGCCTTCGAGCCCAAGCGGGGAACCGATGGCTACGGCTTGGTCACCGACCTTGACGCTGTTGGAGTCACCGATCGTGATGGGGGTGAGTCCCGTGCGGTCGACCTTGACAACCGCGAGGTCGTAGTCAGCGTTGCGCCCGATGAGCTCGCCCTCCAGTCGCGTTCCGTCGCGCAGCACCACATCGATCGTGCCGCTGCCGGCCGCGGCCTCGATCACGTGGTTGTTCGTCAGGATGTATCCATCCTCGCTGACGATGAAGCCGGATCCGGATCCCGCCTGCCCGCCCCCGGACACCTCGAGGGAGACCACTCCCGGGAGCACCGCCTCGGCGATCGAAGCGATCGAACCGTCTGCGCGGGGCGACAGCGCCGTCGGGTCGCTGGGCGCGTTGACACTCACCGAAGAGCTCGAGGTAGAGCTGTTGGCCAGTTGATAGCCCAGCGCACCTCCACCGACCCCGGCAAGCAGGCCGGTGAGCGCAGCGATCGCGACCAGTTTGCCCGCGCCACCGCTGGACTTCGGGGCTGCTGGCGCCTGCTGCGGCGTCACGCCGGGAGGGGGCGGCAAGTAGCCGTCAGAGCCGGGAGCGGGCCACTGTGTGTCCTGCGGGGTTTCCGGTTGCCCGTATCCCTGCCCGTAGCCGCCTTGGTAGCCCTGCTGCGGGTAGCCCTGCTGCGGGTAGCCCTGCTGCGGGTAATCCGTCTGCGGGTAATCCGTCTGCGGATAGGCAGTGGTGGCCTGGGCGTCAGGATCGAGGACCTGCGTCGCATGGTCCGGCGCGGGCCACTGCTGCGGCGCGGGCCATTGTTG
The DNA here is from genome assembly GCA_963704075.1 of uncultured Actinomycetota bacterium. Lineage (GTDB taxonomy): Bacteria > Actinomycetota > Actinomycetes > S36-B12 > UBA10799 > JADKAV01. Next base: position 57,711 of record CAVPGV010000003.1, read on the forward strand.
TTGCGAGGCGCCCTGGTCCGCGGCGGCAGGAGCCGTAGCCTGCTGGTTCTCCTGCCCGGCCGAGGCGTCACCATCACGGGATGGGTCGCTGTGCTGCGGGTCGGACGAGTCGATCTGACCGGGGTTCTCCGGCGGGCCCGGGGGCACCTCGTCATTGCTCATCTGTGACTCCTCATGGTCCACGACAGAACTCACGGTAACCCCTTCTCACGTTTTGGTTTCCCCTCGGTTCCAGGATGAGCCCACCCGACGGTAACTGCCAGTGAGCGCCGGTTAGGGGTTCGTCAACAACGTGTAATGGCGCAAACCCGCATCCGGGCACGCTCGTCGAGGCGTGCGCCCGGTACTGTCGAGCACATGGATTCCACCTCCTCCGCCGTGACTCCCAGGGATCTGCTGGCCTACTGCGAGAACTGGAACACCGCCATTCTCAGCGGCGAGATCGCACCCATGACGGTCAACGCGAGCGTCCTTCGCCTGCTGTCCCTGTGTGCAGCGCTGACCCATGCACAGGCTGCCGTGGAAGTAGGCTCCCACAACGGCACCACCGGGCTAGCGCTGTTCGAGGGCATGGCCGACGAGGGCGTCCTCACTTCGGTGGAGCCCGACCCCGAGCGCCTGCGCGTAGCCAAAGAGTCCTTTCTGGGTGCCGGCATCCCGCACGGGCGCACCCGGCTCATCGCGGCCGATCCGCACGAGGTGCTCACCCGTCTCACCGACGGTCATTACGACCTCTTCCTGTCCTCCGACAAGCCCGCCGACCACGCAGCGTTCGCCGAGCAGGCCGCACGCCTGCTGCGCCCGGGCGGCATCGCGGTGTTCCTCAACATCGCCGACGCGGCCGACCCCGCCAAGCGCGAACCCGGCCAACTCGCCGTCCGGCAGTTCACCGAGGCCATGCAGGCCGACGAGAAGTGGCTCGCAACGCTGCTGCCGCTGGCCGATGGGGTCCTGGTCGCCGTCCTCCGGCCGTAGGCACACTCGCCGTTCAGAACGCTGCAGGAGGCTAGTGGCGGGCACCTGCTGCCAGCCACCGCCCGATCAGCGCCGCACCGAAACCGGTTCCGCCCTGCTGCCTCACACCGGCATCGGCGGTAGCCCGGGCCGGACCTGCGATGTCCAGGTGCGCCCAGGGGACCTCACCCGCGAAGGCCTGCAGGAACAGCGCGGCGGTGATGGCCCCCGCACCTACATTGGCAGCGATCGGGACATGGCACTGATCGGCGATCGCGGACTCGAGGGCGTACCGATACGACTGTTCCAGCGGCAGGGGCCACAGGCGCTCCCCACTGACCTCCCCGGCATCGATCAGCGCACGTTCCAGACGATCGCTGGTCGCGAACAGGGCGCCCATTTCCCGGGAGAGCGCCATGGTGGCGGCCCCGTCAGGGTGGCCACGTCGACCATGACGTCCGGCTGCAGATTCAGCCGCGCGTAGGCGAGCAGATCGGCGAGCACCAGTCGCCCTTCCGCATCGGTGTTGCGGACCTCGCTCGTGCGTCCGTCGACATGGGTGATCACGTCGCCGGGACGGTACGACGCGGCACCAACCGCGTTCTCAGCGAAGCCGAGCACCGCAGTGACGTCGGAGCCCTCGGGCAACAGTCGCATGGCCGACAGCACGGCCGCCGACCCCGCCATGTCGGTCTTCATGAGCATCATGGCGTCCCGGGGTTTGATCGACAGGCCGCCGGAGTCGAAGGTGATGCCCTTGCCGACCAGGACGACTCGGGGTCCGGATCCAGGTCGGCGCACGATGACCACACGCGGCGGGCTCGCGGATCCGGCTCCGACGGCGAGTACCCCACCGAACCCACCGGCCCGCAGTTGCGGCACCCCGAGCACCTCGACCTCGGCACCCACCGCGCGCCCGACTGCCCGGGCTTGCCCGACCATCCACTGCGGGTTCTTGACGTTCGACGGTGTGTTCACCAGATCGCGCGCGGCCATCGTTGCCGTCGTGGCATCGATCACCGCGTCCAGATTCGGCGCCTGGCGTGACACCATCAACCGCTTGCGGTCGGGAGAATCAGCACCGAACCGGTATCCGGCCAATCGCCAACCCCGGATGAAGTCGCGCAGATGCGCCGCCGAAGGCGCAGTGCGGAAACCCACGGTTCCTGCCGGTGCCGCGCGTACCGCGTTGGCGCCGAACCGTACCCAGTCGTCGGGAGGGGCCGCGACAACCAGCCAATGGTCGGCGTCGTTGGCTTGTAGCAGCACATCGTCGGTCGCCGGTTTGAGCGCCTGCGGCAGGACGACATCGTCCACACCGAGGATGACGATCTCACCGTCCGGGCGTTGTCCCCCACGCAGCACGTCCACCACTCCACCGTATCGAGCCTGGCCGGGGCCGCAGAGGACCCGCGGCTCTGCCTCACATGCGGACCTCGGATCAACGGCGCACTGTGTCGAACGGGTTCAGGTACCGTTCCGGCGGACAACCGTCCGCTGGAACTCGCGGAGCAGTGGTGGATGTTCCTAAGCCGACGGGACAAGAGGAAGCGGGCCCCGGAATCCCGGAACCCGCCTCAATGATTCGCCCGCCTACTCGATGCTTTGGAGAAGCCCACCCAGTTCCTCGGCTTCGGCGCGGGAGATCTCCACGACGAGACGGCCACCACCCTCGAGGGGAACCCGCATCACATAGCCGCGGCCCTCTTTCGTGACCTCCATCGGGCCATCACCCGTTCGCGGCTTCATGGCCGCCATATCGGTCCCCTTCCGTCGATGTCACTGACCATCTCGCGTGTCCCATCCACTTCGGGTCTCGCCTCCACGCTTTCAACTAGTCTATCCCGCTGACTGTGGCTTCGTGTGCCGCGTTGCGCCAAGAACCCGTACCTTCTCAGTCGGCTCGGGGCCGCGCACCGGGCTCAGGCCGGAGCGGTGAAGCGCGCGCAAACCGGCACGACCCCGGCGGTCCCTCGCGGCCCGTCTTGGTCGCCCACCGGTGACCGAGGCGAAGACCGTCTCGAGGTCCGCCTGGACTCCCCCGCCGACTGCACCCTCTTACGGTCGGGCGTCGTCGTCTGCTTCCGGCGCGAAGGGCGACGACTGCTCGTCGGTCGTAATGACCGTCGGCTGGGTCGAGACGCCCTCCAATTCCGCGATCCGGTTGCGTAGGACCGCCAATGCTTCGTCGACCTCGGACATGCGGTAGCCGCGGAAGACCACCGGCAGGCGCAGATGATCCACGTCGGAGGCACTCGGTCGCGGCGGTAGGCCGGTCGTGAAGCGGTCCCGGGTGGGCTGCGGGACCGTCGGCAGACGCCCTGCGAGAACCAGTGCGAACGCCACGATGAGAACCACCACCAGGATTCCGAAGACCCAAGGCATTCACGGCTCCTTTCGCAGGAACGAGCATTTCCTGACAGTCTGGCACTTCACAGGAGGATCACAGTGCTCACCTTCGGCCATCATCGTTTCGCTGGCGACCAACCCTTGGTCATGGCGATCATCAACAGGACGCCAGACTCGTTCTACGACCGGGGCGCGACATACGCGCACGACGCCGCGCTCGAGCGCGTGGACCAGGTTGTTGAGCAGGGCGCCCAGATCGTCGACATCGGCGGCGTGAAGGCGGGGCCGGGTCAGGTGGTGGATCCGCAGGAGGAGAAGCGGCGGGTCCTGTCGTTCGTCGCGGAGGTCGCCTCCCGGCATCCGCAGGTCGTGATCTCCGTGGACACGTGGCGTGCGGACGTCGGACGGGCGGTGGTGGCCGAAGGTGCGACGCTGCTCAACGACGCCTGGGGCGCCCACGATCCGCAACTGGCCGAGGTGGCCGCAGAGCACGACGTGGGGCTGGTGTGCACCCACGCGGGTGGACTGGCCCCGCGGACCCGGCCGCACCGCGTCGCCTACCCCGACGTCATGGCTGCGGTAATCGATGACGTCGTGGGGCAGGCCCGACGAGCGGTCGACCTGGGCGTGTCCTCCTCGAGCATCCTGATCGACCCTGGGCATGACTTCGGCAAGAACACCCGGCACTCGCTGGAGTGCACGCGGCGGCTGCCTGAGATGGTCGCCACCGGTTGGCCGGTCCTGGTGTCCTTGAGCAACAAGGACTTCATCGGCGAGACGCTCGACCGGCCGGTCGGCGAGCGTTTGACCGGAACGCTGGCCACCACCGCGGTTTCGGCCTGGCTCGGCGCACGCGTCTACCGGGTCCACGAGGTGCGGGAGACCTTCGACGTGCTGCACATGGTGCAGGCGATCCAAGGCACCAGGCAACCAGCGGTCAACCGCCGCGGCCTGGCGTGAAGCGGGGTCTCGGCGTCTCTTTACCGGCGAGCACCGCGCCGGGAATGACCGGCGAGCACCGCGCCGAGAACGTCAGCCCCGGTCGACCCGCCGGATCGCTGCGATAACGTCTTCCGGGTCGTCGGTGACGTGCAGCAACTCGGGGTCCTGGACCCCGATCTTCTCCTCCGCCGCCAGAGTCGTCCGGATCCAGTCCACCAGACCCGCCCAGTACTTCGTCCCGACCAGCACGATCGGGAAGGAGGTGACCTTCTGCGTCTGGACGAGGGTGAGCGCCTCGAACAGCTCATCGAGCGTGCCGAACCCACCGGGAAACACGACGAAACCGTGGCTGTACTTGACGAAGCAGGTCTTGCGAGCGAAGAAATACCGGAAGTTCACCCCGATCTCGACCCACTGGTTGATGCCCTGCTCGAAGGGCAACTCGATACCCAGCCCGATACTCGTCCCGCCGGCTTCGAAGGCGCCCTTGTTCGCGGCCTCCATGATGCCCGGGCCGCCTCCGGTGATGACCGAGTAACCGGCGCCGACCAGCCGGGCACCGACGTCCTCGGCTGTGGCGTACTCGGGGTGGTCGCGCGGAGTACGCGCGCTGCCGAACACCGAGATCGCCGGGCCCACATTGGCCATGGCGCCGAACCCTTCGACGAACTCTGCCTGAATACGCAGAACCCGCCACGGATCGGTATGCACCCAATCCCCGGAAGCCCGGCTGTCCAGCAGTCGCTGATCGGTGGTGGATCCCTTCGCCCGGCTCCCGCGCAAGACCACCGGGCCGCGGTGGCGCTGTGGCGAGGGCGGGGGGTACCAGTTCTCTGAGGCACTGTTCATGCCCACCACCGTAGGACGGGTAGACCGCCCCTCGACGAATCGCCGGTTACGGTCAGGCGAATGCAGCAGCCGCCTCAGTGTCGGTTCGGTGAACCTGCCGCGGTCCTAACCGGCCGTCGGCGAGGGCGACATCGACGCCGTGGGAGTCGGCAACGGCGGTTCCTCGGTCAGCGGGATGTCGTAGCGTGCGGCCGCTTTCGGTTTCAGACCCGCCTCGGCCAGCAGTTCCTGACCCGTTCCGCGGTAGACGTTCAGATCCAGATCACGCGACCCGGACCCGGGCAATCGGCCCGTGGACGTGAACTGCCAGATCCGGGCGTGGTCGGCTGGCCAGCCCCTGACCTGCATCGGGCGGTCCTTCAGGAACAGCCCCCAGTTGGCGTGCCACAGCGGGAATCGCAGAAGCCGCCGATCTGGCAGCAGGCGCCGTTCCATATAGCGGGTGTAGGAGTAGAACCACGGTGTGCGCCCTGTGCGCTTCTCCACAGTGCGCAACCACGCGATCGACCATCGGGTGAGATCCGCCTTGCCCAAACGGGTGGCTTCCGTTTCCAGATCCAGCGCCAGCGGCAGGTGGCCAGGACGCAACCGCCCGCCGACCCGGGCCGCGGCTTTGCGCGCCTGCGCCCGAGCGTCACGCACGACCCGACGCCGGTCGCTGGTCGGCGTGGCGTAGTAGTAGGCACCGACCAGCACTCCCGCGCGCTTGGCGGCACGCTTGTCCCGCTGGTACCAGTATCCTGCCTCGGCGTGCGCCGATCGGGACGTGTCCCCAGCCTTGATGACGGCGAATCGAACACCCTTGCGCTGAAGCTTCCTGAAGTCCAGCCGGCCGGGGCCGATGTGCTGCCACCGGGAGACATCGACGCCACGGATCTGGGTCAGACCCTGATGGGCCCAGGACGTCGCCTTCGGTTTGGGCTTCCACACGGCTGTGGCGGGGGCGAAGGCCGTCACCGCCACGCCCGTGGCCAATCCGGCGGCGCCGAGACCTATCAGAGCCTGCTTCATCGCAACCACCCCATCATCTGCTGCTCACACCGGCGCAGGTGTTCGATCGGCACGTACTCTCCGCGGGTGTGGGCCAGCGAGGGATCCCCGGGCCCGAAGTTCACCGCCGGGATCCCCAGTGCCGAGAAACGGGAGACATCGGTCCAGCCGAACTTCGGACGGACCTGGGAACCGGTCGCCTCCAGGAAGGCCGCAGCCGCAGGTTGTGAAAGCCCTGGCAGTGCCCCCGGGGAGTTGTCGACGACCTCGATCGGGTACCCCTCGAACACCTCCTGCATGTGGCGATGGGCTTCCTCCGGCGAGCGGTCCGGCGCGTACCGGTAGTTGACGGTCACCACGCACGCATCGGGGATGACATTGGTCGCTACGCCACCCTCGATGCCGACCGCGTTGAGTCCCTCCCGGTACTGCAACCCGTCGATCAGGGGGCTTCGCGGCTCGTAGTCGTTGAGCCGGGTGAGGATGTCCGCGGCGGCGTGGATCGCGTTGCTGCCCAACCACGATCTCGCCGAATGGGAACGCTCCCCCGAGGTCCGGACGTAGGCGCGCAACGTACCCTGGCAGCCGGCCTCGACCCCGGCATTACTCGGTTCCATGAGGACTGCGAAATCAGCCTCGATCAACTCGGGGTGGGCTTGTGCCAGAAGGCGCAACCCGTTGGCCTCATCATCGATCTCCTCACATTCGTAGAACACGTAGGTGACGTCCCGAGCGGGGGCGACCAGGTCGTGCGCGCAGCGCAGCGCCACCGCCACGCCGCCCTTCATGTCGTTGGCCCCGAGCCCGTAGAGGTTGCCGTCGGCTATGCGGTGAGGCAGGTTGTCAGCAGCCGGCACTGTGTCCAGATGACCGCCGAGAACGACCCGCTGTTCCCGTCCCAACTGGGTGCGGGCGACCACCGTGTTGCCGAACCGGGTCACCGTGAGGTGGGCACATGCGCGCAGTGCGGCCTCGACCTCGTCGGCGATCCGCTGCTCGTGACGGGACTCGCTGGGAGTATCCACCAGGGCGGCCGTCAGCTCGACAACGTCGGCACTCAGATCCAGCATCAATCCACAGTAGGCGCAGCCGGTCCAGCGCGTGCAGGCATGTCCCGATCCGCGTGCGCAGCGGTCGATCGCCGCATAGCCGAACAACTGGGTGGGTTGGGCCGCACGTGGGGTGGCAATGGCAGGCTTGGGCCATGCTCAACACCTCCGCCGCAAGCGGCATCGGCCTGGCCACGATCTGCGGCCAAACCGTCCTCGACGTCTGGTATCCGCAGCCGGGACTCACCGCTGAGCCGCAGCAATCCGGCCGACCTGTCCACCGCGATCGACCACGATCAGGTCCGTGACGTCCGGGTGGAGACCGTCGTGACCGTGATCGACGACTTGTCACAGCCGCCCGTTGACACCGCGGACGTCTACCTGCGGCTCCACCTTCTGTCCCACCGGCTCGTCACCCCCCGGTCCATCAACCTGGAAGGGGTCTTCGGCCTGCTGCCCAACGTGGTCTGGACGACTGCGGGGCCGGTGGCACTGGAGGCACTGGACGCAACCCGGATGCGCGCCCGGTCACACCGCCAGCACATCACGGTGCTCAGCGTCGACAAGTTCCCGCGGATGGTCGACTACGTCGTTCCGAGCGGGGTGCGGATCGCCGACGCCGATCGTGTGCGGCTCGGCGCCCACCTCGCGTCGGGTACCACCGTGATGCATGAAGGATTCTGCAATTTCAACGCGGGCACCCTGGGCGCATCCATGGTCGAGGGCCGTATCTCCGCCGGGGTCGTCGTCGGCGACGGCTCCGACGTGGGCGGCGGCGCTTCCATCATGGGCACGCTGTCAGGTGGCGGAAGCGAGGTCATCACCATCGGGCAGGGGTGCCTGATCGGCGCCAACGCCGGCGTCGGCATCTCGCTCGGGGACGGATGCATCGTGGAGGCGGGCTGCTACGTGACCGCCGGCTCCAAACTCACCACCCCGGACGGCGGTGTCGTCAAGGCGCGCGAACTGTCCGGCCAGCCCGGATGGCTGTTCCGGCGCAACTCCGTGACCGGTGCGCTCGAAGCTGTTCGCCGGTCCGGCAACTGGGGCGAATTGAACGCCGACCTGCACAAGAACTGACGCGGGCATCAGCCCCCGGTCAGCGTTGGCCGATCGGTAGATAGTCCCGCTCAGTAGCCCCGACGTAGACCTGCCGCGGGCGTCCGATCTTCGTCTGCGGATCCTTGATCATCTCGCGCCATTGGGCGATCCAGCCCGGCAGGCGGCCCAGTGCGAACAACACGGTGAACATGCGGGTCGGGAAGCCCATCGCCCGATAGATGAGACCGGTGTAGAAGTCCACATTCGGGTACAGCTTGCGGGAGATGAAGAACTCGTCGGCCAGCGCGACCTCCTCCAGTCGCTGCGCGATCTCGAACAGCGGATCGTCCACCTGCAAGTGCTCGAAGAGCTCGCCGGCGGTCTTGCGCACGATGGCCGCTCGGGGGTCGTAGTTCTTGTAGACGCGGTGCCCGAACCCCATCAACTTGACGCCGTCTTCCCGGTTCTTCACACGGTTGATGAAGTCGTCGACGGAGTCGTCGGAGTCCCGGATCGATTCCAGCATCTCGAGGGCGGCCTGATTCGCTCCTCCGTGCAACGGGCCGAACAACGCGTTCACGCCGGCCGACACCGACGCGAAGAGGTTCGCATGCGACGAGCCCACCAGGCGCACCGTCGAGGTCGAACAGTTCTGTTCGTGGTCGGCGTGCAGGAGAAGCAAGAGGTCCACGGCCTTCGCCACGACGGGATCGTTCACATACGGTTCCGCGGGCCAGCCGAAGGTCATGCGCAGGAACCCCTCGACCAGGTTCAGCGAGTTGTCCGGGTACAACAGCGGCTGTCCGAGCGACTTGCGATAGGCATACGCAGCAATGGTCGGCAACTTCGCCAGCAACCGGTGCGTGGAGATCTCCACCTCGCCGTCGTCGAACGGGTCGAGGCTGTCCTGGTAGAACGTCGACAGTGCACTCACGGCACTGGACAACACGGGCATCGGATGAGCGTCACGCGGGAATCCGTCGAAGAACCTGCGCAGGTCCTCGTGCAGGATCGTGTGCATGCGCAGCCGCTGGTCGAAGGCTGCCAGCTCGTCCGGCGTCGGCAACTCCCCGTAGATCAGCAGATAGGACGTCTCGAGGTAGGTGGAGTGCTCAGCGAGTTGTTCGATCGGATAACCCCGATAACGCAGGATGCCCGCGTTGCCGTCGATATAGGTGATCGACGACGTGCAGGCCGCCGTGTTGACGAATCCTTCGTCGAGGGCGACGGCCCCCGTGGTGGCCAGCAATTTGGAGACATTCAGGCCGGATTCCCCATCTGTGGCGGGGACGACAGGAAGATCCAGTTCGACATCTGGGCCGTTCAGTACGTATTCGCTCACGTCCTCCACGCTAGTCGGGCTACGTCGGGCGCGCCGCCACAGCCCGCAGATTGCCGAAGGAAAGCGGTTCCCCGGATACTTGAGGGCAGCGCAAGTGACGCCGCCCTCCCACGCTCGCGCGAGTCGACGTGCATCGCGTAGCTCGCAGTCTGTTCTGCCCAGGGAGAGTCTCGATGGCCTGGCGGTCACCTTCTGATGTGAAGTGCTGGTCACCACTTGCGGGAGGTGGTTGCGTGCCTCGACCTCACGGCGGCTTGAAACGGCGCGACCGCGTAGCTCAAGGTCATAGAAGGGGAGTGCTGCGTGTTTGGGCAGGGGCGGGAGTCGGGCGCATGTGTGTGCCGAGGCGTGAGAGTTGGGTACAGGCGTTGGAGATCGGTACAGGCGGTGGAGATCCGCGGGGCGTGTAACCCTAACGGTTGTGCGTTTGTCCAACGTCTGTACGTAACTCCAACGCCTGCCCCAGGGGCGGGAGCAGGGTGCCGCTGTGGTCCGAAGCGCGTGAGGGATCGGCGAGGTCACGTGATGCCCAGCGATCCGGTCGGACGCCGATCGCGGACCAGGGCGTTACCAGGATGATCGTGACCGTTTGCGGCCGAAGCGGTCGAACCGCGAATCGGGAGAGTCTGAGTCTCCCGGATCGAGTCGGTCAGGACGACAGCCGGGCGGCGGCTCGATCCACGTCCGCATCACTGGCCGTCAGGGCGACCCGGACGTGCTCGCGTCCGCCTTCGCCGTAGAAGTCACCGGGTGCCACCAGGATTCCCCGCTCGGCCAGCCAGGACACGCTGTCCCAGCAGTACTCCCCGCGGGTGGCCCACAGGTAGAGCCCGGCCGCGGACCCGTCGATGCGAAAGCCCGCCGAGGTCAACCCTTCACGCAGCAGCCGGCGCCGCCGGCCGTACCTCTCGCGTTGGGCCCGCACATGGACATCGTCTGCGAGAGCAGCCGTCGCCGCGGCCTGCACCGGCAGGGGCACCATCATCCCTGCGTGCTTGCGCACTGCCAGCAAACGGCCGGTCAGGTCAGGGTCCCCCACGGCGAAACCGAACCGGTAGCCGGCCATGTTGGAGCGCTTCGACAGCGAATGCAGGGCGAGGAGGCCGCGGTGGTCGCCGCCGCACACCTCGGGATGCAGGATCGATACCGGCTGCGCATCCCAGCCCAGCTCGATGTAGCACTCGTCGCTGACAACGACGGTTCCCTGCTCGCGGGCCGATGCGACCACGTCCCGCAACTGTTCGATCGACATCACCTCCCCGGTCGGATTCGCCGGGGAGTTCAGCCAGGTGAGAGCCGCGGGCTGCCCGACCTCCACCGTGCGGCAGCCGGCGATCAGGGCACCCACGACGTACGTCGGGTATGCCACGGCCGGCGAGGCCACCGCGTCGGCAGGACCCAGTCCGAGCAGGGTCGGCAGCCAGGCGACGAATTCCTTGGTCCCGATCAGCGGCAGTACGTCGTAGGAGACGCAACTACCCCCAGCCTTCGGGCCAGCCAGTCGGTAGCCGCCACCCGCACGGCCTCGGTTCCGTGGACCGTGGGGTAGCCGGGAGCGTCGGCTGCTTCTGCGAGTGCGGTGCGGACAAGCTCTGGCGTCGGGTCGACCGGAGTTCCTACGGATAGATCGACCATGCCGCCGGGCACCCGCGATGCCAGTTCCTTCGCACCCGCCAACCGGTCCCAGGGGAAATCGGGCAGTTGCACGACCTTACTCGTCGTGCTGCTGCGGTGGCAGATTCGCGACGAGGTCGACGTCGTGGTCGATCTTGCCCATCTTGGTCGCGCCGCCGGGAGATCCGATCTTGTTGAAGAAGTCCACGTTGGCCTGGGTGTACTCCGACCATTCCTCCGGGACGTCGTCCTCGTAGTAGATGGCCTCCACCGGGCAGACCGGCTCGCAGGCCCCGCAGTCCACGCACTCGTCGGGGTGGATGTAGAGCATCCGCTCACCCTCGTAGATGCAGTCGACCGGACACTCATCGACACATGCACGGTCCTTGAGGTCGACACACGGCAGAGCGATGATGTACGTCACGACTGCACCTTTCTCGCATCAGAACGAACCCTTGGCTCAAGGCTATAGCGCTGTCACGGATCACGGGCACCCTGCATCGACTGTCGTCTCGCACTCGGGGGTTTTGTGGCGTTTTGGCACGGGAATTCGCGCTGATGGACGGAGACCGCAAGAGCCGTACGTCCTACAACCCGGTGAGACGGTGATCGAAGAAGACCAACGCCGCGGCCTCGTGGTCCCCGGGCACGATCCGATCCACCCTTCCGACCACGATGCTGTGGTCCCCGCCGGGGTGGATGGCTTCGGTGGTGCAGCTCAAGTAGCCCAGCGACCCGTCCAGGGCGGGAATGCCGTCCTCGTCGCGGGTGTGCTCGACGACCTGCATCTGACTCTCCAGGGGCCTGCCGCGCTCGGCGAACCATCGCGCGGCGTCGGCTTGATCCGCGGCGAGTAGATTCACGGTCCAACGCGGCGCGACGCTGATGGCTTCATGGAAGCGCGAGTCCTTTTGCACGCAGAACAGGACCATCTCCGGGTCCAGCGACACGGAGGTGAACGAGTTGGCCGTCATGGCATGGTCGAAGCCGTCCACCACCGTCGTCACGACCACCACGCCGGTGGCGCAGCGGGCCATGAGGCTGCGGAACCGCGCAGTGCGGGCCTGCATGGAGTCGTCCACTCCGGAAACGCTACTGCCCGCGGGCCGCGGGCGCCCATCTCCCCCGGTCCCGGCGGTCGTCACCCCGTCGTGTCGTCAGCCGTGACCCGGATGTCTATCACGTCGGGTCCCAGCACCTCGAGGATCTCATCTGCGACCAGTTCGTGCCGTTCGAGCAACGCGTCACGCAGGGCCTCGACCTTGTCCACGTGCTGTTCGAGGACTTGGCGGGCGATCTGCTTCTGAGTGTTCAGCAGGTCCTCGACCGCCGCCCGACTGCTGGCGTCCGCGATCACCCTGCCCACGAGGTTGGTGTCGGACATGGCCGACCCTTGAACGGCCGACATGTTGATCAGAGACCCGACCATTCCGGCAGCCCCCACCATCTGCGCTGCGACGGTCGTGGCGTAGTTCAGGTCCGAACTCGGTCCCGTGGAGATCTCGCCGAAGAACAGTTCCTCGGCCGCCATCCCCCCGAACGCGATCTGGATCAGCGCCAGGAGTTCGCTACGACTGCGCGTGAAGACATCCTCGGTGTCGTTATGTGCCAGCAGCCCGAGTGCCTCCTTGCGCTTGATGATCGTCAGCACCTCGAGGCGGCGCTGAGGGGCGACCACATGGGCGACGACAGCATGTCCCGCCTCGTGGGTGGCGATCAGCCGCGCTTCGTGGTCGGTGTACGCCACGGGCTGACCGAGCCCCACGTCGGCGACGAGCCGGGCCGCGTGCACGTCGCGGGCGCTCATCGTCCAGGCCCCTCTACGCAGGGCCTCGACCAAGGCTTCGTCGAACAGGTTCTCCAGCCGGGCCGGCGTGTAGCCGGTGGTCAGCGCGGCGATGTGATCGCGAACCTGCTCCTCGTCCAACTCGGGGTCGTGCGCGCGGCGCTCCAGCATCAGGTCGACCAGGTTGCGGCGTCCCTTCTTGGACGGGGCCTCGAACGTCAGCACACGGTCGAACCGGCCCGGGCGCATCAGCGCGGGATCCAGAGCCGCAGCGCGGTTGGTCGCCGCGATCAGCAGCACGTTGTCCGACGGCGGCTTGGGGCGCGGGATCTGCCGGTGGGCGGGTAGCAGGAGATTGATCCGACCGAGGATCGAGCTGATGAACTTCTGGAATCCGGTGGGCTCATCGAAGGACTGCATCTGCACCAGCAGTTCGTTGACCACACCACCGGTTCCCTCACTGACCACCGAGGTGTTGACCACGGGTCCGGCCGGATCGCCGCCCACGCTGGGCAGGCCGACGAGCCCTCCGCATTGGGCCACCGACTGTGAGACCCGGGTGCTCTGCGACAGCCCCCCGCGCGCGGTGGCGATGGCGTCGATCTCCTCGATGAAGCCGATCGCGCCGCCCTCCTTGCGAGCGGTCTTGCGCAGGGCTTTGAAGTACGACCGGATCTTGCGAGCCGTAGCCCCGTAGTACATGGATTGGAAGGACGTGGCGCTGACGAACAGGAACGGGACCTCTGCCTCGGCAGCCATGGCCCGTGCCACGTAGGTCTTGCCCGTGCCGGGCAGCCCTTCGAACAGCAGGCCCCGGCGAGAGGTCCCACCCATCTGCTGGGCGAACGAATGATGGGCCAGGAACAGGTTCAGCGAGCGGATCACCTCGGCCTTCACCGCATCGATCCCCTGCACGTCGTCGAACCGGGTGACGATCTGTTCGGGACGGTAGGTCAGGTGCGGTGAGCGCCCGGCCACAATGGTGGTCCCCAGCAGCGTGCCGATGAGGACCAGGAAGAAGATGCCGACGATGAGCAGGAACGGGTCCACCGCGGGCAGGCTCAATTGGGTGAGGTCGACGCCGTTGCCGGTCAAGATGCGCAACCACAGCCAGCCGGCGGGCACGGCGAGGACTGCGGCCATGAGCAGCAGCCGTCGTTGCCTGCCGCGCTCGCGTGCACGCCCGACATCGGCGTCTGATGCGCGCAGCCGACCGTCTGCAACCTGGCCGAGGATCTCGGTCTCCATCGGCTTCTCCCTACGCCCCCGCTCACTCAGCGTGCGTCACGGCGGAGCTAATGGGTACCTCCGATGATCGAATCGGTACGAACGATCTAACTCCTCCGGGTGAATCGATCACCGAGTGAACCCGAACGGGTGACGTCGACCAGGACCGGTTGCTCGACCGCCCCGTGCCGACGCCGAACTACGCGGACACCCCGTTGAACAGGTCCGTCTCGCGTCCGTGTTCGTCGAAGGGACCGGCCACGGCACCGGCGGCGATCCGGAAGTGCTCGACACCCATGGCCTTGCTTCCCAGGTTGTTCGACAGGGCGAAGAAACCGCCGTCGGTCTGCACCTGCGAGGCATGCCTGGCCAGGGCATCCATCTTCGTGTCCAGGAAGTCGGAGAAGTCCACCGACGTGGTGACCAGCGAATCCTCGACGCCGAAGGGGATGTCCTCGGGATCCATCGCGGCGAAACCGGTGTCCTGACCGGCAGCACGCAGGGCCAGGATGCCATCGCGGATCATGCCCTTGGGCATCGCCGTCCAGTAGACCTTCTGGACCTGCCAGGGCTGGCCGAGGTCGGTCCGGAAGGACGGGACGGCAGCCAGTGACAGCGCATAGGTCAGCACCCGGTGGGCCTGGATGTGGTCGGGATGACCGTAGCCGCCGAAGTCGTCGTAGGTGACGGCCACCTGCGGCTTCACCTCGCGGATCACCGCCACGAGATCGGTGGCCGCCTCCAGCAGATCGGCCCGCCAGAAACAGTCCGGGCGGTTGTTGGAGTCCGTGCCCATCATCCCGCTGTCGCGGTATTTGTGCGGATCACCGAGCAGACGCCAGTCCGTCACGCCGAGCACTTGCATCGCGTCGGAGAGTTCGGTGAACCGGTGTTCGCCCAGGCGGTCCTCGTTGTGCGATGCCAGGTGCTGGGCATCCTCGAGCAGGATCTCCCCTTCCTCACCGAGGGTGCACGTCACCAGCGTCACCTGCACGCCCTGCTTGACGTATCCGGCCATCAGCGCCCCGGTCGTGATGGTTTCGTCGTCGGGATGCGCATGCACGATGAGCAGTCGTCTGTCGGCCATGACCCATAGCCTAAGCACAGGCCGTCCCGGGCATCTAGCCTTGGCTGGATGGAGACCTTTCCCCGCCAAGCGGCCGCTACCGGGCAGTTCCGTCACGGCCAGCCGCGCAGCTTCCGCGTCACCGGATCCGCGGTCTACTTCTTGCGGTCAAGCAGCAGTCGGACCTCCTCCTTGGAGTTGCATCGGTGGGACCGCACAACCGGCGCCACGTCCACGGTCCTGTCGGGCCGGACCACCTCGTCGATGAGCGACGAGGAACGCTCCATGCGCGAACGCCTGCGTGAGACCGCCTCCGGGATCACCGCCTACGACGTTCGTGATGACCGCATCGTGGCCAGCGCGGGCGGATCCCTGCTGGTGTGGGACGAGGCCGGCGGCGCGCGCGCGGTTCCCGGCGCGGCCGGCGCGTTCGATCCGCGGTTGAGCCCCGACGGCAACTGGCTCACGTGGGTCGAACCAGGAGGTCTGCACTGCCTCGCCTGGGACGGGACGCAGCATTCGATCGTGGTGCAACCTGCGGGGGAGGAGTCGTGGGCGGTCGCGGACTTCATCGCCGCGGAGGAACTGTCCCGCAGTCGTGGGTACTGGTGGCTGCCGGACTCGACGGGCATCCTGGTGCAGCGCACCGATGAGTCGCCGGTTCCGGTCTGGTTCCGCGGTGACCCCGCCCATCCGCACAAGGCGCCGGTTGCCCAGCGCTACCCGCACGCCGGGGCGGACAACGCACGCGTCGAGCTGTGGCACTTCGACCTGAGCGGGGAGGGCGAGCGGATCGGGCTGCCCGCCTTCGAGTACCTGGCCGGCGTCGGAGCCGGCGTCGTGACCCTGCTGAACCGTGAGCAGACCGAACTCACCGTCTGCGACTACACAGGCACCATCCTGGCGCAGACGAACCAGCAGCCGTGGATCGACCTCGTTCCCGGGCCTGCCACGGATCGACCCCGCCGGACGACTGCTCAGCTGGACCGACGACGACCGGCGGCGACTGTCCATAGACGGCGAACCGGTCACCGGGTGACGTGCAACTGCGTGCCCTGGTCGGCGCCGACGCCGAGCGCGTGTACGTCACCGCCTGCACAGATCCGGCGGAGAGCCGACTCGCGGTGGTGGACGAGGCCGGATTCCGATGGCTGTCCGAGCCCGGACACTACGTGACTGCCACCGCCGAATCGGGGCTTCTGATCACCAGCGACGTCAACTGGGACGACTACCGCGCGCACGTGACGGTCCGCGACGCCGACTACACGCCGCTCACGGTCATCGAGAACCTGGCCGAGGAACCCATCGTGGAGGCTGCGCCACACCGCTTGCCGAGTACACCCAATGCGGTGCAGACGGTGGTGCTGTGGCCCACTCAGCCATCCGAGGAACGTCTGCCGATCCTGATGTATCCCTACGGAGGGCCCCACGCCCAGCGGGTCCTCGCCGCCCGCAGTGCGTACGCGAGTGCTCAGTGGCTCGCCGATCAGGGCTTCTGCGTTGTGGTGGCAGACGGTCGTGGCACCCCGGGACAGTCACCGGCGTGGGAACAGGCCGTCGCCGGCGACCTGCGCGACCCGGCTCTGGAGGATCAGGTCGCGGCACTTGAGTCGGTGTTGGAGCACTTCCAGGACCGCCTGGATCCCGATCGGGTCGGCATCCTGGGCTGGTCCTACGGCGGCTACCTCGCGGCGCTGGCCGTCCTTCGACGCCCGGATGTCTTCCACGCCGCAGTCGCGGGCGCGCCAGTCACCGAATGGCGGTTGTACGACACCGCCTACACCGAGCGCTACCTGGGAAATCCGAGCGTCGACGCCGCGCCCTACGATCACAGTTCGCTGCTGCCACTGGCTGCGGACCTGCGCCGGCCACTGCTACTGATCCACGGCCTGTCCGACGACAACGTGTTCGCGGCCCACACCCTCGAACTGTCGACTCAACTTCTGCGCGCCGGACGACCGCATGAAGTCCTGCCACTGTCCGGGGTCACCCACATGACCCCTCAGCCGGAGGTCGCCGAGAACCTGCTGCTGCTGCAGGTGGACTTCTTCCGCCGCCACCTCGGATGACACGGTCTGGCCCATCCAGTACGTGAGGGCGACCGCGCACGTGGCCGGTACGCATTTCGGTGAAACAACGACCTGCCACCGGTCGCATCCTCACCAGAAGGGTTGCTCCGAGGACAAGGCGCCGCCGGGTTCCTGCAGCACCACCCGCCGCCGCTCTCGGGTCGGCCAGCCCTGGGTGAACAACCGGCCCCGCGCACACTTCGCTGTCCTGAGCGGGAGGCGTCAACCCACGACTCCCGACGGAGCTCCGAAGAGCCAGAAATGGCCCGTTACGTGTGAAGTAGCCCGCTATTTGCGGGCCATTGGGCAACTAACGGGCCATTTCGGTCTCGGACGCCGTGAAACCGACAGGCCGCTATTCCTTCGGCATGTCCGACAGGTCGAGGGCACCGGTTGGCACATCGTTCTCGAGGATGTCGCGGACCTGCGGGAAGTGGCACGCCGAGTACTGGCCGCCCTTGGTACCGATCTGCACCAACGGCGGTTCCTGCTGGGCGCAGATGTCCTGCGCCTTCCAGCAGCGGGTCCGGAAGCGGCACCCCGACGGCGGGTTGGCCGGGCTGGGGACATCCCCTTGAAGGACGATGCGCCGGCGCTCCTCGCGGCCGACCGGGTCCGGAACGGGGACGGCCGACAGCAGGGCCTGCGTGTAGGGGTGGGTCGGGTATTCGTAGATCGAGGCCTCGTCACCGATCTCCACGATCTTGCCGAGGTACATGACGCCCACCCGGTCGGAGATGTGGCGTACCACCGACAGGTCGTGGGCGATGAAGATGTAGGTGAGGTCGAACTCGTCCTGCAGTTGCTCGAACAGGTTGATCACCTGCGCCTGTACCGACACGTCCAGCGCCGACACCGGCTCGTCACACACGATGATCTTGGGGCGCAGCGCCAGGCCACGGGCGATACCGATCCGCTGGCGCTGGCCGCCGGAGAATTGGTGGGGATACCGGTTGATGTGCTCCGGGTTGAGGCCCACCACTTCGAGCAGGTCCTGGACCGCCTTCTTGCGGTCACCCTTGGGCGCCACAGAAGTGTGGATCTCGAACGGCTCTCCGATGATGTCGCCGACAGTCATTCGGGGGTTCAACGACGTGTACGGGTCCTGCAACACGATCTGAATGTCGCGGCGTTTGCTGCGCAGGGCCTTCGAGCCCAGGTGCGCCATGTCCTCACCCTCGAACCAGATCTCCCCCGCCGTGGGATCCTCCAGACGCATGATCAACCTGGCCAGAGTGGACTTGCCGCAGCCGGACTCACCGACGATTCCGAGGGTTTCGCCCTTGTGGAGGTCGAAGGAGACTCCGTCCACCGCACGAACCTGACCGACGGTCTTCTTGAAGACGATGCCCCGGGTGAGCGGGTAGTGCTTGACGACGTCCTTGACCTGCATGATCGTCTCAGCCACGGGCCACCTCCTTCCAGAAGAAGCATGCCGCCGCGTGGTTCTCGGCGACCTCTTCGGTAGGTGGCACTTCGCGAACACACAGATCACGGCTGTGTGGGCAGCGCGGATTGAAGCTGCAGCCCGGTGGCAGCGCGAGCAGCGATGGCGGAAGTCCCTTGATCGCGTACAACTCCTCGCCTTTGGAGTCGACACGCGGCATCGAGTCCAGCAAGCCTTGGGTATACGGATGGGCGGGTTTGGCGTACAGGTCCCAGACATTGGCGCTCTCGACGATCCGCCCGGCGTACATCACCGCGATCTTATCGGCGACGCCGGCAACCACACCGAGGTCGTGAGTGATGAGAATCATCCCCATGTTGCGCTCGCGCTGCAGATCCTTCAGCAGGTCCATGATCTGGGCCTGCACCGTGACATCGAGCGCGGTGGTGGGCTCGTCGGCGATCAGCACCTTCGGATCGAGGCTGATTGCCATCGCGATCATGATGCGCTGACGCATGCCGCCGGAGAACTGGTGCGGGTAGTCCTTCACCCTCTCCTTGGCCCCCGGAATCCGCACCTGCTCCATCAGGTCGACGGCTTTGGCCATGCCTTCCTTCTTGGACATGCCGCGGTGGACCTGGAACATCTCCGCGATCTGGTCGCCGACGGTGAAGACCGGGTTCAAGGCCGACAGCGAGTCCTGGAAGATCATGGCGATCTCGGCACCACGGATCTTCTGCCGCTCCGATTCGGGCATGGTCAGCAGGTCATTGCCGTTGTAGAGGATGCGTCCGCCGGTGATGAAGCCCGGCGGCATGTCCAGGATTCCCATGATCGTCTGCGCCGTGACCGACTTACCGGAGCCACTTTCGCCCAGCACGGCCAACGTCTCGCCGGCGTCGAGGGTGTAACTGACCCCGTTGATCGCCTCGGCAACTCCGTCGCGGGTACGGAACTCCACGTACAGGTCGTCAACGTCCAGCAGATGCTCGCTCATGGCCTCACCGAAGTTTCGGATCCAGGGCTTCACGCACGGCGTCGCCGAGCATGATGAAACTCAACACGGCCACCGATAGGAAAATGGCGGGGAAGAAGAGCATGAACGGTGCGACCCGGATGTAGGGCTGCGCATCGTTGATCATGGTTCCCCAGGAGATGACCGGTGGCTGCAGGCCCAGGCCCAGGAACGACAGGGTGGCCTCGGCGCCGATATACCCGCCCAGCGAGATGGTCGCAACCACGATCAACGGGGCCAACGAGTTGGGGACCACGTGTTTGCGGATGATCCGGCCACTGGTGGCGCCCAGGGCCCGGGCGGCGATCACGAAGTCGGCGTTGCGCACCTGGATCACCGAGGAGCGCATGATGCGGGTCATCGAGGTCCAGCCGAGGATTCCCAACGCCAGCACCACCTTGCCGACCTCGCTGTACAAGTTGGCGCTGTCCGTCGACGGGAAGGAACTCAGCACCAGAATGCCACCGAGCAGCAAGGGGATTCCGAAGAAGATGTCGGTGAGCCGCGACAGGATGGAATCGACCCAGCCGCCGAAGAATCCCGCGATGACCCCGATGAAACCGCCGACGATCATGGCGAACGCGGTCGCGAAGACACCGACCAGGATCGATGCCTTGGCCCCGTAGATGGTCCGGGTGTAGACGTCGCAGCCGTTGTTGTCGTACCCGAACCACGCCGCGCTGGATGGCCCTTGCCTCGACAGGGTCAGGTCACACGTGTAGGGATCCTTGCCGAACGTCAGCAGACTGGGGAAGAACGTCATGATCAAGAAGATGAAGATCAGGATCCCGGAGAGGATGAAGATCTTGCTGGAGCGCAGTTCCCGCCAGGCATCGCTCCACAATGAGCGCGGTTTGTCAGCGGTCGGCTCGGGAGGCAGGCTCGAGCCGCGGTAGGTCTCGGTCTCGACGGTCTCCGGGGCTGCTGCGGAGACGGAGGCGTTCGGATCACTCATAGCGGATCCTCGGATCGATAGCGCCGTAAAGGATGTCGACCAGCAGGTTGACCAGCAGGAAGACGAGGACCAGGACGGTCACCACGCCCACCACCGTCGCGCCCTCGCGGGTACGGATCGACAGGTACAACAAACCGCCGATGCCGCGGATGTTGAAGATGCCCTCGGTCACGATCGCACCACCGAGCAGGGCACCGAAGTCCGCGCCGATGAAGGTGACCACGGGGATCAGCGAGTTGCGCACCGCGTGCCGTCCGATCACCCGGCGACGGGACAGACCCTTGGAGGTGGCGGTCCGCACATAGTCCGCCCGCAGGTTCTCCGCGAGATTGCCACGCATCAGGCGTGCCACGTAGGCCAGGGACAGGGACGCCAGCACGAAGGCTGGCAGGATTAACTCATACACCGTGGCATTCGGTCCCACGGTCGGCGGGAACCACCCCAACTTGATGCCAAACGTGAACTGGGCCAGGAAACCGATCACGAAGACCGGGATCGAGATGACGATCAACGTCGTGACCAGGATCAGGTTGTCCCAGAAGCCACCGCGGTTGAGGGCTGCCAGCACACCGGCGCTGATCCCGATCACGATCTCGATGATGATGGCGATCAGGGCCAGGCGGAAGGTGACGGGAAACGCCTGCGTGATCTCGCTCCACACAGTGCGTCCCGAGAAGCTCTCACCGAAGTTCCCCTGCAGCAGGTTCCACAGGTACTTCCCGTACTGCACCGGCAGCGAGTCGTCGAGGTTGAATTTGGCGCGCATCTCGGCGATGTACGAAGCAGGACATGGCCGGTCGCCGCACTTGCCGACGAACGGGTCTCCCGGCAGCGCCCAGACCATGGCGTAGATGATGAACGTGGTCCCGATGACGACGGGGATCATCTGTAGTAGTCGGCGAATGGTGTAACGCCCCACGGCGACCCCCTCCCCTCTTCATCGGCAACGATCGAACGATACTCACACGCTGGTCCCGTTGCACGGACGACCCGCGAACTCGCACGGATATCTGCCGAGTACGCCCGGGATGTCCGCAGATGTCGGGTCCGGCGACCATCAAACGAGGGCCGCCGCGGGGGCAAAGGGGGCTCAGTGGCCCCGATGTGATGGCGATGACGTGCGCTCTGGGGCTTCTGTCCCTTTTCTGCCATCAAAGCTGGGCCGCCGAGGTTGGCAGCGGCCCCGATGTGATGGGAGTATCGCGAACGACTGCGGCCCCACCACCCGTGGGGGCGATGGGGCCGCAGTGCGGTGTGCTGACTAGGCGTTCTGGATGGTCAGCAGGTTCACGCGCGAGAACGGCGTGAACTGCACGTTGCTCACCGTGTCCGAGTAGCCGGCGACAACCGAGCCGTACCACATCGGGATCACCGGCATGTCCTGCGCCAGGACGCCTTCGGCCTCCTGGAACTTGGCGATGCCGTCCTGACCGGGCAGTGCCGCAGCCTCCTCGACCAGGCGGTCGAAGTCGGCGTTGGACCAGTCACCGTCGTTGGCCGACGCGCCGGTCTTGTACAGCGGGGTCAGGAAGTTCTCGATGGACGGGTAGTCCATCTGCCAACCGGTACGGAACATCCCGGTCATCTCCTTGTTCACGACCTCCGTGCGGAAAGTCGCGAAGTCGGGAGTCGGCTTGCCGTTGCACTCGACACCGAGCGCGTTGCTGATGCTGACGCAGGTGGCGTCGACCCAGCCCTTGTGCCCGCCGTCGGCGTTGTAGGCCAGCGTGAGCTTGCCGTCGAAACCACCGGCCTGATCGAACATCTCCTTGGCCTTGGTCGGGTCGAAGTTGCAGTATTCACCGCAGACCCCGGCCTTGTAGCCGTTCACGACCGGGGAGACCCAGCCGGTGGAGGGCTCACGCGTGCCGTTGAACACGTTGTCGATGATCTGCTGGCGGTCGATGGCCATCGAGATCGACTTGCGAAGCTCGGGGTTGTCGAACTTCTTATCGTAGATCGGGAAGCTGATGGTCTGGATGATGCCAGCCGCCTGCTCCACAACACGGTCACCGAGGACGCTCTTGTACTGCCCGCCGGCCAGACCGGAATCGGGGATGGTGTCCAGCACGTCGAGGTTGCCGGCCTGCAGGTCGGCCCAGGCCGCGTCGAGATCCTGATAGATCTTGAACTCGACACCGGGGATGCTCGGCTTGGTGTCGCCCGGGTAGTCCGGCCACGCCTTCAGCTTGATGGAGACCTTGGGGTCCTGGCTCTCGAACTGGAACGGACCGTTACCCACGGGGTTCTCGCCGAAGGCCTCAGGGTCGTCGAAGAACGACGTAGGCATCGGAGCGAAGCCCGAGTATCCGACCATCACCGGGAACTGCGAGTTGGGTCGGCTGAGGGTCACCTTGAACTCGGTGTCACTGATGACCTCGAGTCCGCTCATCTCCTCCGCCTTGGGCTTGCCGACGGGGTTGCCCTCGTCGTCGAACTCGCCCTGCACGTCTGCGAAGCCCTCGATCGGCTCGAAGAAGTAGGAGTTCAGCGCAGCGTTGGGACCGTATGCTGCCCAGTTCCACGCGTCGACGAAGCTGCTGGCGGTCACCGGCGTGCCGTCCTGGAACGTCCAGTCGTCACGAATGGTGATGTCCCAGACCTGCTGGTCGGCGGACTCGATGGAGGTCGCCACGGCGTTCTCCGGCGCAGCGGTCTCTTGGTTGTAGGTCACCAGGCCGGTGAACATGTTGTCGATGACGTTGCCGCCACCGGTTTCGTTGGTCGCCGCCGGAATCAGCGGGTTCTGGGGCTCGGAACCGTTGACGGTCACGTAACGGGCGGAGTCACCCCCGTCACCGGAACCACTGTCTCCACCACAGGCGCCGAGTGTCAGTGCCAAGACACTGACACCGATCACCGCCGGGGCGGCCTTCTTGAGTCCACGCATGGACTATCCCTTCCTAATGGGTGCTCACATCTTGTTGAGCACATTGTGTTCGGATTCTGTGAGGAATCCCAGCACCACCGTGCACACACGCCGGACGGGTTACGCCGCGGAGTGCGAACATGGAGTTTTGCGTGCGATTTCGGACCCATTCTGCCAATGCGTTTGCGTGAAGGTCACCATAGGGTCGTCAAATCGTTATATCCGTGCTAGTGCAGCGGACCCCCTTGACCGGAGATCGGGCAATATGGGTTCCCTGCCGTCGTACGGAACCGATCGGAACGACCTGGATGCCGACTGCGTCACAATGTTCGTGGCACAGTGTCTCCGAGGCACGTTGCCGAACGGCGGTCCACTGTGGGCGGAGGTGAGCGGTACGCATGCGTAGGCGTACGACGGCGGGGCTGCTGGCTCTTGCACTGATGGCTGGCGTGGCGCCGGTGGTCCACGCTTTGGAGGGCCGCCCGAACACCGGGATGCTGGTGATAGGTCACCGAGGCGCTCCGGTGTACGCCGCGGAGAGCACGCTGGGCAGCTACGAACGGGCTGCGAACCTCGGCGCCGATCTGCTCGAGGGCGATTTGGTCATGTCCAAGGACGGGCGGCTGGTCCTGTGCCACGACTTGGACCTCAGCCGGGTCACGGACGTGGCGGTCAAGTTCCCGGCCCGCGCCACCGTGCGCAACTTCAACGGCATCGACTACACCGGTTTCTGGGTGGATGAATTCACCGTCGCCGAACTTCAGACGTTGCAGAAGTGGGACGGGCAGACACTGGCCACCCTGGACGATCTGATCTCCTTCGCGCAGGGCCGCGGCGCGAATCTGTATCTGGAGATCAAGGAGTCCGCCTACTTCCAGGGCCGCGGGCTGGATCCGGTGGCCCCACTGGTCAACACCCTGCGCGCCCGGGGCCTGGCACAGCGCGGCTCCCCGTTCTGGATCCAGTCGAGCAACCCGGCCGACCTACAGGCGCTGCGACCGCAGGTCGCCAACCGCTTGGTCTACCTGACCCGTGACGTGGGTCCCGACGATGTCGGGCTGTTCCCCACATACCGGCAGTTCGCCGACGTCCTGGGAGTGCCCACGACCCGCGCCCGCCGGCAACTCGTCCAAGAGGCGCACGCAGCCGACCTCGGCGTGCATGTCTGGACCCTGCGGGGCAGCCGTGACGCGTACCGCAAGGCCGCGGCGATCGGGGCCGACGGAGTCATCACGGACTTCCCTGACCTCGGCGTCGACGTTCGCAACCGGCAACGGGTCGGCGACCGGCCCTCCGGTGTCATCAGCCGGGTCGACAACGGCAACGCAGTCGTGAGTTGGAACGCGGTTCCCGGCTCCTACTACGCGGTGACATTCGACTTCGGTGATCCGTTGGAGGCGCCGACGGTGTGGACGAACGGCACCTCGGCCTCTTTCGCGATGGCGGACGCCAAGGCCGCAGACATCACCGTCTCCCGCTTCGACCCCGCCCGCGGGCGCCTCGGCGATGATGCGTTCACCCGAGCGACGACGGTTGTGAAGAACTATGGGGCGCCGCCGACAAGGACGCGGGTGCGCAGCGTCGAGGCCATCATCTCCCCCGACGCCAAGACGCGCATCGTCGGCCGAGCGGAACGTCTCAAGGGCAAGAAGTGGGTGCCTTTGCGCAATTCGCGTGCCTGGCTGCGGGGACGCGGCGAGGACGTCACGGATCTGCGGCGCAACTTCCGCACCGACAAGCGCGGCGAATTCTCACTCACCGTGCGGGTGCGCGAGGACATCGTGGCCGGCTACATCCCCGAACGGTCCTGGATGGTCGGCGTCACTGCCACGAAAAAGCTCAAGCCTTCGAGTTCCGACTGGGTCGACAGCAAAGAAGGCCCGCCGCCGGCGCCGAAGAAGGCGAAGAAGGGTAAGGCCCAGAGCCTGCCCAAGAAGGATGTCAAGGTCAAGGTCAAGAAGGTCAAGGTCAAGAAGGTCAAAGTCAAGAAGCGGAAATGACCTGCCTCAGGGTCGCCGCCAGGGACCGGGGATAGACTCCAAGCGCATGGCCCGCGTGCGACCTGGGAGGGTTCACTGTGGCATCGAAGAATCTGCGACTGGCCGGCGCAATGTCGCTGGCAATTGTCGTGTCGCTCGGCGTGGTCACCCCCGGACAGGCCAAAGACCCCAAACCGCTGGGCGAACGTGCCTACGGCTACATCGAGGCTTTGACCCGAGTAGAGAACCCCGATGGCACGTACACACGCATTCTGCGCAAGCAGGGAACGACCGGCGAGGTGCGCGCGGCGAAGAGGATTCAAGGCTGGTTCGACAACTCGGGCTACCGGGCGAAGCGGCAGAAGTTCACATACAGGGCGAAGGGTAAGAAGCACTCGTCGCAGAACGTGGTCGCGGTTCGCAAGGGCAGCGCGAAGAAGGCCGATCCGTCCCGGCCCTTGGTCATCCTCGGCGCACACTACGACGCCCGCGTCGAGGGGTGGGGCGCCGACGACAACGCCTCCGGGGTCGCGGTGATGCTGGAAGTCGCCCATCGGATGCGCAACGTGAAGACCGCCTACGACCTGAAGTTCGTCGCGTTCGGCGCCGAGGAGATGCCGGCCGGTGAGAAGGGTTCGGAGCACTTCGCCGAATCCTTGAGCAAGCGCGACATCAAGCGCGCCACCGTCATGATCAACTACGACTCACTGATCGTCGGCGACCAGATGTACGTGCACGCCGGGTTCAACAAGAAGACCTGGGCGCGCGACCGGATGGTGCGGCTTGCCAAGAGGTTCCGGCTTCCGATCGACACCCAGCCGGGATGGAATCCCAAGTATCCGGCCGGTCTGACCCCCAACGGCTTCAGCGACTACTCGTCCTTCAACCGCGCGGGCATCCCGATCGTCGCGTTCGAATCGACCAACTGGGAGATCGGTGACCTCGACGGGTACACCCAGACCGAGCAGTACGGCTCCTTCTGGCACACGCCCGAGGACAGCCTGCAGACCATCGAGCAGCGGTATCCCTATCGCCCCCGGGTGCATCTGTTCGCGTTCACGAAACTGACGATGAAGTTCCTGAAGAGCCTGCGCACGTAGAAAGCGGCCCAGCGCTTCAATCGGGTTGTCGACGGGTGGCGCCGCCGGGGGCCACAAGTTTGATCGCCCGCGCCACCGAGCCGACTTTGGACAGGAGGCGTCACTGACTGACCACTTGCGTCCAAAGTCCACCGTTTCGGAGCAGCATTCTCAGGACGCATCCGGGCTCGGCCATCAGGTTCACCGACAGGCGGACGCCCTGACGGGTCGAGCAGGACGCGCACCTTCTCCGGCGGCTGATGCTCACACAACTTCGGCTCCCGGATCCACCGCCTTGTTGACCTCCGACGCCAAGCCAGCCACTTCGAAGTCGAGGTGCAGCATCGTCTGCTGCTCCACCACGGCTTCGGCCGCGACGGCCTCCGACACCGGGTACTGGTTCGCATGCCGCTGACTCCTGAGGGTGGCCTCAGGAGGGGCCACAACGGCTTGAGTCGGTCCGCTGGGCCAACCTGCGGGCTGTGTACTGTAGCGCCGTGACGACTCTCGGGCTGGGGACCGTAACCAACCAGTTGCTGAGTGATTCACGGTTCCGGACCGTCGTGGTCATCACCGCCGCAACGACGGGCAATCCTGCGCTGGGGACGCTCGACCTGACGCGAGCGGACAGGGCCGTGACCCTGCAATACGCAGGTGAGGGCCAGCCAGGTGGGTTGAGGCTCGAGGACATCAGCAAGCAGGTGAAACTGTCCCACCTCGCTGGCACCTTCGACGTGGCCATGGTCGATCCACACCACACCTACGAGTCGTCGTTGGAGTGCCTCGCGTTGGCTCTCAACATGCTGCGACCGTCAGGAGTGCTCCTCGTGCATGACTGCCTGCCGCCACCCGAGTACACAAGTCCCACGTTCACGCCTGGCAACTGGTGCGGGACGACCTTCGCCGCCTTTCGGGATCTCTGCGTTGCGAACAGGTTGCGCTGGTTCACCCTTGGTACCGATTTCGGCATCGGGGTGGCTGTCAAGAAGAGGATCCCGGTCGAACGCCGGGTCCCGGGCGACGCCTGGACGGTGCAGTCCCACGACGAGTACCTGGCGCGCTACACCACCGAGCCCTGCGCATTCATGCAAGTGGTCGGCGCTGACGACGCACATGCCGCTTTGGAACTGGCTCTCGGTGATGAGTCGGTCAATCAACTCCGTATGCCTTTTCCCGGGTGGCCGGACCTGCGTGAACGGCTTCACGAATCCACTGATCTGACACACCAACAACTACTCGAAGAGAACCACGGGCTGCGGGAACGGGTCGCCGTCCTGCAAGCGCACTTGATCGAAGCTGGGCGGCCGACATGGCAGGCGCGAGCACTCCTCAAGAGCACGCCAAGGGCCATCCGCGCTCGCTTGGAGCCGCGGGTGCAACGAGTCAAACGTTGAACCGGAACTCGACGGCGTTCACGACTGCTCTTTCACCCGGATTCGCTAAGGCGACTTGGGGCCGACCCGCTCGATGACGCCCTCACACTCCAAGTCCACCTTCACGAACCGGATCCAGTTCGTGAACCGCCCGCTCGGAAATCGCGGATGACCGGCCAACTCAATCTCCGCGACCTCGATCAGGGTCTTGAGCATCACGCCGTCCCCGGTGTCGAGGTCGGTAGTCGTATCGAGGATGAAGGCCCTCAGCACGTCATACTGCTCCGCCTCGATCGTCCACGTCTCGTAGCCATCGGGACGAACCGCACTGCGTAACCGACGGCGGCCAGGTGGGTGGAGGGCCTCATCCAACCCGCTACTTCTTCCCGCCAGAGGTTAATCCGCTGCGGAACTCGACCACATCCCCGTCGGCCATCACATAGTCCTTGCCCTCGATGCGGACCTTGCCGTGGGCCTTCGCCTCCTGCATGGATCCTGCCGCCATCAATTCGTCGAACGAGATCACCTCGGCCTTGATGAAGCCCTTCTGGAAGTCGGTGTGGATGACGCCGGCTGCCTGAGGCGCCGTCGCTCCTTGCGGGATCGTCCAGGCCCGGGCCTCTTTCGGTCCGGCCGTCAGGTACGTCTGCAGGCCCAGCGTGGCGAAACCCACCCGCGCCAAGGCTTGAATGCCTGACTCCGTCTGGCCGATCGATTGCAGCAACTCCAGCGCCTCGTCCTCGGGCAACTCCGTGAGTTCGGCCTCCACCTGGGCATCGAGGAAGACGGCTTCGGCCGGGTCGACCAGTTGCGTCATCTCGGCCCGGAACGTCTCGTCGGTCAGTTCCTCCTCGTCGCAGTTGATGACGTAGATGAAGGGCTTGTTGGTCAGAAGGAACAGTTCTCGCAGCGGTTCCGGGTCCACGCCCGCGGAGAAAAGGGTCTTGCCCGAATCCAGGATGCCCCGGGCCTTCTGCGCGGCCTCCACCACAACGGCCCGCTCCTTATGCAACCGGGCCTCCTTCTCCAGCCGCGGCAGCGCCTTTTCCAGAGTCTGCAAATCAGCCAAGATGAGCTCGGTGTTGATCGTCTCCATGTCCTCGGCTGGCGAAACCCGGCCTTCCACGTGCACTACATCCGGGTCGTGGAAAGCGCGCAGCACCTGGCAGATGGCATCCGATTCGCGGATGTGCGAGAGGAACTTGTTCCCGAGTCCCTGACCCTCGCTGGCCCCCCGCACGATGCCGGCGATATCCACGAATTGCACGGTTGCGGGCACGAGTTTGGCCGATCCGTGCAGATCGGCCAACTGCTGGAGCCGAGGATCGGGCACACCGACCATCCCGACGTTGGGCTCGATGGTCGCGAAGGGGTAGTTGGCCGCGAGCGCACCGGCCTTGGTCAGTGCGTTGAACAGCGTGGACTTGCCCACGTTGGGCAGGCCGACGATACCGATAGTCAGGGACACGAGGTGCAGTCTAGGTCGGCACCGGAAATGTCATACCCCTCGGGCACAGTGACCACATGATCACCCTCAACCCGCCGGTACTGCTCCTCGTACTGCTGCTCGCTGTGCTCGCGATCTGGCTCGCCTACCGAATCGGCGCACGATCCACCCAGCCCCGGATCGCCCAGCTGGAGGGCAAATGCGAGACGCTGAGCAGCCAGATCGACGCCCACGCGCAGATCGAGCAGACCCTCAAGCCACTGCAACACGCGATGTCCACCCTCGCCGATCAGGTGGAATCGGCCGAACGCGCGCGGGTGAGCGCCATCAGCGGTCTGTCCGAGCAGGTCCTCGGCGTCGGTCGCGAGGTGGGCGCCGCCACCAAGGACGTCCGGGAGCAGGCCCACCGGATAACCCAGGCTTTGTCGAGGACCCAGAACCAGGGCACGTGGGGCGAGATGCAGTTGCACCGCATCGTGGAGGCCTCCGGCATGCTCGAACACGTTCATTTCACCGAGCAGACCACCGTGGAAGACGGTGACCGGCACGTGCGGCCCGACATGATCATCGAACTCGGCCAGGGCCGACAGGTGGTGGTGGATGCCAAGGTCTCCCTCGACGCGTTCCTGGATCCCGACCTCGACCCGCAATCACAGGCCGACTCCCATGCGGCCGCCGTCGCCGACCACATAACCCGACTGTCGGGCAAGCAGTACTGGAAGTCCGTGGGCACGCCGGAGTACGTGATCATGTTCCTGCCCGCCGAGCACATGCTCGGGGTGGCGCTGCAGGCGAAACCGGGCCTACTGCAGACGGCGTTCGACCGCAAGGTCGTCCTCGCCACGCCATCGACGCTGATGGCCACCTTGCGCAGCGTGTCCTGGGCCTGGCAGCAGGCGGCGATGGCCGACCAGGCCCGCGCCGTTCTGCTCGCAGGTCAGCAGGTCCACGACCGTCTGTCGACCATGAGCGCGCACCTCACCCGGCTCGGCAAGGGCCTCACCGACGCGGTGACCGGCTACAACCAGTTCGTCGGCTCGCTGGACACGCGGGTCATGCCCTCGGCTCGGCGGCTCGCACAGATGGTCGCTCCGGAGAGCAGCGCGGTCGAACCCACGGAGATAGATCTGCGTCCCCGAACGAGCACCGCGCTGGCGACCGGGGCCGAGCAAGGAGAGGCCGGAGAACCCGACGCACTGGAAGACACCGGATAGGGATACCGGGTCAACGGGTAACGGCAGGTTACCGTTGGATGGTGAGTACCCAGGAGCCGAGCGCCCCCGCCGGGGTGTCGGTGCAGATTGCCCCCGAGCCCGGACCGACGGCCACTACCGTGGCGAACGTGAGTCGTCGCAATGACGCCGAAGAGCGGCCATCAGGCGGCCTCGGCGTCGGCATGATGGTCCTGCTCGTCTTCACCGTGACGATCCTGGCCGGACTCGGTGACACCGCCTTCAACGGCAGCATCACCTATATCACCGGTGCGGTCTTCGTGGTCATCTCGGTTATTGCGGCGGCCACCATCAACTACCGCGATCTGTCGACCGCGATCATCACTCCCCCGCTGGCCTATTTCACGACGATCCTGATCGCCGGTCAGCCCGACCTGCTGGACGGTGTCACGGACAACCTGCTGATCCGCGAGGCCGCCATGGTCATCGCCGGGCTGGCCTTCAACGCACCGTGGATCTTCGCGGGCACCGGAGCGGCGGCGATCATTGTGATCGTCAGGCGCTGGATCCTGCACCGCTGATCAGGTCGCGGCAGCAGCTGCCTTCAGGTCCTTGCGCAACTCCGGGGGCAACGCGAAGATCACGCTCTCCTCGACCTCGGTGACCACCTCGACGTCGTCGAAGCCGTGCACTGACAGCGCTTCCAGCAACTGGTCCACCAACGATTCGGGGACGCTGGCCCCGGAGGTGACGCCCACGGTCTCCACCCCCTGCACCCAGGACCAGTCCACCTGCTCGGCGTCATCGATCCGATAGGCGCGGGCGCCGGCCTCCTGTGCGACTTCAGCAAGACGCACGGAGTTGCTCGAGTTCTCCGACCCGACCACGATGACCACGTCGCACTGCGGTGCGATCGTCTTCACAGCAGCCTGACGGTTCTGGGTGGCGTAGCAGATGTCGTCGCTGGGCGGGTCGATCAACAGCGGCAACCGCTGTCGCAGGCGGTCGACCGTCTGCATGGTCTCGTCGACGGACAGCGTGGTCTGGGACAGCCACGCGACCGGCCGATCCGGATCCAGTTCGATGCGGTCGGCGTCCTCGGGGGACTCCACGACGGTGATCGACTCGGGGGCCTCCCCGGCCGTCCCTTCGACCTCTTCGTGACCTTCGTGGCCGATGAGCAGGATCTGGTAGCCGGAGTTCGCGAACCGACGGGCCTCGTGGTGCACCTTGGTGACCAGCGGGCAGGTGGCGTCGATGGTCTTCAGATTGCGCCGTTGCGCCTGATCGTGCACCGACGGTGATACACCGTGGGCACTGAACACCAACCGGGAGCCCTCGGGGACCTCATCGGTCTCATCGACGAAGATCGCGCCCCGCCGCTCGAGGTCGGCGACCACGTGGACGTTGTGAACGATCTGTTTGCGGACGTAGATCGGAGGACCGTACAGATCGAGGGCCTTTTCCACCGTCACGACTGCACGATCCACCCCCGCGCAGTAGCCGCGGGGTGCTGCCAAGAGAATTTTGCCCATTCATCAATGCTACGTGGGTTCGTCCATCTGCGCTTTTGCCGCCTCGATCCGGCTCTCCGCCTGGCCCAGCAGCCGGTCGCAGTGGGCCGCGAGTTCCTCCCCTCGTTGCCAGAGATCCAGCGATTCCTGCAACGTGACATGGCCGTCCTCGAGTTGACGCACGATCCGCTCGAGCTCGTCGCGGGCGACCTCGAACGTGAGGTTCTCCTTCTGAGGCTCACTCATGACCGCTACCTTCCCGTATTGGCGAAACCGAATCGACGACGGCCCCGAAACGCCCACTCTGAACGCGGACGTCGACGCGTGTGCCCTCGGTCGGAACATTCCGGACCAGAAGTCCGTCCTCGTCGACGACCAGTGCGTAGCCACGATCGAGGGTGGCTTGCGGTGACAGAGCACGCAATTGCAGATCCAGGCTTCCCAGATCGGTGCGTTGACGTTCGGCGAACCTCACCACAGCGGGCAACAACCGCAGACGGGCGCGTTCAAGAGCCTCCCTGGGCGGACCCAGCAGCACGGACGGATCCTGCAACACCCGACGGTTGCGGCAGCTTTCCAGAAGCCTGCGGTCGTGGACGAGTTTCGCCTGCATGCGCGAGCGGATACGCCGGCGCAGCGTATCGATGTGAGACGCGACGTCGGCGACCTGCGGGACCGCGAGGGTCGCGGCGTGCGTCGGCGTCGCGGCACGCGCATCGGCGACATCATCCAGGATTGGCCGGTCGGCTTCATGGCCGATCGCGCTGATCACCGGGGTCAGCATGGCCGCCACCGTGCGCACCAGTCCTTCGTCGGAGAAGGGCAGCAGATCCTCCAGCGAACCGCCACCACGGGTCACGATGATGACGTCCACGTCCGGATGGCCATCGAGGTCCAACAGCGCCCGCGTCACCTCGGAGACCGCCGACCGCCCTTGGACCGCGGTCTGCCTGACCTCGAGTCGCACCCCCGGGAAGCGGACCGTCGCAATGCGCTGGACGTCTTTGAGTGCGTCCGAGTCACGCCCGGTCACCACGCCGACACGGCGGGGGAGCAACGGCCACTTGCGTTTGCGGTGTTCGGCGAACAGGCCCTCGTCGGCCAGCAGTCTGCGACGGCGTTCGATCTCCGCGAGCAGATCGCCGACACCGGCCATCTGGATCTGCGAGGCGCGCAGCAGGATTCCGGTCGATCGGGTCAGTTGTGCCTTCACCAGGACGACCACCCGATCACCTTGCGCCGGCGTCCTGGGAAGGTCGGCGAATTTGCCCGGGTGGATCATCACGTCGGCGCTGACCGCCCCCTGCTCGTCACGTAGCGTGAAGTAGGTCTGGCCCCGGGAACTGCGGATCTTGCTGATCTCCCCGCTGACCCAGACCTGTCCGAGGCGGTCGATCCAGTCTCGGAAGTTCTGTAGCATCACGCGCAGCGGCCACGGGTCCTGCAACGTCGGCGTGGTCACGTCGAGAGTCTTCCGATGAACTGCTCCAGGGCCTCGTAGGACACCGTGCCGGTCACGACCGTGGTCGATGTGTCGTCCGTGAGGACCAGGGAGAGTTGGTCGCCCGAGGCGTATTGCTGCCACTGCCGGCCATCGATGGTCCGCTCGCCGTCCGGAACACCCTCCACAGTCTGCTCGCTGATGAAGTCGGCCGGATCTCCGTCGGTCTGGGTCACTGCTACGTACTCACCCTCGGGTGTCACGTATCCGAGGAACCACGTCGAGGAACCGTCAGTGGCGTCGAACCGAGCTGACGTGGGCCGCCACTGCTCCGAAAGACCGGTCGGCGCCAACACCGGGTAGTCGGCCTGCGCACGTGCTGCTTGCAGCATCGGAACCGGGTCGACCGGACGGACCGGATCCGGGGACGGACGCCAGACCACAACAAAGAGGAACGCCACGAACACCCCGACCACAGCCAGACTGAGGATCAGGTCACGCAACCCCCGCTTGGCCCGGTCATCGCTCACGTTCCCATTCCAGCAGGCATCGACCCGATCGGCACGGCCACCCCGTCGGACGTCAGGCGACCAACGTCACGCTGCGTCACGGGATCAGGGGTTCCACGGGTCCGTCCACTGGGGCGGGCGGACTGGGCGACGGGCTCCGTGGCCGGGTTCGCTTCGCCGGTTCCGAGGCGCCGATCACCGTTCCCCCCAGGGGTACACGACACGCGGGGACCGTCCTGAACTCGAAGCCCCGAAGTTTGAGCAGCGGGATCATCGTCCTCACCGCGGATATCGTCGCGGCGCGCGAACCGCCCCCGTCGTGCATCAGCACGATCGACCTGTCACGGACATGCTTCAGAACGTGGCCCGCGATGTAGTTCGCGTCCTGATGCGCCCAGTCCTGCGGATCGACGGTCCACATCACCTGCTTCAGACCGGTCTGTGCCGCAACCGCGGACACCGCCGCATTCGTGGCGCCGTAGGGGGGCCGCATACAGGAACCACCACCGGGGCCCAGCAGCCGCTGGGTCGAACGCAGTTGCGCGGCGACTCCGGCGGTGGACAGGTGGGTGAGATCGGCGTGGGACCAGGTGTGGTTTCCCAGGGCGTGACCCCCCAACCACAGACGCGTTGCAGCACCGGGATCCGCGGCCAAAGACTGACCCACGAGGAAGAACGTCGCCGGCACCTGCTCTCTGGCGAGGATCTTCAGCAGACGCGGGGAGTTCAGCGAATTGGGACCGTCGTCGAACGTGAAGTAGACGATCTTGGGCCGGTGTTTCTGCGCGGGAGTGGATGCCGAGGCGGCGCCCGACTGGGTCAGCGGCACCACGATGGCAACCACTGTCGCCACCAGCGCCGACCACCCCCGGATCCTCACAATTCAGTGTGGCACGCCCTGGCGCGGGACAGCGCATCGACGGGCGGCTGCAGCCACGATCTAGGCTGTGGGCATGCCGGACTTCCAGTACGTGGACCTGCTCCCCCGCGGTGAAGACCAGACCGAATACCGACTGCTGAGCACCGACGGCATCGAGGTGGTGGACTTCGCAGGCCAGCAGTTCCTGCGCGTCTCCCAACAGGCCCTTCGGGACCTGACGTTCGCCGCGATGCGGGACATCCAGCACCGGCTGCGGTCCGGACACCTGCAGCAGCTGCGCAACATCCTCGAGGATCCTGAGGCCTCCCCGAACGACCGTTTCGTAGCGCTGGATCTGCTGCGCAACGCGAACATCGCGGCGGGCGGTGTCCTGCCCATGTGCCAGGACACCGGCACGGCGATCATCTCCGGCAAGCGTGGCCAACGGGTGCTGACCGACGGTCCCGACGAACGCGCAATCTCCCACGGCGTGTTCGACGCCTACCAGCAGTTGAACTTGCGCTACTCGCAGATGAGCCCGCTGAACATGTGGGACGAGGTGAACACCGGCACCAACCTGCCCGCGCAGATCGAGATCGCTGCCGACACCAAGCCGGGCCATGAACTGCAGTACGAGTTGTTCTTCATGGCCAAGGGCGGCGGAAGCGCCAACAAGTCGTATCTGCACCAGGAGACGAAGGCGGTGCTGAATCCTGAGGGGTTCCGCTCGTTCCTCGACTCTTCGCTACGGGCGCTGGGCACGGCGGCGTGCCCGCCGTACCACCTCGGCGTGGTCGTCGGCGGGACCAGTGCGGAGTTGGCGCTGAAGACCGCCAAGTACGCCTCGGCCCGCTACTACGACGACCTGCCGACCCACGGCGGCCCGGACGGCAACGGATACCGCGACGTCGAGATGGAACAGGCCATCCTCAAGCAGACCCAGGAGTTCGGCATCGGCGCACAGTTCGGGGGGAAGTACTTCTGCCATGACGTGCGAGTCATTCGCCTGCCGCGGCACGGCGCCAGCGCACCCATTGCGATTGCCGTGAGCTGTTCGGCCGACCGGCAGGCGCTGGCGAAGATCACGCCGGAGGGCATCTTCTTGGAGAACCTCGAACACGACCCGGCCCGATTCCTGCCTGAGATCACCGACGACCATCTCGACGACGACGTGGTGGCGATAGATCTCAACCGGCCGATGACCGAGGTGCTCAACGATCTGACCCGGTTGCCGGTCAAGACCCGCGTGAGCCTGACCGGGACCCTTGTCGTCGCCCGCGACATCGCCCACGCGCGCATCCGCGACCTGCTGGAGTCCGGACAACCCATGCCGCAGTACATGAAGGACCACCCGGTCTACTACGCAGGACCCGCCAAGACACCGGCGGGCTACGCGTCGGGGTCGTTCGGACCCACCACCGCCGGACGCATGGACTCCTACGTCAACCAGTTCCAGAAGGCCGGCGGTTCGATGGTGATGCTGGCCAAGGGCAACAGGTCCAAGCAGGTGACCCAGGCGTGCAAGGACAACGGCGGTTTCTACCTCGGGTCGATCGGCGGCCCAGCCGCGCGCCTGGCCCAGGACTGCATCCGCAAGGTGGAGGTTCTCGACTTCCCCGAACACGGCATGGAGGCCGTCTGGCGCATCGAGGTGGAGGATTTCCCGGCGTTCGTCGTCGTCGACGACAAGGGCAACGACTTCTTCGCCGAGACCATGCGCCCCATTGCGTCAAAGATTCCGGTGGGCCCACCGAGCCAGTGAGACCGTGGCCTGAGCCGCAGCGTCGATGAGCAGCGGGCGCACTCAACCACGTTGGAGAACGTTCACCAGGTTGGAGAAAACACGCGTGGGTTCTCCAACCTGGTGAACAACCTCCAACGTCGGCGCGGACCGGCGTCGGGGAACGGCGGCGGCGCGGACCGGCGGGGCCGAAGGCCCCCGCACACTGTGCGGGGGCCTTCGGGAGCGGATCGATCAGTACCAGCCCTTGCGCTGGAACGCCTTCCAGGCGCCGTGCGGGGTGCCGTAGCGACCCTTGATGTAGGACAGACCCCACTTGATCTGGGTCTCCGGATTCTTGCGCCAGTTCCTGCCGTGGCTGGCCATCTTCGAACCGGGCAGTGCCTGCGGGATCCCGTGCGCACCCGACGAGCCGTTGTGCGCGTGCTGGCTCCATCCGGACTCGCGGGTCCAGAGTTTGACGAGGCTCTTGCGCTGCTTCTTGCCCCAGCCGTACCGGTACTGCATGTAGTTCTTCGCGTACCACTTGTTGTAATTCACGGTGCCGAAGCGGTGAGGCGCCTTGCCGCGCGACGGCGGCCGGTTGGTGCGATCCTTCTTCGCGGCGACACTCGTGGCTTTCACCGCTGCGGTCGTCGGCGCCGAGGCCGTGGCCGGCACAGCGACGGTACCGAAGATCAGCGGGATGCTGATGGCACCGGCGACGGTGGCGCGGGTTCTGCTGGAAGTCATCGGGTTTCTTCTCCTGAAGGTCTTGGTACAGATGCCGTCGTGATGCCCTGCGCCCGACGTGCGTAATCGTGATCCGGCTCACACGGCCTTGCTTGGGGGAATCCTCAGTACCAGTGGTGGCGCTTCCAGAAACTCCACGCCTTCACCGGCGAGCCGTAGCGGCCCTTGATGTAATCCAGGCCCCAGTCGATCTGGGTCTCGGGGTTGGTGCGGTAGTCCTTGCCGTGGCTGCGCATCTTCGAGGCCGGCAGCGACTGCGGGATTCCCCATGCTCCCGACGACCGATTGACCGCCTTGTGGTTCCAACTGGACTCCCGGAACCAGAGCTTCTTCAACGCGCCGAACTGCTTGCGGTTCCACCCGTAGCGGATGGCCGAAGCTTCCCGCGCGTACCACTGGGAGTAGGCCACGGTGCCGAACCTGGCCGGGGCCTCCGACCGGCTCGGACGTGGCAGGTCCCGATTGGCCGAAGCCACAGCCGGGATCCCGCCCACCAGGGCAATGGTCAGTGCTGGAGCAATAAGACGTTTCATACATTCCGGCGGGTCAGGCGGCGCGGATCGACGCACGCACAGGGAGCCCGTTCCGATCCGTGACGACCCGGACGATCCTGCCGGATGACGTCGTCGCGGACAGGCCACCGGAGGGTGGCACGGGGTGATCCCGAACGACTGCTCCGCCGCTTCCCCACGGCATCATCGCAACCACTTGAGAACACCCAGGCGTCCTGTCACGCCCACCATGTACACGGACACCGATGTAGTTCAACCGCGGTTTCCGTGACGTATGTCACGTCCATACCACCCTATAGCGACCAAATCGGACGCAGACCTACGGAATCCGTCGTTACTCAGTACCAGTTGTGCGAATGTGAATGCCCGAGCGCCGCCGCTGGGGTGCCGTAGCCGCTGTTGATGTAGTGCAATCCCCACTTGATCTGGGTCTCCGGGTTCGTGGCCCAGTCGCCGCCGAACATCGACATCTTCGAACCCGGCAGGGCCTGCGGGATGCCATGTGCTCCGGACGAGCTGTTGTGCGCGTTCTGGCTCCACCCCGACTCGCGCTGCCACAGTTCCTCCAGGGCGGCGAACTGGTCGTCGCCCCAGCCGTATTTCTGCGCCATGTACTCGCGGGCGAACCACTTGTTGTAGGCGACCGTCCCGAACTGATGCGGTGACGAACTGCGACTCGCGCGGAAATCCCGCTTCTGACGCTCAGCCGCTGACTTCCACGCAGAGCCACCGGGAAGGTCGACCTTCACGATCGGGTCCGCGGGCTTGAACGCGTGGACCACGGAAAGGCTCGCGGCGGCACCGCTGGTCTCGGCGGCCGGCGCACTCTGCGACACGAGGACGAGCGCTGTTGCCGGCACCGCAACAGCCAGAACCCCGATTCCGGCGCGGGTGAGGCGAGTTGGCATGGGTCTCCTCCAGACAGTTGTCCAGAAGATGCCCGTCGGCGGCGGGCGTCAATCGTGAGTCCGCTCACACCCAGTGTCCACAGCCCTTCGGATGTCAGGGGGAGGCAGTGTTGGCAGACGCGAGCCGGGCCCGCAGCATCGCTTTTCCGTGGCTCAAATGACGCCACACTGCTTCGGCCCCGGCCGCCAGGTGGGGCGGCGTGCGCCTTCTGGTGACTAAGCGACCTGTGACTGGTGGGATCTTCACCGGAAGGCCGCGGATGCGGCGAACAGGCGCCTCACGCTGAACCCGACTCCCCTAGGCATCCGAGGAGCCCGTCTACAACGGGTAGTCCTCGAGGAGTTCGGTGACCAGCGCGGCGATCGGGGAACGCTCGGACCGGGTCAGGGTGACGTGCGCGAACAACGGATGCCCCTTCAGCCGATCGACCACGGCCACCACTCCGTCGTGGCGGCCGACCCGCAGATTGTCCCGCTGGCCCACGTCGTGGGTGAGCACCACCCGGGAGTCACGTCCGATGCGGCTGAGCACCGTGAGAAGGACGTTGCGTTCCAGCGATTGCGCCTCGTCGACGATGACGAACGAGTCGTGCAAGGACCGGCCCCGGATGTGGGTCAAGGGCAGGACCTCGAGCATGTCGCGGTCGACGATCTCGTCGACGACCTCCGCGGTGGTGACCGCCTGCAGAGTGTCGTGCACCGCCTGCGCCCACGGGCCCATCTTGTCCTGCTCGGAGCCCGGCAGGTATCCCAGTTCCTGGCCGCCGACCGCGTAGAGCGGACGGAACACGACGACCTTGCGGTGCTGCCGGCGTTCGAGGACCGCTTCCAGGCCCGCGGACAGGGCCAACGCGCTCTTGCCGGTCCCGGCCCGACCGCCCAAGGACAGGATGCCGACGCTGGGATCCAGCAGCAGGTCCAGGGCGATTCGCTGTTCGGCGCTGCGCCCGTGCAGGCCGAACGCCTCCCGGTCCCCGCGCACCAGACGCACCTGCTTGCCTTCGGTGACCCGGCCGAGCGCAGATCCGTTCTCGCTGCTGAGAATCAGCCCCGTGTGGCAGGGCAGGTCCCGCGCCTCGTCAAGGTCGGCGATCTCGTTGCGGTACAACTCATCCACCCAAGAGGCAGCAACGTCGATCTCCTCGATTCCGCTCCATTCGCTGGTCGCGGCAAGTTCAGCGCGGTACTCCTCGGCGATCAGACCGACCGCCGAGGCCTTGACCCGCAGCGGCAAGTCCTTCGACACCACCACCACGTGATGGCCCTCTGCCGCGAGGTTGCGGGCGACGGCCAGGATCCGGGTGTCGTTGTCGCCGATCTGGAAGCCGCTGGGCAGGATAGAGGGATCGGCGTGGTTGAGTTCCACACGCAACGTCCCGCCGCTGTCGAGCGGTACCGGCTGGTCCAGACGCCCGGCCGAGATCCGCAGATCGTCCAGCAGGCGCAGTGCGGTGCGCGCGAAGTAGCCGAGTTCGGGGTGGGTCCGCTTGCCCTCGAGTTCCGCGATGACGACAGCCGGCAACACCACTTCGTGCTCGTCGAAACGCAGGATCGCGTGGGGGTCTGAGAGCAGAACGCTGGTGTCGATGACGTAGGTGCGGAATCGATCTTCAAAGGGCACGCTGAGCCTCCGTTCCACGGACCCCGGACGGATCCGGTATGCCAGGACCCTAGGCGCCACGCGCGGAGCACCGCGGATGCCACGCCGTCGCGCGGGTTGCCATCTGGGTGAACCGACCCGAAACGCCGGGGGACTCCCGAGCGGCCGGTGGGCCGGGAGCCGGTGTCAGTTGCCGAAGCGTCGCTGCCGGTCGGCGTAGGACCGCATGGCCCGCAGGAAGTCGACTCGCCGGAAATCCGGCCAGTACGCCTCACAGAAGTAGAACTCGGAGTGGGCGCTCTGCCACAGCAGGAAACCGGAGAGCCGCTGCTCACCGGAGGTGCGGATCACGAGGTCC
Source organism: uncultured Actinomycetota bacterium (assembly GCA_963704075.1). GTDB lineage: Bacteria > Actinomycetota > Actinomycetes > S36-B12 > UBA10799 > JADKAV01. The sequence goes on from CAVPGV010000003.1 coordinate 98,439, forward strand.
GGATCCGGCTGGCCGCGGGTGTACAGGTGCTCGGCGATGTGTTCGGGTTCCAGGACCTGCGCCAGATCGTCCAGGGTCGTACCGCGCCCGGCATGTTCGGCGAGCAGGGAACGCACGGCGTCGACGACCTCACGCCGCCCGCCGTATCCGACTGCGACGTTGACGGTCATCCCCCCCACGTCGCGGGTGGCGGCGTCGGCCTCCTTGAGTGCGGTCGCGGTCTCCACCGGCAGCAGGTCCAGAGCCCCGACCGGGTGGATGTGCCACTCCCGCGTCGCGGCCAGGTCGTGGACGGTGTCGGTGATGATCCCGAGCAGTTGATCCAGTTCTTGCGCGGGCCGGGCGAGATTGTCGGTGGACAGCAACCACAGCGTGACGACCTCAACGTTCACGTCGTCGCACCAGCGCAGGAACTCCGCAATGCGTTCACCGCCCACCCGGTGCCCGGCCGAGGCGCTCGTACCCTGCAGAGTGGCCCAGCGCCGGTTTCCATCCAGGATCACGCCGACGTGGCGGGGTACGCGGTCGGCGTCGAGGCCGGCGAGCAACCGACGCTCGTAGAGCGAGTACGCCACACTGCGCAGACCCATGCCCACCTCCTCCTGTGGAGAGTACCCCGCCACGCCCGCGACAGCGCCGTCTTGTCGCCGGTCCCGCCCCGCTCGGAGGTCACAAGTGCGTATCGACGGCGTCGCGCAGCGTGGTCAGAACCCCGGATCGTCCTCTTCGTCCTCGAATCGGCCAGGGGACTTCTTGGGTCCTCGTACCCGATTTCGCTCGAGAAACTCGGCGGCTTCCGCTACCGACACCTGCTGGGATTTCCTGCCCTTGACGATGACCGCGGAGGTTCCCACGTGCAGCGCCACGCGCGGTTTGTCGGTCACCACCACCACGGCCTTGCCGGAATCCCGCAAGGCGATCACCTGGTCCAGGCACGTCTCGCGGAACGGGCGGGTGCCCATCGTCGCGGTGTGGTCAAAAATGATCATGGATACCGGTGCATGCCGTGCCACGCCGAACGCGATCTGGTCGCGGATCTGCTTGCCGAGATCCTCGATCGGCCGATGCAGCAAGCCTTCGACCATCGCGGTGCGGGCCACGGGCCGCACCATCTGTTCGATCTGCGCATCCCGCAATCCGTAGATGCCCGCGAGCATCCGGATGGTCTGTTCGACACTGAGTTCACGGACCCACCGGGGTTGCGGCGATGCAAGCAGCAAAACGCTCGGCGCGCGCGTGATCTCACCCTGGTCGATCGGAAGCAGGCCTGCCCAGGCCCGCGCGGCCGCGTTGGTTCGCACGGGATTGCGGCTGACCATGACCAGCGCCTCCCCCGGCCCGACCTCGACACTGAGTTCCCGGAAGACCCAGTAGGACGTCCGGTCGTGGGATCCCATCATGCGGGGGACACCCTTGATGATCTGCTTCTTCTTCCGCAGCCGGGTGCCTTCCACGCCGGCGTGCGAGAACGTGGCCAGTGGGTTCACACGGTCCGCCGGATGTTCACTCCGCGCCCGAACAACAGGATGAATCCGGCCACCAGGATGACGAGGATCACGCCGAAGGACAACGCGTAATTGGTCCATGACGTGAGGACCTCCGGCCAGACGGCGGCCCGGTAGAAGTCGAGTACGCCGTGGAACGGATTCAGGTAGAGGTACGGGACCATCCACTCCGGGAAGTTCTTCTGCGACCACAGGATCGGGCTGCCCCAGAAGAATGCCCGGGTCATCACCGTTGCGAACACCTCGATGTCCGGCCACCGCAGCGCGAGGCCGGCCTGGAACGTCGCGAACCCCAGACACAGGAGGAACTGCATGGCCATCGCCACTGGGAACAACGCGGTTCCCCAGGTGAGAGTGGCCCCGCCCACGAAGATGAAGACCAGGATGATGGGGATCGAGGTGATGAACTCGAACATTCCGACCAGTACCATCCGCAGCGGCCAGGTCACCGGCGACAGGGGGCTGGACTCCAGGACATCGCCGAAGCGGATGAACGCACGCGGGCTCTTGCGGATCGTCTGCGAGAGCCAGGTGAACGGGTAAATACCCGTGATCAGGAAGACGATGAACGGCTGCAGGCCGATCCCGCGACCGCCGGCGAAGATGAACGAGAACACCGCCCACATCAGCATGGCCAGTAGGAACGGCTCGCCCAGGGTCCACACGAAGCCCAGTCGGTAGCGCCGGTACAGCGTCTTGAGGTCCTGCCGGACCATCAGTGCGATCGTCCGCCGGCGCCCAGGCAGGCTCGCGAGGTCGGAGATCATGGCCCCGATGCTAGTTGTCGGTGGGCGTGGACCCCGCGCCAGACACCCGGTCGGCGCTCTCGGAGACCGGCGGTTGATCCGCGCCGGGTGCCGATCCGGACTGCTGCGCGATCGCCTGCTTGGCCCACAGCGTGGCCTTGTGCTCGGCGTAGAACGAGAAGAACGGGATGGTCCCGGCCAGCATGATCAGCAACGTGCGGGGGAACACCTGCCACTTGCACCGCAGGGACAGGTCCAGCACCGTGACCAGGTAGACCATGTAGGCGTAGCCGTGGACCATGGCCACGGGGGTCTCGATGTGCCAGATGTAGCGCAACGGCATGGCCACGAAAACCAGCAGGAGCAGCAGCACACCGACCACGTAGGCCATCACGCGGTAGCGCGTCAGCGAACCCGACATCAGTCGACCAACTCCTCATCGCGCTGTGCCTCGACCGTGCGCTGATCGGCGATGACCTTGTACCAGAACCAGCCCACGAAACCGACGAAGACGACCCACTGCACCGCGTAGGCGGCGTTCTGCCAGTCCAGGGTCTGCTGCCGGTGCGCGGAGTCCCACTGCCACCAGCCCAACCGGATGAACACGACCGAGATGACCAGGCACAGGATGTGCCAGGGAATCCATCTCGGCTGCAGGAGGTAGCTACGCATCAGTACGTCGTGCGACCTTCCGGAGCGCGCTCGGCGGGGGCGTCGGGGTCGCCCGGTTCGGGGAAGTCGACCCGCTTGATCTGCTTGTTGAGTGACTTGAACAAGAAGACGGCCGCGACGATCAGCGCCAGGAAGGTGAGGAAACCCGCCATTCCAGGGCCGACGGTGCTGGGGTCGGGGAGTTCGCCTTGGGCGGCGAGGATGGACAACACGTCTGTTAGTTTACGCCGCTGGTCGCCGATGGCCCACCGGGCCGCTATCTCAGCCCGGCGAAGAGATCGTCTTCAGGACCCTGGTCCGGCAGCACGCTGAACGCCAACTCGAAATCCTCGGTGGGCCACACCTGCCGGGCGACCTCGGCGGGCAGGACGAACCAGTGGCCGGCCGGGTCGATCTGCGACTCGTGGGCCTTCAGTGCCGCGTCGCGGACCTCGAAGTACTCCCCGCACGGCACCTTGGTGGTGACCCGGTGACTACTGTCCGCCCGGGCGAGGATGTCGTCGATCCAGTCCGCGTAGGGCGAATCCAGGCCTCTCGAGATCGCCGCCTCGTGCAGGGCCAGGACCTTCTGCTTGTGGAAGGTCTGGTGGTAGTACACCTTGCTCACCTGCCAGAACGGCGCTGCCTGCCTCACGGCGGCCATCGTGACCTCGTGGCACCGGATGTGATCAGGGTGCGGATACCCGCCGTTCTCGTCGTAGGTGGTCACCACCTGCGGGCGGAAGTCCACAATCTGTTCCACGAGTGGGCCGACGGCCACGTCGAGGTCGATTTCGGCGAAACACCCGTGCGGCAGCGGCGGCGGCGGGTCTCCGCTGGGGAATCCGGAGTCCTCGAAACCCAGCCACGCGTGTTCCACGCCGAGGATCTGCGCCGCTCGCGCCATCTCTTCTCGGCGCAATTGCGCCATGCGGGTGGGATCCACGCTGAGCCCCGGATTGAGGACGTCGCCACGTTCGCCGCCGGTACACGTGACCACCTTCACCCGCACGCCCTCGGCGACGTACTTGGCCGTGCTCGCCGCCCCCTTGCTCGCCTCGTCGTCGGGATGGGCATGTACGTGCATCAAGCGCAGGCCGGTGTCCACTCGCGCAAGAATACGCGCTGTTGCGACGGTGCGACCGGCCAGCGGCGAGGTGGCTTTCCCATGAACGGGTTGCGAGAGCGACGACAACCCGCTCGGGTACCCAAAATGCCTGGTAGCGGGCAGAATGGCGCCAAACGGCCCTCCGGTCGCGCGCTGTGCGTCGCCGGTGGGCCGCCGTATCGATAACAGGAGTGATGACGTGAGTGAGCAGAAGGTCACTTGGCTGACCCAGGACGCCTACGACCGACTGGCCGAGGAACTCACCGAGCGGGAAGAGGTGACCCGGGCCAAGATCACGAAGGTCATCGAGTTGGCACGCGAAGAAGGGGACCTGAAGGAGAACGGCGGATACCACGCGGCCAAGGACGACCAGGGCCGCAACGAGGCGCGCATCCGAGAACTCAAACATCTGCTGGAGCATGCCCGCGTCGGCCGTCCCGAGGACACCGTCGAAGGCGCTGTGAGCCATGGGTCCACGGTGACCATCGAGTTCCCGGGCGGCGATCGGGAGACGATGCTGGTCGCCTCCCGCGAGGAGAAGGCGCACACGGATCTCGAGATCTGCTCCCCCGATTCACCGCTCGGTCGGGCCCTACTGGGCCAGCACGCCGGCGCGGAGGCTTCCTACGATCTGCCCAACGGCCGAACGATGAAGGTCAAGATCGTCGAGGTCCACGACTAGGGCCCGGGGTTCAGCATGTAGCGGGCAAGCGCGCCCGCGATGCACCCTTTGGCTCTGGTGCCGGTATGGCGAATCAGTGACCTCTCAGGCACCAGAACCCGGACGTCGCGCAGGCGGTACCGTCACCTGGGCAAGGCGTGCCCTTCCGGGTTCCCTCACTGGACGACGGGCAGGCCCTGCGCTTCCCACGCCACGATCCCGCCATCGAGATCCTGCGCGTTGTCAATGCCCGCGTCGGACATCTGTTGCATGGCGGTCTTGGAGCGGTTCCCGCTGCGGCAGTACACCGCGTACGTGGTGTCCGGGTCGAGTTCCGACACCTGCTGGGCGAAGGTTGCGGATTCCACGTCCATGTTCACGGCGTTCGGAAGGTGACCCGACGCGAACTCCCCAGGCGTGCGAACGTCGAGCGTGACCACTCCGGCCTGCTTGGTCAGCTCATCGAACTGATTCGGCGACAGGGTGGTCGACGTGCCCGAGGAGCAGGCAGTGAGGGCGAACAGCATCATGACGGCGACGAGCAGTTTGCGCATAGCACCATGGTACCCCCTAGGGGTATCCTCCCGAAAGTCGGAACACTTCAGCCGGCAGTAACGGCGAAACCCTTTGCTTCCAGGTCAGCCAACAGTTCCGCCGCATGCTCGGATCCCCTGACCTCGACCTCCACGACGACCGCGCACTCGTCGACGCGCAGGCGAGGATCGACACGATTGTGCGAGACCGTCGCCACGTTGCCCTTGTCCGCCGCGATCGCGGCCAGCAGCCTGTCCAAGTGCCCGGGCTTGTCGGGGATGCGCGCGGAGATCACCATGTATCTACCGGCCGCGACCATGCCGCGCTGCACGATGCGAAGGAGCAGCAACGGGTCGACGTTCCCACCGGAAAGGGTGACGACCACCGGTGGCTCGAACAGCTCCGGGTGGATCAGAACCGCCGCCAGCGCGGCCGCACCGGCCGGTTCGACGACCAGCTTGCTGCGCTCCAGACAGGTGACGACCGCCTGCGCGATCTGCTCGTCGTCGACAGTCAGGAAGTCAACCCCCGCCCGCTCGATGATCCCGAACGGCAGACGCCCCGGTTTCGCGACGGCAATTCCGTCGGCCATGGTGCTCATCCTGTCAAGCGGCACGGGGTGTCCGGCGGCCAGCGAGGGCGGATACGACGCGGCGTGCGATGACTGGACGCCCACCAAGCGAACGTCGGTCAACGATTGCGCAAGACCGAGACTGACCCCGGCCAGCAATCCCCCGCCGCCCGTGCACACCGCCACAGTGCGGACCTCCGGGTGCTGTTCGGCGATCTCGAGGCCGACCGTCGCCTGGCCGGCGATGACATCCGGGTGGTCGAAGGGATGGATCAGCACCGCGCCGGTTCGTTCGCTGTGCGCGGTCGCAGCCACCAGCGCATCATCAATGGAGCTCCCGGTGAACTCGACGTGGGCTCCGTATGCCATCGTCGCTTCGATCTTGGGCAGCGTCGCCCCCTCCGGCATGAAGACGGTGGAGCGCACGCCGAGCAAGGCCGCCGCGAGCGCCACCCCCTGCGCATGGTTGCCGGCACTGGCCGCGACCACTCCCCGCGCACGTTCCTGCTCGCTCAGTTGGGCGATCCGGTTGTACGCTCCACGAATCTTGAACGAGCCGGTCCGCTGTAGGTTCTCGCACTTGAGATAGACCGGGCCACCGACCAGTTCGGTCAACCAGCGCGCGGGCACCGCAGGCGTGCGGAAGACGATTCCTTCCAGTCGCTCGCGCGCCTGCTGGATCTGGGCGGCGCCGACAACGGACAGCTCGGCCCCGTCGTCGCCGCTGGTCACAGCTCGCCCTCGTCGACCGGGCGGGAGAGTTCGGCCAGCATCTTGTGCAGCTCACGGGTCATGGGGTCCGCATCGGCCACCTGCTGAGGCCGCAGCGCCGCGTGATGCCCGGGCACTGCCCGAGGTCCGGCACCGAAGGCCACCACAGTGGCCGTCTGGTAGTTCACGCATTCCCGCCCGCCGATCGGAGCGATTTCAGCCTCGGAGAAGAAGCCACTCACCGGTACACCGAGCCGGGCACGCGCGACCGTCGCGTCATGGTTGGCATTGCCGAACATGAACCGGCCCCGCGTGGTGGAGGCGAACAGCAACGCTCCGGCCAGCCGGGGATCCATTCGCGCGGCCACTCCTTCCAGCATGACGTTGAGATCCTCATCGGCGGCCGCCTCGTCGCGCACGTGGAACTGGACCGTGGCCCCGACTGGAATGGGCGCCACCATCTGCAGCGCCCCGCGTTGGCCCTCAGCGGCCTGGAAGTCGTGGATGAGGAAGTCCCCGATCCGGGGATCCTGCGAAGAAACGGAGACGCCGATCTGCATTCCGGACAGCGCCAGGCTGCGCTCAGGCTCCTCGAGGGCCGCGATCACCTCTTGGGCACACAACGCAGCAGGTGTTCCGGCCAGCGATTTGAGCAGGAAACCCTCGGCCTCGGTGACGGTGAGGATCGGGCCGACCGGCCGGCACGCGGGACTGATCAGGGTGTCGACTTCGACGTGTCCACCGATCATCACCCCCACCGCGCCGCGCTGGTGAATTCGCCCGTCCAGTAGGAAGCGCGTGGTGCGGGCAGGTGCCGGACCCGAGGCCACCCCCCCGACGACCGGAAGGTCCGTCATGAGTTCTGCGGCATGAGCTGCGAAATCGGTTGCGGGGAACGACCAGGGGTCGGTGAACATGATGGCGATGACGTCGTCACGGCGCCGACCGGGAAGGCCCACGATCCGGTGGCCGTCAGGTCCGGCCATGACTTCCATGTGGAAGGAACGCGCACGCAGGCCCGGCATCCGCGCGGCCCACACGGACACCGCAGTCCCCTGATCACTGCCCCGCCCGTCGGCCAGCACACCCGAGGCCGACGTTCCGATAACGGTGGCCGACGTCAGGTTCGCCTGGGACGCCAGCATGGCCTGCTCGACATCTTCGGGGTTGTCCGCGGCGACGAAGACGAATGCCAGATTGGGCGCGGAACCCAGTCCCAGCAGCGCCTGTTTGACCGCTTTGCGCGCCAGAGCGGTCATATCCGCCGGGCCGGGGCCCTGCGCGATCGCCAGTCCCTCACCAACCAATCCCACCGCAGCATTCTCGCCCATCGGCGGGCCTCGTCGGCGGTTGGGCACACATCTGTCACCGAACCGTGGCGCCGAGCGGGGTCCAGGGACGCGACACTTCAGAGTTCATGGGGGGTTGGCGCGGGCTCTCGTGGCGGCTGGATGCCTCGTCCGCCTGCGCAGGCGGCCGGTGTCCTGTCGGTGCAACGACCTGCGTTTCCTCACCGGAAGGGTCCTCGGATCTCATGGCATAGCGAGGTTCAGCCTGGGTGCTGTGCCGTCCGCCGCTCTCTCGCGCGCCGACCCGAGCGTGAACGGCCTGTTGGGGTGCGAGAAGAGCATGATCCACTTGCCCTTATAGTCGTCCAGCGAGATGACGCCGTGCGTCGATTCCACCTCGAAGGCCGGGGCCGGGTCGCCGATCAGCGGCAGGCGTACGGACTCGATGGTCTCGGTCATTGGTTCTCCTTCGGAAAGTAGGCCGGGAAGCCCAGGATTTCCAGGGCATGTGGGCGATCGCGCGGCGAATCAGCGCCGGGTGACCTTGACCCGGAACACGACGAACACACGCTCGGACCCCGCTTGCGCATCGACCTTGAAGCGACTTCCGTGCAACGCCTTGCGCGCCTTGCCCAACGTCAACCGACACCCTGTCGACCGGACCGCACGCCACGTGCGCGCAGGCGTCCGCTTCGACCATTCGCAGTCGCTGAACGCTTTGGGCGCCCGCACGACGGTCCGCTTGCCCCGCACGAACCGCACAGTGGTCCGGGCCCATGACACGGGCAGGTCCGTCGTCACCGATTCGTTCGCCGCTGGGCCCCCGGCCGAAGGCTCGAGTACGCTCGGCTGTTCGGCCTGCCGCGGGCCGCGGACCGCCTCGACCGCGCAGTGTGCACACAGCAGTCCGGCACCGGTGGCCGCGTCGGCGCCGGGGGCGTCAATATCGATGGCCGTCTGCGTCAGCAGCGCCTGCACCTGCGAGGGGGACATCGAACGCAAGGCCAGCAGCAGCGACGCCACGCCCGCGGCGAACGGCGAGGCCATGGAACTGCCCGACTGGAAGGCATAGCCACCTCCGGCGCGGGCGGCCAGAATCATGGTACCCGGGGCCGCGAGGTCCACGTACGAACCGCGACTGGAGAAGGAGGCGGCCAAGCCCTGCGGGGTGGTCGCACCCACGGCCGTGACCTCGGGGAACGCAGCCGGATACTCCGGCACCGACGACGGACCCGAGTTGCCGGCAGCCGCGAAAACGCTCACGCCGCGCTCGACCGCGTACTGGACCGCGAGTTGCTGCGCGGCGCTCGGCCGCGGACCTCCGAGACTCAGGTTGATGACCGTGGCGCCGTGATCGACCGCCCACACGATGCCCTCCGCTACGTCACTGGCATACCCCGCACCCTCGGCGTCGAGCACCCGGACCGGAAGAATCCGTGCTGCCGGGGCGACCCCGACTGCGCCCGCATCGTTGTCGGCGGCGGCGATGATCCCTGCAACATGGGTACCGTGGCCGTTCTGGTCACGGGAATCGGGGCTGGTCTGGTTGCCGATGAGGTCGACTCCCGCCAGCACCTGACCGGCGAGGTCCTCGTGGCCGGCATCGACGCCGGTGTCCAGGACGGCGACTGTCACGCCGGCGCCCTGCGTCACCTCCCACGCCGCGTCCGCCCCAACGGCGGCGAGCCCCCACTGCTCGGACAGAAGCGGCTCGGAGATCACTCCACTGACCCGCACACGGGAGTCGATCTCCACACTCAACGTGTCGGGGTCTGCGGCCTCCTGCGCGATGGCTGCAGTTATCGACGGACCGCCCACGTCCCGGGTGTGGATATCGAGTCCGCCGCCGGGCTGCCGGGAGACCGTGACGATTCGTGTGGTCTCCGGGTCTGGCGCAGCTGCGGACCAAGCCACCCCCGGAACGGCGAGCAGGATCGACACGCTCATCAGCGCTGCCGAAGTCCTGGTCCACATGCCGTCTCCCTCTGTCAGTCATCGGCATCGGCGCGGGCCCAGATGAGTTTGCGGAATACCGAGCGCACCGTTATCGTTAGCAAAGGTAATGACTATGACTAAGAAGACCGACCTCAGGGGGCCCGGTGTCGACGTCGACCGATGTTCAGGATCTGCGGATCGCAGTCATGCGGTTGGCCCGGCGACTGCGGACCGAACGTGCCAGCGATGCGATGACACCCAGCCAAATGGCCACTCTGGCCACTTTGACGCGGCAGGGCCCACTGTCGCCGGGCGACCTCGCCCACGCCGAGCGGGTGCAACCACCATCCATGACCAGGATTCTGAACAGTCTGCAGGAGTCCGGGATGGTCACCCGCACTGCACATCCGACGGACGGCCGACAGGTCCTCTACGAGACGACCGATGCCGCCCGCAAGGTCCTGCGCAAGGACCGGGAACGCCGCGATCACTGGCTGGCCCGCAAGATGACGACCCTGTCCCCGCAGGAGCGCCAGACACTTCTGCAAGCCGTTCCGATCCTGAACGCGATCGCTCTGGACTAGCGCGTACGTTCTCCGCGCTGCATGTCGCGAACTACCGCACGTACGCTTCGGGGGCACTCGCCTCCAACGTCGGCACGTGGATGCACCGCATCGCACAATCCTGGTTGGTGCTGATGTTGACCGCCGACCCGCGCATGCTGGGCCTAGTCGTCGCCGCGCAGTTCGCACCCATGCTGTTCCTGGCACCCTGGGCCGGGGTCCTGGCCGACCGCTACGACCGACGCCGCATCCTGCAGATCACGCAGGTGGGGATGGGGCTGCAAGCGCTCGGGTTGGGACTGCTCGTGCTCACCGGCCACGCGACCGGCCCCCTGGTGCTGGTCGCCGCCGCCATCCTGGGCATCTTCACCGCAATCGACGGCCCTGCGCGGCAATCGATCGTCTCCGACCTGGTCCCGGCCGACCAGGTGGTCAACGCCGTGGCGCTGAACAGCGCCAACTTCAACGCCGCGCGCCTGCTGGGCCCAGCAGTGGCCGGCCTCATGATCGCCGCGTGGGGCCCGGGCTGGGTGTTCATGGTCAACGCCGCCACATTCGCCGTCATGTTCCTGGCACTGCGTCGGATCCGGTTGGCACCACGCCACACCGGCCGGCGGGTCGGCGGGATGCGCGATGGGTTGCGCTACGTGCGCGGCCGCCCGGACCTCTGGTTCGTCATCGCTCTGGCCGGCACGGTCGCGATGCTGCTGTTCAACTTCCCGATCACCATCGCGCTAATGGTCTCGGACGAGTTCGCCGCCGACGCCCGCAGTTACGGGATCCTGGCATCCCTGATGGCGGTCGGCTCGCTGCTGGCCGCACTCGTGCAGGCACGCCGGGCCCGCACCGATCTGCGACTGGTCACCATCGCTGCGGGGTTCGCGGCCCTGACCACCATCCTCGCGGGTCTGATGCCGTCCGTACCCGCCTTCGCGGCTGCACTCATCGCCAGCGGGGCCGCGGCACTGACCATGATGACCGGGGCGAACTCCTACCTGCAAACGCGTTCCGACGATGATCACCGCAGCAGGGTGATGTCGCTGTACATGGCGGTGTTCTTCGGCACCACCCCGATCGGGGCACCGGTGATCGGCCTGCTGGCCGACGAGTTCGGACCGAGGGCCGCGCTGGTCATCCCCGGCGTGGCGAGCCTGATCGTCACCGTGGTGCTGGTGATGGCCTACCGCGCAGCCAGATCCGCGGAGGGCTTGCGTGCTGCACCCAGCACGAACCCGATCACCGCGAGTCCGGCACCGGCGATCACCAGGTAGAGCGGGATCTCGGTCGGGATCCCCAGGTGCACGGTGATCCCGAGGATGCGGGACAGCCCCAGCGGCAACAACGCCATCTGATCGTTGAACGTCGTGAGTGCCGATTCCAGACCCGACCACATCATCAGCGCGCCGAGTGCCGCCATCGGGACCGCGACACCGACGAGAACCCGACCCAAGGCCGCCAGTCGCCCCCAGCCGTAAACACTGCGCAGAACCACGTATGTCACCCAGAACAGCCACAGGAACGCGGCGAAGCTGATGGTCACGTAGACGTTGCGCCACTGCTCGTCGGTCCAGAACCGGTACCAGTAGAACAGCGGTCCACGCCACACCACCACAGCACTGAGGATGAGGGTCTTCAGCAAGAGCGCGGCGCCGACCCCGCCATACAGCGCGAACGGATCATGGCCTCGTAGGAGCACCCGCAGGGCGAGGGTGAACAACGCCATGGAACCGACTGTGGCCAGCAGGTACGACCAGGACAGCCAGTTGGAGAAGGCCCCGCGACTCAAGACCAGGAGCAGCGCCGGGAGCAGCCACGTCAGCACTCGTGTCGAGCGCGCGGTCGGTGCGGCGACCAATCGCCACGGCCTGGTCAGTCCGGTCCACAGTCCCTGCGCCGCGGTCCCCAGAGAACTGGAACGCCAACGTTTGCCCAGTGGGCTGCCGAGCAGCAACAGCAGCCCGATGCCCACCAACACGACCGCGGTGAGGATTTGCGACGAGCGCGTGCGTTCGGCGTGAGCGAAACCAGCATCCACGGCGAAGAAACTGTAGGCGGGGGTGTTCACATCCTGGGCGTACACGGCCTCGTGCTCCGCGACGGCCGACTCGTAGGACTGCTTCCCGGCCTCCCACGCTCGCCAATCGGCGGGGGCGCCTGTGTCCAGCCACTCGTAGTACGACAGAAAGGCCTCTCGGAAGGCTCCAAGCGTGGCCCACAGGTCCGCCTCGTACTCCAGTGAGTGGATCAGCATGTCTCTCAGCGCCGGATCGTGCCACTTCGTCGGATCGGTCCATTCAGCCTGCTGAAGCATCTCCAGCGTTGCTGCCTGCGCCTCCCGCGCCTCCCGGACCGCTTCATCCACCTTTCCGCGACTCGCGAAGTGGATTGCGCTCAGAGCAGCGCTGTCGCCGCTGACGATGTCCCACTCGAAGATCCACAGCATCGTAGGCGGTTCCAGCCCCAGTGCGAGCACCTGCTTCTCGGCGTACGGGCTGATGTAGAGCCCCTTCTTCGCCACTTCCCGGGACTGCTCGATGATCTCCTCGATCATGGCGATGGTGGCCGGATCGTCGGAGAACGTGTTTGCCATCCAGGTCCGGTTAACGTCTGCCAGATTCGCGTCGCGGTCCCAGGCAAGTCGCCCGGTGGCGTACACATCGAGGTCGTACAACTGCCAGAAGCCCGACTTCAGGTACAGCGACATGGGGCCGGCGCGCCACGGTCCGCCATCTTGGGTCCAGACCCACACACCGACGACGTTGGGGTTCTTCTCCTCGAAGTTCTGCAGCGCGATCTGATGATCACCGGACATGTAGTTGGGGAAGGCACTGAACGCTTCGAATTCGCGGCGGGATTGGAACTCAACGATCCGTCGTTGACCGCCCTGTTCGAGCGTCGGGTTCAGCGGCAGCCACGAGTAGAAGTCACCCATCGTGAACTTGGTGACCACCACCAGGTTGTCGTCGGGCAGTCCGTCCAGGATCTTCTCGTACGTCTTCGGGTTGGTGTGCATGTCGCCGATGTCACCGACCCCCACCGACCATGTGCGGAAGTAGATGGTCTTGCCGTAGTCGCCGGCAGTCTGTGTGAACTTGGTGAGCATGGTGCGCACCGAATCGACGCTGGTGACCGCCAGAGTCGAGAAGTAGTCCCAGCCAGGCTTGTTGTAGATCGTGCCCGCCTCACCGATGCGGATCATCAGACCGTCGACGAACGGCATGTTGGTGAAGAATTCGGAAAGTCCTGCCTGGTAGATGTCCCACAGCCGTGGGTCGTTGACGTCGAAGCCGCCGAGCTCGCGCTCGATGTAGTCGTTGAGCGGCCCGGTGTTCGCCAACATGTCGGTCTTGAATACCACCCGCATACCCATGTCCGCGGCGTACTTCCACATTGCCCCGAATTGCTCGACCATCGCCTCATGCCGGGCTCGGTAAGGACTGTCCTTGCCGTAGACCTGGAAGCCGTCGCCGACGCCATCGAAGTTCACGTACTCGAGGAAGCCGTTGACGATCACCCCGTTGTATCCGTAGGCGCGGATGTGGTCGATGTACTGCTTCCAGTCGCGCTTGGCATCGGCCAGGCCCGCCGGGTCGACGTAGGGCGACTCGTCCAGGATCACATCGGCGAACTGGTTCGAGTTGTGCGAATAGTCGTCCTGCGCCGCCCAAGCCTGCGGGTCTGGCTCCACGCCGACGGCCCCGAAATCTGCGAATCGGTATTCCAGATCGGCCACGATGGGTGCGCCTTCGAGATCCGGCAGCGGGGTGCCCGCGGCGACCGCGTCCGCGGCAGCCAACAGTCCATTGGCCATGCCCTCGCGGCCCCCGCCACTGACGCCCGTTCGGCTCAGTCGGTAGCTTCCCGACGTCAGGTCGGCATCGCGTCTCACTGTGAAGTCGGATTGACCTTGCGTGATGGACGGCCGATCGCCTGTGGCAGCCGCCACCGCATCCTGCATACGTTCGGCAGCCATCGTCAGCAAGGGGTCGTCCTCGTAGTCGGCTGGCATCCTGATCGAGCCGATATCGAGCTGCGGCCGCTGGGGCGCCGGTGTCGCGGCGGGCAGGACCGCATCGGCAGCCACCTGCTTGTCGGATAGCGACACGGCGAGCAATCCGTTGGTGGCCGAGGCCATCGCAAGACCGATGATCACGGCAACAAGCAGATACACCAAGGATGCAGGCCACCATTTCCGCCGCGCTGCCACGGCATGCAGGCTACTCCTTCGGACTCGGCGTCGATGCCGGTGCCGGTGTGGACAAGGTTTCTGGCATCCGCACAGCAAGGCCCAGCGCCAGCAGTGTGACCGCGACCCCGGCGGAGAACGCCACCGGGAAGCCGGACTGATCGAGCAGCAATCCTGCTACCAGCGGGCCGATGATCGATCCCACATCGGACATCATCTGGAAGCCTGCCACGACCGACCCCCCGTGGTGGCCGCGCGCCACGTCCCCGACGATCGCGGTCGGAGAGGGTCCGAGGAATGCGCCGGACATCCCGGCCACGGCCATGGCGATCAGGAACCAGGCCGGGTTCGGGGCGATCGCCAGCACGACCAACGAGACAACCCCGACGGCGAGTCCTATCACCAACGCCGGGCGCCTCCCGCGACGGTCAGCGGTGCGCCCGCCGAAGGCCAGCAGCGCCGCCTGCACGCCGGCCGACACCACAAATCCGACACCGGCCAGACCAGGGCCCTGCCGCAATCCTTCGACGACGAACAGCGGCACCAGCGAGGAGCGCAGGCCGAAGAAGACGAAGCCGTTGGCGAAGTTGGCACCCAGTGCGGCCTGGTAGGCGGGAAGACGCAACGTGGGAAGGAAACCGATCGCTTTGGTGTCCTGTTCCAGTTGCGGCGCCTCGGCATGCTCGAGGCGGGGCAGCAGAGTCACGGCCACGAGGAACGCCGCCAGCAGTGTGCCGGCGTACACGAAGAACGGAGCCCGGATGGAGATGGCGATCACCAGTCCCCCGACTGCCGGACCCATCACACCACCGATGAGGAATCCGGCCTGGAACAGCCCGGAGGCCCGGCCGCGATATTCCGGGGCGGTCACGCGCAACAGCAATGCGGTCGCCGAGATGGTGAACATCGCCGAGCCTGCGCCGCCAACCCCGCGCAGCACCAGCAGATGCACATAGTCCGTCGCGAAACCGGCGGCCAGGCTCGAGAGTCCGACGATCGCCAGCCCGCTGGACATGATGGTGCGCTCACCGAACCGGTTGACCGCCCAACCGGCTGCGGGACTGCTCACCAGCCGCATGGCAGCGAAGACACTGATCACGGCACTGGCCGCGAACGCCGAGACGCCGAAGGTCCGCGCGAACAGCGGAATCGCCGGAATGACGATGCCGAAACCCAGCGCCACGCAGAACGCGATCGCGGCCAGCACGCTTACCTCGCGGGGCAACGCGCCGACTCTCGGGATCCAGGACCTCACCCGAGCAACTATCGCAGCCACTTTCGCACCTGCTGAATCTGGGCGAGACTTGGGGCATGGACCTGCGCAGTTTCTTCACGCCCGCTGACAAACGCGCGATGGTGGCACCGGACAGCGCGTTGCCCAGCCGCCCCGACTACCCCTTCACCGTCCCCGATCGGCATGCCGTGCTGGGCACGTCGCTGCGCGGGCCATGGGGCGACGACGGTCGAGGTCCTGTACGTCGGCATGGGCTGCTTCTGGGGTGCCGAGGAGTACTACTGGAACGCGCCCGGCGTCGTGTCGACGGCCGTGGGCTATCAGGGCGGCTACAGCGCACACCCCACGTACGAGGAGGTGTGCAGCGGCCGCACCGGACAGACCGAGGCGGCGATGGTGGCCTACGACACGACCAAGACCTCCACGCTGGAGATGCTGCGGATCTTCTGGGAGCACCACGACCCGACGCAGGGCTACCGGCAGGGCAACGACGTCGGCACGCAGTACCGCTCAGCGCTCTACTGGACCACCGAGGAACAGCGCGAGCTGATCGAGAAGACCCGCGCGGCGTACCAGGAGGTCCTGACCGCCAAGGGCCTCGGCGAGATCACCACCGAGATCGCTCCCGCTTCCGCGCACCCGTTCTTCTACGCCGAGGACTACCACCAGCAGTACTTGCACAAGGTGCCGCACGGGTATCGGTGCCACGCGAACACGGGTGTGGCTCTGCCGTTGTAGCCAATCACGGCATCGCCTCACACATCGACTTTGGACGCAGCGTGCCACCCAGTGACCAGATCTGACCAAAGTCCCGCGGGGGCCCGCTGATCGACCTCGGTGCTCGCCGACGTGATCGGAACCTTCAGCGACTCCCTACTCGACGACCACTGTCGCGGTGCTCCCAGCCGGGCCGAACACCGCCAGGTACGCCCCGGCCGGCGCCTGCTTCGTCGCTGCGGCGCCACCGCCGGAGTCGATCATCGAGAGGTTCTCGTCGAACAACTTCCAGTCGCTCTGACCTGAGATCGTCACCGTCGACGCAGCCGGAACCCGGTACCACTGGACCAGACCCCGGGCGTCAATGGTGACGGTGTTCGCGCCAGGCGCCAGGCTAGGGACAGTCGCAGCGGGCCGTAGGACGCTGCTGCTGAACGACAGGTACTCCTCACCGCCCTGCATCGAGAAGTCGAAGTCGTACAGATCACGGCCGAAACCCAATGGAATCTCGAGGAACATGCTGCCGACGGTGTCGCTGGTGGTGGCGTCGAAGGGTACGGTCTCCACGAGCGCACCCTTGGCCAGCAGGTATCCCGACAGCCCGGGGATTGACGTGATCTCGACGGCGGCGGTGCCGGCCAGCGTCCAGTTCAGCGACATCGGACTCTCATTGGCCAGCAACCACTTCTTGCCGACCCGCGCTTGCCACGCAGATGACAGCGAGCCTCCAGGTCGGGTCTTCTGCCCCCTAGCGACGTGGGAGTAGTACGTCCCGGTTCCACCGATGCTGCGCTGTACGACATAGGTGCGGCCCCACGCTTTGACCGACCGGATCGAGGCACCGGGGCTCTGCGTGGACCAGAAGGACCCGTCGTTGCGCAACTCGAAACGGCCTGGGTTATTCACCCAACGGCCATCGACCAACCGTGCGACCTTCAGGGACCGGTTCTTGCTCTTGGTCAATTTGAGCGTCTCGTTCTGGGCCAGGAATGTGCCCGAGAGTCTCTTGATCTTCTTCTTGGCCATCTTCGCGGTCACCTTGCCCGTGCCCGGCTCACCGCCGACCTGCTTGGGCATCTTCTTGACGGCGCCCGTCTCCACCAGGGCGTTGAGCAGCACTGTCTGCGCAACGGTTTCGGCGGCGATGGAACTGAAACTTCTGCCAGCGCCCTCGACGACAACCCCTAGTCCGTGGTCGGGGGCGATTGCGAACGACGCGTGGTAGTCGACCGTGTCGCCGCCTTTCGTCCAGCCGAGCACTCCAGCGGACTTCAACGCCGGGTCCTGGACCGAATCCCAACCCAGGCCGTAGCGCAGGAAACTGGGCGGTCCGACCCGCAGCGTGGTGGCGGTCTCGTCGGCCGCCATTTGCTGGATGGCACTACTCGACAGGATTCGCTTGCCGCCGACCTTTCCGTCGTTGGTGAACACCTTGGCGAGCTGGGCCATGTCCCGGGATGTGGACATGAGGCCACCGGATGCGAACAAGTTGGTGATCTCGATGGGCTGGGCCTGTCCCCCTTGGATGATCGGGGCGACACTTCCAGGCACCGGAACCGACGTCTGGTAGCGCGAATGCCTCATCCCCAGTGGCTTCAGGATGTTGGCGGTCACGTAGTCCTGGATCGGCATACCCGAGACCCGCTCCACCACCACTCCCGCCAGCGTGAAGCAGTCATTGCAGTACACGTTCATCGCCCCGGGAGTGGTCTTCAAAGGGGAGTTGCGCAACCCGCCCAGGGCGCGATCGACGTACGAGGGGATCGGTTCGTGGCTCCAGGCGTCGGCGTAGTCGGTGCCCGGCACTCCTGCTGAATGGTTGAGCAGCATCCGCACCGTGATCTGCTTGTACTGCGGCGACTCCATCGCGAAGTCCGGCACGTAGCGCGCCACCGGAGCATCCAGCGAGACCTTGCCTTGGTCCACCAACTGCATCACCGCCATCGTGGTGACCACCTTGCTCACCGAGCCAACCCCGAACTGGGTCGTCGGCGATGGCTTCTTTCCTGCGGGGTTGACTCGACCGAACGTCTGACTCCACACCGTCTTGCCGTTGGCCACCAAGGCGATGGATGCCGAGGTCGACTTGGTCTGCTTGAGCGCGGACCGCACGGCCTTGCGCCCCTCTTTGATCGTGGTGTCGAAAGCGGGCGCTGGCTTCTTGTTGACGGCCACCGAGGCCTGGACTGCAGGCACACCCCCCAACACCGTCGCAGTGACCACAAGGGCTGTCAGTACTTTGGCGATGCGCATGACGCCCGGCCTCTCCTGCCACGCGGGGCCGCGGTGCAATGAACTGACCGTAGATGATCCAGGTTGGGCTGTCGAATCACCGCGCTCTCACAGGCGGACCCCGCCACGTCCGACACACCGCGCGACCAGCACCCCGCCTGCGACTCAACCAGCGACTTTGGACGCAGCGTGCCACCCAGTGACCAGATCTGACCAAAGTCCCCCGGCGCGTCGCTAACCCGCGTCGAAGTCCTGCCGGATCACACCTACGCGTCAGGCACGAACTCGCGAACCTCCTGTGCGCAGCTTCAGGCGACTGCGACCTTGGCCGCCCACTCCAACGCCTGCTCGCGAGACGGCACCTCAACGACGGCGAACCCACCCACGAATGTCCGCTTCCCCCGAAACGGCCCACCGCGCACCGTCGCATCGGCGCCCACCACACTCGCCTCGACGACAGCATTCGCGGCTCGCGACGTCGGGCAGATCCTCCTCGGAAAGACCAAGTCTCCCTCATCGAACGAAATCAGGTAACGCGTCATCCTACGTTCCTGAACTGATCTGCTCCGCGAGCGCGACGATGACGCCTGCCGGACCGCGCAGGTAGCACAGCCGGAACGATTCCTCGTACTGAGCCACCTCGCCCAGCACCTCTGCGCCGTGGAGACGCAGGCGAGCGATGGTGTCGTCGATGTCGTCGACGGCGAACATGACCCGGTGCAGGCCCAGGGTGTTCGGGGGCGGGGCAGGCGGGTCAGCACTCACCGCTGCCGGCGCCTCGTACCGTGTCAGTTCCAGCCGGCCGGACCCATCCGGCGTGCGCATCATGACGATCTGGCTGCGGACACCTTCGAGGCCAACGGTCTGATCCGCATACGCACCTTCGATGTTGGCCGTGTCCTGCACCTCGAGGCCAATCTCCCCGAAGAAGCCGATGGCGGCGTCGAGGTCGTCCACGACGATCGCTACGTTGTCCAAGCGCGGAAGAGCCATGTCGCGAGCCTAGAAAGCGGTGTCAAGATCGCGCCAGGGGGCACGCAGCACCCGCAATCCGCGGACGTCAACATGACCGACGGACTACGTCGTTGCCCGGTCTGCGATTTGCCGCCACACCGGTCGCGGAGGCAGCACCACATTCAATTCGTGCGAGCCTTTCGAACCATCGCGCGGATGGTTCGGGTCACCAGTCTGGGCTGATCCAGCTGAATGTAGTGCCCGCTCTTGGCAGCGGTCACGTGGCGTGCGCCGGGCACGAGACCGGCCAGCATGTCCTGCGAGGCCTGGAAGGCGCGCTCCAGGTCGTTGATCGGCCAATCGGGCGGGAAGCCGAACGGGTTGGCAAGGACGCGGGAGTGGGAGAGGACCGTGAGCGGCATCCGGCGCAATGGGGTGTCCGCCTGCGCTTGGCGCACCTGGGCAGCGCTGGTCTCCAGGCTGAGTCGCTCGACTGCCGAGTAGGTCTCGAGACTCGGCGGGGGCTGGGGGTTCAGCACCGCAGCCAAGTACTGCTCAGGCGTCAAGAACTCCTTGTATGCGGCAACGAAGTCCTCATTCTGCGCATCGATCGACACGAGGCCGCCGATGCTGCCCGGGTGGAGGGTCGCATACAGGCGGGCAACCATGCCACCGAAGGAGTGACCGACCAGAACATAGGGGCCTGGCACATCGGCGGCGCGCAGCAACTTGCGCAGATCGACGGCGATGTCGCGTGCGCTGCGCGGCATCGCCACTGGGTCACTGCGGCTGAACTTGCCGGGCAGTAGGTACGTGCCGGGGCGGTCGTAGGCGCACACGCGTGTGAACCGGGCCACCGCTGGGAACACTGCGCGGCCCGGCCCCGACGGCGGAATGCTCCACACCTTCGCGAGGTCCCCGGTTCCGGCCTCGAGCACAACAGTTGGGCTTCCAGTGCCTCGGCACTTGATGAACAGCTTGCGACCACCCTGGATCGCGACTCGTTTGGCGAAGTGCCGGCGCCCGGCATGCGCGGTTCCGTGAGGACCGTGCATGGCGATCGCCACGGTTGACTCACCAGGCTGCGACCGCGGTTGCGTGGGTTCGCCCCACGCAGGCGGTGATGACACTGCCCCCGCGACCACCATGGAGCCGGTCAGGAGCACTGAGGCGAGGATCGCGGGCAAGGCCTGAGCGCTCAATCGAATACCTTCCCGACCTCGGCCCCCCGGCAACCGTACCTCGAGCGACGGAATCCAGGCGTACTGCGGGCGACGCCGACGTGCTCCCGGTCGTCGCTGTGGCATTGCGAATCGCGGCTAGTCCCTTTCGCGGGCCTGCCGCATCCCGGCCGACAAGGACGCCACGGCATCGGCCAGCGCCCGCCTGCTCCACTTCCCCACTCCCGTGGCATTGACGAAGGCGTGGACATGCCCCTCCACGAACTGCAGAGATGTGGGGACACCCGCGGCCTGCAACTTGTGCGCATAAGCGATGCCTTCGTCACGCAGCACGTCGAAGCCGGACACCGCGACATGCGCCGGCGGGTGGCCGGTCGGATCACCCAACAGCGGCGAGGCCCGTGGGTCGGTCCGGTCCGAAGGAGTCGGTAAGTAGTGCCCGATGTACCAGTCCATCTGCTTCTCCGTGAGGAAGTAGCCGTCCGAGAACAGCCGGTACGAAGGGTGCTTCGTGCTGGCGTCGGTGACGGGGAAGAAGAGCACCTGGAAGTCAGGGGGGCCGTCGGCGTCGTTCAAGGTCTCGGCACAGACCACCGCGCTGAGGTTGCCGCCCGCGCTGTCACCCGCCACCGCCACGGTGGTTCCCCACTGCGGATGTGAACGCAGCCAGCGGTAGGCGTCGACCGCGTCGTACACGGCGGCCGGGAACGGGTGCTCCGGCGCCAGTCGGTAGTCGACCGACACGATAGCCAAATCGGTGTGGGCGGCTAGGAAACGGCACACCGAGTCGACGGACAGGAGACTCCCGACGACCCAGCCGCCGCCGTGATAGTAGGCGACAGCCCCTCCGACCTCGGCATCCGCGGATCCCCTGTAGACGCGCCCGGCCACCGACCCTTCGCGAGTGGGTATTCGCACGTCCTCGATGATGTCCACCGGTTCGGGCGCGCCGAAGATCATGGCCTCCGCATCGATCTGGTCACGTGCTTGGCGAAGAGGCAGGTCCTCGAAACTCGAGCCCGGCATGGCGTTCAACAACCGCAACGCCATCTGCACCTCGGTGAGCAGACGCTGCCCGTCGATGACGACCGGTTTTCCCGCGATGAGGCGCTGGGCGGGCTCGGGGAGCAGGCCGAGGCCACGGATGACCCCTCGTATCGCTCGCTGCTGAAGGTTGAGCGTTTCGGACATCACTGCTCCCATCGGCGCGGCGGACGGAACCACTGTAGATCGCGTGCCTCCCGCCCAACTAGCGATGCAGCGGCAGGATCATGATCCCGTTGAAGTCGACGAAGCCCAGTCGAGCCCAGTACTGCGACAGGGCGCGGTTGGCCGCAGCCCGTTCATCGAGGTCCTCGAGGCCGGGCCGCATGGGATACAGAGCCGCCACATCCGCACACCTGCCGAGTTCTCGAAGGGCAAGTTCGGTGGCCAGCAGTCCGTACTCAGCGCCTCGCCAGTCCGGGCTGATCTCCATGCTGTTGACGATCACGGCACGACCGTGAACCAGATCGATTTCGGCGGTGAGTTCGGCGAGGTCGAAATGCTCACCGAGCAACGCCTCCCCGACCAGGGCCACGTCCAGGCCGAGCGCGGAGAGTTCGTCCCAACACGTCTCGGACAGCAGATCCGCAGACACCAGTCGGCCGTTGCCGACCGGCATGATCAGCGTCTCCGGGAGCAGCCGGCTCAACTCGGGCAGGTAGGTGGCAGCGTCGACATGGGCGAGCGCGGACAGCGCTGCGAGGTCGACGTCGGGGCCGGCGTCGGGTGACCACTCCACCTGCACCGAGGCAAGATACTCCTGAACCGCGGCAGGTATGGAACCGTGACCAGGCCGACGCACATCGGTTCGCAGCGTGACGAACATCGTCGGGCGCAAACCATCGACGACCGAGCGCCTGCTCGATTCGGCGGCCTCCACGTCTCGAGTGTTGTACGCCAGCGACTCAGATGCAGGACGGAGATGACGTCCTTTCAGGAGTACGGTCTGCCCATGATCCGTCGACACGTCACACCCTCATTGATCATCTCGCTGCTGGCGCTGTTCATCGCGACCAGCGGGGCCAGTTACGCGGCCCTACAACTGCCCAAGAACTCCGTCGGGACCAAACAACTGAAGAAGTCCGCCGTCACGACGAAGAAGGTGAAGAACCGGTCACTGCTGGCCAAGGACTTCAAGAAGGGCCAACTCCCGCGCGGTGCAGCAAGGGCTTCAAGGTCTGACAGGGCCAAGTGGACCGACGGGTCCGCGCGGGCCCAGCGAAGCCTATCGAGCGGATCGGACCGGCCCGCTGCTGGCGCTCACCACCACGTTCCAACCCATCGTGGCGACCCAGGTTCTTCCGGCCGGGTCGTACGTCCTGTTCGGCCGGTCCAACATCGCCGCCGGACCGAGCACCGTCATCTGCAGTCTTGAGAACGATGCTGCCCAGAACGTCACGGTGGCGGCGGGTGGGGTTGTTGCCCTGGCCCAGACCGCAACGGTGGTCCTGGACACTCCGCGTTCGGTCACCTTGAACTGCCTGAAGTCCGTTGGAAACCCGCAGGTCGCACAAGCCTCGATCACCGCGGTCCGCGTGGAATCACTCAACGTGAGCTAGGTGGCAGCCAGGACCAGGGACCCGCTCAGGCAACAGGCGGTTCGACCGGCAACCTCGTCGAGGTCGTTTCCAGCACCGCGCCGTACGCAGCGGATGTTGTGGCAGCCATCTGATCCCACCCCAGCCGACGCGTCACCGTGATCGGACCCGCCTCGGCGTAGCGCCTCCACAGCGCCTCGTCACGCAGTAGATCCACCAAAGCCTCCGCAAGCGCTGACGGCGCCGCGGGCGGCACCACCATCCCGTTCACGCCGTCCTCAACGACCGCGCGCAGACACGACACGTCGGTTGCCACGGTCGGCAGTCCGACGCTGAGGGCTTCGGCCGCGGCCATCGCTGGTGGCGAGGTGGTGTAGTCGTACTTGAAGGGCCAGACTCCGACCTGCGCCGCCGCCATCTCGCCGAGCAGGTCCGACACGGGTTCGGTCACAACATCGAGGTGATCTCCCAGTCCGGCGGCCCGCGCCTTGGCCAGCAACCCGTCGAGTTCGGGACGCGGTATCAACAACAGCCGCAAACGAGCGTCGGGCACGGCCCTGAGCACCAACGGGAAACAGTCGAGCAAAGTGTCGATCCCGCGCACGGATTCCGCGCGGCCGGCGAAGAGAACCACGGGCGCGCCGCTGGAACGCTGCGCGCGCCGCACATCGACCGGTGCGCCCGAGCCCAGTCGACGAACGTCCATGCCCCGCAACCTGTCGAGCACCCGTGGGTCCGGGGTGAGAACCGTGCGGGTTCCCGCCCGGCGCAGCGCCCGGCGTATAACGGCAGGCGGCACGACCGTGGTTGCCGCCACCCGAGGTCGCAGCACATTGGACTGCACCGCGGCCCTCAGACCCCCTGCGCGCAACCGGCGCGGCGACGGCAGCGTCGGCCACGCGTACATCGTCATGAGGTTCCGATAGGAGGGAATCCCCGTGCGTGCGGTGAACAACGGCGCCAGCGCGCCGCCGTGCAGGTGGACGATGTCGGGTCGCAAGGCGTGCAGCGCCGCATCCAGCGCATCGCGTCGACCCATGGGAAAGGTCTCAACCGCACCACCGAGCTCAGTGACACCTTCAAAGACCTCGGTGCCGTCGTGGGCCGTCGTGGTGATGAGGAAGTGCTCCCCCTGCACCCGTTGCGCCGTTTCGGTCACGGTCCGCCCCATCGCCTCGTGCCCTGAGAACTCGGCGATGACGTGCACCACCCGCACGGTCACGCGACAGCCCTGCGCATTCCGCGCAGGAGGCCAGCCGCCTCAACACCTTTGAGGAGCACCAACCCCGAGGCCTTGACCGGATGCTTGGCCAGCGTGCCCGCCTGTTTGAGCACACCCGATCGGGCCAGGTGCGCGCGACCCTCCGGATGCCGGGTGAGGTACTCGGCGACCCACCGGCCGTAGTACTGCTTCTTGCTGTAGGTGACATGCAACTGGATCCGGCCTTCGTCGTGCCAGATCAACGCGTCGATGCGGTCGACGATGACCCCGAGTGCCTTGGTCCGGTCGGCGAGATCCCAATCCTCGGCAGCGGTCAGCGTCTCGTCCCAGCCCCCGGTGGCATCGAACACCTCCCGGCGGAATGCGCGGGGTGCTTCCACATCCGCATCGCCCACGTACAGGCTCTTCTCGAGCACACGGCAGGACGCGAAGAATCCCTCGCCGAAGGAACGCTCCGGGATGATCACTGCGCCCACCTCGGGCCTGCGTTCGAAGACGTCGACAGCGTCTGCGACCACGGTGGGCTCCAGGACCATGTCGGAGTCGATGAACACGACGATCTCGCCGGTCGACTCCGCAGCGCCTCGATTGCGTTGCGCACTGCGTTCGGGCTTCTGGTCGAACGTCCGATCGGCCAGTGCCACTGCGATATCGGTCGTGCCGTCGGTGGAGCTGTTGTCCACCACGATCACCTCGACGTCCGGGTGCGTCTGATTGCGGCAGGACTCAAGGCATGCGGCAAGTGTCCGCGCGGAGTTGCGGGTGGGAACGATCAGACTGACTCTCATGCTTGCTCCCTGTCGGTGATGATCCAGATCGGGACGCTGAGGATGCCGAACGCGAAACCAACCGTGACGAAGACGTCTGAGACTGCTCGCTGACCGATACTGACCAGCGCGGCGGCGAACAACATGGCCAGCACTGCGACGATCAGCGGAACCCGCCACGCCCATCGGCGCACTTCAGAAACCTCAGGCCGCATCATGCACCAGCCTCAACCGGGCCGACGCGGGCAGTGCCGCCATTGCCGCGACGTAGACCTCCTGCGCGACGTCGTCCCACGAATGAGCCCCACCGAAAGGCTTCGGTGCGACCGGGTTCTCACGCCAGTGCTTCATCATCGTCGGGATCCAGCGCCCGAGCGCCGTCGGAGAGGCGGGCACCACCACACCATCGGCAGCACGCGTCGAGTCACGAAGGCCCGGCAGGTCGTAGGCCACCGTCGGTGTACCGACAGCGGCCGCCTCGGTGACCACGAGACCCCATCCCTCGCGCACGCTGGTCGCGATGTGGACATGCGCCGCGGCCATCAGTCGGACCTTCTCCTGCTCGCTCACGCGCCCGAAAACAGTGACGCCGTCGGTTGCCGCCGCCTGCACCTTCTCCAGGTCCGGTCCCCCGCCGATCATCCATAACTGCAGGTCGGGGACCTGCTGCCGTGCGATCTCGAATGCTCGGATCGCGTCCAGGGGGCGCTTGTAGGGCACCAGACGCGCGCACCAGACCAGCGTCGGCCGATCTTCCTTGCGCACCTCCGGCACCTGCACCGGCGGGTCGAAACCTTCGGGCACGACCGTGACGTTGTGAACGCCGAAGCGCTCGATGGACGCCTTGGTCGACTCGGACACCGCGAGCACGTGCTGGTCACGGTAGGAACGCAGCCACTTGGGCTCGAGCACGTAGCGGCCCAGCAGGCTCGCCGGCCACGGCGCGTTGTGAGCCCAGATCTCTTCACAGGTCTGGTGGATGAAGGCCACAGTCGGTACGTCCTTGATCCAGGTGTGCGCCTCGAAGGCGACCGTGTTGATCATGTCGATGACCAGGTCGAAACCCTGATATCGGCCAACTCGTTCCCACCATGCGCGGGCCCGCCGGTAAACGGTGTAGCGGTTGCCGCCACGCACGACGGTGTAGCCATCGACCTTCTCCACGATGGGGCGATCCGCAACCGCCGCTGCGAACAGCGTGATCTGATGGCCCCGCGCCGCCCATCGTTTGGCAACCTGCTCGGTGTACACCTCGGCACCGCCAGCGGCGGGGTTGGCCAGGTCGCGCCAGGTGAGGATGAGGATTCGCATTTCAGGCCGCCTGCAGCTCGGGGGTCAGGTGGGCGGGGCGGGCGACCGGCAGGTGAGTGACGGTCGCGGTTTCGCCGCGGTAGGTACCGGTCAGGTGCAGTCGGCCGAACACGTTGAGCGCCTCCCGGATGGTGCGGAGAATGGCTTTGACCCCGACCGACGAACCGGCGAGCCGTTCACGCAGTTCCACGGGCGCGGCCTGCATGCGGGAGATGCCGGCCTGCTTGGCAGCTACGAAGAACTCGAGGTCGAAGGCGAAGCGTTGCTCACGCAGGTTCGGCAGGACCTTCGCCATGGCGTCACGCCGGAACAGTTTGCAGCCGGTCTGAGTGTCGGTGACACCGAGGTCGAACAGCGCGGTCACGAAGGTGACGAAGCCCCGCGAGACAACCTTGCGCAGGGAACTGGCCGCGGACTGCGAACCGGCGAGGTACTTGTTGGCGTACACAACCTCGAGGTTGTGCGCCTTCGCCCGTTCCAGGTAGTCGCACAGGTAAGTCGGGTCGATGTCGCCGTCGGCGTCCACCATGCCAAGGTACTGGCCCCTGGCTTGTGAAAACCCGCTGTGAAGTGCCGCTCCTTTGCCCATGTTGCGTGGCTGGGTGATCACCCGGACCCCGTCGATGTCGGCGACGCTGCTCTCCGACCCGTCGGTCGATCCGTCGGACACCGCGAGCACCTCGTGAGAGATGCCCTCGGCGCGCAACGCGGAAACGAGCTCGAGCACGTTGGGCCGCAAGGCGTCACCGGGGTTGTAGAACGGGATCACCACACTGAGCTCGACCTCTGGTGCTTGCCGCAAGGACTGCGCCGGCACCGTCGGCCGCACGGCCGGCCGGCGACGCTCGACCATCAACAGGAGGCCTGCGAGCACGAACGCGGGAACCACGATGAGCAGCCGGACCAGTTGCCGGACAAGGACGCGGGACTGAAGGAGGACGGTGGGCAGATACGGGGTCATTTGGGCCATGGACCAAACGTGTCCCCATAAATTCAAGGGTGGTTCAAGACGCAAGCAATGCTGAATCAGCATTGCGGAGGTCTGCGATCAGGCGGCTACGGACTTGCGCCAGGCAGGCACCTCGAGCGCGACCAGCGCGGCCAGAATCACGAAACCAGCTGCTGCCGATCCAGCCGCGATCTGTTCGGCACTGTGGTGCCACAGGGCGATGACGACGATCTCGATTGCCGCGCCGATCCACGGCAGCCAGGCAGTCCGGTGATGGCGCGCGAGTCCAGCATGAACCAGCACACTGACGAACGCACTGAGCCCGGCGACGATCGCGAGAACTCTGGTGACAGCAATCGCATCGGCGTAGGTTCCGGGACCGTAGAGCGCGCCCAGTACCACTCCCGGCATCGCAGCCACCACGAATGCGACGAAAACTGCTGGCACGCCGACTACTAAGAGTGACGATCGAAGGGCCCTCGACCGGTTCTGGTCCACCCAGCCGGCGACGAGTTTCGGGTACGCCACTGCGATTGCTGCGGCGGGCAGGGCAAGGATCGTTTTGCCGATGGTCGCCGCCGCGACGTAACCCCCGGACACGGTGTTGGGCAAGAAGTGGCGGGCCAGGAACAGGTCGACCGTCGTGAACAGGAACAACCCGCTGACCACGGCGCCGGTGCGCAGGTAGTCCCCCCCGGACAGCACGGCCAGCGGCCCGGTGCCGGAGCGCAGCGCCGCGAGCAGGACAACCAACAGTCCGCACAGCTCGCCCAGCAGGGTTCCGATCAGGGCGCCGGTGACACCGGCGACAGCAGCCAGCGCCAGTCCCGGACCCATGCGGATCACGGTTGCCACCACATAACTGGATGCCACGGTCCCAGTCCTGCCCACGCCCAACAGCAGACCGCGCATTGCTGCGATGAGAGCGGCCACCAGCAGAGTGGGGGCCAGGATCAAGGCGTCCCACGTCGAGTCCAGGTGGAGGAAGCCGGCCACGGGCTGCGCACCGATAGCGAGCAACCCGACCACCGGAGCCGCATACAAGGTCGTGCGAACCAGTAGCCGCCGGGCCGTCGAGGCCGACAACCCGTAGATGGCGGTGGCCCGGGCGCTGGCGGTCTGCAACGCTGACAGCGGCACGGCGACCAGCGTCATCGCTGCCAGCACCGTCCCGAGCGCCCCGTACTCCGCCGGGTTCAGCGTGCGGCCGACCACCCCGTGGAAGAGCAGGTTCGCCGCGCTCTGCACCATCACCGCTATGAACAGAGGAGCGGCCAATCTGGACAACCGACTGGACCTTATCGACCGGCCCTCAGGCGCCGTGAGTGCTGTCACCCACCTACCGTGACCAGGGATCCTCAAGAACATCTCAAGAGACGTTACGGGTTCGTTCCACATCCATGTCCAGCCATGGCGCGGGCCAGTCCGGGTCGTCACAGTGGAGGAGTGAAGTTCGCCTCCGCACTGCTCATGTTCCTGTTCCTATGTGTGCCCTCGGCCGCGCACGCCGAACAGGGCCCCGGCTACGGGGGCGACGCCGATGCGCTGGCCGTGACGTGGGAGAACCCGAAGAACAAGGCCATGGCCGCCGGGCCGCCCGCGGTGCCGACCGAACAGGACGGCGGCGCGTCAGACGGGCCTGCCACCGACCCCAAGCGGCTGGCGCTGTCCGGCGATCAGTCCCGCCTCAACGTGGCGGGGATCGGGTTCCGTGGCCTGTCCGAGGTGACTGTCCAGTTCGGCGACGAGGATCCTGTCGCTGTGCGCGTCGACCAGACCGGCACCATGAGCACCACGTTCCCCGCCACCGGCACCGACGCCCCCGGCACAACCATCGTCGCGATCGGCCGTGGTCCGTCCGGGGCCATACGCACGCTGGTGGGCTCCGTCCCACCGATGCCCTCCGGTACCGATCTGATGGGGATGGTCCCTTGGCTGATCGTCGCGCCGGTCGTCGGGATAGCCGCCTTGTCGCTGGTCAGGCGACGCCCGGCTGAGGGGGACGATGCGCGCGCGGTCGCCGGACGTCCCGTCCCCTCCCCGGCGTGAGAGAGCGAACGCGCGTGCGCATCAGAGCCTTCAACCTGACCCCGCATCGGGAAGGCCACCTAGCTCCGGCCTCAACTGCTCCGCCGCAGCCAGGTACGCCGATGCTCGATGAGGCCGCCGACGATCAAGGCGAACAGCACCACAGCCGAGGCAATTGTGGCGGGCAGCAACCACCGCCATGGCGCGTAGCTCACCACCAGCGCGTCTCCCGATGACTCGAAGGCGATGGTGCCCGCCAGCGTGGGGACACCAGCCGCACCGTCGACCTGCCATCCATCGCTGAATTCCTCGGGGATCACAACCCAACCGGGTCTTCCGGCTTCGACCTGCCACTGCGTGGCGCTGAGCTTGCGCAGACCTCCAGCGGCTCGGCTCCGGGGGCCGTCGGCATCTCCTGCGGGGGTGATCGCCTCGGTGCCCAGCTCGCCGGCCGCGGCCCATTGCAGTGTCTGCTCGTAGGTAGCGCTGCGCCGTGCGACAACTCGGCCCGTCCCGCGGGCCTGGACCCGGTACACAGCCGTGGTTGCGGTGTCCAGCACCAGTGCAAGGTCGGGTTGTTCCTGCACCCAACTGTAATCGGGCATCTCGGAGGTCTTCGCCAAGACGACGTATTCGACCCCGAGCGGGGCGATCAGACGGCCGAACGCGCCGCCCCCACCATCGGCCACGAGACGGTCCACGTACGCCGTGCGCAGAGAGGTGGAATCGGTGCGCAGTCCTGGCAGTTCCACCGCATCGGAGGTAAGTGCCGTGCGGTCGAAGAAGGCATTGGCGGGAGTAGCGATCGTGCGATCGTCGGAGAAGCCGAACGGCTGATAGGCGTGCCACGGCAGGAACAACGCCAAGCCGTCGCCGGCGCCCATCCGCGCATTGGCCTGCGACCAGCCCTCGGGATAGCGACTCGTGGAGATGCTCCCGCCAAGTCCCCAGACCAGCGAGGGTGCGATCACGACGGGCGCCAACGCCAGCGGAAGCGCAAGGAGAACCGACCGTTGCGCCATGCGTGCCGCACACCATTCCACACAGGCTCCGAAGGCCACCGCATAGCCGAGTAGTACCAACGCGATCCACTTCTGCTGCTCGCGCATCGCCTCGAACAAAGGCAGATTGTCGAACGCGAAGCGGTACGCACCACCCGCCGGTCCGGAAACCCCAGCCGCCAGCAACAACCCGACCATCGTCACCGCGATCAAGGGGATCGCCCTGTCGAACTCGGCCTTCCACAGCGCCGTGTAGCCCACCAACACCGCGCCGACCAGTAGCACGGCGACCAGCACCCCGAGGCCGGGACCCAGCCAGTTCCGGACCGTGTCCACGTCGGCGGTGCGCCAGAAGCCATGCAGGGTCGCCACCGTCGGCAGGAGGCCGCCCGGGCCCGCACGGGTCGCGTACGCCTGAAGATCCGCATCTGTCACACGCAGGGCCGGCGTGTTCGTCAACCAGAGCACCAAGGCATAGGAGTAGACCAACCCGGCCGACAGCGTCACCTGGGCCGATCGGACGAGATCACGCCACGACGGCTGGGGAAGGACAGCAACCGCGAGGACCAGAACGGCTCCCAGCCAGGCGGCGTGAGGGCTCACCGAGATCGCCAGTGCGAACCACAGCGCTGGGCGCACCGCGAACCATTTCTGCTGGCGGCGCGCCTCCAACAACGCGGCGTACAGCCAGGGCAACAGGGCCATCCCGAGCAGAAACGCGACGTGACCTACGCGAACCCTGTCAACGACGACTGGGTTACACACCATGAACAGAGCCGCCGGCAGTCTTCGCCACCGGCTGCCGCCCGCGGCGACACTGGCACCGGCGGCGGCCAGCGGAAAGAAGATCAGGATGATCAGCCAGGCGGTCGCGGAAGACCCGAACACTTCTCGCAACACTTGGGTGGCGATCCGAAAAGGCATCGCATCCAGAGCCGAGCCGGACAATCCGTAGATGCCAGGCGTGAGGGTTTGGTTGGGTCCGCTCACCCAGTCGAGCAGTAGCAGGTATCCGCTGCGCGTCCAAGGTGCCACCACGGCCAGGCCGACGATCAGCCCCCCGACGGCCGCCTCAAAGGTGACCCGCGCCTTCATGGCCTCGGAGGTGACCCCAAATGGGCCGCACTGAGAACGGCCCGGACAACCGGCTGGGTGGCGTCGACCTCCTGACCGGACGTATCGACAATGAGGTTCGCGTATCGGCCGGGGCTCTCGGCCAGCAGCTCGCGGAACTTCACTTGCTGACGGCGCTGCTCCGACAGTGATCGTTCGGGTTTGCGGGCGTGAATGAGTTCCGCGGGAGCATCGGGCAGGACCATGACGTCTGGCCGCGGGACCAACCACTCGACGAAAGCGCTGGCCGGCGAGCCGGGCCACGGGGACTCCCGAAGGTCGTAGACATAGCGATCGCAGATCACGACCTCGGCCCGTCGTCGGGGCCCAGCAACAGTGCTCAGATACCGCCACCCGTACTCGAATGCGTAGTACCACGCGGCGACCTTGCGCAGTCCTTGATGCTTACTCGGGGGTGTCGGCTCCGACGTCCCTCCCGCTGAATCCTGCGAGACCACTTCGCCACCCGGCGCCGCTATCCCCAACAGTCGCCGCGCGATTCCCACCCCTGGCAGGTTGCCACGGGCCATACCGAAGTAGGCGGTCCGGGTGGTGAAACCGATCCGCTGAAGGTGTTGCTCAAGTTCGTTGGCGACGGTGGACTTGCCGGACCCGTCGGTGCCCACGGTCGCCACGACAACACCGCGCGTGCGGTGCCCCAGTGGCCCCTTGCGCCGTCCCGCGGGGAGGATCGAGCGCCGCTGCTTCCACGCCGCTGCGAGTCCGGACGGAGCCAAGGTGCGTTGGAGGAGCACACGCCGGGCACGCTTGGCCAGATCTGTCGCGGGTGAGGCGCCGTTCAGGACCGAAACGACATCCGCACTCAAGGCACCCAGTTCGCGCTGCCAGGTGAGCGAGGCCGTGCGCTGATCGTCCCGACTGGTCGCAGCCCACGCCTGCTGCGCTTCATGGATCCGCTCGGCCGGCGGAATGCGGCCGCGCAACAACGGCCGGATGAGCAGGTCCGCGGCGGCAGCCTGTCCGCTGAACCGATGGGCATCGACCCGGATGTCCGCCTCGGCCGCCAGGAGAACCGGTCCCACCCGAAGGTCACCGAACGTGACATCGACCACGGCCATCCCGTTGTCGGCCAGTACCGTCCAGCCGGTGTGCCGGAGCCTTCTCGGATCGTCGGCATGTTCCACCCGGGCAGCGGGAAGGGACTGCTCGATCGCGGCCCTCACCGAGGGGGCCCGTGCACTTTCACACCAGATATCAAGGTCTTTGAGACCGCGATCCATCGCCCACTGCGCCGCCGCTCCGAACGGGCCTTGCCAGGCCCACCCCTGCGCACCCAGGATCTCGGGCAACGCGGCGACGACGTCAGCCCGCTGGCATCCGGCCCGCAGGTCAGTCATCATGAGCCTCACATTAGGGCAGGTCGCCATGCCGGGGCTTTTTCTGCAGTCGAACCTGAATGAGCCTTGCACCTACCTTGAGGATTCCCCGTGAGTCTGGAGCCCATGTCCTCAACGATCGAGCCGCAATCGACGGCCGCGCAACGTCGCGACCACGCGCCTCGCAGGTTCGAGTGGGCGTGGCCGGCGGGGTTTCACCCCGGGCGCGCCTACCTCATCGTGATCGCCATCTCCACGCTGATCGTCAGCCGCTGGTTCCGGGCCGGGACCTTCATAGCCACCGGGGACATGGGCCCCTTCATCCGGCAGGGCTGGGAACCCGGCGTGCTGTGGTCCTGGAACCAGCAGATCACCGGCGCTGGCTCAGCCGCCCACACGATCGGACGGGCACCGGAGTTCTTCTTGATCTGGCTCAGCGGCACTCTGGGTTTCGACGAAACGGTCGCGCAATGGATGTTCTACACCCTCATCTACGGCCTGGTCGCCTTCGGCGTGGCGTACGCCGCGGGTGCCATAGTCCGCAGTGAATGGGGAATCGTGCTGGCCGGCACGTTCGCGGTCATGAACGGGTTCTTCCTGACGCGGATCCCCAACCCGTTGAACATCATTTCGGTGGGGACGCTGGCCCTGCTCACCGGAATCGCCCTGCGGGTTGCGCAGGGCCGAACCGTCCCGACCCCGATCGCCGGCTTCGCGTTCATGCCGATCGCCTTCCTGGCGTTCAACCCTCCCATGTTCGTGGTGGCCTCGTTCTGGGCCAGCGTCTTCGCCCTGGTGCTCGTCTGGATGTTGTACGGCTGGCGGGCGTTCCTGCGCCTGCTCAAGTGGGACGCCATGGCCGTTCCCTGGGTCATCGCCCTGAACCTGTGGTGGATCCTGCCCTTCCTCCAGGCCTACACCGGAGGTGGTGGAGCGGAGTCGAACGCTGCCTTCACCGACCCGACCAATTGGACCTGGGCGCAGATCAACAATCAGATCCCCAACGCTTTGACACTGACCGCCAACTGGGCGTGGTACCTGCCCCAGTACCTACCATTCACCGACGCCCTGGACCGACCAACATGGATCTGGATCAGGTACCTCATCCCGGTGCTCGTATTCGCCGCTCCGCTCGCCGCACGCCCGGTCAGGCGTCGGGTCGCCATGGTGCTGCTGGGCTTGTCAGGGGTTTTCGTGTTCCTGGCCAAAGGCCTCATGGAGCCGCTGTCCGACGTGAACCTCTGGCTGTACCTGAACGTGCCGGGCTTCTGGTTGTTCCGCGAGCCGATGAGCAAACTCGGCCAGCTCCTGGTC
The DNA here is from genome assembly GCA_963704075.1 of uncultured Actinomycetota bacterium. Lineage (GTDB taxonomy): Bacteria > Actinomycetota > Actinomycetes > S36-B12 > UBA10799 > JADKAV01. The sequence continues at coordinate 132,841 of CAVPGV010000003.1, forward strand.
CTGCTCTTCGCACTTCTCATGGCGATCCTGGTCGAAGGAGTGGTGCATCGCTGGCGACATCGCGCGAGCAGATCGACGCGGTGGCCGGCATGGGCCCCCGACGGCTCGACCTTGGCCCTCATCGGGACCGCCATGGCTGCGGTTCTGGTAGTCATTTATCCGTACCCGATCGCGACCGGCGCGGTGATCCCGGACGCCCGGCCGATGCAGCCGTCCGCGCATGTGCGGGTCCCCGACTACTGGCGCGAGATGGCGGCGACCATCAACGCCGATCCGAGCCCCGGCAAGGTCCTTGTGCTCCCGTTGGACGACTACTACCAGATGCCGACGAAGTGGGGATTCTTCGGCGTCGACAGCATCGCCAACCTACTCATCGAGCGCGGGGTGGTGCAGCCCAAACCAGACGGCTACTTCGGGGACGTGCCGGGCTACAAGGCCGATATCCAGGCGACCCAGACCGCCCTGCTGTCCGGTGATCTCGCTGCCGTGCCGCGACTGCTCGACGCCAGTGGCATCGACAAGATCATCGTTCGACACGACCTGATCCGGGACATGCCCGGTCGCAACATCGCCGACGATGAGGTGCTGGCCAAGGCACTCAAGCGCACGCCGGGGATGACGCGTACAACCAACGGTGAGCTTGAGCTCTGGCAAACCGAACCTGCCAGCGGCGACCCGGTCCGCGCCTACAACAACATCGTGTCCGCAGGTGCCCGCCCGGATGCCGCAGCCGCGGTCATCGGCTCCGTCGGCACCGGCAACGCGGTCATGGCGCTCAAGGCAAGCACGAAGTCGTCCGTACTGGCCACGGTCGACGACTCACCCCAGGTGACCAAGGACTCAGTGCAGTGGCCGGTCCCGGCAGTTGATGCCGGTGTCCCCCGCACCACCGTGGACCTCAAAGCCGGCACGTACGTGGTGGCGCAGCGAGCTCGGGCCTCAGCAGTGCTGCGCCCGACACTTGACCCCGCAGCCAAGACGTTGGTCTTCAGCGACCCCACCAAGGTACGGGTCGACGGTCGTGTGGTCTCCCGGCGTGACCCGGTCGAGGTTCCGGTTCCTCGCACCGACATCGTCGCCATCAAGGCGGGCCCGCGAGCCGTCTCTCTGGACGCGTGGGGCCGCGAGGCCCTGCCACGAGGCCCTGGCACGCCGGCACAGCCACCATCGGTTCCGGTTGGGTCGGCCACTCCCCTGATCGCCTACTCACCGTCGTCCGAACCAGCCGATCCTGCCCCGCCTTCCGAGGTGTACGACTGCAACAACTACGAACCACGGCCCGCCCCGGAACTGAAACTCCGAAAGCGAATCGTGGCCACCGCCAAGGGCCCCGCCATCCGCCTGAGCGCGGTGGACCATGCAGCGTGCACGCGCATCGAGATCCGGGACGCGAAAGCGGGTCGAACCTACCGGGTGCGCATGGAGTATCGAATGGTCGAGGGCAAACGTCCCCAGATCTGCCTGTGGCAGGTGGGTACTGACGGCTGCATCCTCACCCCCCGACCCACGCTGAACAAGGGCTGGCACCCGTTCGAACAGATCGTGACCGTCCAACCAGGTGCTGACTCGTTGATCCTGGTCCTGCACGCCGACGTCGGTGAACGACTCCTCGGCAGGACGGTCACCGACTATCGCTCCATCTCGGTCGAAGCCCTTGATCCGGTGCTTGAGACGGAGATCTGGCCAGCACCAATCACCGAACAGGAGGTCGACCTCACCGGGGGCAAACACACCATCTCCGTGACCGGGGGACCGTCCGGATCGACGCTCGCGGACTTCGAACCGCTGCAGGACTGCTTCCGGTACGACGACCGGGACCAGGAGGAGGCCGGCCTGATGGCCGAGTACTCCGGTGATCTGCGCGACCCCACAATCACCCTCGGGGCGCGCGACCACATGGCATGCCTGGGCGCCACTGTCCCCGATATGGGCCAGTCATCGCTCTACCGGTTCTCACTTGAGGCCCGCAAACTCGACTCCCGCGATCCCAAGTTCTGCCTCTATCTGCGCGGACCGGACAGCTGCCAGAAGCTTCCGCAGGCCGGACCGTGGAACGGCTGGACCCCGTTCGCCGCGCTGGTCAATCCGAGTGACAAGGCGGTAGAGACCCGGGTCTACTTGTACGGTCTGCGTGACCTCGAGGGCCAGGAGCAAGCGAGGGTTGAGTACCGGTCGATCCGGCTCAATCCGGTGGCCTCGCCCAGTGCGGTCGTGCTGGTACGTCAACCTGGAGGCAAGGCAGCCAACCTCATGGCAGGCCGCACCATCCGCGCCGAGTCCACCTCCGTCAACCCTGCCCGCACCGATGTGCGGGTCGAAGCGGGCGCCGCTGTGGTCGCATTGACCCAGACCAATGCGCCTGGATGGAACCTGACCGGCTTCGGCAAATCGGCGGCTGCTCAGGGTTGGATGGCGTCATGGGTGGTCGATGGCCAGGCTGTTGACGGCAGTGCCAGATATCTGCCCTCATCGAAGAGCCGCTTGGCCCTGTACCTCCTGCCGATAGCCGTGGTCGCCGCCTTCCTCGCCATGTGGGCCGGAACATTCTGGCGCCGACGCAAGGGAGGTGGGCGCTGATGGACGCATCGGGTCTCCCCGGGGAGCCACCGTCTGACCGATCCAGGGGTGACGTGGGCGCACACCCCCCACGTAATCGGCGGATCGTCGGCTCGGTTCTCATCGTTGTGGTGGCGGTCATCGGCGCACTCCTGCTTCTGCGTTCTTGCGGTGGGGACCAGCCGCAGAGCGTGACGATTGTGACGGCAGGGGACATGGGCTGCGATCCCAAAGATCCCGCGACCGGCAGCGCCCGTGAGTGCAAGGCGCAAGAAGTGTCCGACATCGCGGTCGGCTTGAAGCCATACGCGTTCATCGGACTCGGTGACTACCAGTACGAGATCCCCACGACCGAGGGCTACGACTCTGTCTACGCGCCGAGTTGGGGCAGGTTGCGCGACATCACGTACCCGGCGCTGGGCAATCAGGAGTACAAGGTGAATGAGGCCAACACGTTCCGGACGTACTTCGCTGAGCGCGCCGGCCCCGAACAGGGCTACTGGTCGGTCGAACTCGGACAGTGGCACGTGGTTGTCCTCAATTCCAATTGCACCGTGGTGACTGGCGGATGCGCATTGGGGTCACCTCAGCAAGAGTGGCTTGAGTCAGACCTGGCCGAGAACACAGCCCGCTGCACGATGGCCGTGTGGCACCATCCTCGCTGGTCCAACGGAATTGCGGGATCCGATGCGCGCACGTCGGCGCTGTACGAGACTCTGCTCGACAACAACGTCGACGTTCTGCTGTCCGGCCACGAGGCCGACTACGAACGTTTCGCCCCGCTGGACGGCAGCGGAAAGCCTGTTGCCGGCGGGGTCCGCCAGTTCGTGGTCGGGACTGGCGGACAGGTCACCTATGACCCGGAGGTCGGCAACGCGAAGTGGCGAGCGAAGGCGAAACCAGTGCCCAGCGAGTTCTTGGACACCACACATCACGGCGTCCTTCGACTGACCTTGAATCCAACTTCGTATGACTGGTCCTTCTTCGCTCTCGGCAAGGGCGTCGTCGACTCCGGCTCGGCTGAGTGCTCCTGAACCCGCCCGTCACCCGGGCCACTGGTCAGGGTGGTCCGCGGGTGTGGGTGATGACGGGGATGGTGTGTGTGTTCATGGTGATGGTGTAGCGGCCCAGGTGTAGGTCGTGATGACACCGCGAACATAGGAGGGCGAGGTTTGACAGGTCGGTGCGGCCGCCGTTCTTCCAGTGGTGGATGTGGTGGGCCTGGCAGTACCGGGATGCCCGTCCGCAGCGGATGCAGCCGCGGTCTCTGGCGACCAGCGCGGCCCATTGGGCGGCGGAGGCCCGGCGTCGGGTGCGTCCCAGCGCCAGCGGCACGAAGCTGCCTTTGACGTTCAGCCCGAAGATCACGGTGCACGCCGCGGCGCACGACAACAGATCGAAGCTGTCAGCCCCCAGCGCGGTGCCGTCGGTCAGGGTCGCCCCCGCCCCGGCCGGCAGGTTCTGCAGGTCGACCAGGATGGTCACTGCGGACACTCCCAGCGGGCGGTGGTTGGCCGCCGCGGCGGTGGCCATGTCGGCCAGGGCGTCGGCGCGGCGCTGGGCCGGGGTGGTGGTGTCGTGGGTGTCCGGCGGGCGGGTGAACGCGGCCAGGGTTTCGGCCAGGACCGCCCCGTCGACCTCGTCGAGCAGCCCGGTGATCGCCCACATCCCGTTGGCCCGCGCCGACAGCCGCAGGCTGCGTTTGGCGCGTTGCTGCTCGACGGTCAGGTCCAGATGGGTCGGGTTGTGGGCGTCGGCCACGGTCTGTAACACCCGGCGCACCTCGCAGGCGTCGGTGGCCGTGGCCAGGGCGACCACCGCCGGTTCCGCGGCCGGGAAGTCATCGATGTGCGGGGCCGCCGCCAGGATCTGATGGACATGCAACCCCGAAATGGCACCCGCGGCCCAGGCATCGTTCACTACCGGCAGGTCGTGTAACTGCTGGGCGGTGTTCACCATCCCCGACCCCACCGCCACCGGGGCGTTCGTGGCGGTCGCCACCAGCGTGCCGGTGGTCCCGGCGCCCAGCACCCGGGAATCCCCGGCGATATCCGCGGCGCCGGCCAGACCGGTCAGATACGCCTCGAGGCGGTTACGCAGCCGGGCGGTGACCGCCAGCGCGGCGGCGCGTTCCTCCGCGCACAGCAGGTCCGGATCCGGCAGCGCATCAATATCGTCGTTGATCTGGTCGAACCCGGCCGGGGCGGTCGTCGGCAAGCACCCGCGGATCCGGGCCCGGCGGTGCGCCGCCCGCGACACATCAAAGAACGACGACGACGACGAAGAACCAGCCATAGCGCACCCCCGATCGCCACACGATTGTTGAATGTCGAATCGGCAAGGCCCGATGCCCCACCGCGACGTCACCAGCGAACAACCACGAACAACCAGGAACTACCAGCTATCGATCACACCGTAAACCGGACCTACGACATCCCCCCGGCACGTATTCACACCGTAGATCGAGGGTGCGACATCTTCCCGGACTACCTGATCCACACCGTAAACGGACCTCCGACAACTTCCCCGCTCACTCGCCAAAACCGTAAACCGACCGTCCGACAAAACACCGACGGGCCGACAACGGTGTCAGAGAGGACAGGCGTCGAGCCACCCAGCGATCCCTGCGCCGCCCACGAGGAATACTCTCAATCCTGCCTGTATGCCGACACAGGCTTGAGGTTCTCTTGAACCTCGGTGGGCATTCTGCCCATGTGAAACCAAACACCTCATTCAAGAAACGGACGATTGCAGCCGCAGTCGCGGTCTCAACCGCCTCACTGTCACTCGTCCCTGCATTCTCTGCGTTCGCCGCGGGTCCGAAGGCACCTGGCAATCTCAAGGTGGAGCGGATCGGCGACGGCCAAGAGCTTGCCATCTCTTGGCGCTCGGTACAGAACATCGACCACTACACCGTGACGGTCTTCGACGGCAAGAAGGACCTATCGCGGGTGGTCGATGCCACAACCGACACCATGACGGTGAAGGCACCAGGCACCTGCACGCGCTATCAGGTGCGGGTTGCGGCAGTCGATGCCGACGGCGCCACCGCGTCGACGGGGACCTACCGTATTGCGCCATTGGCCCCCGGCGGGGTCAGCAACCTCAATCTCGACCGCAGCGCCGACGGCACCAAGGCGGTCGCCTTCTGGAATGCCCCGCGCAACCCGGGCATGGGCGCGACCGTCTATGAGGTGAAGCTCAAGCAGCTCAACAACGGCAAGATCATCGACGAGCAGAAGACCGATGCGACCAAGGTGGAGTTCAACGGCCTGGATCCGAAACGCACCTACGCCGCGAAGATCACCGCGAGCAACGAGTATGGGTCATGCGTCACGAGCACGAGTCTGCTGCGCAACGAGAAACCGGCCGAGCCCACCAACCTCACCGTCGCGCGGGATGCCTCCGCCTCTGCGCTGGTGAACCTGCAATGGACTGAACCCAAGTGGCGTGGCTACGGCAGCATCGATGCCTACGAAGTGCTCTACCGGTGGGCCGGATCCAAAGAGGTCCTCAAAGAGAAAGTTCCGGCCGACAAGACGTCGATGACACTCAAACTGGATCCCACCAAGCAGTGGGTCTTCCAGGTGCGCGGGGTGGGCAGCGAGCGCGGAAACCTATCGCGCGGGGTGACCCTTCTGAAGGATGGTGCCCCTGGCACCGAGGAACTGGACCCGGCGGTCACCATCACCGAGAACGACGGCACGGTCGACCTCTTGTTCACTGGTCCGGTGGGATCGAACAAGAAGTACCCCAGC
>CAVPGV010000004.1:0-363394 GCA_963704075.1 uncultured Actinomycetota bacterium
AGCCGGCCCCCCCGATCGTCGTGAACGCCACGACGAGGCGACGTCGAGACACCGCCGATTTCGGGCTGGTACCTTCCGGGGGATGTCAGCGACCGGCCGGACCGCCGACGGGGTGGGCAGGCTCGCTCCGGCTGGACGGAATGGCCGATGCAGGCTGACGTCCGCACCGGCTGAAACGCTGGGTGATGCGCAGCCCGCTTATCGGGTCCTTCGGTTCTCAAGCCGGTACCCGCGGGGCGCCCCCCACCACCCTTGACATCCGAGGAAGCCTTCTGGTGAAGATGCCCGGAGATTCGCAACCTTTACCTCAGCGGAGTCCCTCCCGCCGCGCCATCAGGCCAAGCGCGCAAGAATCCGTGCACCCGATGACCGGTCGGTCATTCACCGAAAGCGGCACGGGCCCCATCTATGCAGGCAGCCGAAGCCGCCAACACGGCCCCCGTCAACTCACCCCTCAAATCGAAGCGGCCCCTGCCGTCGACCCGAATGCTGCCCGGGAATCGGAGAAAGGACCGAACGACCACTTGCGCATCGCTTAACCACCCTCGTGGGCGCGCACGGTCTGTTGGTGAGCTCGCAGTAGGACCTAGCCGACGCTGGTGACGGCAACGACCGTAGCTTCATCCGGGGTCTCGTAACGGACCGTCACCGCGCCGAGTTCTCGCAGCGCCGTGACATGGGTGCCGCCGCACGCGATGCGGTACTCCCCCTCCGGGACGTGGCAGCACCAGTAGCGCATGTCCGTCAGATGGGGACCTTCGGTCTGGATCTCGACGCTGGCGTCGGCATCGATCCAGGCTTGGATCTGGGCGTCGACCTGTGCGGACACGGCATCGAGGCTCTCGCGGAAGGATGCCGTGTCGAATCCCTTCTTTCGCAGCGATTTGCCCAACCGGTACGTGTCGCGCGCCTGATCGGGCACCATGCGCGATTCGGTGAGTGCGATCTTGTCGAAGTCGGGGTTGCCGACACCGTCCCGCGCGACGTCCTTGCGCCACAGGTCCTTGACCACCGCGTTCAGCGCCAGGGCAGACACGTGACATGCGGTGTGGGCCCGGCTCAAGGCGGCCCGCCGTTCTGCGTCCACCCGCAGGTCGACCGGTTGACCGACCTCCGGTGCGTCCGCGGCAGCGACGACGTGCACAACCACCCACGTGTGGTCGGGGTCGCCACGACGCGCGGTGATCGCATCCCCCACGCTCATTGCCCCGTCGGCGTCGATGGCGCCGACCAGACAGTCAAGTACCGGTGCACCGTTGAGGGTGCCGCTATCCGCGGGCTGGTCCGGCCAACTGGGGTCGACGGGGTGGAACGGGGTGCGGTCGGTGATGACCCCGACTGCCTCACCCAGCGGTTCGACGCGTTCGACGGTTCCCGATCCGGAGACCACACCGGCCGGGAAGTCGACCACCGTGGCGCTCACAGTCCCGACTCCGAGGTGCGCACCATGATCGCCCCGCACTCCTCACAACGGATGATCTCGTCCGCAGCGGCAGAACGCAGCCGGTCCAGGTCGGACGAGCTGAACTCCAACTGACACGAACCGCACCGCCCGTGCCGCACAAGCCCCGCGCCGCGCCCGCTGCGCTCGCGGATCTTCTCGTACAACGCGACCAGATCGGCTGGCAGCATCGCGACGACATCGGCCCGGTGCTGCTCCAGCGCGACCGTCTCACTCGCGATCTCATCCTCGCGACGATCCCACGCAGCAGCCGCCTCCTGGGCGTCACGGCGTGCCTGGTCCATGGCCTGCTCGGCGTCGCGCAACGTCGAGTTCATCTGCTCGAGGCTTTCCATGATCTCGAGTTCCACGTCCTCTAGTTCGGCCTGTCGCCGGGCGAGGCTCTGCAGTTCGTGCTGGATGTCGGTCATCTGCTTCGGCGTCGCCGCGCCGGAGTCGAGCGTCTGCTGGTCGCGATCCACGCGTGCGCGTACGGTCTGCACATCCTGCTCGGCGCGCGTGATCTCGCGTTCCAGGTCCTTGATCCGCGTGCGGGCGTCGACCAGCGTCTCCTCCGCGGCGACCACTGCCGCCCGCATCTCTTTGGCGCGAGCCTTCAGCTCCGAGGTCGCGAGTTCACGTCGCAGTTGCGCGAGCCGATGATCGGTCTGCGGGAGTTCGAGCAACTGCTCCTGGGCCTGTGGATCTGCTTTCATCCGGTTCCTCCTCGGTGACCGCTCCATGGGTCGGTCACCTGTTGGCTGACGTGAGTTCCCAGGCCGAGTGTCTCGAGCCTGTTCGCGGTCTGACCACACCAGGGCCACTCGCTGGCCCAGTGGGCGACGTCGATCACGGCGCACCCGCCGTCTGCCAGATGCTCGTCAACGGTGTGGTGCTTCAAGTCCGCGGTGACCAGGACGTCGGCCACGCGCGATGCGGCAGGCAACTCCGACGCGCCGGACCCCCCGACCACCGCTACGGTCTCGATAAGGGTGTCGGGATCCCCCGCGAACCGCACCCCGGCAGCGGTGGCGGGCAAGGCCTGGGCCACGATGTCGGCGAAGTGCGACAGCGTCTGCCGCGGGATCCCGCCCACCCGACCCAGACCCAGACCAGGGTCCGCGCGCAGGATCTCGGTGAAGTCGTAGGCCGGCTCCTCGTACGGATGCGCGGTCAGAAGTGCCGAGGTCACCGCTGGTCTCGCCGGAACCGGGAGGACCATCTCGAGCCGGTCCTCATCGACCTGTTCGATGCGACCGACCTCCCCGATGTGCGGATCGGCGCCCGGCCAGCGGTCGGAACGTACCCACGCCCGCCGTCGCATAGGCGCACCGGTCGTACTCGCCGATGGTCCCGGCCCCCGCCGCCGCCAGCGCGTCGATCAACTGCTCGCGATCGGCTTGCGGGACGTACACCGTGAGGCGCAGAAGGGTGGAAGTGCGGCTCTCCAACGGCACAGGGTTCTGCAGGCCGAGAGCTCCAGCCAGCGCGTCGTTCACGCCCGGGTTGGCCCGGTCGGCGTTCGTGTGTGCGTTGAAATGCGCGATGCCGGCGCGGATCAGGTCCTGTGCGAAGCGGCCCTTGGCACCGCTCAGCGCCGTCACACCGGACAGCCACAAGGGGTGGTGCGTCACGATCAGATCGACCCGGCGCTCGATGGCCTCAGCCGCGATCCCCTCGGTGGGATCCACGGCCAGCAGCACCGACTCCACGTCAGCGTCCGGATCCCCGAAGGTCAGGCCCACCGAATCCCACGGCTCGGCCAACTCCGGGGGGAACCACCGCTCGAGCTCGGTCACCACGTCAGCCAGCCGCACGTGGGCCCGGCCGGACTCGAACCGACGACCTTCCCGGTGTAAGCGGGGCGCGCTACCAGCTGCGCTACGGGCCCAGTACAGGGTACCCAGATGCGCCGGGCGGTGATGCGTCCCCGTCCGGGCCTGGCGACGACGCACCACCGTGCTCATATCGTGAGCCCGATCGCGGCTTCGCGCATTCGCAAGAACCCGACCCTGTGCCCGGGCCAGGAACCGCACTGAGGGCTGTTCACCGGCTCCCCGGGCAATCTCACCGCACGATTTGTCCGAACCGACTTGCAAGTCGGGCGTGAGTTGTGTGGACTTGGGCTTGTGTTCGGAGTAGCCGGCAAATTGACACGCCGCCCATGAGTACGCAGACCTTCGACCAACTCCCTCTGGGACTGGCCCACGGCCAGGTCGTGATGGAGATCGGTCTCGATTCCGATTGCGACGACACCATCCGCGACGCCTTCGTGGCAGCGATCGGCCAGGAGTTGCTGGACGAGGACAGCGACGAGATCGTCGAGGCCATCCTGTTGTGGTGGCGCGACGACGACGGGGACCTCGTGGACGGGCTCATGGACGCGCTGGGTCCGCTGGCCGACAACGGTGTGATCTGGCTGCTCACTCCGAAGGCGGGCCGCGACGGGCACATCGAGCCCTCCGAGATCAGCGAGGCCGCGCCCACCGCCGGTCTGCAACCCACCCGGACCATCAGCGCGAGTCGCAGTTGGCAGGGCACCCGACTGGTCACCCCGAAGTCGAACCGCCGCTGAGCCGTACCTGCCTGCCGCCGGAGGTCGGGCGCATCGGGAATAGCCACCAGCCCCCACTCTCCCGTCGCCAGCACTGTCGTCCGGGCCGCTGCGCGACTACTGTCGGATGCGAGCGAAGACAAGGTGGTGGACCGTGAAAGGTATTCCGACCCAATACGTGGACTCCGATCCAGAGGAGAGCCAGGAATGGATCGAATCCCTCGATGCGACGATCGACGCGGCCGGGCCGACCCGGGCGCGCCACCTCGTGCGCGAACTGTTGCGCCGGGCCTCGGAGCGCAACGTCGGCCTCTCGGACCTGCGGCAGACCGACTACATCAACACCATCCATCCAGAGGATGAGCCGGAGTTCCCCGGCGATGAAGAGATCGAGCATCGAATCCGCGCCTACTGCCGCTGGAACGCCGCGATCATGGTCCACCGGGCGCAGCGTCCGGGCGTGGCCGTCGGCGGACACATCAGTTCCTACGCGTCCTCAGCGTCGCTCTACGAGGTGGGGTTCAACCACTTCTTCAACGGCCCCGGGGTCGACGGCGGGGACCAGATCTACTATCAGGGTCACGCGTGCACCGGCATCTACGCCCGCGCCTTCCTGGAAGGCCGGATCACTGAGGACCGGATGGACGGTTTCCGTCAGGAACTGAGTCACGGCGGGTTGGGCCAAGGCCTGCCCAGCTACCCGCACCCGCGGCTGATGAGCGACTTCTGGCAGTTCCCCACCGTCTCGATGGGACTCGGGCCCGAAGCCGCGATCTACCAGGCCCGGTTCAACCGCTACCTGCACAACCGCGGGATCAAGGACACCTCCCGGCAGCACGTGTGGGCCTTCCTCGGTGACGGTGAGACCGACGAGCCGGAGGCGTTGGGCCATCTGGACGAGGCAGCCCGCGAGGGCCTGGACAACCTGACCTTCGTCATCAACTGCAACCTGCAGCGCCTCGACGGACCGGTACGCGGGAACGGCAAGATCATCCAGGAACTCGAGTCGTATTTCCGCGGCGCCGGCTGGAACGTGATCAAAGTGGTGTGGGGCCGCGAGTGGGATCCACTGCTGGCCCAGGACGCCGAGGGTGCGCTCGTGCAGACCATGAACGACACCCTCGACGGCGACTACCAGACGTTCAAGGGCGAATCCGGAGCCTACGTCCGCGAGCACTTCTTCAACAAGGACCCACGGCTGGCCGCGATGGTCGCGGACTACTCCGACGACCAGATCTGGAAGCTCAAGCGCGGAGGCCACGACTACCTCAAGCTCTACGCCGCGTACAAGGCTGCCCTTGAGCACAAGGGACAGCCCACGGTGATCCTCGCCAAGACCGTCAAGGGCTGGACGCTGGGTTCGCACTTCGAGTCCCGCAACTCCACCCACCAGATGAAGAAACTGACGCTCGACGACCTGCTCGCCTTCCGCGACCGCCTTCACATCCCCTTCACCGACGACCAGATCGATGCCAAACTCCCCCCGTACTACCACCCGGGACCTGACCACCCCCACATCAAGTACATGCTCGACCGCCGACGCGAACTCGGCGGATCCTTGCCCCACCGCGAGCAGAAGTCCCGGCCGCTCGCCCTGCCCGGCGACAAGCCGTACGACGTGGTCAAGCGTGGTTCCGGGACCCAGGAAGTGGCCACGACGATGGCGTTCGTGCGCCTGCTCAAGGAACTGATCAAGGATTCCGAGATCGGCAAGCGGTTCGTCCCGATCATCCCGGACGAGGCCCGTACGTTCGGGATGGACGCGATGTTCCCGACCCAGAAGATCTACAACCCCAAGGGTCAGCAGTACCAGGCGGTGGACCGGGAACTGTTCTTGTCCTACAAGGAGTCGGTCACCGGTCAGATCCTGCACGAGGGCATCAACGAGGCCGGCTCGGTGGCTTCCTTCCAGGCCGCGGGTTCGTCGTATTCGACCCACGACGAACCGATGATCCCGGTCTACATCTTCTACTCGATGTTCGGCTTCCAGCGCACCGGTGACCAACTGTGGGCATGCATGGACCAGAAGGTTCGTGGATTCCTGCTCGGAGCCACAGCCGGTCGCACGACCCTCAACGGCGAGGGGCTGCAGCACGAGGACGGGCACTCGCACCTCCTGGCATCCACCAACCCGGCGGTGCTGGCCTACGACCCGGCGTTCGCCTTCGAGGTCGGGCACATCATCAGGGACGGTCTTCGCCGCATGTACGGCGAGGATTCCGAGGACGTCTTCTACTACCTCACGGTCTACAACGAGCCGATCGTGCAGCCGGCCGAGCCCGACGGTGTGGACGTCGAGGGAATCCTCAAGGGGATGCACTTGTGGTCCCGCGGCGAAGGCGATGGTCCGCGTGCGCAACTGCTGGCCTCCGGGGTGGCCGTGCCATGGGCGATGCGTGCGCAGGAACTGCTCAAGCAGGACTGGGGCGTGGTGGCCGACGTCTGGTCGGTCACCTCGTGGACCGAACTGCGCCGCGACGCGCTGGCTGCCGAGCGGGAGGCGCTGCTGGACCCGGCGTCGCCGGCGCGGGTGCCCTATGTGACACAGGCGTTGCAGGACGCGTCCGGGCCGGTGGTGGCGGTCAGCGACTACATGCGTGCGGTGCAGGACCAGATCCGCCCGTTCGTGACCGCGGACTTCATCTCCCTGGGTACCGACGGCTGGGGCATGTCCGACACCCGTGGTGCTCTGCGGCGGCACTTCCTGGTGGACGCGGAATCCATCACGACCCAGACGTTGGCGATGCTCGCAGCCCGCGGCCAGGTCGACCCGGATGCCCCGGCGGCAGCGGCACGCCGATACCAGCTCGACGACCCGGGCGCAGCGGACGCAGGCAACACCGAAGGCACCGGCTGAGTCCTCGGCCGCAGGGGTCGTGCGTCGGATTCTGTGGGTGGTTGGGTTCGCTGCTGAACCGGCCGCTGAGAGATTCCGACGCGCGGCAGCCTGACCGACTTCCCTGCGAACTCGCCCGGATCCTGGCCAGTTAGCGCCTCAGCCCCGCCCTTGGGCCTTGGCCGCATCCCACAACGCGTCACGCGCGTCTGGATGCGCCGCGTGCTCGATGAGCTGGCGCACCTGCTCACGCTCCTCGTTGCCGAAGATCTGGGCCAGGCCGTACTCGGTGACCACCGACGAGTGCTGGAAAGACGTCACCGGGCCCTCGATCAGGGGGACGATCGTCGACACCTGCGCTCGCGGGTGCCAGGACGGCAACGCGATGAACGCGTGTCCGCCCTGAGAGTGCAATGCCCCCACGATGAAGTCGGTGGACCCGCCGAAGCCCGAGTAGATCCGACCCTTGATACGTGAGGCGTTCGCCTGACCGTAGAGGTCGACCTGCAGTGCCGAATTGACGCTGATCATCGACGGCGTGCGACTGATTCGGCCCGGATTGTTCGTCGTTTCGGTACGACGCATCCGCACCTGACGGTTGCCGTCGAGCCACTCGTACAACCGCTGACTGCCGAACACGAACGAGGCGGTCAGCGGGACGTCGGTGTCGAAACACCCCATCTCGTGCAGAGGAAGCACCCCGTCGGAGAACATCTCCGACCAGATCCGCAGTCCCCGGCGTCCTGTCAGGGAAGAGAGAACTGCGTCGGGAACCGCGCCGATGCCCAGTTGCAGGGTCGCTCCGTCGGGGATCTTGCTGTAGATCCGCCCGGCGATGGCCTGGGCCACCTCGTCGGGTTCGCGAGGCTCCAGCGACATCAGCGGCTCGTCCACCTCGATCACGTAGTCGATGTCGTCGACGTGCACCAGGGCGTCGCCATAGGTGTGCGGCATGCGCGGATTGGCCTGAGCGATGACCAGCCCCCCGCGGTCGCGCACCGCCTCGAGAACCGACGGCAGGATGTTGACCTCCAGTCCCATGGACACCACGCCGTCACGCGGGGTCGACGTGTGCAGCAGCAAGGACGTCCACCGGCAACGACTGCCGCAGGATGACCGGAGTCAGGCTCAAGCGGCACGGGTAGTACATCAGCGACTGGCTGCGCCGCATGCCCGGTCCGACGAACGTCGTCTCGTGGGTCACTCCCGGGCGGCTGGGGATGTCGCCCTGGGCGTTGAGCATGTGCAGCGTGTAACTGGGCACCGCAGCGTCCACGACCCGCAGCAACTCCTGCGGCGTTGCGAAGTTTCCGGGTGCAACGATCCGCGGGTGGGGCGGTATCGACTCCAGTCGGCTTGCAAGATTCTCCGGCCGAACTCGCTTCACAGTGTGGGCTCCATTTCGCCGCCACCTTCCAGCACGCGGTCTATCCAGTCGAGAAGTGCCCCCGGGTCGAAAGGTTTGGGCAGGAAGACGTTGGCTCCGGCGCTCCACCCCGCCCAGGTGGTGGCGTCGTCGGCGGCCGCCGTGAGAAGGATCACGGGCAGGGTGCTGGTGGCCGACCGGGCCCGCAGTTCGGTCAGGACGTCCAGTCCGCTGATCCCGGGCATCATGATGTCCAGCACCACGCAGTCGGGCAGCTCCGGCTGACTGAGGGTCTCCAGCGCAGAGGGTCCGTCAACCGCCTCGAAAACCACATGATCCTCGAGCTCCAGCGTGTCGCGGATGACAGCTCGCACGCTCGGCTCGTCGTCGACGATCAGGATCGTGGCCATCAATTGCCTTCCGCGGTGAGTTGTAGGACGAACGTCGATCCTTTGCCAGGACTGGAATTCAGCCTAACGTCGCCGCCCATGGCACGCGCGAGTTGCCTCGATATGTGCAGACCCAGCCCGCTTCCGCCTGTTCGCATGGTCATGGGGTCCTCTATCCGGTAGAAGCGCTCGAACACGCGTTCCTGCTCGTCTGCGGCGATCCCCGCACCGTGGTCGCGGATGGAGACTTCGACACCGTCGTCAACGGTGCCGAACGTGATCTCGATGGGGGCGTCGGCCGGGGTGTACTTCACCGCGTTGCCGACGAGATTGCTGATGATCTGGATCACCCTGGTTCGATCGGCGTGCACCCACAGCGGTTCCGAGACGTCGATCGACAGTCGGCCGTCCACCTCCGGGAAGCCAGTCGCCGCCTCCCGCACCGCATCGACCAGGTCCATGCGCTGCATGTCGACGCTGAGTTTGGTGTCGCTGGTCGTGCGGGCGGCGACCAGCAGATCATCGACCAGCCGGGTCAGGTGATCGGCGCGCTCCTGGATCGTCTCGAGGACGCCGGCACGTTTCTCCTCGCTCATCCGGTCCCACCTGCGGCGCAACAGGTCGGCGTATCCGCGGATCGGCGTGATCGGTGTGCGCAACTCGTGCGAGATCGTCGCGATGAAGTCGGACTTGAGTCGCTCGGCGCGCCGCTCACGTGTCATGTCGCGAATCGTCATGACCCGGGTTCCGGAGGCCACCACGTCCACCCGTGTCACCTGCAGGTCGAGTTGCTGCCCGTCGCTGCGTTCGAAGGAGACCTCCACCCCTTCCGGTTCGGCCGGCACCGACACGATCCGCTGCACGATGTCCGGCAGATCGGCGATCTGCGGGGAAACCCCGGATGCCGGCAGATCGACACCGGTGATCCGTCGTGACGCGGGGCTCCACAGAGAGCACTTCCTCCTGCTGGTCGACCACGCAGATGCCATCCGTGGCGTGATCCACGACGGCCTGCAGTTTCGCGGTCTCGGCGGTCAAGGCAGCAAGGGTCTGTCCGGCGCGGACCGAACTGCCGACGGCCGCCGTCAGCGCCACCAGCGCCGGTTCGTCGGTCTCCGGGATAGACCAGCTCCGCGCCCACGGCAGATACCGGGTCGCCCACTCCTGCTGATGGTGCGTGCCGATCGCCAGCACTCCACCGCCAGACTGGTCGTCGAGCCTGATCGCGACACCCGCGTCCCAGTGGTCGGGCAGTTCGGCGTCGAGAAGCGTGCGGACCTGCCGGGGCGCGACGGCCGGAGCCACCCACGCGGGATCGGCGCCGAAGTGCTGGCCGGAGGCGAGCACGACGGCATACTCGTCGGCGGCATACACGCGGCGCAGAGCCTCGGCGGCGCGCGGGATGACCACCTTCGGCTCTCCAGGGGTGGCGACCGCTTGACCGAGTTCGACCAGCCAATGGCTGCGTTCACGGCCCTCGGCGTGCGCCGAACTCGCACGATAGGCGTACCACAGGGCGATGACGGGCAGCGCCGCGAACGGCGTCAGCGCCGGATTGCTCTGCTCGATGGACAAGGCCACCGTGGCGACGCCGACCGAACCGACAGCCATCCCGAGGCTCAGCGCCCATTGCTCTTCGAGCAACTCTCTGGGCGGCACACCCTCGGCGGCCAGCAGGATCAGCGTCAGCATGAACAGATTCAGGGTCGTGAACACGACCGCGCCGACCAACAGCGCCAGCACCGATTGCAGGCCGAACTGTTCGGAATCCCCCACGAGGATCAGATAGGTGATCATGAGCCCGGCCCCGGAGATCGCATACGAGCCGAGGTTGAACAGCGACTTCACCGCTGGGCGGCGCAGCAGCAGGGCAACGAGTGCGAATCCGAGCAACGCTGTGCTCAAGGCCGCGAACGGGGGCAGGATCAGAACGCCCCAGATGATGACCACCTCGACGAAGGTGAGTTCCTCCCACGCGTCGGCGTGCCGGACCGGGACGTAGACGACGTCCGAGACTGCGGCAAGCGCCACGAACAGGGCGAGCAGCCAGGCGGGCGCGGGATCGATCACATGCGCTGGAAGCTCCACCACGGCCGGCAGCCAGGCGAGCACCGACAGACTGAGGACTCCGGCGAGCGTGGCGAACGACACCACGAAACCCACCGAAAGCCAGGGGGGCCTGAGCGGACGCAGGCCCTCTCGGACCTGCGTCATGGCGGCTCCTTAGGGGGCGCCTAGGACGTTACCAACCCAGGGTGGCCCAACGCCTGCCGCTCCACTGCTCGGTGGCCCAGCGACGACCCTCGAAGGTGAAGTCCGCCCACCGGCGACCGGTCCATTCACCGGCGGCCCAGCGCCGTCCATCCCAGCTGAAGTCGGCCCAGCGGCGGCCGTCCCAGGCGTCGGCTGCCCAGCGGCGACCAGTCCAGTCCAGTCCGGCCCAGCGGCGGCCTGCCCAGCGGCGGCCCTCCCACTGCTCATCGATCCAGAGGTCCTGCAGGTCCGGATCGACCGCGGCCTCCCGCAGTGTCCAGGCGAAGGCCAGCCAGTCGACGCCGGCCCACCGACGACCGGCCCAGCGGCGGCCGTCCCAGACCTCGGACAGCCAGGCCTCGTCGGCCCACCGCCGTCCGACCCAGGCGTCGCTGGCCCAGCGACGGCCCTGCCAGTCATCGGTCGCCCACCGACGACCCGCCCAGCGGCGTCCGTCGAAGGTGTCCTCGTCTGCTTGCAGGGCCCGCATCAGTACGGCCACGGACCAGGCGTTGGCAGCCCACTTGCGGGTCTGGGGGGTCATCTTCGACCAGGCTGCAGCCACCGCCCGCAGGTCGCCGGCTTCCCATGCCTGCCCGAACTCGGCCCACAGCCCCTCGTCAGCCTCATCCGGACCGAACTTCGACGGGCTCGTGTCCTCCTGATCAAGCGGCGGGTACCGCACTCAGGGGCGTGGAGAGTGCCGCGGCCAAGTCCAGAGCGCCGCTGCCGGCACCGGTCTTCGTGCGTAGCTCCTTGGTGCGGTTCGCGGTCCCGATCACGAGTCGTTTCGCCTGGTCCGGGGTCAGTTCGGGATGCTGCGACAGCAGTGTGGCCAGCGATCCGGCCGTGACGGCCGCGGACATCGATGTGCCGGTTCCCTTGAGGAAGGCATCTCCCACGCGAGAATCCGGGTTCTCCAGGTAGGCGGTGCTGTTCGGGGAGGCCGTCGAGATCAGCGAGACGCCGGGAGCGACCACGTCGGGGCGCTTCTGCCCGAAAGCCTTTCCGTACGCGGAGAAGTCGGGGACGGTGTCGTCGTCGAGGACTGCCGTGTCGGCCTCGTCCTGGGCCCCCACCACCAGCAGCGACGGGTCGGTCGCCGGTGAGTTGAGTTCGTTGGCCCCATCATTTCCAGAGGCGACGACCACGGTGACACCACGCGCCCACAACCGGTCGAGAGCCCTGGTCAGCGGGTCCATCCACGGCGGCAGCGGGCTGTCGGTGCTCAACGCCAGCATGGCCACCTTCGAGTGAGGGGTCGATAGCTCGCTTGTCGGCCACCTTCTGCAGGCCCGCGAGCACGGTGGAGAGGTTGGTGCTGCCGTCCTGTTCCGCTACCTGAACGTCGAATACTTCGGCGGACGTTGCCACGCCACCGAACTCCGCATCGTTACCGGCCACCAGACCGGCCATGAACGTCCCGTGGCCCATGCCGTCACCGGTGGGCCCAGCACTGACGTTCACCCGATCGGACACGTCGATGTCCGCGGACGCATCGACCCCGGTGTCCACTACCGCGACCGTCACGCCGGATCCGCCGTCGCCCGGTGCGCCGATGGTCTCGCGGAAGGTGTTCTTGTCGTCACTGCCGGCCACAGAGGTCGGGACGGCGTTGAAGCGCATGGCGAGGTCCGGGACGATGAATGAGCCGTGGGGAGCGGTGACCGCCTCGGGGAGGTCCACCACCAGGGCTTGGGCGATCTCCAGGGTCTGGACAACACGACCACCGGCCGCGTCGACGGCACGGGCGACATCGAGGGTGTCACCGGAGGTGCCGAGCAGCACTCTGTGCATGGGTGGCGCCGCCGATCCGGACGCGAGCGCCGAACCCCACCGGCACGGTCATGGCTGCAGCGATCGCCAACGCGACGAGTCCTCGCGGGATCATGTTTCGGGCGTACGCCTCGGACATGGTCCACCTCCTTTGGCTTCCCCGTATGAATCGCCCCTCAGCCACCCCTTCCTGTTCATCCGTTCGGGTGAATGATTGCTACTCCCGGATCCAGGGTCACTCTAATGGATCAACAGATCCGGATGACGGGCGCCGATGTCACCCTTTCGTGCATTTTTCCGCAGACGTCAGTCAGGCGCCATTAGTCCGAACGGGTGACACCCCACCGGGCCTTAGCGCCGAAAAAGGCGGATCAGCCCACCCGGGTGAGCCAGCGCACTCCGGAGTCACAGGCCATCCGGAACGGTTCCAGTTCATCGTCCCAGGGCGCTCCGAGCAGCGTTTCGATACCTGCTCTGAGGTCACCGCCAGCCATCAGTCCCCGCAATCGTTCCTCGTTCACGAGGATGTCCCCGTTGGGTCCGGTCGCCGCACGGAACATGCCCAACGCCGGCGTGAAGCAGAACCGCTCCCCCATCGATGACCCGGACTCCTCAGTCACCTCGAAGCGCAGGTTGGGAAAACCGCGCAGCGAACTGGCGATCTGGGCGCCGGCACCCGCGGCGCCGAACCACTGGATCTCACAGCGGAACATCCCGGTGAGGATCGGCTGAGCAGACCAATCGAAGGGGTGGGTCCGCTCGACAGCGCGTTGCACAGCCCACTCGACATGCGGCATCAAGGCCTTCGGGCACGAGTGGACGAACACCACTCCCCGGGCCATCGCCTCGGCACTACGCATAAGGCCCTCCTGTGTCTCGCTTCGCCTTCCCCAGCGTCGAGACTTCACGAGGAGCCATGCATCAGAGTACCCGCCGGAGACTCGAATCGCCAAACAACGCCGCGCCGATCGCGTCACTCACCGGATCGGACCAGTGGACTCAGACGGAGGTCGAGGAATCCGATAACCCCTGCGAGGAGGTGGTGTCGGTGTACTCGCAGATCCAGGCCCCTCTACCCGCGCCGTTCTCGGCCAGCGATGTCGACACCGACATCACCGAGATCATCCGGCCGGCCGCGATCGTGCCGGAGGAAGCAGCCCGTTCGATCCTGGTCGAACTGGCCCTGCGCGACACCAACAACGGCGGGCTCTGGTCAGCCGACCCGGCACGCTGGGCGCGCTACGACATGCCGTGGAGATCACCCGACGATCCGGGTGGAGCCCGACTGATCGGTACGATCCAGATCGCCTACGGCACACCCACCCGGTACGAGATCACCATCTACTGCGCGACGATCACCGCTCATGCCTCGCGCCTGGGATGGACGGTGGTGACGTTGTGCGACGCCGCCCTGTCGCTGGGGAACATGACCCTGGCCTCCTGTCCGCGCGCACAGATGCACCAACCGCCCAAACCCTTCGCATTCTGAGTCGCACCTCAGCCAGGAGCCGCCCACCCGCGATACTCGGCGACCTCCCGCGGCGCACTTCGCGCCGAGTCGAGGACGGCTTGCGCCTGGGATGCGCTCAGGTCGGACACGGGCACCACGGTGGTTCGGATCGAGAAGACGATGAGGTCGTGGACGGGGACCAGACATTGGCGCTCGACGCGCAGATACGAGTCCATTCCCGGGCGGTGTTCGCGGCGTCCCTGTGCGGCGATCGGCTGGAACAACGCCGGGTCGTCGAGCAGAGTCGCGTTGACCCGCCATCGCGGTCCGTGGGCGGCTATCGAGTCGAACGCCTTGACGGTGGGTGCGGCCAACTGGTTGCGATAGTCGGGCACGGGATCGTGGATCGTCACCACGTCGCGTCCCATCTTGTCCGCAAGCCGCCAGCGGGACGGGAAGCACACCACCGCGGCGATCAACTGCCATTGCCCGTCGCGCAGCCCCATCACACACACGTCGTCGCGGACCAGTTGGGCAGCCTCCACGAGAGGGTGATCGACACCTGGCAGTTCGGTACCCACCCAGCGCGCGACGTTGTCGGCCACCGTCCGACACGCATCGTCGCTGCCGGGCAATGCGGCGAAGACGTCCCCACGCTGCGTGGTGAGGAGTTCTCGCCGCAATGCCAGCTGCGGATCCGTCGGGTCGGGGTCCAGCCAGGTCCGCATGTCGAGCTTGCGCAGCCCCATCGACGGCTTGTGTGGCTTGCCCGAGAACACCTCTGGCGGGATGTCCTCCGGCGTCACGAGCTCGGCTGCAGGGTCAGCGTGTCCCGCGCGCTTTCCTCGACCGCCTGCCGACTGAAGGGCCAGGGGTACTGCTCGCCGGTCACCCAGGCCTCGGTCTGGTCACGGTAGGTGGCGTCGAAGGCGTGCCCACTGGCACCGGTGAGGTTGACCCAGGTGGAGTTGTCGAGGTTGGCCAGGTCGACGACCTGTCGCATGCTGGGGACCCAGTTGACCTCGTACCCCTCCTGCGGCTCCCACCCGGTGGCTTGCACGATGCTGCCGCCACCGCCCACCTGGTAGGGCCCCCGGTTGAACAACCACTCGATGGGCGCGATCCCACTCTCACCCAACGACGGGTTGGTCAGTTCCAGCGTGTGCAGGTCGCCCCACTGCCATGACTGCGGATCCCCGCCGAGGCGCTCGTCGAGTTCCTGAGCGGCGGCGTTGAGGCTGGCGGTCACCGTCTGATCGCGGTTTTCGCGTTCGGGGGTGTCGACGTCGTCCCACCACGGGTTGTTCGGCTCGTCCCAGAGCCTGTACATGACCTCCCAGTAACGGTCGCCGCCGTTCGCGTACGTCTCGGAGGTGTCCAGAACGTCGTTGAACACCCGCTGCACGAGCTGGCGCCACACAGCGTTGAAGTAGGCGCCGGGCGCAGAGTCACGCTGCTGCTGGAAGTCCCATCCGTTGAGCAGATCCAGCGCCGGCTCGGTGGCGTCCTCGACATCGAATTCCTGAAGTCGCGGAGCCAGGAACGCCGCGAGTTCGTTGCGGGCGTCCATCTGGATGTCGGCCATCTCCTGCGCTGTCATCAGATCCTCATCGGAGGTCTCCTGCTCCACCAGATCGAAGATGCGCTGCGAGCGCGCCCCGTACGACCAGTCGTCGGTGATGAAGTACGGGTAGTCGGGGCCGATCGCCGCCTGATTGGCCGTGACGATATAGCCCTCGTCCGGGTCAGTGATCACCGGCAACTCCTCGAAGGGGATCTGCCCGGTCCACCCGTACTCCGAGGTCCACCCCGGAACCGGCCATTTCCCGTCGTAGTTCTTGCGGATGGGAATGACCCCGGGTGCCTGATAGCCGATCGTGCCGTTGGTGTCCGCGTAGAGGAGGTTCTGTGCGGGCACGGAAGCGAATTCCGCGGCCTTGCGGAAGTCCTCCCAGTTCTTGGCGGTGTTCATCATGTCGAAGGCATCGAACGTGGGCCGCGGGGTAAGCGCCGTCCATTTCAGGGCAACGGCGTATCCGGATCCCTTCGGCGGGACCTGGGCGTCGTCAGGCGCCTGCCCCGGCGCAGGCACGGGTGCGCTCTGCCCCGGCAGCCGTCGTCGACTCCAGCACGTCGGACATGATCGGTCCGTTCGGGGTGGATCGCACGGTGATGGTGACATCCTCCCCGCCGGCCACCTTGATGACCTCCTGGCGGGTCGTCAAAGGCTCCTTCTTGCCGTCGATCTCGTAGCTGTCTCCGGTCACCTTCTCCAGAACCAGGTCCGTGACGTCCGGGCCCAGATTGGTGAAGCCCCACGCGATGTCGGCGTTGTGACCGATGAAGACCCCCGGCAACCCGGACATCGTCCAGCCGGCGACGTCGTAGGAGCAGTCGGCGGTGATCGACCTGCAGTGCAGGCCCGCTTGGTACCACAAGGACGGCATCGCTGGCGCGAGGTGCGGATCGTTGGCGAGCAGGGGCTTGCCCGTTACCGTCTTCGACCCGGACACCGCCCAACTGTTGGAGCCGATTCCCTCACCCACAGGACCCAGGACCGTCTTGAGTTGGTCGAATGCCGCCCGGGTCGCTCGCAGAGCCGGCGTCGCCGGAAGATAGGCCGCAGCCTGATCAACGGCAGGGTTGGCGTTCTGATCGAACCTGCCGTCGACCACCGCCCCCTGATCGACGATCGGGCGATGACGGTCGTAGGGGTACGGCGGATACAGTTCCTCGGTGCGCTTGACTCCCACCTCGGTGGACGCGACGGCACGCTGGATCTCGTCGTCCATATTCCCCCGAAGGTCCCACGCCAGCGCCTTCAGCCAGGCCACCGAATCGACCGGAGTCCACGGCTCGATCTCATAATTGCGGTTGATGAGGTTCAACACCGAGTACTCGAGGCTCAACTCGGCCTTGGACCGCTCAGCGATGTATGCGTTGACGCCCTTGGCATACGCCTCCAGGATCTGCTTGGACTTGTCCGACAGCATCGGATACTCCTGCTCGGCCACACGGCGCCAGCCCATCGTCCGGATCACCTTGTCCGTCTCCAGTTGGCTGTCACCGAACATCTCCGACAGGCGACCTGACGTGATGTGACGTCGGAAGTCCATCTCCCAGAACCGGTCCTGGGCGTGGACGTACCCCTGGGTGTAGAACAGGTCGTCGATGTTGTCGGCGTAGATCTGCGGGATTCCGCGGTCATCCCGGATGACTTCGACCGAGGATGTCAATCCTGCTGCCTGTACTTCACCGTTCAGTTGTGGAAAAGGTCGGTGTACCGTCCAGGCTCCGAACGACACGAGGACGACTGCCAGAACCAAAATGACGATTCCGAAGATCCCGAGGATCTTGCCGAGCTTGCGCATGCCCGCAGGTTATCGCTACCAGGCGGGCGGATTCTGGGGTTCTCGACACATGGCCCAGCGGTCCGTGACCCCCGTTGCCAAGCGGGCTCCGCGGGTGTGGGTGGACGCTGGGACCGGGTTCTGGCATCTCCGCCCGGACTATCCGTTTCCGCCGACCGGGGCTCTGAGATCTGGGATCGCTGCGCACGCAGCGTGGCAGTCGCGCCTATGGATGGGGGTACGCCGAACCCGGGCGTGCGGTCCCCGAATCGCGGACCTCAGCCGTTGGCGTACGCGTGCAGGTACCCCGTGTGCCGCAAGGCGCCGTACGGCAGCAGCTTCCCTCGCGCATCGGTCTTGAGAGTGTATGACCCCGTTCGACTCGCGTTCTGCTCGACGAACGTCACGCGTCCAGGCGCAACCGCCGAGACCACCGCGACGTGGCCGTAGCCACTACTGCCGCCAGACCACACGATGATGTCCCCCGGCACAGGCACGTACCCGTCACCCGCTCGATGCTTCTCGAAGGCAGAGGCCGGCGCCTTGTCCAGGATCTGGTGGGCATTGCCCCAGATGTTGGTGGTGACCCATCCCTGGGTCCGCACGAACCTGTTCACCAGTTCGACGCACTGGTACTTCGTGCCGTACGTACTGCGAACAGCGCAGCCCGACGCGCACCCGTTGCCCCCGTTGCTCCGAACGTCGACACCTCGACCGTTGAACCAGTCGGTCCCCTTGATCAAAGTCGTTCCGAAACTCGCCCAGCCGTATGCCGCGGAAAGTGACGAGACCGACGCGGACGCCGACGCCGGGCGGTCGATGACTGGAAGGGATGCCGGAGAGGAGGCGGTGCTGGTGACGCTGAAGGTCGCCCACCTGGATTTCCACCGCTTCACGTCGTTGCGGCATTTGACGCGCAACCGCCATTCACCACTCGAACTTCCAGCCTGCTGGGTCCATGGGAACTGCATGAACCCGGACGTCGCCTTGGCGCGCCGGCCCTTCCACTTCTGGGAAGCCGAGTCCCGGACCACAAGCCGACAGCGGGTGCCCCGCGGAACGAATGCCCCGACCGAGGCCTCGGAGGCCGCTGGCACCGTTGCCGGAATGTCGACGAGTTCGAGTCTCACGGGGTCGAGGTCCAAGGCCGCCGTAGGGGTTGCCAGGAGCGCCGTGAGTGTCGCAGCGGACACCACCGACACGGCGATGCGTTTCAAGTGGTGCTCCGCTTCTACTCGACCCGTCCAAGTGCTCCGGCGAAGTTATCGGCGTGTAAATCCGGGAGTCAAGCGGCATAACGGACATTTCACCCCGCTGGAGCAGCATGTCCGATAACCGTACGGAGAGTTCCGTTGACCCGCTGGATGGCGACCCGCCGATGCGGATCACCACTTCCTTGGCCCCCCGGTCTGTAACTGACTCGGACAATCTCTGGGTGCCCCGGGACCTCAGTCGAGAGGCCGAGCCAGCACCACAGTATCTAGCGGTCGATCCGGTTCAAAGTGCCACCTATTGTGTCGTTGACCTCCGCCCGCCGTACCCACTCTCAACGGCATGAGACATCCGTTCTCTTCCGCGCGACTCGCCCGCAGCGGGCGCCGCAGGCCAACTCAGCGATCGCTTTGTCCGAATAAAAAGGGCATACCGCCTAAGTCTAACTCTGCACGTGAACCTTAGTCAGATTTTCGATTCACGCCACGGAATCCCAGTAATCGGACGGAGAATCACCCTCCCCGACCCCGCGATTCGGCAACCCGAGTCTGCCAGGATGCATTGCAGAATCCGCCGCTGCTACCTTCCCGCCATGCCGTTCTTCCTGACGCCTTGGGTCATCACCTTCATCGGTTGGGGGATCCACGTCGCCGCCGACCGGAGCCCCCACGCACGCACGGGCCGCCGGATCGTGGAACTGCTACTGCTCTGGGTCTTGGTCTTCGGTGGACTCTGGGCCCTGGTGGGTGCCCTTGGACACCTCGGCCCCAACTCCTCGGCGATCGCTGAGGGCATCGGATACGCGCCTTCGATGTTCCAATGGGAGGTCGGATGGGCCGACGTGGCGATCGGGGTACTCGGCATCGGCACCGCGTGGCGCCGTGATGGCTGGTTGACGGCGGCGGTCGTGGTACTTGCCATCTGCTACTGGGGAGACGCCATCGGTCACATCATGCAATGGACCGTGCATGACAACACAGCGACGAACAACGTGTGGGCTATCCCGAGCGACATCTTGGGGCCCCTGTTGGCGGTGATCCTGCTCGTCGCGTACCGACGCATGACCCCCAGCACGAGTCAGCCCGAACTGGTCGGCGTTTGAGTGGGGCGACCGGGGCTTGAACCCGGAACCAACGGATTATGAGTCCGGCGCTCTAACCGATTGAGCTATCGCCCCTCGCCGGCGAGTCTAACGCCAGCGCCGACCGACCGATTCCCAGTCCCCACACCAGCGGAGCATGAGCGTGCCAGACATGTGAACCTGCACCTGGCGCCACACCAGTCTGCCGAGCTCGGACCGCAGGAAATCCGGAACATGACCGGGCTGAGCCACCGCCCACTCCAACGACGGCGACCCGGGGGCGGTCGCCATCGGACCGGCTGCCCCTCGTCGCGAAGCTTCTGCTACTTGTTCACAGTGATCGTGACCTTGCCGAGTTTCTGACCTGTCGTGAAGGCCGTGGTGCGTAGCAGCGGGTTGAGCAGCGTGCTCGGGTCGGTAACGCTTGCCGCCGAAGTCGATGGTCTTGCTGAGTTTCTGCGTCGCGTTCTTGCACAGACCAGTCTTGGTGTTCTTGGTGCCGCCTGTGCGTTTCGCGAGTTTCGCAACCGTCGACGGCGCCGGCATGGGCGCCAGGGCCGACACGGAGGTGCTCACGACGGTGGCGTCCATGGCGCCCGTCTTGAAGATGATGGAGGGCTCATTTGACCGACACCCCAGTCTCGCCCGTGAACTGATCGCCCCGTCGTGCAGGATCTGCACACCTGCACGGCTGGAAATCGGGAAGGCGATGACACCTTCTTGGTCTTGGCCGGATCCACGACATCGAGCCTGACGCCATCAGCTTTCAGGTTCTGGCGCTTTCGGGAAGTCCGTGGGTCATGGTGTAGCCGGGTACAGCTGCAGGCCACCCGTTGGATCTCCTGGCGCAGGGCCGGGTCCCGGTAGAGAAAGGCGCGGGAGACGTCTGCGGCGGCCGCGACAGTGACGTAGTCGATGATGGCCCCGTCGCGGTCCAGTGCCCGGATCGCCGCGCTGGCTCTGGATCGGGCTGCGATGGAGCGCCGCCGGGTGGCTTCGGCCAAGTGGGCGCTGTTGTGAGTTGGCATCAGGTGTTTCCCTCTCGATGGTCTCCAGCGCGGTGATCACGTTACGGAGGTTGGCGGCCACCACGCGGTGGTTGGCGGCGAGCCGGGAGTTTCGCGCTTGTCGGCGAGGATGATCAGCTCCAGGGTGTCGTCGACCTGGCGGCGGTGGATGGGCAGGTGCACTGGTGTGGTCTGGAAGTCCGGGCAGGTCAGGCAGGTGCTGAATGTTGCGTAGGCGAAGCTGCGTAGCCCGTCGCGGTTGGCATGAGGGGAAGGGAACAGCACGGGGACCCCGCCGGGCCAGCGCTGGCGCAGATGGTCCTGTTGAGCGCGGATCGGCTCGGCGGCGCGTAGCCCGGTCTCCTGGATCAGGATCAGCAGATGACGAGTCGTGGCGTCGGGCAAGTGCGCCAGGTTCTGCTCGTCCTCCAGTTGGGCCATGACGTATTCGGGGATGAACCGGGGCAACGACTGGGGACGGGGCGGGAGCTCGTCGATGTAGAGGGTGGCCTGGGCGGTGAGCCCGGGCATCCACTGGTGGCGCAGGCAGGCGTCCAGGAACCTGCGCAGGATCACCAGATACGAGTTGGTGGTGTTGGCTGACAGGGCCGGGGAGGCGACCAGCCAGGACAGCTAGTGCTCCAAGACGGCCCGGTCCAGGCCCTCTGGCCCAGTGACCTGCGGTTGCGCCTCGGTCAGGAACCGGGAGAACCAGGCCAGGGCGCGTTCATCGAGGCTTATCGTGCCGAAGGCCTTGCCGGTGCCCAACCGGAACCGGCACGCCCGCTTGAACGGCTGGCGCAGCCAGGGCTGGGTGATCCGGTCGAAGCGGATCTGGGTCTGGCCCCGCGCCCGCCCGACCCCGAGCACCGCGGCGAGCCACCGGTCGCTGGCGTACTCCGATTCGATGTCGGTGCCCTCGGCCAGGTCGAGCAGGTGTGTCCGGGCGAAGCGCAGTTGCCCGAACATCCGACCGGTGGAGTCCTTGATTCCGTGGTCGGCCGCGGCGGCGGCCCACCCTTGGGTGGACAGATCCAGCAGTGAGGTGACCCCGGCGGTGATCACCAGGGCGACGAGGCGGTTGATCATCACCGGCACCAGTCGCACGGTCCGGTCATCGTGGCGGCGTTGGATGGAGTAGGCGATCTCCAGCCGCAGCTGTTCGGGCATTCCACGCAGGTCGGAGGCGTCGACATGATCGGTGCGGTCCTTGACAGGGCCGGTCGTGGCCAGGAACGTCTCGCGGTCTGGTCGGCCGTGAAGGCGCCAGCGCCCGTAGTGGGCGTTGCAGAGCAGCCGCGACCAGGCGCCCCGCTCGCAGTCAGGGACCTGGCAGCGCCCACGGGCGAACACCGGGTGGTCCGGGTCAGTGGGGATGATCTGGCCGGCGAACTCGGGGCGGACCACCCCGCGCAGCAGGTCCAGCACCGAGGACACCGGCTGCGGGTCGATCACCCGCAGCGGGGTCGGGGTCACCGGGCGACCCCGGCCGGCCAGACCCCGGCGCGGACCAGTTCGGCGCGAAGTCCTCAACGCCGAGGTGGACGTAGGTCTGCGATGTGGTGACCACCGAACGGTGGGTCAGCATCTTGGACACGATCTCGATCGGGACCCCGGCTCGGATCAGCTCCGTGGCCCGGGTGTGGCGGAACGTGTGGGGGGTGAACGCGATCCCGGTGGCCGACCGCAGCCGGGTCACCAGTTTGGCCACCGCGTCGTAGCGCAGCGGGCGGCCCTGCGGCTCGGCGAACAGGTTGACGAACACGCAGTCGCTGTCCAGATCGCCATACTCGGTGTGTACGTAGTCGCTGTAGAGGCCCACCAGCGCCGCGGACACCGGCAGCGTGGTCACCAGCTGGGTGGCCCAGAAGTACCAGCGTTTGAAGTGCTTGGCGCCCAGCCGCGGCGCTTGTAGGACCAGAAGTGGCGCAGGTCTTGCTTGATCGCCCAGGCACGTCCGGACTTCAGGTCCGCGGCACGTAGCGCGTTGAAGCGTCCTGGTGACGTGCGGGCAGGTTCTCGTGGGAGTACAGCCACAGGTACTTCGAGCCGGCCAGGCTCTTGTCGCCGGCCGCGGCCAGGGCCCGGTTCTCCTGCTTGCGTACGGTGTCCACGGCCTTGTTCAGGTAGCCCATCAGGTGGTAGCGGTCGAAGACGATCTTGTCCTCGGCATCGGCCAGGTGCGCGCGCGCCGAGTTCGCGAACGGCTCCCACATGTCCATCGCGACCGCCTCGATCTGGGCACCGAGCACATCGATCGCCAGCCGCTCAAAAAAGGTCGTGAACCGCGAGTGCGGTTGGGCCCACGGCACCCGCACCTAACGCACCCCGTGCTCGGGGCAGGCCACCCCCGGCGCACTGGGATGCAGGAAGGTCAACAACGCACACGAGTCCAGGGGTCGCCATGCCCGTTCCTCGGAGTGGTCATAGACCGCCAACTCGACATCGCAGTCCGGGCAGAGGAACCGGGTCCGCCTGGGATGTTCCACCCACACATCCACGCGCCCGTCCTCGACCGAGCTCACTTCCCACGGGCCAACCAGTCCCCACAGATGACGGTACAACTCGGTGTCGCGCACACCCCGATCCTGCCGCCGTCTGGCGAATCAACGCCAGACCTGCGGCACCGGCGGCAATGCGACGAACGGTCATTGTGAGTCCCGTTCGATTGTGGGTCAGGTTTGGCAATTCCGGTCCCAGTTGACTGCTCTAGCGCTGCCACAACAAATGCCGGACGCCTACCGTCCCGAGCCTCAACCTGGGCGGACTGCTCCATTGCAGAAGGGGAGCGCCCGGCCATAGCGCCGGACGCTCCCCTTCTGAGCAGGTGAAGCGAGTACTACTTCTTCTTCTTCACCTTGACCTTGATGTTCGCCTTGCCGAGTTCAGCCTGACTCGGAATCGAGTTCACAGGCAGTCCGAGGACCTGACCAATGAGGTTGGCCGGGTCCTGCGGGCCGAGAGGCGGGTTGGTGACGTTGACGCTCTTCGCCAACTTGACCGTCGCGTTTTTCCAGGTGCCGTTCTTCTTGATCTTGTTCTTTCCGCCACTGAACACCAGTGCGTTCTTCAACGGAATCTTGCTGTTGGTCAACGAGTTGTTCACCTTGATGGAGGCCTTGCCCGACTTGTAGTTGATGCTGATGTTTTCGATCGTCACGAAATTGTCGCCCAGGGTCAGCTTCAGGCCGCCCTTGTGGGTGATCTTCTTGCCCTTCAGCTTCGCCGGGAAGCTGATGGAAGTGCCCACGAACTTGCCAGGAGAGATCGCCGATGGCGCGATACCCGCGGCGCCTAGTGCCGCGACAAGCGTGGTGTCGAGTTTGAGCGTGGTGGTGTTCTGCTTCGCCATGGCCGGAGCAGCTGCGAAGGCCGTGCCCACCAGAGCCAGGCCGGCAGCGCCAGCGGTGATACGACGAACGATCATGTGAATCCCTTTCGGTTTTGTTACGGGTAAATCACACAGTAGCCATCACGGACATAATTGACACCGCAAATCCGGGGACCGGGCCCCGACGTTGCCGAACCGCAACCTGCGATGCGCGGTCCTGGGTCGAACGGTCCAACTGCGCGCCAGGACTTAACCGACATCACAGTTCCACGCTGAACCGGGCGAACCGCAGACCGTCTGAGAAGACGTATGTGTCGAACTCGGCATTGAGCACAGCGGCGGTCCCAGGGGCGATCAGCAGAACGCCGCTGAGCGTCCGCTTCGTGACCTTGATGCGAGAGACATAGAAAGCCTGGATCCGCGCATCGGGTGATGATATCCAGACGCTCGCCTTCTTCCTGGGCAGGTTCATCGACAGCTTCGTGAGTTGCAGCGCGCTGTCCTCCCCCCGAATCTCGATCCCCCCGGCGAACCGCACGCGCCGTGGCTTACCCGTCGCCCCCCGGGTCACGCTCTTCAGCGGGATCGCGAAGGTCTGCGGCGCAGGTTCTGTGGCGGGCCGCACACTGGCAAGGTCCAAGTCACCTTCGTCGAGGGCCTCGAACGCCCCCCGCGTCACGGCGAAGTCGACCACAGGGTCGTCCGAGACCTGTGCCTGTACCGGCCCTGCGGCGCCTAATGCGAGCGCAAAGCAGACAACCCCGACCCCCGAGAGCAACGCCCTGATCTGGAACATCTCCATGGCCCATTCCGCGAACCCCCGCTGCTGACCAATGTAATTCAGTCCGGTGGCAGCTTCCATGCCCGTGGCCGAACTGAGATGTTCCACCGGCGAATCGGCCCACCGCTTGGTTCGCAGGCGGGGACGGCCGGTACGCTAGATGCAATTCCCGCGTAGCTCAATTGGCAGAGCATCCGACTGTTAATCGGACGGTTACTGGTTCGAGTCCAGTCGCGGGAGCCAACCCCGTCGTCCTCATTCCAGTATTGGCACTCTCACAGCGAGAGTGCTAATCTAGAAGTGTCGCTGCACGCAGGCGACTGCCTCGTCTACTTGCGTCCGGACGACAAGTGGCCAGTAACGTCAATCCCTTCCGCGACTTCGACCGCCTTGCCGAGCGTATGCTCAGCAGCGCCAGCGACGCCGCGATGGACCTCTCACAGTCGATGCGCCTCATGCCGGTCGACCTTCATCGCGAAGGCGACCAGTGGATCATGCACTGCGACCTTCCGGGCGTGGACCCCGACTCGATCGACGTCAGTCTGGACGGTCGTACGTTGACCATCCGAGCAACCCGAACCCCGCGCGAGGGCGACGTGGAGTGGTTGCGCCGGGAGCGCCCGACGGGGCAGTTCGTACGGCAGGTTGACGCTCGGCACGTCGGTGGATACCGACAACATCCGGGCCGACTACTCCGAGGGGGTTCTGTGCGTGACGCTGCCGTTGGCGGAGAAGGCCAAGCCGCGACGCATCGAGGTGAACTCCTCGACCAAGGCGTCGATCGCGGGGTGACCCGACGTTGAGGGCGGCGTTGTTGGGGTGACCCGGCGTTGAGGGCGGCGTTGTTGGGCCAGATTGACGCTCGGACTGCCCAACAACGTCGCCCTCGCGTCTCAGGCCACCGCCCTCGATGGTCGCCCTGGCCACTACTAGCCTGACGCCATGGAACGCGGGAGCCCATCACCAGTACTGTCCCGCGGCTTCCTCATCGCCGAGATCTTCTTGGTGCTCGGCCTGTCCTTGGGCCGCTCCGGCGTCTACGCCATCGTCAACCTGCTCGCGGACCTGACCAGTGGGGTCCCCCTCGCCGACCAGACAGCGACTCTCAACGCATCGCAGTCGGCCAGACCCGGCCTCGACCTGACGCTGCAGCTGCTGCGCATCGGTTTCGCACTGGTCATCGTCGGGCTCGTCGCGTACCTGCTGCGCCGCTCCGGAGAGAGTCTGGGAACCCTTGGCGTCGACGCACGGCAGCCCGGCAAGGACACCCGTCGCGGTGCCGCGCTCGCCGCACTTGTGGGGCTGACGGGTCTGGCCTGGTATCTGATCGCCTACCGCGCGGGCATCAACCTCAGCGTTTCGGCGCAGGGCCTGCCCGACGAGTGGTGGAGGACTCCGGTGCTCGTGCTCGGGGCCTTGGAGAACGCGGTCGTCGAGGAGGTCGTCGTCCTCGGCTTCGTCCTCCATCGGTTGCGCCAACTGGGCTGGAGCTGGAGTGCTGCGATCTGGACCAGCGCCCTGATCCGCGGTTCCTACCACCTGTATCAAGGATTCGGCGGATTCGTGGGCAACGTCGTGATGGGCCTGCTGTTCGGGTGGCTCTTCAGGCGATGGGGCCGGGTGATGCCCATGATCATCGCGCATGCCCTGATCGATTCGGTGGCATTCATCGGGTACGCGCTGTTGGCGGGAAGAGTCGCGTGGCTTCCTTGAGCGCCGGGGGCCCGAGTGTTGCGCGGTTGTCGGTTTCCGGGCGCGCAAACCGACAACCGCGCAACACTCGGCGGGAGCGGCCAGAAGCTGGCGGGCCCTCAACAGATGCGCGGCAGTTGCTCCGCCAGCGGAAGATCCACCACCCTGGTGCCCCCGATGCCAGTCTTCGCGACGACGACTCCGGGGTGATCGTCGACGACCTCCCCGATCAGCACCGCCCGCTCGCCGGCAGGATGCGCACGCATCGTCTCCAGCGCCACGTCGGCATCTTCGGCACGCACGAACACCACGACCCGACCCTCGTTGGCAACCAGCAGCGGATCCAGCCCCAAGAAGGCGCAGGCCGCCCGCACGTCGTCGGCAACCGGCACGGCCGCCTCGACGATCTGAACCCCGACGCCGGCCGCGACGGCGACCTCGTTGAGCGTCGCCGCCACGCCACCGCGCGTGGGGTCGCGCATCATGGACACCGCGGCGCCGGAGTCGAGCAGCGCTCCGATCACCCCGTTGAGCGGCTGGCTGTCGGTCACGATGTCCGAACCGAACTCGAGACCGTCCCGCACGCTCAGCACCGCGATGCCGTGGGCCGCGATCGGACCGGAGACGAGGATCTTGTCGCCCGGGTCGAACAAGCTGCGGACCGAGTTCCAAACCGGGTCGGACAAGCCCGATGCCGGCGGTGTTGATGTACACACCATCGCCGCTGCCTGAGTCCACCACCTTCGTGTCACCGGTCACGATCGACACCCCGGCCGTGCGCGCGGCTGCGCCCATCGTCTCGGCGATGACCCCGAGTTCATCCAGCGGCATGCCCTCTTCGAGGATCAGCCCGACAGACAGTGCCAACGGCGTGGCACCGCTGACGGCGAGGTCGTTGACCGTCCCATTGATCGCCAGATCCCCGACATTGCCGCCCGGGAAGAAGCGCGGCCGCACGACGTAGGAGTCGGTGCTGAACGCCAGCTTCATCCCGGCCATGTCGAGCACTGCGGAGTCACCGAGTTGCTGCAGCACTCCGGCCAGCTCGGTACCGCCGAAGGCCGGGACGAACAGCGCCGAGATCAGTTCGGCCGACAGCCGTCCACCGCCGCCGTGACCCATGACGATCGAGGTCTGGTCGCGCAGGGGCAATGGGCAGGTCCAGTTCGCCAGGTCCGGACGATCGGTCACGCGCTGACCTCGAGCCGACGGAACTGGTAGTACGCCGCGCACGCCCCCTCGCTGGAGACCATGGGGGCGCCCAAGGGCGAACGTGGGGTGCATTCCTTGCCGAACGCCGAACACTCGTTGGGTTTGATCAGTCCTTGCAGAACCTCGCCGGAGCGGCACAGAGGCGACTCGACGGTGGTGATCCCCAGCACTTCGAAGCGCTTCTCCGCGTCGTAGTCCGCGTAGTCGGCGTTGAGCCGCCAGCCCGACTGCGGGATCATTCCGATCCCCCGCCACTGCCGGTCGCAGGTCTCGAACACCTCGCGCACCACCTGCTGCGCGACCGGGTTGCCCTGCGGCTGCACGGCGCGCGGGTAGGCGTTGTCCAATTCGGCGCGGCCCTCTTCCAGTTGCAGGACCACCCGGCGGATCCCCTCCAGGACGTCCAGCGGCTCGAACCCGGTTGCCACGATCGGGACTTGGTAGTGCTCCACCAGCGGTTCGTACTCCGACAGGCCCATCACGGTGCACACGTGACCGGCCGCGAGGAAGCCCTGCACACGGGCGCTGGGCGAGTCCATGATCGCCCGGATCGCAGGCGGCACCAGTACATGCGAGACCAGCAACGAGAAGTTGTCGATGCCTTGTTGCTTCGCGAGTTTCACGGTCATCGCGTTGGCCGGCGCTGTGGTCTCGAATCCCACGCCGAAGAAGACGACCTGCTTGTCGGGGTTCTCCTGGGCGATCCGCACGGCGTCCAGCGGCGAGTAGACGATGCGCACGTCTCCCCCGCGACTCTTGATGCGGAACAGGTCGTCGCTGGATCCCGGGACCCGGATCATGTCGCCGAAGGAGCAGAAGATCACATCCGGACGGGCGGCGATGGCCAGCGCCCGGTCGATGGTCTCCAGCGGGGTCACGCACACCGGACAGCCTGGGCCGTGGATCAGTTCGATCTGGTCGGGCAGCAGTTGATCGATGCCGTTGCGGATGATCGTGTGGGTCTGGCCCCCACATACCTCCATCAGCGCCCAGTCCGGTGGTGGACGCAGCAATGTCGTCACAGGTCGCTTGGCCAGTTCAGCGTCACCGAACTCGTCGAGGTACTTCACCGCGGGTCCACCGTGATGCCGAGTTCCTCGTCCGAGCAGTCCGACGCTCTTGAACAACTCGAGCGTCTCGAGCGCGGAGGCCTCGTCGAGTTTGGTGAGCGCGAAACCGACGTGCACGATCGTGTAGTCGCCGACCTGCACGTCCGGCACGTACGCGAGGCAGACCTCCTTGCGCACACCACCGAAGTCCACCGTCGCCATGCGGGTGCCCTCGGCATCCCACGTCTTCTCGACCTTGCCTGGAACGCCTAGACACATGTCGATCACCCTACCTCTGAATCTCGCCCGTGGCTGTCGCTCAAACTCGCAGCACCCACAAGCGACTCCGATGGAATCTTCACGCAGTCGGCGGGGTACTGACGGTGCAGATCGGCACGTCAGTTGCGCAACGGCGGCGGTCCTTCGCCCGTGTCCAACGCCTTCACCCCCGGCAACCGTTGTGACGCCCTCCCCGCTGCGTCGTGCCCTTCGGCGCTCCCGCTCAACGCCCTGGCGCCATCAAAACTGGGCCGACACGCCCGGTAACGGCCCGTTACGGCCCAGTTCTGATGGTTCTTGGACGTTTTGCGCCGAATATCCGTTCTTGACCCCCAAATCGGGGCGGGCACCTCAGCCCGCGGCCCAGTTCTGATGGTCAGTGATGCGTGGCCCCGGCAACCATCACCTGACCGAGCGCCAGCCCGCCGTCGTTGGGCGGCACGACGCGATGCGATCAGCACCCCGAACCCGGCGGCCGCAGCCCCAGTCGCACGCACTCGTTGGTGAGTACGGCGTTGGCGAAACACGCCGCCGGTCAGCCCGACCGTGCTCGACGCCCTCGCCGGTCGCGTACGGCGCAGGCAGCGACCACGACAGCCGCGCGACGCCGCGTGGAAGGCACGCGCCGCTCGCTGCCCGGAAACCCCTCGGCCCATGGGAATCGCGACCGCTGCCCGGATCCATCCCGCAGGATCGATGACGAGGTCGTCATCGTCCCACTCGACCTGCGCAGCCCACGGCTCCGACGCTGCCCTCTCGGCCAACGCTTCGAGTTCGATCGCAGCCTGCGCCTCGTAGTCGACGACCTGGCGGACGTCCAACAGGGATGCCACCGCGTCGAACAGCCGGCCCATGCTGGTGGTCGGCGTGCAGTGGGAGCCGGTCCGCAGCATCTGCAGGACCAGTCGCAGGTCGGTGGGGACGGCGACCGCGGCGGTCCCTTCGGGTCGAGCCGGCACCGAACAGATGCGCCAACGGCCACCCGGCGCGGGGAAACGCATCGCCGCGTCCCCGCCCGGCAGGCTCACCGGTTTGAGGTGCCCGACCCGCGCGCACCTCGTCGTAGGACGCCCAGCAGGAGTTCACCGCCCCAGATCGTGCCGTCGACTCCGTAGCCGGTGCCGTCGAATACGATCCCGAGGACCGGTTCATCGGGGGAATGCCGTGTTCAGCCAGGAGCGACGCGAGGTGCGCGTGGTGGTGCTGGACCTCGAGGTGCTCGATGTCCGGTTCGGTCGCGTAGCGCGCGGCCCACCGCCGGGAGAGATATCCGGGATGGGCGTCACTGACCACGACCTCCGGGGCGATCGCGCTGCAGGTCCGCCAGGACCTCCACTGAGCGTTCCAGCATCTGCAGGGTCTCGAGGTTCTCCACATCACCGATGTGCTCGGTGAGCCAGGCCCGGCGACCGGATGCCACCGCGGCCGTGGCCTTGATCTCCCCGCCGACGGCGATCATCGGCGGACACGACCGCGGCAGCACGATCGGCGACGGCGTGTACCCACGGCTTCTGCGCACAGGTTGACGTGACCTCGCCGACTACGCGGACAGACCGAGTCGTCACACGCCACCTGGATCAGCCGGTCGTGGTGGCAGAACACATCGGCGATCCGCCGCCAACCGCGTCTCTGATTCCTGCACGGGATCGACGCAGATCGGCTCATCCGACAGATTCCCGCTGGTCATCACCAGCACCGTCGGCGCACCGGCGTCGAAGAGCAGATGGTGCAGCGGCGTGTAGGCCAGCATCACCCCGACGACGTGGTTGCCGGGCGCGACACACCGCTTGCAGGTGTCCGTCGCGCGACGAGGCAACGACGACGGGCCGGGCGGGACTGGCGCAGCAACTCCCGAGACGCCTCGTCGAGCTCCGCGATCTGTTCGTCGGCATGCGACGTCGGCGACCATGACCGCGAAGGGCTTGTCGCCGCGCTGCTTGCGTCCCGCAGTCGCTGGACGGCCCGGCATCGTCGGTCGCGTCGCAGGCCAGGTGGTACCCGCCGATGCCCTTGATCGCCACGATCCGGCCCGCCCGGATGAACTCGACGACCTCGGCCACGGGCATGCTCAGAGCGCGGTCCGCAGTCCCAGCAGGCGGTGGGCTGTGCGTGGTAGCGGCGGCTGGCCGGATCGGTGTATTCGGCGCGGCAGGCGTCGCACAGCGGGAAGTCGGCCATGGAGGTGTTGGCCCGGTCATATGGAAGACCTTTCACCATCGTGAACCGCGGACCGCAATGCGTGCAGGCGATGAACGGGTACCCGAACCGACGATCGACGGGGTCACGCACCTCCGACAGGCACGCGGAACAGATCGCGGCGTCGGGCGGGATCGAGGTCACGGCACCCGCCGCCGAGTCGGCACTGGCCACGATCCCGAAGCCGGTCTGCTGCTGCGGTTCCACCGTGTGGCTCTCCACCGCGTCGATGGTCGCCAAGGGTGGGGCGTCGGCGACCAAGCGCCGGAGGAACTCGTCCACGTTGGCGCCCTGGACCTCGATGAACACACCCTCGACGTCGTTGCCGACGTGCCCGGTGAGATCGAGTTCGCGTGCGAGCCCGTGGACGAACGGCCGGAACCCCACCCCTTGCACCGTGCCCGTCACACGCACCGCATAGCGCCGCATCAGTCGACAGTCCAGAACATCACGCGGTTGTTGCCGGAATCCGCCACGGCAAGGGTCTGCCCGGCCAGGCTCAGCCCGTACGGCCAGCACAGGGAGTCGTCCGCCACCGCCGTCCACCGGTTCTCGCCGTTCGCGTCGAGGTCGGGCTGGGCCAGGACGGTGTCGGCGTCCAGGCCCATGCCGTCGCGCGGGACGCCGTGCCAGATCAGGATCCGGTTGTTGGAGGTGTCCGCCACGATCAGCCGCTGCTCGTCGCTGACCACCGCGTACGGGAAGCGCAGGCGCTGCGGACCCTGCGGGCGGTTCTTGAACTCCTCGGCCACCACCGCGCTCTGCTGCCCGAGCACCAGCGACGCCGACGAGGATCCCGCCGGGAAGCCGAGGATCCGGTGGTCTCCGGCATCGGCCACGAACATCGTCGCCCCGTCGCCGGCGATCGCGTGCGGCCAGCGGAACGTCGCGGCCCCGAGCCCGCCGCTGTTGTCCTCACGGGCCCCGGGATCGGTCTGACCGAGCAGGATGTCCGCAGGCGTGCCGTCGAGGGGCAGGCCCCCGCTCCACCCGAGCACCCTGCGATTGCCCGTGTCGGCCACCCAGAAGACGTCGGCCACCAGCGCGAACCCGAACGGCCAGTACAGGGTGGACAGATCGGGTTCGCCCCCGCGATTGGGCTCCACGTTCTCGAAGCCGGCCTGCCCGATCACCGCGTCCGGCGCCCGGAACGACTCTTGCGGGATCTCGTCCCAGATCAGCAGCCGATGGTGCCAGGCATCGGCCACCACCAGGGCACCGTCCACGACCGCCACCCCGGTGGGCAGGTAGAGACCGCGACGTCGATCCCCCACACCCGCCGCCGGGCCCTCGGAGGTGAAGTCCGGCTGGCCCAGCACGACGTCCGCCGGCGCACCGTCGTGGGCTGGGAAGTCGTGCCAGATGAGCATGCGGTGGTTGCCGGAATCGGCGACGACGACCCGCCGGCCGTCGGTCCAGACACCACGTGGCGAGTACATGTGCGACCTCGTGGGACTGGCGTCCGGCAGAGCCAGCCCGCCGGGCGCGGCGGCACCGAGCCGGCGGATCGGGCGGGCCCGGGTGCCGACCGCCGAGTACACGTGGATCACGCCGGCGGGCCGACCCGGATCGTGTCTACCGCGACGAACGCCGATGACGTCTCCTGCGCGACCTCCACCACGTCGCGCAGCCCGGTAACCCGCTGCCGGATGATGCCCATGATCTCGTCCTTGGTGGACTGCTCGGGAGCACTGCACCCGGTGGCGAACTTGACGAAGGCGACATCGTCACGGACTTCCTCGACGCTCATCTCGATCGAACCGGCGATCAGGTGCGGGCGGATCTGTTCATAGACCTGCAGGACGTCCAGGGTCCGGTCGGAGCGGATGATCCCGTGCGAGACGAACAGCGCCATCACCTCGGGGTAGTCCACCGATGCGTACAGGATCTCGGCGGCCCGTTCGTCCTCGCGCATCATGTGGACCAGTGTGATCAACCCCTGCCGGTTGAACTCCGTGATGGCGTCGAGGGTCTCCTGCAGCAAGGCGCGCGCGGACTCGTCGCTGTGGTTGACCTGATCGCGCAACTCGTCCACCCGCGCGGCGAGTTCGTCGAAGGATGCTGTGTCCACTGTCGTCCTCCTAGGAGTAGATCTGCTGCTGCTGGATGACCTGCGCCGTCTGGTCGCCAGCACGTCGGCGAATGCGGCCCGCGCCAGGCGGGCGAGCACGTCGGTCACCTGGCCGCCCGGATCGGCGGGCAGGCTGCGGCGCTCGAGCGCCTCGAGCACGAAGCAACTGCCCGCGGCGTCCTCCAGCAGGTTCTCCGAGAAGAAGGCGTTGACGAAATCCGTCAGACCGATGCCCCCGGCCTCCTGTCGCAGCGCTATCAGCGCCGGTTCGACGCCCCCGGCCCGATGCACGCAGCGTTCGGCGAAGTTGCCGGCCGCCTCGCGCAGCAGGATGTCGAAGTGAGCCCGTGCGTACATCTCCATCAGGACACCGTCTCCGGGTCGCTGCGGCCTCCTCGAGGCCGGCGAGGATCGCCGGCCACGGTCTGGGCCGCGTCGGCGTCTCCGACCGACTCGAACATGTCCCGTGCTCGCTGACAGGCGCTCTCGGGCGTCGGCGAAGACCCCGAGGTGACCCAGGGCATTGCCCTGGTTGGACAGGATGCTCGCGTAGCCCAGCGGATCGGCGACGGGATCGCGGTGCTGCAGCACCTCCTCGTACAGATGCACCGCCTCGTCGAGGTTCTGCTCCTGATGCACGCTGGGCAGGTACTGCAGCGCGTTGGCCAGGTTGATCTGTGTGCTCGCCCACTGGGCGGGATGGGTCTGCGGGGTGTAGATCCGCAGGGCCGCGCGCAGCGCGTTGACCGCCACGCCGAGCCGGAGCCGGTCGCCCTGATCGGACATGGGCATCACCAGGTACGCCACGGCCAGGTGCTGGTTGCAGACCGCGAACAGTTCCGGATGGCGTCTCCTCGCGGAACACCTTCGTCGCCTCGGTGAGGTCGCCCACCACGGCCAGAAGCGCCCCACGGTCGTCGCCCGCGAGTTGCTGACGGGCAAGCGCCCGGGTGACCTGCAGGTGGGCGCGCAACTCCCGGTCTGCGGTCATCGGCAACCGTTGCAGCGCGGCGTCCGCCTCCAGCGCGGCGCCGTTGCCGGGTCGCCGGCATCGGCCAGCACCTGGGCCAGGTGAGACGCAGACGACGCCGCCAGGATGGGACTCGGCGCGCTCGTCGCGGCCGCGACCGCCGCCCGCAGTTCGGGACCGCCGCAGCGGCGTCACGGCGCTCCAGTCGCCGCGGAGGCCCGGGCACTGAGGACCATGGCGGCGACCTCCCCGGTGAGGCCGTCCGGCGGCGGGCGGGTCGTCGATCTGGCCCGATCGAGAACCGCGCCATCTGCCACCAGGGCGAACAGCGGCCCGGTCGCCTCTGCGGCCAAGGTGCTCCCAGACCCCGTCGCCGCCCGACCAGGACCGCCCGGTTGTACCGAGACGAGCAGATCGTCGCCGGCTACCACGGTCCGGCGGCCTGCGACGGATCACCGGTCAGGGCCATCTCGTAGAAGCGCAGCGACGGGGGCCGACTCTGCGGCATCCCGCCGTCCACGATCTCGCGCGCGACATCCTGCGCTCTCGGGCAGGTCAGGCAGCAACAGCATCCCGGCCGGCCAGGGCAGGACGCCGAGGGGCTGGGGTTTCGGTCCGGGCAGATCCATGATCACCTCAGGTCGGTCTCGGGCGGCGGACGGGGGATGAACCGGCGGGCGTTGCGTTCGATGATCCTCGCGGCCTGTTCGATGCCCGGCGTTCGTCGTGGTACTCCCCCACCCGTCGGCGCACCGCACCGGACTCGAGCACGACGTCCAGGTACACGATCCATCGTCCCGACTCCTCGGCACCACAACAGCGTCGGCGGACAGAGCCTGCTCCAGCGGCCGGGGTCACGCGGCACTCACGTCACCACCGCGAGATCTGCCGACGATCGCGTCGGCCACCGTGTCCACAGCGGCCTGCACGGCAGGCGTCAGCGGCGCCCCGGCGTCGAAGGACTCCCCTTCGATCAACCACACGGTCACCTCCGGCGGATACTCGTCCTTCAGCAGCCACTGCGCGAATCCCAGTGCCTGGTCCCAGCGGAACTGGTGCAGGTTGCCCTCCGGCGGCTGCAGATCGGTCAGTTCCTCCCCGGGCACCTGGTGGACGTCCCGACTGTCGACGCCGACCCGGGAGGCGTCGACGACGATCGCGCGCCGGGCACCCCGCAAAGCGAAGGCGACGTCCATACCCGCTGTGCCGCCGTCGATGAGCCGGACCCCGTCGGGCAACGCACGGTCGGCGAGCTGCCGGACGAACACCGGCCCGGCCGCGTCGTCGCCGCGGATCAGAGTTGCCGCACCCCACGATCACGGTGTGGGTGCCACCGGTCCCCGGGGACAAGCGATCAGCCTCCACCCATGCGGAACTTTGCCAGTTGTTTGCCGGTCTTGCCGTCGTAGGCGTGCACCGTGCAGACCAGGCAGGAGTCGTAAGCTGTGGGCCACCTGCCCGAGTTCCACGGGGAAGTCGGGGTTCTCGATGGGGGTTCCGATGAACGACTTCTCCATCGGGCCGATGTTGTCGTTGCCGTCACGCGGACCGATGTTCCACGCGGTCGGAGTGACCACCTGGTAGTTGGCGATCTTGCCGTCCTCGAGCACGATCCAGTCGCACAATGCGCCCCGCGCCGCCTCGGTGGCACCGAAGCCCTTGCCGGAAGACGGCTCGCTGCGGCTTGACGTAGAACTCGCCGTGCAGGTCGAGTTCCTTGAGCCACCGCTGCACGTTGCGGAAGTACTTCGGGGCTTCGTGCATGCGCGCCAAGACCCGGGTCATGACGCTGGGTCCGAGTTCGTCGATGAGGTTCTTGATCAGCGGGTCGGCGTCCTGGAAGTCCGCGGCATCCGGGCGTGCGGCCATCATCTGCCGTGCCAGCGGACCCACCTCGAGCGGTACGTAGCCGAGATCGGGCACGTCGTATCGGGGCGCCTTGGCCCACGTGTACTTGCCCTGCTTGGCGCCCTCGGCCGGGTCGATCGGTTCGGTGACACCCTCCCACGGGTGTCGCGAGCCGGTCCCCTCGTAGAAGGCGTGCGTGACGTCCTCGGTGACCCGCGACTGGTCGAAGTCGTAGTACTGGCCGTTCGGCGTAGATGCCCGACCGTGACTGCAGCGCCGCGTTGCGGCCGTCCACCGTCGGATGGGTGTACATGTCCGGGTTGAGGAACGTGCCTGTGGCCAGGAAGTTGCCGTAGCCCTGACCGTACGTGTCGAGGCCGATCTCCTGCGCCCACTTGATGAACAGCGTCAGGTCGCTGTTGGCCTGGGACTCGTTCTCGGTCATCCAGGCCTGGATGTCGCTCCAGGTCTTGTTCTCCAGCCAGCGGTCCACCGAACAGCCCAGCCACTGACCCTCGAGCCACTGCCGGCCCCAGTTCTCCAGGATCGAGGTGGAGCGGGTGACATCCGACAGCGTCGGCGCGCTCATGACCCCGCCCGGGATCATGAACGACGAGTGCGGCCACTGACCCGCCGAAGATCGCGTAGATCTCCACCGGGTGCTGGGACAGCGTCACGCCGGTCTGGTAGCTGGTGCCCACGTACGGGGCGAACCGGCGGGCGACCTCTTCGTACGACGGGAACGACGAGTACTGCGCGGCGGTGAGGTCCGGGCCCATGATCGCGTAGAACCAGCGCGGGATACTCTGCAGCGTCTCGCAGGCCTGCGCGATGTTGCGCACGCGGGTGGCGTTCGGCGGTACGTAGGTTCCCCACGCGGTGTCCAGGGCGTAGCAGGCCTTGTACAGGTGGCTGCCGCCGCAGATCCCGCAGATGCGCGGGGTCATGATCAGCCCCGCTTGCGGGTCCTTGCCCTTGAGGATGATCTCGAAGCCGCGGAACATCGCGGCTTCGGTCCATGCGTCGGTGACCACACCGTCGGTGATCTGCACCCTCACGTCGAGGTCGCCCTCGACCTGGCCGAGCGGGCTGACGTTCAGTTCCATCGTTGTCATCGGGTTCTCCTACGCTCAGACCACGAACATGTCTTCTTTGGACCACTTCGGCGCCACGGCACGTGACAGTCCCGCGAGCGCCATGTACGAGCCGCTGTCCATCCCGGCCGGCTCGTCCTTGGGGATCACGCCGGCCACCTTCTGGGTCTTGAACACGGTCCCCTTCTCCAGGTCGCCGAACGGGAAGCCCGGTTCCGTGCAGCCGG
Organism: uncultured Actinomycetota bacterium; assembly: GCA_963704075.1. GTDB lineage: Bacteria > Actinomycetota > Actinomycetes > S36-B12 > UBA10799 > JADKAV01. The sequence continues at coordinate 37,466 of CAVPGV010000004.1, forward strand.
TGCACGGGTGTCCGGCGCGGGTCTTGGAGGACTGCCGGTTCCACAGGATGCGGTTGCACGGTGAGTGGGTCATCGGGCCCCGGCAGCCGAACTCGTAGAACAAACAGCCGGTCCGCATCCCCTCGCCGAAACTCGGCGGGTCCTGCTTGTAGGTGTAGAACTGCACCCGCGTGCACCCGGTCTGCGTGAAGGACGTGAAGAACGTCTTCGGCCGCTGGAACTCGTCGAGTGCGAGGTCAGCGGCGCGGCCGGCGGCAAGCGCCACGATGATCTGCGAGATCCAGTCGGGGTGTGCCGGGCAGCCCGGGATGTTGACGACCGGCAGCCCGGCCTTGCTCACGAAGTCCGGTCCGAGGTACCCGCCGCGCTTGCCGCCGCGGTCGAACTGCAGCCCGCGGGAGTCCGACGGGTTGGGCGGGACCGCCGGCAGCCCACCGTACGTGGCGCAGTCGCCGATCGCCACGACGATCCCGGCCTTCGGGGCGATGTCGTCGACCCAGTCCTTCATCGGTCTGCCCGCGAACATGTCGAACCGTCCAGAGCCGGACGGCCCCTCGATGACGGTGCCCTCGTAGACGAAGATGTCGATCTCCTTCTCACCCTTGGCGTATGCCCAGAAGATGTCCTGGGCGGCCTTGCCGATCTCCATCGACAGGGTGGGGTGGTAGACGATCTCGAGGCCGAAGTCGACGATCAGGTCGACCACGGACGGTTCGGCGGCGTTGATGAACGACATGGTGTTGCCGCTGCACGCGCCTCCCTGGAACCAAAGCACTGACGTCATGTCGCCTCCTGCAGTTGAACGGATGGTGAGGTCTCGGAGTCTCCGGGGTCGAGCAGGAGATCCAGCAAAGTGTTCACGCCGACCCCGGTGCGTGCGGATGTCTCGAGGACGATGGCGTCCGGAGCGATGGTCCGGATCGCTGCCAGGGCGGCGTCACGGTCCCATTCAACGGCCTCCGCGATGTCGGTCTTCGTCACCACGACGACGTCGGCGGAGTTGAACAGCTGCGGGTACTTCAGGGGTTTGTCCTCGCCCTCGGTGACGCTGACCAGTGCGACCCGGGTGTCCTCCCCGAGGTCGTAGCCGGTGGGGCACACGAGGTTGCCGACGTTCTCGATGACCAGCAGGTCGAGGTCGGCCATCTCCCAGCCGTCGAGGTGGGCGGAGATCATGTCCGACTCGAGATGGCACATGCCGTCGGTGATGATCTGGCGGACCTTCGCACCGGACCGGGACAGCCGCTTGGCGTCGTTGTCGGTGGCGCAGTCCCCGACCAGAGCTGCGGCCCCGAGTCCGCGTTCGACCGCGGTCCGCAGCAGGACTTCCAGAAGGGCGGTCTTGCCGCTTCCAGGGCTCGACACCCAGTTGCTCACGTTGACCCCGTTGACGGTGAACCAGCCGCGCAAACCGTCGGCCAAGCAGATCGTTCTTGGCCAGGACCCCTTCCCGCAACTGCTCGATGCTGTCGCGTTCGTCGAATGTCACGTCGGCGACCTCCAGCTCCTTGCCCGCAACGATGTCCCCGCAGGGTTCGCCGCACCTGGGGCAGCGGAAGTCCCGGATTCCCGGCAGTTCCTGATGGCCGCAGGTCGGGCAGTTGACGACGACGGGCATGTCCTGAATCTCGAGCACGGAACCCTCGAGCGCGGTGCCCGCGGTGGCGACGTCGTAGGCGAAGTGAAGGGCCTGCGGCACGACGCCCGACAGCGCGCCGATGCGCAGCCGCACGGTGGTCACCTTCACAGGCGGGATCCGGCAGAGCCTCCACGACGGTTCTCACCACCGCGTGGGCGATCGACAACTCGTGCATCGGCGTCAACTGCTCCGCTGGCGGGAGCCGAATACCCGGGCGAACGCGAGCAGGAAACTCAGCGTCTCCTGGATGTCCGCATCCTTGAGTTGCTTGACCAACGAGAAGACGCCGCCGGAGTGGACCTGCCGACCCTTGGTCTGCCGATCGGCCTCGAGCGCCGCCTCGCCGAGGTTCCCCACCACGTCGATGATCTCCGGGCGCAGAATCGGCGAGTCCAGGAACCCCTGAATCGTGTCCTTGCGCTCGGCCAGAGTGCTGGTGAGCGGGGCCAGCGTGCTGAGCGCCTTGACCGCGTCGCGCAGATTCCCCACTTCGGAGGATTCCTCGGTCTGGTCGCGGAGTTGTGCGACCATCCCGTTGATGTTGTCGGTGAGCTCCGGACCGCGCTGGAGAAGCGCTGTGGACATGGACGCCAGTGCGGCCAGCGCCGGGGCGTTGGCGAGGATCACCGCGAGCGACTCACGCACTTCAGGGTCGTCGAGCATCGCCCGCAAGGCATCGGTGTCGGTTGGGACATCGGCAGCAGTCATGAGACCAACTCCCCCCGCGCTTCGAGTGTGGTCATGAACATCTCCTCGGGTGGCGGCCCTGAATGATAAACAAGACTGCCCAACGCAAGGGCGCGTGTCCAGACCATCGGGCCATTGATCGAACCTAATCCCCCTGGTCGGGTCATCGAAAGTCCGGTTTGGGGGACTTTGTTGCGGTGCCAGATGAGGCAAGCCTTAGCGCGCTGAAGCCCACTTGGCGATCATTTGACGTTGCCGAGGGCGCGCGATTACACGGCCACGTCGCAGGGTGATCACATGAACACCACAACACAGAAGAAGGCCCAACGATCCATCGCCGCATCGACCGCCGTGCTCATGGGCACCGGCTTGGTGGTCAGTGCAGCTCCCGCCCAGGCGGCTGTGCCCGCCGAGCCGGCCGGCGTCCTGGGCGTGACCCAGGCGCCCAGCCAACAACTGACACGCAGCCAGGTCAAGAGCGCCCTGATCGTGCATCGTGGCGTGGGGGCGTCGGCGCAGAGTTCAATCAAGGCCGCCGCACAAGCGATGCCCACCAAGAAGAAGGTCAAGAAGAAGAAGAAGCACCGCTCCCGCCGTTCGTGACCACGAACCGGCCATGCCCTCGACCTTGCTCGACGGCATGGCCGGTTCTCTTTGTACGCCGACGTCGCACAGGCCCGTGCGCCGGAGCTCCGGGTCCGGCGCGTTCGTCGGTGTTCCACGTCGGACGCGGTAGCCGCGGTAGGCCTGTTCTGGCCCTCAGTGGGTCCGGTTCAGCCCACGCAATCCGAAGTCCTGCGTCGGCCACTTGTTCTGCCAGCGCGGAGACCGGATCACCCGGCCCACAGCAGGCGGAGCGGCCTTGCTCGTCGCATCGGTGAGAGGTCGGCGCAGCAGCGAGAGGTGGCGCAGCGCGAAACCACGCGTGGATTCGCGGCTTCGACAAACTCCCCCGGATTCGACAACCTCTCACCGACCTCCCCGCACGGCCGGCTCTCGAAAGCGGCTAGGCGCAGCGGCCCTGCCACTACCCACGAGACGTCAGGCTGGACCCAACTGCCCCGAGGAATCCGAAGAATCGGCACCTTCCAGCTGGGCCCTTCAGCGTGCCTGACCGCTTCGTGTCGATGCCGAACTCAGTCGTCGCTGCTGTCATCACCGGTGCTGCTGCTGGTTTGCGCGGGGGCCGGGGCAACGTAGGTCTGGACCGGTGCCGGCGTCACGTAGACCACCTTCGTCTTGGCGGGCTTGCGCACGATCTTGGTGCGGTGTTTGACCACCGTGGGGACAGGGCGCGGCGAAATCACGGACTCCTTGTACCCGGTGGTCGATCCCTGCAGGCTCGTCGCGTAGAGCGTCACACCGAGACCCAGACTCACCGCCACGATCGCCAACCAACCCAGCACTACCCGCACAAGGGCCTCCTTCACCGTCAGTACCCACTATCGGTCCCAGTGGTCAGCGCCTGCACCCAAGTGACCGTCAAGTCCTCGTCAAGGACGGCCGCGCATGAACTTGACGTCCGCCTGCCGACGTGCAAACCGCGTCCATCCCCATAGTGGAAACGTGAGCAATGAGACGAGCGTCTGCCTGCGGACCTGGAAGACCGAACTCTGGCTGACGGTCCGGGCACAGCCCACGTCGCAACTCACCGACTGGCTGGCCTCATTGCTGCACGACGAGGTGGCTGCCCTGGACGTCTCAGCCAGCAGGTTCCGGGCCGACTCGCAGCTCTCGGCCGTGAATCGGAACTCCGGCGCCTGGACCGATGTCTCGTGGGATTTCGTCGCCGTGCTCACCGCCAGTCTGAACGCCGCCGCTGCCACGGACGGCATCGTCGATCCACTCCTGGGCCGGCATGTCGTCGCCGCCGGATACGACGAATGGGCCGGCCAGCAGTCGGGGATCGGATCACAGACTTCAGATGCCCGCTGGCAGTCGATCGAGATCAGGCCGGGCGGCTCGCAGGCCCAGGTACGCATCCCAACGGACAGCGCCTTGGACCTCGGTGCGGTGGCGAAGGGATGGCTGGCCGACAGACTGGCCACCATCGCACACCGCTCGACCGGCTTCGACGCGATCGCCAACATGGGCGGAGACCTCCGTGTCGTGAGTCCACGCCGCCCATGGGTGGTCAGCGCCGATCCCGAGGTGCCGGGGGTGCAGGACACCGCAATGGAGATCACCGATGCAGGCTTGGCGACCAGCGGTCTCGGTCACCGATCCTGGGCGACCGGACATCACATCATCGACCCGCGCACCGAGCGGCCGGCCGCCACCGAATGGCAGTCGGTCAGCGTCCTGGCAGCAGAGGCCGCAGGTGCGAACGCCGCAGCCACCGCAGGCCTGATCCTCGCCGAGCGAGGGCCGGATTGGCTCGGGGGAATGGGCCTCGACGGCTGGTTCGTCGCCCGGGATCACCAGCGGACGGTGGGCTCGTGGCCGCAACCGGTGCCGGTCGGCGCGTAGGCTGCCACGCATGGTGCACGTTCTGATCATCGAGGACGACCCGGGGATCCGAACCGCGGTCACCAGAGCACTGCAGGCCCGCGGTCACGCGGTGGACAGCGCCGCCGACGGCTTGACCGGCCTGCAGATGCTGCTGACCCAGAATCCGGAGACGGTCATCCTCGACCTGGGCCTGCCCGACATCACCGGGGACCGCCTGTTGAGCATGATCCGCGCAGCCAGCGAGGTCCCAGTCATCGTGGCCACAGCGCGCGACGACGAGGGGCTCATCGTGAAACTCCTCGACGCGGGCGCCGACGACTATGTCGTCAAGCCATACGACCCCGCCCATCTGGAGGCCCGCATCCGGGCCGTGCTGCGCAGGGCGGGGGGCGGCGGTGATGACGAGTCCAGCCGGTTGCGGCTGAAGGTCGGCGGCCTGACCGTCGACCCGGCCCGCAGGACTGCCGATATCGACGGCCAGGTGCTGGACCTCACCCGCCTGGAGTTCGATGTCCTCGCGTACCTGGCCGCCAATCCCGGCCGGGTGGTCAGCCGGAAGGAGCTGCTGCGGGAGGTCTGGCAACGCACCGACAGCGCGCGCACCGTGGACGTCCATCTGTCATGGTTGCGCCGCAAACTCGGAGACAACGTGGAATCCCCGCGATTCCTGCATGTGCATCGCGGCGTGGGGATCATGCTGGAGGACGCCGAACACCCCGCGGGGAACCCCGCCTGATGTACCGGCGCTTGATCTACTTCGGGCTTGCCGTGTGCGCCACCGCGCTCATAGCGCTGGTCGTGCCGCTGGCCCTGGCCTCGCGCGACATCGTGCAGGCGAATCAACTGAGCGCGGCTGCGGCCAAGGCGCGCGCGGTGGCCAACGAATGGCAGCAGTATGGCGGGTCCGACGGGGACGACCTCATTCCGATACCGGTGTCGGACTCCCCGGGTCAGGTGACTTTGTTCGGTCACGACGGCGAGGTGGTCGGTCCGAACCCGCCGCAGGCCCGGCGTGCGGTCGCGGCCGCGTTCAACGGCGGAACGGCCTCGGACATCGTCGACGGCTCGGGCTACGTCACGGCGCCGGCGTACTTCGATGACGAGTTCGGGGTCGTGCTGGTGAGTCTGACACCGCAGGAGGTCCGGGAGGGTCTGCTCCCGCGACTGGCCGCACTCGCCGGCGTCTCGTTGATACTGCTGGCCATTTCCGGTGGTGCCGCATGGTGGTTGGCGCGGCTGACAGTGGCGCCCCTGCGCGACCTCGAGCAGACGGCCAACGCGGTGGCCGGCGGAGATCTGACCGCGCGTGCCCCGTCGTCGTCCATCACGGAGATCGAGCACGTCGGGGTGGCGCTCAACCGGCTCACCGGCCGGGTCCAGGAGCTGCTCGCTGAGGAGCGTGAGTACACCGCCGAACTCGCCCACCAGTTGCGCACACCCCTGACGGTCCTGTCCGTCGACGTCGACGCGGTCGACGATCCCGAGACCCGGGAGCGCCTCGAGGACGATCTGGCCTCGGTGCACCGCATGGTCGACGAGATCATCAACACCGCCCGGCGATCGAGCCGGGAGGGTCTGCACGCCAAGTGCGATGCGGCGGCGGTGGTCCGCGACCGGGTGCAGTTCTGGCGGGTACTGGCCGAGGATCAGGGCCGGGCCTTCAGCGAGTCCCTCCCGGACTCCGCCCTGCCCGTCCGACTCACCGCGGACGATCTCGCCTCGGCCCTGGACATCTTGTTCCAGAACGTCTTCCTGCACACCGACGAGGGCGTGGCGTTCGGGGTCGAGGCGTCCGCCCACGACGGATTCACCGACGTGACCGTCTGGGACCGCGGGAACGGGTTCTCCGAGGGCCCGCGCGACGCCGCCACGATCGGCTCGACCCGGTTGGGGCTGTCGATCGCCCGCCGCCTGAGCCAGGCCTCCGGCGGGGCGTTGTTGATCGCCCACGAACCGTCCGGCGGCGCGCGCGTCACTCTGCGGCTAGGACCTCCTGGCAGTTGAGTCCCCGCGCGCACATGCTGCGCATCACCGTTGGTGATGCGGCGCGGAAACGCAGACATGCCCTCTTGCCTTGAGGAAATGGGAGTTCCTAACGCCTCCAGATCGCAAGAAGAGGGGCATCTCTTGGGTGCATCTGCTGCACGCACCGAAGGTTGAATGAGAACGACCGCCCAGTGGTCGTTCTCATTCAACCTTCGCCCATCCACAGGCCGGATCCACCGACAACCGGCTTCCGCCACCATGAATCGGGTGCCGCCCAGACTGTCCGAACGCCTCACGGCCCAAGCGAACGTGATCGCCGTATGGCGGCTCGGTGACCAGGGCCGCCGGATCGTCCGACGAGCTCACAGGGCGGGCCACTGGCACAGACTGACCTCGGATGTGTACGCGGCTGCCCCGTCGGATCCCACCGAGGAGCAGTGGATCTGGGCTTAGGCTGCGCACATGATCGAGATCCTGGAACCGCGCTGGCTGCTGCCCATCGAACCCTGGTCGATCCTCGAGGGCGACGCCGTGGCCATCGAGGACGGTCGGATCATCGCGATCGGCAGCCGCGACGAACTGCGCGAGAGGTATCCGGATGCGACGCAGAACCGTCCTGCCCGACCACGTCCTCATGCCCGGACTGGTCAACGCACACACTCATGCGGCGATGACCCTGTTGCGCGGGTTCGCCGACGATGTGCCGTTGATGACGTGGCTGCGGCAGCGGATCTGGCCGGTCGAAGGGCGCTGGGTCGATCCTGACTTCGTCACCGACGGCACTCGACTGGCCGCTGCCGAGATGCTGCGCGGCGGGGTCACCTGTTTCGCCGACATGTACTTCTTCCCGGAGCAGGCCATCGAGGCGTGCCTGCGGTCCGGCATCAGGATCCTGTCCGGTCAAGTGGTGGTGGACGCGACCACCGCCTACGCACAGCGGATCGGCCGATCACCTGCACAAGGCAGTCCGCGTGATCGAGCAGTACCGCGATGTCCCGGGCGTACATTTCAGCCTCGCTCCGCACGCTCCGTACACCGTCTCCGACGAGGTCTTCGCGTCGTTGAAGGTCGCTGTGTGAGGAACTCGAGCATCCCGTTGCACACACACCTGCACGAGACCCTCGAGGAGGTGGATGAGTCCATCGCGCAGTACGGCGTGCGCCCACTGGAACGGCTGGATCGGCTCGGGGTGGTGGGCCCGGACTTCATGGCGGTACACGCTGTGCATCTGACGGACGATGAAATCGCCCTGCTGGCCGACCGGGGTGCTTCCGCGGTCCACTGCCCGACCTCCAATCTGAAGCTGGCCTCAGGGGTCGCGCGTTTCGCCGACTGGCTGGCAGCGGGGATGAGCGTCGGACTGGGCACCGACGGGGTGGCCAGCAACAACCGCTTGGACCTTCTGTCCGACATGCGGTTGGCATCGTTGCTGGCGAAAGGCTCCACCGGTGACGCCTCGGTCGTGCCGGCCCGTGAGGCCCTGCGAGCCGCGACCCTGGGCGGCGCCAACGCGCTGGGACTGGGGCATCTGATCGGCAGCATCAGCGCGGACAAGTCCGCCGATCTGGTCGCTGTGGACTTGTCCGACCAGGACCTGTCGCCGATGTACGACGTCGCCTCCCACCTGGTCAACTGCGTGGACCGGCATCACGTCAGTGATGTGTGGGTCGCCGGCCGGCAGGTGGTGCGGCATTCGGAACTGGTGGATGAGGACCCGGCGCAATTGCGGGAGCTGGCGACCGCGTGGCAGGAACGGATCAGGAGTTCCTGACCAGTTCTGGTGTGGGCGCCGAGTTGGCTGATCGCCGCGCAGACTTCCAGTGCTGGAGAGCCCGCGAGAGTGATGGAGCGGGTCGGCACTGCATCAGGACCGATGATGAGGTGGCTGACCGGCAGATCGGATCGCTACTTCTTCTTGACCTTCCACCGCTTGATGTGGGAGTACGAGGCGTACTGACTTGTGGCGGGGGCCCTCAGTTTCAGGGTGACCTTCAGCGTCTTCTTGCCCCGGGTCAGGATGGTCACCTTGCCTTTCTTCGTCGTCCTGACCTTTGAGTACTTCTTGCCCTTCGGCTTGACTGTGACCTTCGACTTGGCCTTCTGCCCGGCGCTTGTCTTCACGGCCTTCTTGAGCAGGACGGTCTTGCCCTTGTACTTGATCTTCTTGGGCACCTTCACCGTCGCGGTTTGTTTCAGTGGCGCCGGTGTCACGGGTGTCACGGGTGTCACAGGGGTCACAGGGGTCACAGGGGTCACCCCTGGTTCGGTCCAGGGGGTGATCCGCCCGATCTTGCTCGCGTTCAGTTCCGTGAACCAGAGGTTGCCGTCCGGGCCAGCGGCGATGCCCCAGGGATAGCTGTAGCCGGTGGGAATCGCTGAAGATTCGGTGACGGTACCGGTGGGGGTGATCCTGCCGATCCTGTTGATGTACGGCGCGGTGAACCAGAGGTTGCCGTCCGGGCCGGCCGTGATGCCGGTGGGGTGACTGTTCGTGCTCGGCAGGGGAAACTCGGTGATGGTGCCGCCCGGGGTGATCCGCCCGATCTTGTTCCCGGTGTATTCGGTGAACCAGAGGTTGCCGTCGGGGCCGGCCGTGATGCCGCGTGGGCCACTGGCCGCGGTGGGGACGGGGTATTCGGTGATCGTACCGCCGGGGGTGATCCGCCCGATCTTGTTCCCGGTGTATTCGGTGAACCAGAGGTTGCCGTCCGGACCGGCCGTGATGCCGCGTGGGCCACTGGCCGCGGTGGGGACGGCGTATTCGGCGATGGCGCCGCCCGGTGTGATCCGTCCGATCTTGCTGGCGTAGTCCTCGGTGAACCAGAGGTTGCCGTCCGGACCGGCCGCGATGCCTTGGGGGCTACTGGACGCGGTGGGTATGACGTATTCGGTGATGGCGCCGCCCGGGGTGATCCGCCCGATCTTGTTCCTGTCGTGTTCGGTGAACCAGAGGTTGCCGTCCGGGCCGGCCGCGATGCCTGAGGAGCGACTGGCTGCGGTGGGGACGGCGTATTCGGTGAAAGCGCCGCTTGGGGTGATCCGCCCGATCTTGTTCCCGATGCTCTCGGTGAACCAGAGGTTGCCGTCGGGGCCGGTGGCGATGCCTACCGGGGAACTACCCGCGGTGGGGATGGTGTACTCCGTGATGTCGCTGGGATGATCTGCCGCCATCGCCGGTGCCCCCAGCACTGCCAGAACCGTCGCGATGCTCGCGATGATCGCGAAGACGAGCGAACTTTTTGATGAGATGCGCGTGTCCATGATGTCCCCCCTGGGGTAGGAATCGCCGCTCCTTCAGGATACACCCGCAACCACGGCAGTCGCCCTCAGATCGACCTCGTGGAGGCAGCATCACGACCGGGGCGTTCACTGTTGGCGCCGAGCGGGAAGTCATTCGTGACGGACTCCCGGCTTCGGGTGCGCCGATGGCGGGCCCATCTCGGATCGAGGGAGTCCGGGACCGCAGATGTGCCAGGCGCACGGAGGCGGAGACCGGGACTAGCGACGGGTGGTGAGAGCTGAACGCCCAAGCAACCCGCGGGACTCGGGCCTGCGTTGTGCGCTTCGGTCAGCCTCCCCGGGCGCGCGGCCTGCGGACGAACGGGCCCACCAGACCCAGCAACGCTGGCTTCGCGCACGGCCCGCCGCCGGCGACCTGCCCGCGGCCCAAGCACTGCCGGCGAGTTCGACCACGCCTACGCCCACCATCGTCACCAGGGCTTGGGCATGTGCACCCCAGCCCAGGCCCTGACCGCCGGGCCGGTTGCCGTTCCACCGCTGCCACCAGCACGAGCCCCACCACGCGACCCGATCCCGCAAACCCGCCAATTGAAAGTCCCCGACAACGGAGTCGTGACCGTGGGCAAGTCCCGGATCAACCTCGGCTCACACCACCGCGGTCAACGCATCACCGTCGTCTTCAGCGGATACGTCATCAGCGTCTTTCATCCCAACGACCGCCTCGTCCGCACCGTGCACATCGAACCCGGCCGAACGTTCTACGTCAACGGCAAACCCCCGGAAGCCGACCACGACACAAACGTCCGGACTAACCTGAGACATCCAAACTGTCCGGACCAACCCGAGACATGACAGGTACGTGAGGTGTCACTTCCTCACCAAGATCGCGCTACACCTGGCCGACGTCGCCTCGCCCACATCGACCCCTGTACGCCAGCGAACCGCTCGTGCCCATGGGCGACGGCTCAAGGGAACCACACGCGCAGGAACCGGGGCCGATACCGGATCGGATCGTCCAGGATGCGCTGAGGATCGAGGTGGTTGCGGCTGTAGGACACCACCATGCTGTTTGCCTTGGGCAGCACGTCGGGATGCGCCAGCGCCATGTAGACAAGGCGCCCGGCTTCGAGTTCGGACGGCATGACTGCCAGGACAGGCCCTTCGTAGAACGGCCCAGTCGGGGTGGATGCCATCCACACGCGCAGGTACGAGCCGAGGAACTCGTCCTGCTTCGATAGCGCGTACCACGTCTTCCCACGATGGAAGACGCTGAAGGTCTGCGAGGTGCCGCCAGCGGCGGCGATAATCTCGGCGGCAGAACCAGCAGAGTCGCTCCAATCGAATCCGTCCCAGTACTGAAGGGCAGTGGGATCGAGGACCTCGTCGACGTGGACTCGGGCGACCTGCACCGAGAACCCCAGGGTGTCACCGCGGTTGGCGGTCCCGTACAGGTAAACCCAGTCCCTGTCGACCGCCGAGGCCGCACCCCACATCGGCCGACTCAAGTCCGCGAGATCGGGGGACAGATCCTTCACCGCGACCAACTGGGGCACCTCGCCGGGCCGGACGACGAACACGGCCACGGACGGACCGAGGGCTTCGAACCCGAAGACACCCGATCCGTGCTGGTGCACACGCTGGACCCACACCGGTACCAGGTCGTATCCCGGCAGGCTGACTCTGACTGCCGACATGGGCCAGTAGCCAACGGCAGATTGCGGACGGTTGGGGATGACCGCCCCGCCGGTATCGGGCACGACAGCCCGCAGACACCGATCGTCGGCCACCAGCATGGAGTTGCGGACCATCCCGGCGTTCTCACGCAGTGTGTCGCCGAACAACCAGAGCGTCCGCCCGTCCTGCAACCTGACGTCGAAGCCCACATCTGCGCCGGCGAAATAGGGGGTTCCGGGACGACGTGTGATTCGGTTGAGATCCGCGACAGAGTCGACCTTGGGGATGGGGGTACATGTGGACAGCCGGTTCGACGGCAGCGACTGCGTGGCCGGTTGGGCCACCACGGATTCGGGTGCCATCGAGACCGTTGCGAGGAGCACGACCATGAAGGAGACCACGATCGCGCTGATCCTGCGTCGCCGGGCCGGCGAGACTCTATCGAGCTGATGCGGCATCCGTCGCGTCAGTGCCAGCGCCAGTAATCCGCCGATGACCCACGAGCCCATCTGCACCCCATTGTGGACGAGCCCAGTGGCGCCGTACACCATCGCCGACGTGACCGCGGCGGCAGCTGATCCCGTCGGTGACAAGTGCCAACCCCACTGCACCCACACGGGCAGGAAGACGGGGTCAACCCCGAGCGCGGCGGGCCACACCGCCATGAGACAGGCAGCGGCCGCCACAGCGAAGCCGGTCCAGCCGAACGTCATCTCGAGGGCCAGAGTGAGAACCATCGCCATCACCACCGCGACAAAGAGCCAGAGGGCAGCGGCCCATCCGACCACGGCAGCGACCCAGAGTGCGGCAGAAACGACCACGACACCAGCCGCGATCCGGGCCCGATGGTGGAATCTGCGGGCCCGGGCGCCCCAACCCATCGACACCAGGGCCGCAATCAGGAAGCCCATGACGAGCGCGACCGACGCCAGATACCGTGCCGTCTCTGCACTTGCCGCGGCCTCCCGCACCTGGACGACGACCGACCGGCCGCGCAAGGCTTCTGCGGACCGGAGTCCACTGACTAGTGCAGTAACGGCGTGGACGTTCTGACCGGTGGGGATGACCAGGGTGTCCCGGGTGGTGCTCAGGTCCACGATGAGCACAGCCCGCGACCTGCCCTGGTCAAGTTCCCGGAGGGCGGCCCCTTCGTCGAGTGTCTGGCGGACGACCACCCGCGATCCGAGGTCGTCCCGGAGACTTGTCACCATTACCGGCGCAGCCACGACAGACAGCGGTGCCTCGTGCAGTTGACCGCGCGCGTTGAAGACAACCAGAACGATCAAGGTGACCAGCGCCGCGAGGATGGCCAGAACCAGTGCGTAGAGCCGCATCCTCGATGCCCGGATCGGGGCGCGCGCCATGATGGCGGCGAAGACCTCCTCCGGAGTGCGATCCAGGGTGTCATCGGCCTGTGCGAAGCCCGCCGCCGAGCGGCGCTGCATGATCAGCCCCCCAACAGGGTTCCCCCCGAACCCACACCTACGATTCTACGCTCAACCACGTGTATCCCCTGGTTGCGCGGGTCTCCACCCGTCGAGTAGCGGCACCGACGTGGCATCCAACCAGCAGTCGAGCCCTCCCCGCCGCTGCGTTGCGCGCGTCTGCAGACATCCGGGAGAACCCGCGCCGGAAACACCCCAGAGGCGCCGAAGCTACACGCAAACGACCCACCTGTCGGCGACTTAGTAGCCTCCACCCGCCACGGTGCCCGGTCCTAGCCGCCGACATGGCGTACCGCCCCGGTCCGCTCAGGCCGCATGACTTGCCGACGACGAGCCGTTGCCGTTTCCATGGCGTTTCTGAAACCCAATCGACACGACAAGCACGAGTACCAACCGACCAATTCCACAACGCGGACGGCAGTTACAGCCCCCTGCTGAACTCCAAGAGATATTCGACGGCCTGGACCTGGACGCCGAATGGATCACCTAATGCACGATCGGATCGCGGTAACCGTTCTGCCGGCCAGCACTACGGCAGTGTTCACGGCGACCGGCACCGCCATCGCAGAGTTCGTGGTGCTGTTGTCCCGAGCCGCCCGTAGAGAGTTGCCGCCCCAGCAGGAGATCTTGCCGTCGGCCCGGCACAAGAATGTAGGTCTCCGGCCGTCATCGCGGTGACCTTTCCACCGGCAAGTATCACACTCGTGTTCACCTGGACTGCCAACTCGTCGTTCAGGCCAGCCCGAACGACAACTGTCAGTCCAGGGTGGCAATACCTGCCGAAGCCCGCGGCTTGTCCCGGGAAGTTGGTCGCGGCCACCCAGGCGACGACCGCGACCCCCAGGCCGCACGACATCCAGACGCCACGCGCCGCCGATGCCTGTCGGTCAGCCCGTCGGTCGCGTCAACAGTCGACGCAACGCCCGGCCGATCGAACGTCCCGTCCGCCCCATCGCGGCACCGGGCCGGCCGTTGAGGACGTCGATCAGACCATCGATCATCCCCAGGTTGACCTTGCCCTGCGAGAACAGGGCCACTGTCCGCAATGGCATCTCATCGACCGACCGCTCGATCATGGTCGCCGTCGCCGCGTCCTCGGCCGACTGGTACCCGCCCACCCGAAGCACAACTGTTCGCAGCAGCCTGCCCAGGGGATGCCCTGAGATCTCGCCGATCGTCGACACGCGACTGTAGGGACGAACCGGGCGCACAGGAGGCGCTACGCAGCGAGTGCAGCGTGTCTCCACGTGCCCGGTGAAACCGTCGGTGACTGCGAGACCGGCCACCTGGACGATGTCCTCACTCGACCACCCGATCTCCACGTCGTACTCCCCTTGCGGGGTTTGCCAGGTCCTCGACTGCACGTCGTAGAACGCGAACGATCGAGGCTGCACGACCACGGTCACCTCGGTCGAAGCCCCCGCGTCCAGATGCACCTTCACGAAACCCGCCAGTTCCCGTCTCGGCCTGGGCACCCGACCGGTCCGGTCGCGCCGATAGACCTGGACCACGGTGCTGCCCGGCCGCGAACCGGTGTTGGTGACCGGCAGTTTCGACCATGACGGGTTCGTCGTGGGTAATCGACGTCCGATCCAGCGAGGGTGCTCCCATCTCGAAGGTCGTGTACCCCAGTCCGTGACCGAACGCGAACAGTGGCGCGATTCCGGCGCTGGTGAGGTGTCGGTATCCGACATGCAACCCCTCCCGGTACTGGACCTGGTGTGGCTGGCCCGGGAAGTTGCGGTCGCTGGCCAGGTCGGTTTGCCGAACCGGGAACGTCTCGGCGAGCCGGCCGCCGGGTTCGACATCCCCGTAGAGAACATCGACCAGCGCCGCGCCACTGGCCTGACCACCGAGGTAGGACTCCAGGATGGCCGCCGGCGCGGCCACCCACGGCATCGCCACCGGTGCGCCGTTCGAAAGCACGACCACGGTGCGCGGATTGGCCTGGCAGACCGCTTCGATCAGGGCGTCGTGCTGGGCCGGCAGGTTCATGTCCGAGCGGTCGAAGCCCTCACTCTCGTAGCTGCCGGGAAGACCGGCGAGCACCACCGCCACATCGGACTCCCGGGCAAGGGCTACGGCCTCGCCGATCAGTCGATCGTCGCGCCCGGAGACCTGAGGGTCGTAGCCGGGTGCATACGCGAACGTGACTGCGCTTTCTGCCATGGCTTGGGCGGCGGTGGTGACGCGGGTCGGATTGACCAGGGAACTGCCCGAGCCCTGGAAACGCGGGTGCTCGGCGAAGGCCCCGATCAGAGCGACGGTGGCTCCCCGGTCGAGCGGCAGAATCCCGTCGTTGGTCAACAGGACGGAACTCTGCGCGGCCGCACGCCGTGCCAGCGCGTCGTGATCGCCCAGATTGGCAGGAGCGCCTTGAACCCGGGGACTCCTCTCGACCAGGTCCAGGACCCGGTCGGCACACGCTGCAACCTGCGCCGGGGTCAATTGACCGTCAGTCACTGCGCGTTCAACGGCTTCGTCGAAGGCACCGCCACTTCCTGGCATCTCGAGGTCCATCCCGGCACGCACCCCTGCGACCCGGTCGTTGGTGGCGCCCCAGTCGCTCATCACCAGCCCTTCGAAACCCCACTCGTCGCGCAGAATGCCGGTGAGCAAGTACTCGTTGTCGCAGCAGTAGGTGCCGTTCACCTGGTTGTACGCAGCCATCACCGACCACGGCGACGAGTGCTGGACCGCATACTCGAAGCCGGACAGATACATCTCCCGCAGGGTTCTTTCGTCGACGACGGCATCCACCACTAGCCGGTGGGATTCCTGGTTGTTCACCGCGAAATGCTTCAGGCAGGCCCCGACCCCCTGACTCTGGATGCCGCGCACCATCGCCGTCGCCAGGTGCCCGCTGAGCAGCGGATCCTCCGACAGGTACTCGAAGTTGCGCCCGCACAGCGGATGACGCTTGATGTTCAGCCCCGGACCGAGCACCACGGACACCCCCAGCGCCCGGGCCTCCGCGCCGACCGCCCGGCCGACCTCCTCGATCAATCCCGGATCCCAGGAACTGGCGATCGTCACAGCGGTCGGGAAACACGTCGCCGGCAGGCTCCCGCTCAGGCCCAGGTTCTCCCCCGTTCCTGTCTGGGCACGCAGTCCGTGCGGGCCGTCGCTGAGCATCACCGCCGGCACTGCGTGGTCCGGCAAGGGCTGGGTGAGCCAGAACGTGCTGCCGGACAGCAGGCTGATCTGTTCGGAGATGTCGAGATCCGCAGCGCGCATGGCCCTATCCTCGCCCCAGCCGTCGGCTTTTGCGCGGGCCGTCCCGGCGGGTGCGCAGCAGCACGGTCACTGCCCTAGAGTTGACGATCGGAAAGCCCGCGCTCCGGCCCGTCGCCGGAGAACCCGATCCGGCTCGGCCGGCACCGGCGCTGAGGGAGGACCGATGGGACCCAAGAGGATCGTTGTTGTCGGTGGTGTGGCAGGCGGGATGTCGGCGGCAGCACGTGCCAGACGGCTGTCCGAGGACGCCCACATCGTGGTCCTGGAACGTGACGCGTACGTGTCCTTCGCCAACTGCGGCATGCCGTACCACATCGGCGGGGACATCCCCGACCGCGACGAGTTGCTCGTCCAGACACCTGCGAGCCTGGCCGCCAATCTGAACCTCGACGTCAGAGTCGCCAACGAGGTCGTCGCCGTCGACACCTCGGGCAAGATCGTGCAGGTTCGCGACCTCGAAGGCGAGCCGCACGTATCAGCTCCCGTACGACAAGTTGGTGCTGGCCACCGGGGCCAAGCCGGTGCAGCCGTCGTTGCCCGGCATCGACAGTCCCCTGGTGCACACATTGCGCAACCTCGAGGACATGGACCGGATCAAGGCAGTCGTCGACGCGGGCCGCGGCCGGGCCGTGGTCATCGGCGGCGGCTACATCGGCATCGAGATGGTCGAGGCGCTGCGACACCGCGACTGGCAGGTGACCCTGCTCGAAGCCGCCGATCAAGTCATGGGACCTCTCGACCCGGAGATGGCGCAGCAGGTCCAGGCGGAACTGGCTCGCAACGGCGTGCAATTGCACCTCGGCGCCAAGGCCGAAGGCTTCACCGACACCTCGGTGCTCACCTCCGACGGCGTCCTGCCAGCCGACCTCGTCGTCCTGGCCATCGGGGTCGTCCCGGAATCCAGTCTCGCCCGGTTCGCCGGGTTGCGCACCACCGAGCGCGGCGCGATCGTGGTGGACGCCCACCAACTGACCTCCGACCCGGACGTGTATGCGGTCGGGGACTCGGTGCAGGTCACCGACACGGTGACCGGCCAACCGACCGTGGTGCCGCTGGCCGGACCGGCGAACCGCCAGGGCCGCATCGCCGCCGACCACATGTTCGGCCGGGACGCTCGCTACACCACGACCCAGGGAACCGCCATCGTGAAGGTCTTCGACCTGACCGCGGGCGGCACCGGGGCCAACGAGAAGGTCCTGCGACGTAACGGGATCGACTACCGCAAGGTGTACGTGCACCCGAACGGCCACGCCTCGTACTACCCGGGAACCGCGGCGATGCACCTGAAACTGCTGTTCGCGGCCGACGACGGCCGGGTCCTCGGCGGTCAGGTCGTCGGATACGACGGCGTGGACAAGCGCATCGACGTCCTGGCGGTCGCGGTACGGGCCGGGCTGACGGTGTGGGACCTCGCGGAGCTGGAACTGGCCTACGCTCCCCCCTACGGATCGGCGAAGGACCCGATCAACATGGCGGGCTTCCAGGGCAGCAATCTGCTCGACGGCACCATCGAACTCTGGTACCCCCAGGACTGGGGGAACCTGCCTCACGACGCGGTGATCCTCGACGTGCGCACCGAGCGCGAGAACAGTGAATGCGCTTTGCCCTTGTCGGTCAACATCCCTGTGCAGGAACTGCGTGAGCGCCACACGCAGATCGACCGGGATAGGCCGGTCTACATCTACTGCCGATCCGGCTTTCGGTCCTACCTGGCCTACCGGATCTTGAAGGGCCTGGGCTTCCAGCAGGTGGCGACGTTGTCCGGCGGGACCCTCACCATGGAACATTCGGTGCCCTGGCTGCGACCACTCGACGGGCACCGCGGACCGGTCGTCACCTACGCCGAAGACGACGCCGCGTGTGCCCTGGAGGTGCTGGACGAGGTCCCTCACGCGAGCATCGTCGACTGACGGTCACGGACCTCCGGACATCGTTGAGGGTATGCGCCGTTACTGGCTGACGATCACGACCTGCCCGTCGGATCCCGCCTTGCGGATGCGGTTGGACGCCCACACCCCGAACGCTGCGGTGATGAGCAGGCCGATCCCGATCACCCGCACGAGCACGGTCACGGTCGCCGAGGGCCAGGCGATGATCAGCAGGGCCAGCACCACCTGCAGGGTCCCGAAGAACAGGTAGAAGCCGCGACTGGCGGATTGTTTGTTGCGCAGTCCCACGATCAAGTAGGCGATCCCGTTGGCCAGCCATCCGATGACCACGAAGAGCACGAGGATCCGCTCCGAGGCGTCGCCGTTGACCACGCAGATACCGCCGATGACCAGCGACAGAACACCACCTATTCCCAGCAATGCGCGCAGGAAAGCGTTGCCCCGGGAGCCGATCGCCTGCACCAGCATGATCACCCCGGACAGGATCAGCCAGAAGCCGAAGAGGATCGCCACCACCCGGACCGTGGCACCGGGCCAGAACAGCATGATGGCTCCGAAGACCCCCGTGATCACCGCAAGGGTCAGGACTGCCTTGCCCACGATCCGACCCGGGTCCAGGGTGGCCACCTGCGGGTCCATCCACTCCTGCTGGTAGGTCCGGTCCTGCGGCGCGAGCGGTTCAGGCAGGTTTTCGCTGGGATCCTGTGTCATGCACCCGATCGTATTCCCACCAACGGACCAACGGGTGCTGCAATTGCTGAGACCGGTGTGTCGGCACCCCAACCGTCTGGCGCGCCGACCTCACAGACCCAAGCTGGCACGCAGTTCCGCAAGGGCGTCGTCGGCCGCAGCTCGGACAATGGGGTCGTTCGGATCCACCCCGGCGTCGAAGGTGACCCGCCACATGATGGCGGTATCCCCCGGCTTGCGCCGGGCCACCAGGCGCACGCCCTTGTCCCCGATCAGCGCAACGTGTTGCTGCACCAGGACGCTGGCCTTCACCCTCTCGTTGACGACCTCCGGGATGTTCCCGGGCGCGTCGAGCACCAGCCGCACGATTCCGCCCGGCACCTGCACTTCGAGCACCGGGTCCTCCCACGCGGCCCGCACCACGTCCTGCCAGCCCACGGGCTCCCGGCCGGGCAGCAGCAGCCGGTCGTGGGTGGTCACGACCCAACCGTCGTCCACCGCCGCCCATGCCAGCACCCGCTGCTCACCGGCCAGCTCCTGCACCTCGGCGGGAATCCGTCGCAGTCTCACAGCTCACCGACCAGGACTTCGCGCAGATCGCGCCGGTACTGCTCGAGCGCCAAGACATCGGCGAACAGCCGCCGGTACTCGGCATCGGATTCGATCGGGTTGATCCGCTGCAGTTTCGACTTGACCTCGCTCAGTCGACGTCCGGCATCGAGCTCGAGCAGCCGGGACAACACGTTCACCGCGAACTTGCCGTTCACCTTGGTGTCAGTGTTCCCGAACAGGGCCCGCGGGGATTCCACCGCCAGGGCGCGCACAGCGGTACGCACCGAATCGTCCGGGCAGTGGTCCAGCACCGCGGCGATCCACTGCTCGTCGGGCTCGGACGGAGGCCCACCGGCAGCGGCGACGGCCGCGTAGACCTGCGCGTACACCTGCCCGGTGAACGCCGCGGGCTGCACGCTGGAGAACCAGCTGTGGACCAGTTCCGGGGATTGCAGGGCCAGTTTGAGCGACTCCCTCTCGACCAGCGCTGCCGGGTCCCGCTCGTCGGGAACGGGCGCGGGATCGGCCGGCCGGCTCGACGGCTTCGCTCCGCGGCTGGCCTGCCGGACCGCTTCGGACACCATCGCCTGATCCACGCCGGTCCAACCAGCCATGCGCCGCACGTACTCCGAGCGCAGGATCCGGTCGGGGATCGAGCCGATCACCGGTGCCGCCGCCCGCAAGGCGTTGGTCCGGCCTTCCGCACTGTCGAGGTCGAACCCGTCGATCTTGGACCGGATCACGAACTCGACCAGCGGGATCCGTCCGCTGACGAGATCGCGGACCGCCTCGTCGCCGGAGGCGATGCGCAGGTCGCAGGGATCCATGCCCTGACCGGTCACCGCCACGAAGGTCTGCCCGACGAACTTCTGGTCCACGTCGAACGCGCGCAGCGCGGCCTTGCGCCCTGCCTCATCGGAGTCGAACGTGAAGATCACCTCGCCGCGGTGTTCGTCCTGATCGAGCAACAGGCGACGCAGCACCTTGACGTGCTCCTCACCGAAGGCGGTGCCACAGGTGGCCACAGCGGTATCGACACCGGCAAGGTGGCAGGCCATCACGTCGGTGTACCCCTCGACGACGACGACCTGCTGGCTGCGGGCGATCTGTTTTCGCGCAAGGTCCACGCCGTAGAGGATCTGAGACTTGTGGTACACCGGGGTCTCTGGGGTGTTCAGGTATTTGGGTCCGTCGTCGTCGGGCATGATCCGCCGGGCCCCGAAGCCGACAACCTCGCCGGACAGGTCGCGGATCGGCCACACGATCCGGCCCCGGAAACGGTCATAGGGCCCACGGTTGCCGCGCAGCGCCAGCCCGGAGGTCACCATTTCGTCGTCACTGAACCCAGCGGCGCGCAGACGCTTGACGAGGTTGTCCCAGCCTGGCAGCGCGAACCCGACCGAGAACACCTCGGCGGCCTCGGAATCCAGGTGACGTTGCGCGAGGAACTCCCTGGCCGGTTGTGCCTGCGGTGAGGACAACGCCTCGCGAAAGAACTTCGCCGCGGCCGTGTTCGCCTCGATCAGGCGGGTGCGCTGGCCCTGCTGGCCGGTTCGGCTCGGTCCGCCTTCGGCATAGCGCAAGGTGACACCGAAGCGGGCAGCCAACTTCTCCACAGCCTCCGCGAAGGTGACCATGTCGGTCTTCATGACGAAATCGATGACGTCGCCGCCGGCCTGGCACCCGAAACAGTGGTAGAAGCCTTTGGCCGGAGTCACGTGGAACGACGGGCTGCGCTCATCGTGGAACGGGCACAGACCCTTGAGGGAACCGCCACCGGCCGGCTTGAGCGTGACTTGGTCGGAAATCACCTCGTCGATGCGCGCACGATCGCGCACCAAAGCGATGTCTTCTGCCAGGATGCGCGCCACATGCCGATCGTACGTCGCTTGTGTAGACAGCGGGTTGGAGTCCCACAGCGGGGTGACATGGCGTTTCCGTTCACGTGGCGTGGGCATGGTCGCCGGCATGAGAACACCGATTGTCGCAAGCAGTGCTGCCGTGTTCGCGTCGTGCGCATTGGTCCCCGTGGCTAATGCCGAACCCTCCCCGACAGGTTCCACAAGTCCCAGTGCGTCGATCAGCCCGAGTCCACCGACGCCCGCACGCACGTCCACCGCGCCCAACGATCTCAACAACGACGGCAGTCCGACCGCCCAGCCGAAGGCGAACGTGAGGAGCGTGCAGGGTGCCGGCGCGGTCGACGTCAGGGTTGCGCTTCGGGCAGTCCGTGGCGATCGGTGACTTGAGGTCGGCCGCAGCGATCACGTCACCATTTCCTCGCGCCAGCGCACGATCGATAGATCCGTGAGAGACGCGACCTGATCGATGACGATGCGCAACCGTCGCTGCGGGTCATCGCTTGTATCCCAGGCCTGTTGGAAGGGTGGCTGGAGCGGATGCCGTCCCTGCAACAGGCCTTCCACGACATCGGAGATGACCCGCCGCTCCCACTCATAACGATCCGTGTTGCCCCGCATCACGTGCACGTAGGTGATCGCCTTGAGCACCGCCACCTCCGCGCGCGTTCGGATCGGCACCACAAGGTCCGCGCGGTAGCGCATCAACGGTCGGTCACCGTACTGGCGCTTCGTCGCGACCTGTGCACTGGTGCAGAACCTGCGGATCAGTTTCGACGTCATGTTCTTCAGCGCGCCGAGCGAACGAGCCGACTGGTCGTAGTCGTGGGGCCAGAACTCCAAGGACCGCACGCGCTGAGCGGCTTCGTCCAGAGCGCCTGAGTCGATGTCGGAGGCGTACAGCGATGCTGCTGTTGCCACCACGTCTGCCCTGCGCGCCGGATCGGACAATGCGTAGGGGCTGAAGGCGCCCGAGACGATGGCGTCCTCCAGATCGTGCACGCAGTAGGCGACGTCGTCGGCCCAGTCCATGATCTGCGCCTCGAAACAACGCCGCTGCGCCGGCGCGTCCTTTCGCACCCATTCGAAGATGTCGCGATCCTCGGCGTACGCATTGAACTTCGAGGTGTCCGGGCGGCGGTACCACGGGTACTTGATGACCGCGTCCAGCGTCGCCCGGGTGAGGTTGAGCCCGAGGCTGCGTTCGGCTCCGAACACCTTGAACTCGAGCCGGGTCAACACGCGCAGGCTCTGCGCGTTGCCCTCGAAGCCCCCGATGGCGTCGCTGAGCCCTGCCAGCACGTCCTCGCCGTTGTGCCCGAACGGCGGGTGCCCCAGGTCGTGGGCCAGTCCGGCGGTGTCGACGATGTCCGGCTCGGCACCCAGCGATGCCCCAAGTTCCCGGCTGATCTGGGCGACTTCAAGGGTGTGTGTCAACCGCGTTCGCGGGAAGTCGTCCTGACCGGCCATGATGACCTGGGTCTTGGCAGCCAGACGGCGCAACGCCGAGCTGTGCAGCACGCGGGCGCGGTCGCGGGCGAAGTCGCTGCGGCCAGGGTACGCAGGCTCGGGGATGTACCGCTCATGGTCAGCGAGGCCGTATTCGTCGTCGGAGCCGGAGTCCGCGACCGCGTCCTGCCCCTGGTCTGCAGGCATGTCAGTCGAGCAGTGTCGGGGTGTCCCACTGCTGGACCGTCTGGAACGCCAACAAGCCCATGGCTTCCCGTGTGACGTATCCGGCGGTCAGCGTCGTGCCGTCACCCTTGCGGGTCGGGCTCAGGTGGGTCTGGAATCCGAGCCGCTTCGCGATCGCGTCCACCCTGGCCATGTGTGCCGGATCGGACACCAAGGTGACATTGCGCCAGCCTTCCCGGTCGGCCATCTCAGCCACGGCGATCAGGCTCTGTTTGGTGTCGTGACCGACGGACACAGCAGCCACGTCGGCGGCGGGAATACCGCGCTCGGCCAAGTAGTTCTGACCCGCGCTGGCCTCGGTGAACCGGTCACCCGGTTGTTTGCCCCCCACCGTCACGATGCGCGGCGCCACCGCCTGCCGGTAGAGGACCCGTGCATGATCCAGTCGGGCTTTGAGCACCGGCGAGGGCTTTCCGTTGTATTGCGCAGCCCCCAGGACCACGATCGCATCGGTGGCCTCCCGGTCGTCCACGGTCCCATCGCTCACGACCCGGAACCCGGCGTACACGGGCGCCAGGAAAGCCGCCCCTAGACCGAGCAGCATCATGATCACGAGAAAACCGACGAAGCGGGATCTTCTGGACACGCCCGCGGACCGCACGCGAGCGGGCGTGCGGCTTTCGACAGCCGGGGCGGACATGACTCAAGTCTGACAGACGGGTGAGTGATCCGAGCTGCAGGACTGTGTACGAGTCTGGTTGGATCTCGGGGTTATCCACAGCGTGCGAATGCGAAGGCTCCGCAGGCTCCCTCAGTTTCCTGCTGGCCGGTCAATGAGGAAGGTCCGCAGGCCAACTGCCGCGGCCTGCAAGCCGTTGCCTGACTCAGTTCCGCGGCCTTCTGGTGTGGATCCGACTCAGAGGTCGATTTGTCACCGAAAGGCGCGCCGGCCCCACCTGATCCGGCGGGCGAAGCCGAGCATCGAACCGCCAACAGAGCCCTGCCAGCATCGAGTGATCATGGTTCCGCGAACCGTGGACCCACCCGCAGCACGAGTGCGTCGAAGGTCGGCATCAGCCCCCGCTGACCGACAGTTCCGCGTGTTGGACCTCCTCGCGCTGGGAGGCGTCGATCCCTCGGCTGTCGAGCCAGCCTTGGGGCAACGCCACACGCTTCAACCGCGAGGTCCTGCCTCGCGGGCCCGCCAGGATTTCGAGGTCGGGGACTTGATCGGGTTCATGCTCCGCGACCACCCCGAGTAGATCGTCGAGTTCGGCCAGCGTGCTCACATGAGCCAGCGCCAGTCGCACATGAGAGCGCACCGAGTAGCCCTTGAAGTACCAGGCGATGTGCTTGCGGATCTCCTGACATCCCTTGTGCTCACCGAAGGCCTCGACCAGCAACCCCGCGTGACGGGCCAGCACCTGGCACACCTGCGCCTTCCTGGGATCGGGGACTGCGGGCCCGGAGCCCAGCGAATGCGCCAACTGGCCGAACAACCATGGCCTGCCGAGGCAGCCCCGACCGATCACCACCCCTGCACAGCCGGTCTGCTGGATCATCTGCCAGGCGTCCTGGGCGGTCCAGATGTCGCCGTTGCCGAGCACCGGCAGCGGGTGCAGGTCGGCGACCAGGTCCGCGATCGCAGACCACTGCGCCTGACCGGAGTACATCTGTGCGGCGGTGCGCGCGTGCAGTGCGACCCACGAAACGCCCTCGTCCGCGGCGATCCGGGCGGCGTCACGGTAGGTCAGGTGGTCCTCATCGATCCCCATGCGCATCTTCACCGTCACCGGCCGACCGTCAGCGTTGTCCACCGCCGCGCGGACGATGCCACGGAACAGGTCCAACTTCCACGGTAGAGCGGCGCCGCCTCCGCGCCGGGTCACCTTGGGCACCGGACACCCCATGTTCAAGTCGATGTGGTCGGCCATGTCCTCTCCGGAGATGATCCGCACCGCCTGGGCCATCACCGATGGATCGACGCCATACAGCTGGACGGACCGCGGGGACTCGTCGGCCTCGAACGTGCACATCGCCAGCGTGTCCGGGTTGCGCTCGACCAGCGCGCGGGAGGTCACCATCTCGCTGACGTACAGTCCCGCCCCGTACTCACGGCACAACCTGCGGAAGGCACGGTTCGTGACTCCCGCCATGGGCGCGAGGACCACCGGGACATCGACGGTGGTGTCGCCGACGACCAAGGGGCTCAGCACGCGGGAAGGCGCTGCACCAGCCACGACTCCACCGCGTCGATTCCGATGCGCTCCTGGACCATGGAGTCCCGCTCCCGGACGGTCACCGCATCATCGTCGAGGGTGTCGAAGTCGACCGTGATGCAGTACGGGGTGCCGATCTCGTCCTGCCTGCGGTAACGCCGGCCGATCTGACCGGCGTCGTCGAAGTCGACGTTCCACCGCTTGCGCAGTTGGGCGGCAAGATCACGGGCCTTGGGCGACAATGCCTCGTTTCGGCTCAGGGGCAGGACGGCGGCCTTGACCGGGGCCAGACGAGGATCGAAGCGAAGCACTGTGCGCTTGTCCACCCCGCCCTTGGTGTTGGGGGCCTCGTCCTCGGCGTAGGCGTCGAGCAGGAACGCCAGGACACAGCGGGTCAGACCGGCGGCGGGTTCCACGACGTACGGGACCCAGCGCTCCCCGGTCGACTGGTCGAAGTACGACAGATCGGTGCCGGAGTGCTCGGAGTGGGTCCTCAGGTCGAAGTCCGTCCGGTTGGCGATGCCCTCGAGTTCGGCCCACTCGGAGCCTGCGAACTCGAACCGGTACTCGATGTCGACCGTCCGTTTGGAGTAGTGCGACAGCTTGTCCTTGGGGTGTTCGAAGAAACGCATGTTGTCCGGGTCGATACCGAGGTCGACGTACCAGTCCCAGCGGTTCTGCAACCAGTACTCGTGCCACTGCTCGTCCTCCCCGGGCTTGACGAAGAACTCCATCTCCATCTGCTCGAACTCCCGGGTACGGAAGATGAAGTTGCCCGGCGTGATCTCGTTGCGGAAGCTCTTGCCCGTCTGGCCGATCCCGAACGGCGGCTTGCGACGCGCTGCGTTCATGACGTTGAGGTAGTTCACGAAGATTCCCTGCGCCGTCTCCGGTCGCAGGAAGTGCTCGGCGCCGGCGTCCTGGACGGGTCCGACCATGGTGCGCAGCAGTCCGTTGAAGTCCCGCGGCTCGGTGAACTGCCCGCGATTCCCGCAGTTGGGGCAGACGATGTCTGCCAGGCCATTCTCCGGGGGACGCCCGTGCTTCTCCTCATACGCCTCGATCAACTGGTCGGCACGCCAGCGGTTGTGACACTGCTTGCACTCCGTGAGCGGGTCGACGAAGGCCGAGGTGTGCCCGGATGCCTCCCACACCTGCGGGGCCAGGATGACCGAGGAGTCCAGCCCCACGACGTCGTCGCGGCCGCGCACCACGGATTGCCACCACTGCCGGCGGATGTTCTCCTTGAGTTCCACGCCCAGCGGGCCGTAGTCCCACGCTGAACGGGTTCCGCCGTAGATCTCCGAAGAGGGGAACACGAACCCTCGCCGCTTGCTGAGGTTGACGACGGAATCCACACGATTGGTAGGCACGCCTTCCAGGGTACCGAGCCGTCGGGACGCGGCGTGTCACGCCCGGCGCACGCGGACCACATCGCGAAGGTGGCACCGACGGACGGCGGATTCAGGAAATCGCCATCTTCTGGAGGTTTTGGTGCCCGTAATGTCCGGCATGGCCGGTTTGGTGCCTCCACTGCTGGGCAGTGTGGTTGCTCCAGTGCCCACGAGTGGAGGCCACCGTGACGGGGTGGCGACCCCCCGTCACGGCGGATGCGTCACCATGGATTCATGAGCAATGCCCGCCCGCCGAGCCGATCCGAGGCCCGCCTGCGGTTCGAGGACATGAGCCGGGGCCCGCTGCAGACCCTGAACCGGATACCGAAGGCCCTGATCGTGGTCGGCCTCGCCGCCTTCCTCGTCGGTGGACTGCTGCTGCCGTCGGGAATCGGCGCGATCCTGCTGGTCGTCCTCGGCCTGTTCCTGGCGTGGCTGATCGCGCTGTCGTGGCCGATCCTGCCCCCGGTGTCGCGCGCGATGCGGGTGGTCACCGTGGCACTGGTGTTCGGCGCCGCATGGTTGCGTCTCACCGGCCGGGGATGAAGCCGTACCCCCGACTCGTCGTGTGCGTCCTCCTGGTGCTGGGACTGGTCGGTTGCACTCGCAACGTCGGGACGGCTACGGATCCGACCGCCTCAGCCGGCATCCCACCGGTCCTGACCGTGGCGACCGTGGACTTCCCCTCCCGGTGGCTGGCCGAGCAGGTGGGCGGAGACGCCGTCGAGGTCGTCCCGATCGGTGCTTCCGAGGTCGCCGGGACCGACGCGGACCTTTTCGCCTACGTACCGGGCCTGGACGCACAGGTGGACGCCGCGGCTGCGGGACTTCCGCAGGATCAGGTCATCGACGTGACCAGCGACGTCAATCGGGTGGCCAGCCCCCGGGACCCGGAGGTCCCCGACCCCTTCGTGTGGTTCGATCCGGTCAACGTCGGAACCATGGCCCAGACCGTCGCCAAGAGTCTGACTTCAGCCAGTCCCACGCCCTTCGAGGCGTCGCAGTTCTACGGGTTGCGCGGCCTGTCGGTCCAGAACGAGACGCTGATCGTCGACCAGCGCCTGCAGGAGATCTTCAATCCGTGCCGAATACCCACGCTGGTCGTCGAGGCGCCGGTCTTGACCTACCTCGCCCGCGCCTACGCATTCGACCAGGTGCCGCTGATCCAGTGGAATCCGGGCCGACAACCGGTTGACGCGCTGTACTACACCTTCGAGGCACAGCCCGCGGTGGAGGCCGCCGCGAGCCGCGACCAGCTGGGCACGGTGCCGGTGGACACTTTCACCGAATCCGCGCCCGAAGAGGACCTGCTGCAGGGGCTGCTCGACCTCGCCGACCAGATCGCCGATCACCAGGACTGCCCCCTGGTCACCCCGAGCAGCAGCGACCGTCCGGGGTGAGGCGCGCACGGTCGTTCGTCGGCTGTTCTGCCCGGGGAAATTGGCGAGAGTCTGAGCCATCGGGGAGGGTCCGTCGGATCCGTTTGAGAAGCCCCGCGTGGGTTTGCTGACGGATGCGCCAACCTCTCCCGGATCCGCGCAGCCAGGTCGGGAAGCTCCCTTGCTCAGACCGGTGGCTGCGGGACGCCGCCGTACCGTCGCTCCCGCGCCGCGTAGATCTCGCAGGCGTACCACAGGTGACGCCGATCGAAGTCCGGCCACAGAGTGTCCAGGAACACCATCTCCGCGTACGCCGCCTGCCAGACCAGGAAGTTGCTGGTCCGCTGTTCACCGCTGGACCGCACGAACAAGTCCACATCGGGCATGGCCGGTTGGTACAGATAGCGGGCGAACGTCTTCTCCGTCACTTGCTGCGGGTCGACGCGGCCGGCGCGCACATCGCGGGCCAGGGCCTGTGCGGCATCGGCGATCTCCGCCCTGCCCCCATAGTTGACGCACATCGTCAACGTGAGCTTGGTGTTCGTCGCCGTCATCTGCTCGGCGACCTCCAACTCGCGGATGACGCTACGCCACAGTCGCGGCCTGCGCCCTGCCCATCGGATGCGGACACCCATGGCGTTCATCTCGTCGCGACGACGGCGGATGACGTCGCGATTGAACCCCATGAGGAAGCGGACCTCCTCCGGGGACCGCCGCCAGTTCTCGGTGCTGAAGGCGTAGGCGGACAACCACGGGATCCCCAACTCCAGGGCCCCGTGCACGCAGTCCAGCAGGCTCGCCTCGCCCGCCTCGTGGCCGGCCGTACGGGGCAGGCCACGCTCCTGCGCCCACCGGCCGTTCCCGTCCATGACCAGCGCCACGTGACGCGGGACCTGGTCGGCGGCCAGTGGCGGCGGGGTGGTGCCGCTGGGGTGCGGCGGGGGTTGGGTCGTCATGCGACCACGTCCTCGTCGGAGGTCAGTTTCACGGACAATTCCGACAGCCAGGCGCGGTCCGCGATGGGCAGCGACCGCAGATCGCGTTCCAGATGCATCTGCAAGTAGGCGGCCACCACCCCGGAAGCCGCCCGGCGCGACGTCGTGGACGCCGCGGCGGTGACCGCCCAGTCACCGCTGAGCAGCGCACCGAGCAGCGCGGACGTGCCGGGGCTGATCGACACCGCTCCTGGCGGCCGGCATATCTCGCACACCGCACCGCCGGAGGCGAGGTGGATCCATCGGTGCGGGCCGTCGGCCCCACACTGCGAGCAATCGGCGAAACTCGGCGCCCATCCTCCGGTCGCCAGGGAGCGCAAGAGGAAGGCATCGATCACCAGACGTGGATCGCGCAGGTCGTCGGCCAGGGCCGCGAGGCCGCTGACCAGCAGGCGGTAGTGCGGCCGGGCCGGTTCCATCTCTTCGCTGACGAGGCGCTCAGTGGCCTCGGCCAGCACGTGGCCGGCCGACCAGCGCACGTAGTCACCGGCGATCTGCGAGCCGAACAGGCGCAGCGAGTCCACACCGCTGATGGTCGCCAGATTGCGTCCCTGATACAGCAACACCTGCACCTGGTTGAGTGGCTGCAGACGCGACCCGAACCTCGAGGTCGGCTTGCGGACGCCCTTGGCCACTGCGCGGACCAGTCCGTGCTCCTCGGTGAGCAGGCTCAGGATCCGATCGGCCTCACCCAGTGGGTAGGCACGCAGGACGACCGCTGCATCCTCGATCCGGGTGGCCACCATGTCATTGTGCCTCCCGCACCGGGCGACGACGGGTGCCGCACCGGCTTGGTCGCACCGGAGCCGGCGGACCGGAGGCTGGCACAACTCAAGACAGCGCGCCTGCCGGGGAACCCGAATCGCGTGCTCTAGCCTCTCCCCTATGACGACACCGGACACGGACAAGCCCAAGACCCTCGGGATCGTTCATGTGCGCCTTGACCCGGGCTGGGTCCGGAAATCCGCCGCCGGGGTTCTCGTGCTCGTCGCCTTCTACACGGTGTTCGTGTGGGCCTGGAAGTCGCTGGGCAATTTCTTGTTCCTGTTGCTGCTGGCTTGGCTGTTCGGCCTGGCGATCGACCCGATCGTGACCAGGCTTCACTCCAAGTTCGGGATGCGGCGCGGGCTGGGCACGATGCTGGTCTTCTTAGTGATGGCTGTGGTGACCGCGGTGTTCTTCATCGCTTTCGGCCAACTGTTCGCCACACAGATCGTGGCGTTGGTGCAGGCGGCTCCGGACATCGTGAAGAACGTCATCGACTTCCTGAACGCACGATTCAATTTGGGCTTGAATCAGGCGACGATCCTGGACCAACTGAACCTCGGAACCCAGGATGTCGCCAATATCGCCAGCCAGGCCGCGGGCGGTGTGCTGGGCGTGCTGAGTTCGGCGATCGGCGCGGTCTTCCAGATGTTCACACTGTTGCTGTTCGCCTTCTACTTCGCCGCCGACGGCCCGCGGCTGCGTCGCACGATCGCCTCCATGTTGCCGGAGCGTTCGCAGGCGGTATTCAACGACGTGTGGACCATCGCAACCGACAAGGCCGGCGGCTTCGTGATCTCACGTCTGGGCCTGGCCCTGATCTCGGCGTTCTTCTCCGCGATCTTCTTCATCATCATCGGACTGCCGTTCTGGCTACCGCTGGCCCTGTGGATGGGCCTGATCAGCCAGTTCATCCCCACCGTGGGGACGTACTTGGCGATCGCGCTACCGGCGCTCATCGCAGTTCTGTCCGACGACCCCCTGGACGCGGTATGGGTCATCATCTTCGCCACCGTCTACCAGCAGATCGAGAACTACTATTTCTCGCCGCGGATCAGTTCGCGCACCATGGACATCCACCCGGCGGTGGCATTCGGTTCGGTGATCGCTGGAGCCGCGCTCTTCGGCCCCATCGGAGCGCTGATCGGTATTCCGGTCGCGGCGGCGGTCATCGCTTTCGTGGACGCCTACACCCGGCGCTACGAACTCATCCCGGCGCTCAACGAGGGGACGGAGTAGGCGGCCCGACAAGGGCGTTGGCTACGCGCGCCACCCGGGTGGTGCGGATCTCGCGCGAGCGGGACCGGTACATCCGTTGGACATCGGTACATCCGTTGGACATCGGTACATCCGTTGGACATCGGTAGGCCGCGCAACTCCAACCTGCGTACCTGTCTCCAACGCCTGTACACAACTCCAACGGCTACCACGTGCCCGACCATGAGCCAAGCGCCACTTCAGAACCCAAGTCGCCGCAACTGTCCAGGGCTGTTCTGCCAGTCCTTGGCGATCTTCACGTGCAGGTCCAGATAGACCCTGGTCCCCAGCAGGGCCTCGATCTTCGCGCGAGCCTGCGCACCGATGGCCTTCAGTTGTTCACCGCGGCGTCCCAGAACGATGGGTTTCTGACTCGACCGTTCAACGTAGATCACTGCATAGATGTCCATCAACGGATCATCGTCGGGCCTGCCCTCGCGCATCCCCATCTCGTCGATGTCCACCGCCACCGAGTGGGGCAGTTCGTCGCGCAGGCGTTCCAGGGCAGACTCGCGGATCAACTCGGCGACCACGACCCGCTCAGGCTGGTCGGTGATCTCATCGCCGAACAACAAGGGACCCTCAGGAAGCAACGTGGTGAGTACCTGGGCCAACTCGTCGACGTTGTCCCCTTCAGCACCCGACACGGGGACGAAGTCGCTGATCTGCAAGCCCATCGCGTCGGCGAACCGACTGGCCTCCATCAGTCGCGACGCGAGCATGTCCCGGGTCACCGCGTCGGACTTGGTGACCGCCACGACGATTTTCTGCCGCCTCAACTCGAGCAACCGCTCGGCGATGAACCTGTCTCCGGGGCCGATCTTCTGGTCGGCGGGCAGGCACAGCACAACGACATCAACCTCGGACATCGTGGTGAGCACCAAGTCGTTGAGGCGACGGCCGAGAAGGGTCCGGGGGCGATGGATCCCCGGGGTGTCCACCAGGATCAACTGATCGTCGCCCCGGTTGAGCACCCCACGGATCGTGTGCCGAGTGGTCTGCGGCCGCGAGGAGGTGATGGCCACCGGCTGCCCCACGAGGGCGTTCGTCAGGGTCGATTTGCCGACGTTCGGCCGACCCACCAGAATCGCGAACCCGGACCTGCTCATGAGGTGAACTCCCCGATGACCGACCCGCGGCTGTCACACAGCCACACAGGCACGCCAGGACCTGCCAGATCAGTGACCACCGACAGGTCGGGCGCCATACCGCCGACCACGACCACCGCTTCGAGTCCGCGGGCGCCCGAGGCAACGGCCTGGGCAACTGCTACGTCGAGCGCGCCAAGACGCAGGGATGCCAGGTCAACCGTCGCGCCGGTGTAACTGCGACCCATCTCGTCGCGGACCGCCGCGCCCTGCGCAGCGCCGATCCGGCCCCGGGCCGATCTGGCCAGGGTGAGCAGTTTCTCGTCTTCAGGAGTCATTCGACCTCGCTGCTCTGCAGTTTCTCGACCAGGACGGTACCCACCCGGTTGCGCCGTCCTGCCGCCTGCTCAGCGGTGAGCCGGTAGCCGTCGATGTCGACATGGGTCCCCGGGATCGGCACCACACCCAGCCTGCGCGCGAGGAGCCCACCGACGGTGTCCACATCGTCGCTCTCACTGCTGACCTGCACGGGCACGAGCTCGGCGAGATCGTCGACCGCCAGCCGCGCGCTGACCCGGTAGCGGTCGGTAGCCAGTTCCTCCACCTCGGGTGCCTCGGTGTCGTACTCGTCGGCGATCTCCCCGACGATCTCCTCGAGGATGTCCTCGATCGTGACAAGCCCAGCCGTCCCCCCGTATTCGTCGACCACGATCGACATGTGCACACGCGCGGCCTGCATGTCGCGCAGCAGGTCGTCGGCGCGCTTGCTGTCGGGAACGAAGTGAGCCTCGCGCATCACGGTGTCGACCTGCTCGTTGCGCTCGGAGCCGCGGTTCTCGAAGGTCCGTCGGGCCACGTCCTTCAGGTAGACCACACCCACGACGTCGTCGAGGTTCTCCCCGATGACCGGGATCCGACTGAACCCCGATCGCAGACCCAGGGACAGAGCCTGCCGCAGGGTCTTGTCGGCCTCGATCCACACCATCTCGGTGCGGGGCACCATGACTTCGCGCGCGAGGGTGTCGCCGAGTTCGAACACGGAGTGCAGCATCTGCCGTTCATCATCCTCGATGACGCTGTCCGCGCCTGCCTGGTCGAGTAACTCCCGCAGTTCGGCCTGGCTCACGAACGGGCCCTGCCGGTAGCCCTTGCCCGGGGTGATCGCATTGCCCAGCAGGATCAACAGGGAGGTCAACGGGCCCAACAACCCCGCCAGGAACCGGGCCGGTCCGGAGGCCGCGAGGGCGATCGGCTCGGCGTGCTGCTGTGCCAGGGTCCGCGGCGCGACCCCCGTGACCACGTAGCCGACGAAGACCATCACCGCCACCGCCAGGCCCATCTGCCACCACCGGGGGCCGTCGATCACCTCGATGCCGATGAGGGTGGCGATCGCGATGGCGGAGGTCGTGCACACCAGGCGCAGGAACAGCAGCACGTTGACGTAGCGCGGACGGTCCCCCACGATCACGTGCAGACCGGCCGCTCCCCGGACGCCGCCCTCCACCAGTTCCTCCGCGCGCGGCTTGGATACCCGGGTGATGGCGACCTCGGCGGCCACCAGGACACCGGCTACCGCCACCAGCAGCACGACGGCGACGACCTGGAACGCGATATCTGCGTACTCCATCAGAAGTCGCCCCTGAACACACGCTCCGTGAATCGCATCACGACTGCACCTCCGCCTGCCATTCGCCGAGCAGGCGGCGCTGCAGACCGAACATCAGACGCTCCTCATCGGGTTCGGCATGGTCGTATCCCAGCAGATGCAAGATGCCGTGGGTCAGGAGCACACCGAGTTCGAGGCGCACATCGTGCCCGGCTGCCTTCGCCTGCCGGTCGGCCACCTCCGGACAGATGACCACATCGCCCAACAGACCCTCCGGCGGTTCCTCATCGTCGCGGGGAGGCGTGAGTTCATCCATCGGAAAACTCAGCACGTCGGTCGGGCCGGGCTCGTCCATCCAGCGCACATGCAGGTCGGTCATGGTGGCGGTGTCCACGAACACCACCGACAACTCGGCTCCGGCGTGGATGCGCAGACGATCGAGCACGAAACGTGCCTGCTTTCCGATCGAGGCGATGTCGATGTCCGCTTCGGTCTCGTTGACCACGTCGATGCTCATCGTGACTGCTCATACCTGCCGTAGGCGTCGACGATGTCGCCGACGAGTTTGTGCCGGACGACGTCGCGACTGGTCAACTCGCAGAACTGGACGTCGTCGATCCCTGAGAGGATCTTCTGCACGATCCGCAGACCACTGGTGGACCCTGACGGCAGGTCGACCTGCGTGACGTCGCCGGTTACCACCATCGTCGACCCGAATCCCAGCCGGGTCAGGAACATCTTCATCTGCTCGGCCGTCGTGTTCTGCGCCTCGTCGAGGATGATGAACGCATCGTTGAGCGTTCGTCCGCGCATGTAGGCCAAGGGGGCGACCTCGATGGTGCCGCTGGTCATCAACTGCGGGATCCGGTCCGGATCGATCATGTCGTGCAGAGCGTCGTACAGCGGGCGCAGGTAGGGATCGATCTTCTCGCTGAGGGTTCCTGGCAGGAAGCCCAGCCGCTCGCCGGCCTCCACGGCCGGTCGGGTGAGGATGATCCGGTTGATCGCTTTGGACTGCAGAGCCTGCACGGCTTTGGCCACAGCCAGATAGGTCTTGCCGGTGCCTGCCGGGCCGATGCCGAAGACGATCGTGTTCGCATCGATCGCATCCACGTACCGCTTCTGGTTGAGCGTCTTCGCCCGGATCGCCTTGCCCCGGGTCGACAGGATGTTCGCGGTCAGCAGCTGCGAGGGCGAGGACGAGCGGTCACTGCGCAACATCGACACCGACCGCTCCACCGCGTCGGGGGTGAGGGCCTGTCCGGTGCGCAGGATCGACAGCATCTCCGCGATCACCTGCTCCGCCAGACCGATCTCGGTGACCTCGCCGGACAGGTGGATCTCGTTGCCCCGCACCAACACGTCGACGTCCGCGAAGTCCTTCTCGAACTGCCGCAGGTTCTCGTCGTTGGCACCGAGGAGAGCGACCATCGGGTGGGTGTTGGGAACGACGATCGTGCTGGAGACCGCCGCGTCGGCGGCTGAGGGACGGTTCATCCGGGTGGCCACTGCATCTGCCGTCCCCCGATCACATGGGCGTGGACGTGGTCGACTTCCTGTCCTGCGTCGCCCCCGGTGTTGAAGACCGTCCGGAAGCCGTCGGCGACGTTCTCGGCGTTCGCCACCTCGGACACCACCTCGAGCAGTTCGGCGGCCGCGGCCGGGTCGGCGGACAGTTCCACCACGTTGCGGTAGTGCTGCCGCGGGATCACCAGCACGTGGACCGGAGCAACAGGGTTCAGGTCCCGGAACGCCACGACGTGCTCGGACTGATGCACGACGGTGGCGGGGACCTCACCTGCGGATATGGCGCAGAAGATGCAGGACATAGCAGCGATCATGTCATGACTCCACGGACTGTTCGAGGCCCCGCAGCCACACGCAGGCGGCCGCTCCGGCCGTGGAGGTGCGCATGATCAGCGTGCCGAGATTCACGGCCACCGCTCCGTCCCCGGTCAGCGCCTCGACCTCCTCGGGCGCCAGCCCGCCCTCAGGGCCGACCACCACGGTCAGCGGTCCCGGCGGTGGCGAGAAACGGAACAACGAATCCGTGGCCCGCTCATGCAGGACCAGACACGTGCCCGAGACGGTGGGCGACCCAGGTGGGTCCACAACGGGCAGGTAGGCGCGGCGCGATTGCATCGCCGCGGCACGGGCCACCCGCTGCCAGCGGTCGCGTTTGGCACCACTCTTGCCGCTCCAGTCCGCGACGGTGCGCCGCGAGGGCCAGGGCACGATCCGGCTGACTCCGGCCTCGGTGAGCAGCTCCACCGCGAGGTCGGCGCGATCCCCCTTGGGGATCGCCTGGAACACGGTCAACGACCGGGGCTCGGGCTCGCGGCGGGTGGCGAGCACCGCGAGCTCGAGACCGCCCCGCTTGTCCGCCGCGGTGACCGTGCCGTCGGCCATTGTTCCCACGCCGTCGCTCAGGAGCACCTGCTCACCGACCCGCAGGCGCAATGCCCCAACGGCATGGCGGGCGTCGGGACCCTCGATCGAAACGTGTCCGGACCCGGGAACCGAATCCACGTAGAAGAGCGGAGCGGTCATTTGCCGCTGAACGCCTCCTTGATGCGCGAGAACAGACCGGTCGGGTGCTCGGTGACCGCGGGTTCCACGTGCTCCTCGTCGCGAAGCACCGCCAGCTGTTCGAGCAGCTCGCGCTGCTGGCCGTCGAGTTTGGTGGGGGTCAGCACGTCGATATGTACGTGCAGGTCACCGCGGCCAGAACGCTGCAACCGGGACGCACCGAGGCCGCGCAGCGTCTGTACGTTGCCGCTCTGGGTGCCCGGCCGGACGTCGATCTTCTGCTCGCCGTCGAGAGTCTGCAGCGGTATCACCGTCCCCAGCGCAGCAGCCGTCATCGGGATGCTCAACTGCACGTGCAGGTCGTTGCCCTGACGTTCGAAGATGGGGTGCGGCTTCTGCACGATCTCCACGTACACGTCGCCGGCCGGACCGTTGCCCGGGCCCACCTCACCCTGCCCCGACAACAACAGCCGGGTGCCGGTCTCGACACCGGGCGGGATGTCGACCTTGATCGTCTGCCGCGTGCGGACGCGGCCGTCCCCGGCGCACTCGGGGCAAGGGGCAGGATTGAGGTTTCCGTACCCCTGACACTGGGGACAGGCTCTCGCTGTCATGACCTGCCCCAGGAACGTGCGCTGCACGTTCTGCACCTCGCCGCGGCCCCGGCACATCGGGCAGGTCGTCAACTGGGCACCTTCGGCGGTCCCGGCCCCGTGACAGGTGGGACAACCGACCGCGGTGTCCACTGTGATC
The DNA here is from genome assembly GCA_963704075.1 of uncultured Actinomycetota bacterium. Lineage (GTDB taxonomy): Bacteria > Actinomycetota > Actinomycetes > S36-B12 > UBA10799 > JADKAV01. The sequence continues at coordinate 74,435 of CAVPGV010000004.1, forward strand.
TCACGTTCGGCACCGAAGACGGCCTCAGCGAGATCCACGTCGATTCGCAGAAGAGCGTCCTGCCCGCGCCGGGTGCGCGGTTTGGGCCCGCGCGAACTGCCCCCGCCGCCACCGCCGAAGAACGAGTTCATCAGATCCTCGAACAGGTTCTCAGCACCGAATCCGGCCGCTCCGCCGCCACTGGCGCCGGCGCGCGGGTCATGGCCCAGGTCGTACATCTGGCGCTTGCGGGGGTCCGAGAGGACCTCGTAGGCCGCCGTGACGTCCTTGAACTTCTCGTGGGTGCTGGCGTCCGGGTTCACGTCCGGGTGTAGTTCGCGCGCCAACTTCCGGTACGCACGCTTGATCTCCTCCGGCGTGGCCTCGCGGGACACTCCGAGGGTTTGGTAGTAATCGGCTGCCATCGTCTTCCTCACTGGCTCAGAATCCGGCCCAGGTAGCGCGCCACCGCGCGCACTGAACCCATGGTGCCCGGGTAGTCCATACGCGTCGGGCCGAGCACCCCGATATGCGCAACGCTCAGGGAGTGCGGGCCGTACCCGGTGGTCACGACCGCCGAGCTGGCCAGGCCTTCAACCTGGTTCTCCGACCCGATACGCACGGTGAGGTCGTCGTGACTGCCCACCTCTTGCAGGAGCCGCAGCAGGACCACGTGCTCCTCCAACGCCTCCAGCACCGGTCCCACCGTGACCGAGTAGTCCTCACCGAACCTCGTCAGGTTCGCCGTGCCACCCATGACGATCCGGTCCTCCTGACGTTCGACCACGGTTTCCAGCAGGCTCGCCAGCACACTCGTGGCCATTGGCCGGTGCTGTGACGGCGTCTGTTCCGGAATGGTCTCCACCGCCTGAGCGACGTCGGTGAAAGACCTACCCACCACGGCGGCGTTCAGACGCGACCGCAAGTCCAACAGCGCCTCGTCGGTGACATCGATGGGACTGTCCACGGTGCGCTGCTCGACCCGGCCGGTGTCGGCGATCACGATAAGTAACACCCGCCGGGTTCCCAGCCCCACGATCTCCACGTGCCGCACGCCGCTGCGGGTGAGTGTGGGGTACTGCACCAGCGCGACCTGGTGGGTCAACTGCGCCAGCAGACGCACAGTGCGTTGCATGACGTCATCGAGGTCGACCGCACTGTCCAGGAACTGGTGGATCGCCCGGCGTTCGGCCGGCGACAGCGGCTTGATCTGCGCGAGGCGGTCGACGAACAACCGGTAGCCCTTGTCCGTGGGCACCCGCCCGGCGCTGGTGTGCGGGGCGACGATGTAGCCCTCTTCCTCCAGCACCGCCATGTCATTACGCAGTGTGGCCGAACTGACGCCGAAGTTGTGACGTTCGGCGAGCACCTTGGAACCCACGGGCTCGCGGGTGGCCACGTAGTCCTCCACGATCGCCCGCAGCACCTCGAGCTTGCGGTCGTCCATGCTCACCTTTCGACGCCGGTCCGGGGGGTTAGCACTCCGAACCTCTGAGTGCCAGTGTACGTCGGGCACCGGGATGCGGCCATGCACGTCGACCTGGCTGTGAGTCGTGCTCGTCGGATTTCCGCGGCAGTCAGTGCTGGGTCGGTCCGGGCTATGTTCCTTCTGCGTCGGGCAGGTCTTTGCTGACCCGAATCGTTGACTGATGCTTCAGGCCGGAGCCCGCGGGGTGAACCCAACTAGCACAGGGCATCCGGGAAGCCTTCTGGTGAGATTACGACCAGTGACTGGTCGTAATCTCACCAGAAGGAAGTGCGGGTCCCGTCTGCGCAGACGGCCGAAGCGAGCATCCAGCCCCGCCCAACTCCCCCTCAGGCCGAAGCGCCCGTGGATCGGGGCAGGGTCGGCTCGGTTCACCGCATCTGGCGACTCGGGCCCGAGCCCGCAGACCTCTCGCCGGCCACGGCTCAACATCATCGGCCATTTCCGGCGCCCTGCGCGGCGATCCGACTAGGGTCGATCGCAGGAGGTGTTCGATGGCCGACGCTGATGACCGTTCGTGGGACGACGGGCGCAATTACCGCCCTCAGTCCGGCCCGCCGGAGCCCATCGTGCCAGTGCCGGGAAGTGTGCCCCCACCGCCGCCCTCGAACCCGGCCGCCGCGTGGCAACAAGCCCCAAAGAACAACTCCCAGAGCGTCGGCGCGCTGACCACCGGGATCCTCAGCCTGGTGTTCCTCGTGTTCTGCGGTCTGCTGTCCGTGCCGCTCGGCATCGCAGCGATCACGCTGGGAGTGAAGGGGCGCCGACAGGCCCAGTCCGCGGGTGCAGGGACGGGGATGGCCACCACCGGGATACTGATGGGTGCCTTCTCGTTGGTAGCCCTGGTGGTGGGCACCATCGTCTTGTTCGTGCTGGGCTATGGAGCTGAATCCTGAACTGGTGGGACCCACCGCCCGCGACCGGTCCGGCGCAGCACCGAAACGCCGCGAACCACCCTTCGCAAATCCGACGATCAGGACTTCGTGCCCACTAGTCTTGCAGTCGCTCGGCATCCGGCCAACGAAGTGAGGAACTGATGTCCCAGACCCCTCCCCCACCACCTCCGCCACCACCCCCCGGTGGCGCCATGCCCGCCGGCATGGGCCAGCAAACTGGGCAGTACGCCAACTGGTTCATGCGGGTACTCGCCTACATCATCGACGTACTACCCATCGCCATTCTCAACGGGATCGGGTTCCTGCTAGCAGCCCCGACGACCCAGACGACCACGACCGAGAGCGGGATCGCCGTCACGACGACCACCGGCCTCGGTGCGGTGTTCTGGCTGTTCTGGGCGATCGGAATCATCTACTTCGTCTGGAACAAGGCGTACCTGGAAGGCACGACGACGCAGTCCCTGGGCAAGCGAGCCCTCGGGATGCACACCGTGGGGCAGGTGTCGGGCCAAGCGCTCGGCTTCGGCACCGCGTTCGGTCGGTTGCTGCTGCTGTGGCTGGATTTCGCGATCTGTTACATCGGCGTGCTGTGGCCGATCTGGGACAAGGACCGCCAGTGTCTGTTGTCCGACAAACTCACCAAAGCCGTGGTCTACAAGGATTAGGAGCACATAGTGTCGCAATTCCCCCCTCCCCCGCCCGAAGGTCGTCCGCCTGGTGGCACACCCCCGCCACCTCCCGGCGGGATGCCTCCGCAACCACCCGGTGGATCCGCCGTTCCGCCTCCCCCACCTCCGCCGCCTCCACCGCCAGGTGGGATGCCACCAGGTGCCGGTGGGCCAGGCACGCCGCCTCCCCCACCCCCGCCGCCTGGCGGTGGGATGCCACCAGGTGGGATGCCGCCTGGTGGTGGCTATCCCCCCGGCGGATACCCCGGTGGGATGCCGCCCGCCGGCGGTAAGCCCTTCTCAGTAGGCGACGCCTTTGGCTACGGCTGGAAGAAGTTCACTGAGAACGTCGGTCCAATCCTGATCGCCATGCTGGTGTTCCTGCTGGTCGGCGCGGTGATCTACGGTTTCCAGGTTCTGGTGCAGGCCGTCGCATCTCCGGACGCCACTGTGGTGACCGGAGAGAACGGCTTCGTCGTGACCTCGTCGGGCGGTGGATTCTTCGCCGTCCTGCTCTCCATCGTGTTCGCGATCATCAGCTTCATCTGGGGCTACATCGTCCAGGCCGCGTTCGCCCGCGGTGGTCTTGCACTGGTCGAGGGCCGGGCGCTGGAACTCGGTGAACTGTTCAGTTTCAACAAGCTCGGCAGGATCATCCTGGCCGGTGTCATTCTGAGCATTCTGACGTTCATCGGGTTCATCCTGTGCATCATCCCGGGTCTGATCGTGGCGTTCTTCGGAACGTTCTTCGTGTACTTCATCCTCGATCAGGACCTCGGCGCGTGGGACGCGATCAAGGCGAGCTTCTCGTTCGTCAAGGACAACGTCGGCAACCTTCTGCTGCTGCTGATCCTCAGCTGGATCGCCTTGTTCGTCGGTGCGCTGCTGTGCGGCATCGGTCTGTTCGTGGCGGTCCCCGTGGTCGTCATAGCGCACACCTACGCGTACAAGGTGCTCCGCGGACAGCCGGTCGCGGCCTAGTCCCACCCGAGCAGGACCCGCACGACGGCGTCCGCCAGCATCCGGCCCTCGCGGGTCAGGCGCAGGCGGGCGCCGTCGGCGTTTTCCAGCATCCCGGCGTTGCGCAGCCTTTCTGTGCGCTCCGGCGGATATGCGCCGGCAGGGATGCCGCTGACCATGCGCACCTGAAGCATTGCCTCCTCAAGCGCCCTGCCGTCGGGGCTGACGACTTCACGTGCGGACGCCGGACTCGAACCCGCAGCCAGCATCGACTGATACGTAGCGGGGCGCTTGACGTTCCACCACCGCACCCCGTCCACGTGGGAGTGCGCTCCCGGACCGAACCCCCACCAGTTGTCACCACGCCAGTAGCCGATGTTGTGCTCGCACTGCCCGCCCGGCCGCGCCCAGTTGGAGATCTCGTACCAGAGAAATCCGTGCTCCGACAGCACGTCATCGGCGAGGTCGTATTGGGCAACCGCAAGGTCTGGATCAGGGGGCCGAACTTCGCCGCGACGGACCTGCCGCTCGAGTGCGGTGCCGCGTTCCACCCCTAGGGCGTAGGCCGAGATGTGATCGGGCTCGCCGGCCAGCGCTGATACCACCGTGCTGCGCCACGAATCCAGCGACTGTCCCGGCACACCGTAGATCAAGTCCAGTGAGACGTGCTCGAAGCCCTCCGCGCGAGCCGACCTCGCCGCCGCGACCGCTGCGCCTGGCGTGTGAACCCGCTGCAGCACCGTCAGGGCCGCAGGATCCGCGCTCTGCATGCCGAGGCTCAATCTCGTCACACCGGCCTCCAACCAGCCGATCAGAGCCTCCGGTGAGACGTTCTCCGGGTTGGCCTCGAGCGTGACTTCGGCGCCCGGTTCGAGACCGAAACTCCCACGTAATGCGTCCATGAGCGTCTTCAGATGACGACCGGGCAGCAAGGACGGGGTTCCCCCGCCGATGAACACCGAGGCCAGCGGTCGCCTCCGGGCGATATCCGTGGCCAGATCGATCTCTCTGCTCACCGCCCGCACGTAGGGCTCGAACCGGAACCCGCCGAGTTCGTCGGCGGTGTAGGTGTTGAAGTCGCAGTAGCCGCAGCGTGCGGCGCAGAAGGGCACGTGCACGTAGGCACGCAATGGCCGAGTCCAGTCGAGTCCTGCGGGCAGTCGCCCGTCGGGTGGCGCGGGATCGCCGTCGGGCAGGGCTGGCACCCAACCAGTGTCGCAGGCAACACATCTCCAGCCGTCACACCAGACCGAGGCAGGAAGTGTCCCGCTGGTTGCCGAATAGCCCGCAGATTACGGGTCATTCGGCAACCTGCGGGCTACTTCGCACGGTAGCGCTGAATTCTCGCCTCCCCACGCCGCCGGCATACGAAGAGGGGCGGCCCGTTTCCGGTGCCGCCCCTCTTCGGTTACGCGGATCAGTTGTACATCGAGTCCAGAATGTCGCGGTACTTGGTCTCGACCGCCTTGCGCTTCACCTTGAGGCTGGGGGTCAACTCCCCCTCCTCGACGGTGAAGTCGCGGTCCAGGATCTCGAACTTCTTGATGGTCTCCCACTTGTTGAGCCGTGAGTTCAGCTCATCGACGGAGGCCGAGATCTCCTTGACCAACTCCGGGTCCTTGCTGATGTCGGACAGCGAGGCACCGGCCTTGCCGTGCTCGGCCGCCCAAGCCGCTGCCGCGTCCGGGTCCAGCGTGATCAGCGCGCTGGCGAAGTTGCGGTCATTGGCGTGCACGACCATGTTGCCGACCAGTCCGCTGATCGCCTTGAACTGGCTCTCGATCGCCGACGGGGCGATGTACTTGCCACCCGAGGTCTTCACGAGGTCCTTCTTGCGGTCGGTGATCTTCACCCGGCCCATGTCGTCGATCTCGCCGATGTCACCGCTGGCGAACCAACGGCCCTCGGGGAACGCCTCTGCGTTCACGTCGGGCAGGTTCCGGTAGCCGCGCATGACGCCCGGCCCGCGGATCAGGATCTCTCCGTCGCCAGCGATCTTGATCTCGGTACCCGCGGCGGGTTCACCCACCGTGCCGAACTTGATCCGGTCGGGACGCATGACGCAGGTGGCCGCACTGGTCTCGGTGAGACCGTAGCCCTCGAGGATCTTCAGGCCAGCGGCATAGAACCACAGCGCGATGTCCTTGTTGAGCGCTGCCGAGCCGGAGATCATGTAGCGCATCCGGCCACCGAGACGCTCACGGATCTTCGAGAAGACCAGCTTGTCGGCGATGTTGCGCTTCATGGCCAGCGTGCCGCCGACCTTCTCGCCGTTCAGTTCCTTCTCTGCGGCTTCGATCCCGACCTTGAAGGCCCAGGTGAAGATCTTGGCCTTCGCGCCGCCCTCGGACAGTGCGGTCTGGGCGACACGGGCGTAGATCTTTTCGTAGATCCGCGGGACCGCGGCCATGAACGTCGGCTTGACGACCGCGAGGTTGTCCACGATGTTCGGCACGCGGCCGTCCACCGCGGTGACGAACCCGACCTGCAGCTGCAGCGAAAGCAGCACCTTGCCGAAGCTGTGCGCCAGCGGCAGCCAGAGGAACTGCACGTCGTCGATGCCGATGATGTTCAGGCTCTCGACAAAGGCGCCCTCGTAGGTCCAGTTGCTGTGCGTGAGTTCCACGCCCTTGGGCTTGCCGGTCGTCCCCGAGGTGTAGATCAACGTCGAGAGGTTGTCCCCCTTCACCGACGCTGCCCGCTCCTTGACGGCGTCCGGGTTGTCCTTCAGGTGCGCCTCGCCCAGTGCCCGCAGGTCGTCGAGGGTGATCACCCAGTCGCCGTCGCCCGCACCGTCGAAGGTGATGATCTTCTCGACGTTGAGCTCGTCCTTGTGCATGCGGATCTTCTCGACCTGCGTGTCGTCCTCGGCGAAGACGAAACGGGTGTTGGAGTCGCTGAGGATGTAGGCGACGTCCGAGTCGTTGGTGGTCGGGTAGACCGTCGTGGTGGCGCCGCCGGCCAGCATGATGCCGTAGTCGGCAAGGATCCAGTCCAGGCGGGTGCCCGAGGCGATCGAGACGCGCTGTTCGTGCTCCAAGCCCAGCGACAGCAGTCCGGCGGCGATCTTCTCCGTGTCGTCGTAGGTCTGCTTCCAGGTCATTGAGCGCCAACTGGAGTCGTCGGCGGTCGGTGCGCGGAACGCCTCGTTGTTCGGTGTCGCGTGTGCACGGTCCACGATCATGTGCGCGACCGACTCCGCGGTCGCTCCTAGTGTTTCGCGCCCTGTTGTCACATTGGCCACTGTGTTACCCCTCGCTGATGCATTAGGCGGATAGATACGCGCAACCCTATTACGGACGAACGGTCCGATGCAGGTTCTTCGGGCAAATCGAACATCAGGTCTTCACTGACCGGACGAGGTCGCTGATCAGGAGAAATATCGCTGCCTATCGACCCGAATTCCGCGCGGAGGCGACGCGTGGAGACGCGATACGGCGCCGTCCCCTCGTCGGAAACCCGGTGTCAGGCGGTCTGGGCCTCGGCCACGGCCTTGTCCAGAGCGCTCTTCTTGTTGGCGGCCTGGTTGCGGTGGATGACGCCCTTGCTCACGGCCTTGTCCAGCTTGCGCCCGGCGTCTTGCGCGAGGGTCTTGGCGCGGTCGAGGTCACCTTCGGCCAGTGCCTCGCGCACCCGCCGGGTCGCGGTCCGCAGCGAACTCTTGACCGCCTTGTTGCGCTCGTGCGCCTTGTTGTTGGTCTTGATGCGCTTGATCTGGGACTTGATGTTAGCCACGGTGTCGTACTGTCCTTCGGTTGGTTCGTCTCAAGGGGCGGAACGTGCCATCTCCCGTGCTTGTCAAAAGCAGGCAGCGCGAAACCGCTACTCACCAAGCATAACGTGACGCGTGTGGTCCCCGGCCCGTGGGTTGTCGGCAGCGTGAAACTATAGGAACGTGACGACATCCCCGGGTTCCGCCCCGGCCCCGGGCCACACCCCGGCTGACGCCTTGCGCAACTTCTGCATCATCGCGCACATCGACCACGGCAAGTCGACACTGGCCGACCGGATGCTGCAGATCACCGGCGTCGTCGACGACCGCTCGATGCGCGCGCAGTACCTCGATCGGATGGACATCGAGCGGGAGCGCGGCATCACGATCAAGTCCCAAGCCGTGCGCCTGCCGTTCACCGCGGCCGACGACCGCACCTACGTGTTGAACCTCATCGACACCCCCGGGCACGTCGACTTCACCTACGAGGTGTCCCGCAGTCTCGCGGCATGTGAAGGGGCCGTTCTCCTCGTCGACGCCGCACAGGGCATCGAGGCGCAGACGCTGGCGAACCTGTGGCTGGCTCTGGAGCACGACCTGGTGATCATCCCGGTGCTCAACAAGATCGACCTGCCGGCAGCCCAACCGGAGAAGTACGCCGCCGAACTGGCCCACATCATCGGCTGCTCGCCGTCGGACGTGCTTACAGGTCAGCGCGAAGACCGGCGACGGGGTCGAGGAACTGCTCAACGAGGTCGTGGCCCAGATCCCCGCTCCCGAGGGCGACCTGGACGCTCCTGCCCGGGCTCTCATCTTCGACTCCGTGTACGACACCTACCGGGGCGTGGTCACCTACGTGCGCGTGGTCGACGGCGCGCTGCACGCCAGGGAGCGCATCCGGATGATGTTCTCCGGCACGACCCACGAGATGCTCGAGGTGGGTGTGATCTCCCCCGAGCCGGTGCCGACCGGCTCCATCGCCGCCGGTGAGGTGGGATACCTGATCACCGGGGTGAAGGACGTCCGGCAGTCGCGGGTGGGTGACACGGTGACGAGTCTGTCGCACGGTGCTGCCGAGCCGCTCATGGGTTACGAGGATCCCAAACCCATGGTCTTCTCGGGGTTGTATCCGATCGACGGGTCGGACTACCCGGTGCTGCGCGATGCACTGGACCGTCTGAAACTCAACGACGCAGCCCTCGTGTTCGAACCGGAGACGAGCGCGGCACTCGGGTTCGGCTTCCGATGCGGATTCCTCGGGCTGCTGCACTTGGAGATCGTGCGCGAACGCCTCGAGCGGGAGTTCGACCTCGACCTGATCTCCACCGCGCCCAACGTCGTGTACCGGGTCGTCATGGAGGACGCCACGGAGGTGATCGTCACCAACCCGAGTGAGTTCCCCGGCGGCAAGATCGCCGAGGTGTACGAACCCGTGGTGCGCTCGACCATCCTGACCCCCAGCGAGTTCGTGGGCACGGTCATGGAACTGTGCCAGGGCCGGCGCGGCACGTTGCTGGGCATGGACTATCTGTCCGAGGACCGGGTCGAGATGCGCTACACGTTGCCGCTCGCGGAGATCGTGTTCGACTTCTTCGACCAACTCAAGTCCCGCACCCGCGGCTACGCGTCGCTGGACTACGAGCCCGACGGCGAGCAGAGCGCGAATCTGGTCAAGGTCGACATCCTCCTGCAGGGTGAGACGGTCGATGCCTTCAGCGCGATCGTGCATCGCGACAAGGCGTACGCGTACGGGGTGATGATGACCGCCAAGCTACGGTCGCTGATCCCGCGGCAACAGTTCGAGGTGCCGATCCAGGCCGCCATCGGCTCCCGGGTGATCGCCCGCGAGACCATCCGCGCCATCCGCAAGGACGTCCTCGCCAAGTGCTATGGCGGGGACATCACCCGCAAACGCAAACTGTTGGAAAAGCAGAAAGAGGGCAAGAAACGCATGAAGATGGTGGGACGGGTGGAAGTGCCGCAAGAGGCCTTCATCGCCGCACTGTCGACCTCGGAGGAGCCTCGATGAGCCTGGTTCTGCTGACCGGCTCCGATCCCGTTCCTGTCCGCGCGGGCCATCAGCGACACCGTGCGCGAGTGGCGGCGCGCCGACCCGGAACTGGGCGTCGAGGAGATCAGCGGATCGGCCTCCGACGTCCGGATGCGGATCGCGGAGGCCGGCGGGGAGGACCTGTTCGGTACCCGCAGCATCATGGTGATCAGTGAAGCCGACGCCATCGGCGACGCCGTCGACGCGCTGCTCGACGCTGCCACCCAGAACCCGGTGATCGCCCACCACCGGGGAGGACGGACAGGTCCGGCGATTCTCAAACAGCTCAAGAAGGCCGCTGACACCACGATCGACTGCCAGCCGCTGAAGAAGGGACGCGCACTCACCGAATTCGTGGGTGCCGAGTTCCGACGGCACAAGCGCCGGATCACTTCCGACGCACTCGCCCTGCTCATCGAGGCGGTGGGCACTGACCTGGCCGACCTGAGTTCGGCGGCTCACCAACTGGCATCGGACAGTCAGACCGACCCGATCGACGCCGACGTGGTCGGTCGGTACTTCCGCGGGGTCGCCGAACTGTCCGGCTACCAGGTCGCTGACGCGGTGATGGTCGGCCACCCGGCCGAAGTCCTGCAGCGGTTGCGCCAGGCCCAGATCGCCGCCGACGGAGCAAGGACCGGGCCCGCGATCGTGGCAGCGGTCGCCGGTTCGGTGCGCCAACTCATCGCCCTCTCGGCATGCCCCCCGGGACTGTCGGACGCGGACGTGGCCCGCCAGGTCGGCGCTCCCCCCTGGAAGGTGCGGATACTGCGTTCTCAGGCCCGCCGGTGGAAACCCGCGCAGTTGGCGCACGCCGTCACCCTGCTCGCGGACCTCGACGCCCGCGTCAAGGGCGGGCTGCGCGAAGGCGAACAGCTCGACGCCGCCCAGAAGGTCCATGCGCTCGAGCGGGACCTGATCGCGCTGGCCGTGGACTGATACTCCCCTTTGGATTTCAAAGGCGAGTCAGCGTCGGGCCAGTCCGTTGTTGACCCCTCCATGGCGAGCCGTCGCTGCGCAAGGTGCGGGACCCGAAGCCGACACATTCGGCTGATCACCGTTCGCAGACCTCCTGTACCGGCGAACCCGGATCCTGCGTTGGTTGAGGCTCGTGCAGGCTCGTCGCGCGACGAACGTCAGCCAGAAGCGAGCCCAGCAAGTTACTGCATCAGGCGTGAACCCGACCACGCCTTGGCATCTGAGGGGACCTGTTGGGGAGGATTCGAGCAGTGACTGGTCGTTTCTTCACCGAAAGGAGCACAGGCTCCATCGGCGTAGGCAGCCGAAGCCGAACAATCCAGCATCCGACACAGGCCCCGCCAACTCCCCCCTCAAATCCGAGCGCGACTGATACACCCGGCTATCTCCCCAGCGGTGCCCGCACCACCCCTCGGACCACGACGTGCCGGTCGCCGGTGACCGCGATGTCCCCGCTCTCGGCCGTAGCGAACACCTGGGCACCGACCTGCTGCCACGCTCCGACGGCTTGCGCCGAAGGATGACCGAACGAGTTGTCCCGGCCCACCCCGATGAGGGCCAGTTCCGGGTGCACGGCTGCAGGCAGTTCGGGCACGAACTGGGCGCTGCCGTGGTGGGGGACTTTGACGACGTCAGCCGCGAGGTCCGCACTGCGCAGGATCGCGGCCTGCGCCTCGGGTTCGATATCCCCGAGGAAGGCCGCCCGCCCCTCCGGCGCCTCCAGGACGAAACTCACCGACGCGTTGTTCGGCACCGAACCGGCGGCGATGATGCGCTGCGGCCAGACCACGTGCAGCCTCGCCGCACCGAAGGCGTAGACATCTCCGGGGACCGGGATCGTGGCGCGCAGCCGCGTGAGGTCGTCAGCGGCCTGTGCGTACTGCTCAGCCGGCTCGCTGCAAGGGCTGATCCACACCTGTCCCACCCGCCTGCCCTCCAGCACCCCGTCGAGCCCGTCGACATGGTCGGCGTGGAAGTGCGTGATCACCACCAGGTCGATCGTCTCCACCCCCAAGCGATCGAGGCATCCGTCCACGAGCGCCGGTTCGGGTCCAGTGTCGACGAGCATGATGCGCTGCTCGGACCGCACGACGAACGCGTCTCCCTGACCCACATCGCAGGCGACGATCCACCAGTCCGCCGGCGGCCAGCCGTCCGCGAGTCGGCCAGTCAGCCCGACGGCACCGACGAGCAGAACCGTCACCGCGACCATGCGGCGGCGTCCGAGAGTGAGCGCGGTCATGGCAACCGCTGCCGCCAGCGCCAACCCCCAGCCAGCCGGGTAGCCAGGTCAGATTCGGCAGCACCTGCCATCCGGCGATCCTCAGGACCAGGTGGCACATCGCGCGCCCCACAGCCGCGATCGGCTCACCTAGGCCGGCAACCCATTCCAGCAGGGCGGATCCGAGACCGACGATCGGGATGACAGCGGCCATCGGCGTCACCAGCACATTCGCGGCCACCGTTCTCGGTCCCACCGATCCGCCGATCGCGAGCAGGATCGGGAACGTCGCGACCTGCGCTGCGACGGTGGCGGCCAGCACTCCTCGTTCCAGCAGCGCGATCAGCCCACCGGTCGCGGCGATCGACAGCATGAAGCCGATGGAGTAGGCGAGCCAAGGGTCGAGGAGTAACAACAACACGACACTCATCTGCAGCACGTGGGCAGCAGCACGACGTCCGCCCATGAGCCCGGCGAGCATCGCCAGACCAGCCATCGCCGCGGCCCGCATCACGCTCGGCTGCATACCCACCGTCGCAACGAAGGCGACGAGAACCACTGCACCGCAGACCATCCGCGGGACGCGCGGTACGCGCAGCCACCCGCACAGCCAGTGAACGAGCAGTAACAACACCGCGCAGTTCGCCCCCGACACCGCGGTGAGGTGGCTCAGCCCGGAGTCCCGCATGTCCTGCTGGGCCGGCGGCGAGAGTCCCTCGTCCATGCCCAGGGACATGCCCGAGAGCAGCCATCCGGGATCCGTGTCGCCGGCGACTTGCCGCATCAGCCGCCGCGCCCCAGCCGCGGCACCCTGGGCAGGCTCGATCCAGGGGCTTCCCTGGACCCACAGCCGGGCCGACTCCCCCCGGACCCGCGACGCGGAGATGCCCATCCGTGCCGTCAGCCGGTCCCCCATACCCGCCTCGCTCCTGCCACGCCCGGACAACCCCACGGTGGCTTCCGCGGCCCCTGCGACCACGCGAGCCTTGGCCGACCACCACGGCCCGGTCGGGCTGTCATGGCTGCGGGCCGCCGACGTCAGAACAACGGTCAGCTCATGGCTGTCCCCCTCCTGCAGGTCGGGGTGGTGGATCGACGCCGCATGCATCCCGGCCAGGCAGATCCCGGCGACCAGACCGATCGCAGCGGCACTCGCCCACCATCGCCGGACAAGCAGCGCGAGCCCCGCACCCGGTAGCGCGGCCCACCAGAACCCCGCGACACCCAGCAGGATCCCCGCCCACAGACAGGCCAGAACCCCCGTCAGCCACCAGCGCCGACCGTCACCATCGGCTGCATCTGCGCGAATGTCGCCTCCCCGATCCCCGACACCTCCGTCAACTGCTCCACCGCTTGGAACCCCCCGTTCTGCTCCCGGTACGTCACAATGCGTTGCGCCAGCACCGGACCCACGCCAGGGATCTGCTCGAGCTGGTCCATCGACGCGGTATTGATGTCGATCAGCCCCGAGCCCGTGCTGCCCGACGTGCTCACGGGATCACCGGCGGGTGCTGGGCGCAGGCCGATGCGGATCTGTTCGCCGTCCACCAACACCCGCGCCAGGTTCTGGTCGGTGGTGTCAACCCCGGGTCTGGCACCACCAGCTGCCTCAAGCGCGTCTTGTACCCGCGACCCCGCCGGCAGGCTGAACACGGCCGGCTCCCGGACTTTGCCGACCACTTCGACGACCACCTCCGACTGCGCCGAAACAGATGGGCTCGGACTCGTCGCCACAGCAGACGCGAGTGGAACGGCTGCCATCGACGCGAGCGCGACCGGTTCGGCGGACTGTCCGCGACCCGTGAAGAACATCGTGGCGACGACCGCTGCCACGAGCACTCCCGCCAACAGTCCCACCGTGCGCCGGTCCAGGTCCAGATTCATCACCCTCCCAGCCTCGGCCGCCAAGCGCCGACGAGGAAGCGGGCACGGCTGATCTGTGGATGGCCGAGATCAGAGGACGGTTGGCTGTGGACGGTTGCTGGGTGATGTGCTGGCGTGCGACCGGTTCAGGATTCGCGCCGACTGGCAATGGCAGCCCGGATGTTGCTCTGGTGCCGAAGGACGATCAGTCCGGCCAGGGCGGCTGCGAAGACGATCTCGCTGGGCTCCGAATTCCATACGATCGACGCCGGGATCAGGGTCAACGCGGCGCTGACACTGGCGATCCCCATCCGGCGACTCAGCCCGAACACGACGGCGAACACGACGAGAACGGGCAACAACCAGATCGGTTCTATCGCGAGGACGGCGCCGGTGGACGTCGCCACACCCTTGCCGCCCCGGCCCTTCAGGAAGGGGCTTGTGACGTGCCCCAGGACCGCTGCGAACCCGGCCACTTCGGCCACCGCGACCTCACCCAACCACACGTGGAACACGATGGCGGGCAGAAAGCCCTTCAGGATGTCCAAGAGGGCGACCGCGACCCCGGTCTTGCGCCCCAGGGCCCGGCCGATGTTCGTGGCTCCCGGGTTGCCGGAACCGACCGCGCGGTAGTCGACCCCACGAACCCGGGCGATGATCGCAGCGGGGTTGATCGACCCCACTGCGTACCCGACCACGGCCGCCAGGAGATACATCATGGGTGGCCTGCGGGAGCGATAGCGACTGCAACCATCCCCGGACCGACGTGGACGCCCATGACCGCTCCGACCTCGCACACGACGACCTCGGTGCGCAGTTGGTCAGACAATCGTGCCGCCATCTCGTCGGCGCGTGCGGGGGCGTCCAGGTGCTGGACGGCCACCTGAACTCTGCGGCCGCCGGCAGCTTCCACGGCCAGATCGGCGAGCCGGCCGAGCGCGCGGTTGGCAGTACGTGCCTTCTCCAGAGCGGCCACCTCCCCGTCAATCATGTGCAGGATCGGCTTGACCCGCAGGGCACTGCCGAGCAGGGCCGACGCCTTGCCGATCCGGCCACCCCGGCGAAGGAATTCCAGTGTGTCGACATAGAAGAGCACCTGGCTGTCTGCCGCGGTCGATCGGGCAGCTTCGCTGACCCCAGGCAGATCCGCGCCGGCACGCGCAGCGCGTGCTGCGTTCAGGGCGGAGAACCCGAGTCCCATCGCGATCGTGCGCGAATCCACGACCTCCACCGGGACCGGCGCGTCTCTGGCACCGAGTCGCGCCGCATCGTAGGTCCCACTTAGAGCGGACGACAGATGCACGCTCACAATCGCATCCGCCCCCGCTGCGGCGGCCTCGGTGTACACATCGAAGAACTGCTCGGTCGTCGGCCGGGACGTGGTCACCGACTTGTACCCGGTAAGCGCCGCGGACACTTCGTCGGAACTGATATCCACGCCGTCGAGGTACGTCCTGCCTTCGACGACGACGTGGATCGGAACCACTCGGATGCCGCTGCCCGCCAGCAGCTCTTCGGTCAAGCATGCTGTGGAGTCGGTCACCACGGCGATGGTAGGCATGGCGCTATCCTTCCCCACGATCCCCACTTCTGTCCGTTGTCCCACAGAATGCTCGCCAGCGGGTTCACTCACTCGCATGATGGCGAGAGGCTTGAGCCCTGCTGAGGTCGATGCCGGAGGTAGCTCACGGCGCAGCCCCACTGCCCCAACCCCGCGGGGACCTGCCGGCCCAGCATCACCCCGGAACGATGTTGACCAGTTTGGGAGCCCGGACGATCACCCGACGCGGTGTCGAACCGTCGAGAGCCGCCACGATGGCGGGATCGGACAGCGCCAGGGCCTGCAGGTCCTCGTCACCGATCTCAGGGTCCACGTCCAGCCTCGCCTTGACCTTGCCCGCGACCTGCACGACGCAGGTGACGGTCAACGCTTTGACCAGTTCCGGATCCACAGCGGGCCAACCGGCCAGTGCGACCGAAGGTTCGTGGCCCAGCCGAGCCCACATGTCCTCGGCCGTGTACGGAGCCACCAGCGACAGCAGAGTCGCGACGGCTTCAGCAGCCTCCCGCACCGCGGGATCCGCCGGCCCGGGGCCGGAATCGATGGCCTTACGTGTCGCGTTGACCATCTCCATGACCTTGGCCACCGCGACGTTGAAACGGAACGACTCGACCGCATGATCGGCCTCGTGGATCAAACGGTGGATCGTGCGGCGCAACTCGAGATCCCCGGAGGCAGGTTCCACGCCAGGGTCGCTGGTCACGTCGCCGCTCAACCGCCAAGCCCGGGTGAGGAAGCGGACACTTGCCGCTGGGGACACGTCGGCCCAGTCGATGTCATCCTCCGGCGGACCGGCGAAGACCATGGTCAAGCGAACCGCGTCAACTCCGTGCGCGCCCAACTCGTCGGACAGTCGCACGAGGTTGCCGCGCGACTTGCTCATCGCCGAACCGTCCATGACGACCATGCCTTGGTTCAACAGGCTGCTGAACGGTTCGGTGAAGTCGACCATGCCCATGTCGTGCAGCACCTTGGTGAAGAAGCGTGCGTACAACAAGTGCAGGATCGCGTGGGTCACGCCGCCGACGTACTGATCGACCGGCATCCAATCACGCGCTTGTTGCGGATCGAACGGCGCGTCCGTGCGGTGTGGATCCAGGAAGCGCAGGAAGTACCACGACGAGTCCACGAACGTGTCCATGGTGTCGGAGTCGCGCGTGGCCGGCCCGCCGCACGCGGGGCAGTCGACGTTGAGCCACTGCGTCGCGGCACCCAGCGGCGACGTGCCCTTCGGCTGCAGATCCAGCCCCGCAGGATCGGGCAGTTCAACCGGCAACTGGTCCTCGGGGACGGGAACCTCACCACATGTCGGGCAGTGGATGATCGGGATCGGCGTACCCCAGTAGCGCTGACGAGAAATCAGCCAGTCACGCAGGCGGTAGTTCACGGCGGCCCGCCCCCGACCCGCGGCGGCCAAATCCTCGACGACCCGTTCGACGGCTTCGGCCGTGCCCAAGCCGTCGAGCGGACCGGAGTTGACGTGTGGACCGTCATCGGCGGTCGCGACCCAGGTCTGCGCCGGATCCTCGTCGGAGTGCACGACCACCCGCACCGGCAGGTCGAAGGCCCGGGCGAAGTCCAGGTCCCGCTGGTCATGGGCCGGCACTGCCATGATCGCGCCGGTGCCGTAGTCGGCCAGGACGTAGTCGGATGCGTACACCGGCAACTTCTCGCCGTTGACCGGGTTGATGGCATACCGCTGCAGGAATACGCCGGTCTTGGGACGCTCGGCGGACATCCGATCGATCTCGGACATCGTGGAGACCTCGGCCAGGTAGTCGGCGAACTGCTGCTCCACCCCGGAGCCCTGTACGAGCTCCGCGGCCAGATCGGAGTCGACTGCCACCACGAAGAACGTCGCCCCGTAGAGGGTGTCCGGTCGGGTCGTGTAGACCGTGACCGGCTCATCGCGGCCCTCGATCTCGAACTGCACCTCCGCACCCACGGAACGACCGATCCAGTTGCGTTGCATCGTGAGCACTTTGTCCGGCCAGGTGCCCTCCAGCGGTCGCATGTCGTCCAACAGCCGTTCGGCGTAGTCGGTGATCCGCAGGTACCACTGGGTCAGTTTCTTCTTGACCACCACGGTGTCGCAGCGCTCGCACTTGCCGTTGACCACCTGCTCGTTGGCAAGCACCGTCTGGTCGTTGGGGCACCAGTTGACCGAGCTGGCCTTGCGATAGGCCAAGCCACGCTCGAACATCTTGAGGAACAACCACTGGTTCCAGTGGTAGTACTGCGGATCGCAGGTGTTCAGCGTTCGGTCCCAGTCGAACGAGCACGCGTAGCGGCGCATCGATTCCCGCTGCTGCGCGATGTTGTCGTAGGTCCAGGTCTTCGGGTTCGCCCCCCGGCGGATGGCGGCGTTCTCAGCCGGCAGGCCGAACGCATCCCACCCGATGGGATGCATGACGTTGAAGCCCTTCTGCACCCAGTACCGCGCGATCACGTCCCCGATCGCATAGGCCTCCGCGTGACCCATGTGCAGGTCACCGCTGGGGTAGGGGAACATGTCCAGCACGTACTTGCGCGGACGCGGGTCGTCGGGCTTGCCGGACCGGAAGGGCGCGAGGTCGTCCCAGACGGGCAGCCATCGGTTCTGTATGGCTTCGACGTCGTACTCGACCGCGTCCACTATGAGTCCTTTCCGCAATGCGACCTCGCCGACGGCGGGTCCCCTAACAGGGTAACGACGCCTGCTGGACCGCCACGGCGACCATCCCGCCGATCTGCTCGTGGGTCTGCCAACCCCAGTGCATACCGTCCGGATTGACCCAGCCCTCGTCCAGCCCGCGCTGCGCGACGTCACCGATATCCACCAGGTGCACGTCGTTCTTGTCGGCCCATCGCTTCGCTGCGGCAACCGATGGCTGGTGGAAGTGCACATCGGGGTAGAGCCGCGCCCGGTACGGACTGGGGGTCAGCGCGATGATCGGCAACTGCGGATACCACGTGCGCACGGCCTCGACGATCCGGCTCAGATAGTGGTCGGTGGCGTTCTGGGGCAGCTGGCGGAACGGCCCGCCGGTCGCGGCGATGACCCGTGGTGACACCTCCAGATACGCCGCGCGCACCCTCCTGCGCACCCACCCGGGCCGGATGTACGCGATCCCCTGCCGCAGATATGTCGGAATGGCGGCTGGCAGCGCGTCCATCCCGCCCACCGCCAGCACCAGGGCAGCCGCCCGCGGGAGGTACTCACCCCAGATCAAGGGGTCCCGCGTCAGCGCCCACCAGGCGTCGCGCGCCGTCCACCCCACACCGGCCGCCACGTCGACGCCGGTGTCCGACTGTTGGGCGGCGATGTTGGGCCACAGGCGCGGATCGCTGGGCGGGTGTGCCTGATCCGGCCCGTGGAAGGTCAGCGAGTCCCCGATGACAACCAGTTTGCTGGCGCGCTGACTACCCGCCGGGCCGCTGAACTCAACCATGAGTGCGGGCTGTCGACCGCCTGCGGTTCATGGCCTCAGGGTATCGAGGTCCCACCGTCGGGGAGTGTTCGTCGCTTACGCGAGCGAAACCACGCCCTTGAGCGCGCCCGACGGCACAAACTCTCTTCGATCGGCCGATGGCACGGTCAGCGACGGCAAGCACCAGCTTCTCGGGCACGGACAGGCGAGACCCTTGTCGTCGTCGTAGCCGAGTGCCACCAGTGTGGGTCGCGGACCGTGGACTGGCCGACAGGATCTTGTCGCGAGACAGTCGGTGACCTCGTGACCGGGGGTAGACTGGTGAAGTAGCCGACGAGGGGTTGGGGTCGGCACCCATGCGTGGATGTCTGGCACCTTCCCTGGTGGGGAGTGTGCATCATGTTCATCACGAAGACTGCGGTGGCGGTGGTGTCCGGGATGGCGGTCGCAGGGGCGATTCTGGTGGCACCGGGCGTGGTTGCCGCACCCACAACGGGTCGCATGGCAGTCTGGGGGAACAACGGCGAGGGGCAGTTGGGCAACAACAGCACCACCGACTCGAAGGTTCCGGTGGCGGTGGACACCACCGGAGTATTGGCCGGCAAGACGGTCACCGCCATCACCGCCGGGCAATACCACTCGTGTGCTGTGGCCGACGCCAAGGCCTACTGCTGGGGCTACAACTCCTCAGGGCAGTTGGGCAACAACAGCACCACCGAGTCTCCCGTTCCGGTGGCGGTCGACACCACCGGAGTATTGGCCGGCAAGACGGTCACCGCCATCACCGCCGGGCAATACCACACGTGTGCGGTGGCCGACGCCAAGGCCTATTGCTGGGGCAGCAACCTCTACGGGCAGTTGGGCAACAACAGCACCACCGAGTCACCCGTGCCGGTGGCGGTGGACACCGCCGGAGTACTGGCCGGCAAGACGGTCACCGCCATCACCGCCGGGCAATACCACACGTGTGTCGTGGCCGACGGCCAAGGCCTACTGCTGGGGCAACAACGGCAACGGGCAACTGGGCAACAACACCACCACTAGTTCGAAAGTGCCGGTAGCGGTGAACACCGCCGGCGTGCTGGCCGGCAAGATTGTCACCGCGATCAACGCCGGGGGCAGTTTCACGTGCGCGGTGTCCGATGGTCGGGCCTACTGCTGGGGCGGCAACAGCTACGGCCAGTTGGGAAACAACAGCACCACCGCCTCGAGCGTACCGGTGGCGGTGGACACCACCGACAAACTCGCCGGCAGGACGGTCACCGCAATCGCCGCTGGTGCGTATCACTCGTGCGTCGTGGCCGACTCCAAGGCCTACTGCTGGGGCTACAACGTGTTCGGACAGTTGGGCAACAACAGCACCACCGCCTCGAGCGTGCCAGTGGCCGTGGACACCACCGGCACGCTCGCCGGCCAGACGGTGACCGCGATCACCGCCGGTGATCGCCACACGTGTGCCGTGGCTCAGGGTAGGGCCTACTGCTGGGGCCAGAACGCCTACGGACAGTTGGGCAATAACACCACCACCGACTCGAAGGTGCCGATGTCGGTGGACACCAGCGGACTGCTCAACGGCCAGACGGTTACCGCGATCGCCGGCGACGGATACCATTCGGCGGTCTTGGCCGCGGCGGCGCCGCAGCCACCCACAGCGGTCACCGGTGCGCCCGGCGATGGGCAGGTGTCGGTGTCCTGGGCCGCGCCCGGCGATGACGGCGGCTCCCCGATCCTCGACTACACGGTCACCGCGATCCCCGGCGGCGCCGGGTGCACCACCAGCAGCACCACGTGTGCGGTCTCCGGTTTGGCCAACGGCACCGGCTACACGTTCACCGTGACCGCCCGCAACGCCATCGGCACCTCGGCACCGTCGGCCCCCTCGGCCCCGGTCATTCCCACCGCCCCACCTGTCACGCCGGTCACCCCGGCGAAGCAGACACAGACCGCGAAGGTGAAGACGCCGAAGAAGATCAAGTACAACGGCACAACAGTCCTGCTGAAGAAGGCCGTGAAGACCAACGCCGCGCAGAAAGCCAAGTCCAAGGTCACGGTCAAACCCAAGAAGAAGAAGTACGCCAAGGTCACGACCACCAAGAAGGGCAAGGTCAGGATCAAGACGTTCGGCCGGAAGAAGCTCAAGGTCACCCTGAAACTGAAGGCACCCGCCACCGACCAATACACCGCCTACTCCTACGCCAAGAAGTGGACCGTCAAGAAGAAGCGCTCCTAGGACCAACCCGCGTCATCACCAGCGCCGCCCAACTGCACTCGGGATGCACCTGAAGTCCGAGTCGGTCGCGTGACACAGCCGCCCCAGGACGCACGCCAAACGGCGGAGGTCAGCCAAAGGCCCGGGACCGTGCGCCACGTCAGCCGACGAGGCCCTATCCGGCGCAGCCCCATTTGCCGGATCTGCCGAATTGAGCCCGGCTGAAGACCTCAGTCCTCGTGGTGCGCGGCCTTTGCTGCTTGACCGGGTAGTTCCTTCATCCCGCGCTTGTACAGCCGGCGAACCGCCAGGCCGGAGATCGTGTCGAAGACCCAGTCCACTCCTCGTCGGGCCGTGGCGTCTGTCGTTCCCGTGAGCCGGGTGCCCCCCGGAACGGCGTCGAAGGTCCGTTTGTTGTCCATGTCAGGATGGTCCGTGCTGTGCGCCACGTAGCGGAACCGGTGAGGGCGGTCCCATTCCAGGACCTCGAGGTCGCTGACCACCTCGCGACCGAGGACCTTGTTGACCATCCTCGCCTTCCCACCCGGCGAGCCCCATCCTTGGAGCGCCTCAGCTGACTCCACCGAGTCGAAGAAGGTGCCCCAGTTCGCCGGGTTGGACACGAAGTCGAATGCCTGCTCGGGTGGAAGCGGCAAGACTGCCCCATACTTGATCTGCATAACCAACGCCCAACCTGCTCTTGGAGTGCGGCAGGTCGGACTCCTCCCCTCATGTCCATTCTGCGCACACGATTGTTCCCCGGTCCAGGCAGGACGATGGAGATCAGCGACCGGGAACCTCACATCTCGATGTACTCGGTAGGGGCACTGGTGGTCCTTCCTGTTCGACGACCTGGTCAGCGACTACTACTCGGCCGTGCGGTTCTTCTTGCGGTTCGACGAATGCACCACGCCACCCCTGCCGAACACAGTCACGCTCAAACTCACCGCACCCCCCACAGCGACCTACAACGCGTACTCCTACACCAAGAAGTGGACTGTCAAGAAGAAGCGCTCCTAGAACCCATCGACGTCATCAGCAGGGCAATCCGACTACGGTCGGGATGCACCTGATGTGCGAGTCGGGTCGGGATCGTTGGAGTGCTGGCACTGATGGTTGCGTGCGGCGTTCTGCTGACCGGTGGAAGCGACACCGATACGCCGACAGCGCAGCAAACTCCGACCCAGGCAGCCGAAACAGCGGACAGCGGCGCAGTCGCTGACGAAACCCCCGAATCGCCGACGCCCGAGGAGCAGACACCCGAGGAGCCAGAACTGACGCGAGCCCAGGAGAACGCGATTGGGCAGGCGGAGGACTACCTCGACTTCGGCGCCTTCTCGCGCAGCGGCCTCATCGAGCAGTTGGAGTTCGAGGGCTACTCGAAGAAGGACGCCACGTTCGCTGTCGGCTACATCAAGGTCGACTGGAATGAGCAGGCCGCCAAGAAGGCCGAGGAGTACCTCGACTTCCAGAACTTCTCTCGCAGCGGGCTGATCGAACAGTTGGAGTTCGAGGGCTTCACAACCAAGCAGGCGACGTACGGGGTCAATCAGACCGGGCTGTAGAACCGGCCCAGGCTGCTGCACGTCATCACCACGATGCCCCGTGGGCACGATTCTGGGCACCTCTCGCGCGATGGCACGGCGCGGTGGTGTGCCACTATCGGAACGCCCGACGCGGCGGTTGGGTCCACATGTGGGTCCACCAGCCTCAGAATGACGAAACCCCCAGGTCGAGAAATGTGCCTCTGACCTGGGGGTTTGCTGCTGCGAACGAACGCCGCCCGTGGGTAACACCGTGGGTAACAGCACCCATCCACATAGAGAACCCCCTAGCCAGAATGTGCCTCTGACCAGGGGTTTCACGAGAGTGGAGCTATGGGGACTCGAACCCCAGACCCCTTGCCTGCCAGGCAAGTGCTCTACCAGCTGAGCTATAGCCCCTCGGAAACACAACTGTACCTGACCGCCCAGGCGACCGACAGCGGCATATCCCGCTAGTCAGGTGACACGGGACCCGGTTTCACGGCACGATGAGACAACCGGTTGGAAGGGACCGATTCATGAAGATTTCGAGCATCTTGAACAACAAGGGCGATTTCGTCGCGACGGTCAGTCCTGACGCCTCAGTGACACAACTGCTGGCATTGCTGGCCGAGCACAAGATCGGTGCTGTGGTCGTGTGCGACGCGTCCGACGCGCTGGTCGGCATCGTGTCAGAGCGCGACATCGCGCGTGCTGCCCATGCACATGGCTCTAGTGCGCTGGATCAGCCGGTGAGCCAGATCATGACATCACTGGTGGTGACGTGCGACCGCGAAGCGAACACGGCCGAACTCATGGGTCTGATGACCGAGAAGCGGGTGCGTCACATCCCTGTCGTGGAAGATGGCCACCTCATCGGGATCGTGAGCATCGGTGACATCGTCAAAGCGCGACTGGCCGAGCTGGAGACCGAACGCGACGCGCTGCAGGCCTACATCACCAACTGAGGCCCGCGCCCCGGCGCTGCGCCACATCACAGCGACCCACGGATCAGTCGTCGGCGGCCGGCGGTTCCGGCAGGGAACGCGCGTTGTACTCCAGCACCTGCCACGGGTGGTCGGGCGACTCGTTCTCCAGGAATACGCTCCAGGCAGCATTGCGCATGACGGCGAAGAACCGGATCTGTTCGAAGGGCCGATTGAGTAGCGGCGACAGCACCGAGCGCGCGGCTCCGCCGTGCGTCACCACAACCGCGGTGCGGCCCGGCTTCGTGCGCTTCATGACGTCGTCGATCGCAGCCATGACCCGCGCACCGACATCCCAGCGGCCCTCGCCGTCCCCACCCGGCCGCACGGGCTCCCCCGCCAACCACGCACGGTAGGTGTCCGGGTCCTCGAGGAGCAGTTCTTCGCGGCGCCTGCCCTCCCATCGCCCACCGTCGGTCTCGCGTAGTCGCGCGTCGGTCTCCACCGTCAGACTCGTCCGGTCGGCCAGGGCCTGCGCGGTGTCACGGGCCCGGCTGAGGTCGCTGCTCACGATCAGTTGCGGGCGCAGCGCCATCAACAACCCCGCAGCGGCACGGGCCTGGCGGACGCCGACCTCGTCGAGTGCGACATCGGTCTGGCCCTGGAACCGATGCTGCAGGTTCCACTGCGGTGCGGCCGTGGCGCCAGAGCACCAACCGCCTCGGTTCACTCACCAGGCACCTCGAGCCGCGGACAGTCCTTCCACAACCGCTCGAGGTCGTAGAAGGCCCGTTCCTCGGCGTGCTGGACATGCACCACGAAGTCCCCGAAGTCCAGGAGTACCCAGCGGCCGGTGCCCTTGCCCTCCCGGCGGACCGGGACTCCCGGCACCCCGCGCTCAATGGCGTCCACGATCGCGTCCACCTGCCGCTCGTTGCGCCCGCTGCAGATCACGAACGCGTCGGTCAAGGCCAAGTGCTCACTGACATCCAGAGCGACCAGGTCCGTGGCCAGTTTGTCCAGCGCAGCGCGGGCAGCTAGGTCCACGCGGTGCTTGGTGTCCGGCTCGATGGTCAACGCTGACTCCTTCTCATTCCGACGGCCCAGGCCATCATCGATCACAACCCGACGGGAAGACCATCATCGGCCTCCACGGCGACCCGCGCCTGCGACAGCGGGAGCTCCTCGACGGTCGGCTCGATCCCCAAGGCCTGCTCGAGGCCGACCACCTCGACGGCCGGCACCGACGGATCCACACTCACCGTGGTGGTGTCGGTGATCGCACGACCACCCCAGGCCGACTGCCAGGACCGCGCCAGTAGCTGGGCCCGGACCGTCGGCACGGTCACAGCACGCACCTGCACGGCCCGGACCCTTGCCACGGGGTCGGGGGGCACCGGGAATCCACCGAAGATGTCCCCCACCGTGTCACCGGTCGCCTGCGCATCCACCGCGTAGGCCCTGCGGACACCCTGCGGGGGCCGCACACGCACGCTGTTGTCCTCGGCGAGGACCACCTGGGTCTGGGCGTAGTCGTCGGCGATCCGCAGGTCTCGGGCGTCCTGGAGCAGCAGCGCCAGTTCCTCGTTCGGCATCGTGGCCTTCGACAGGGCCCCCAGGGAGACGATCAGGGTCCGCGCCTTCTCCTGATCGGACGGGAACCTGCGCAGGACCTGGTCCCAGACCGACTGGAACCTGCTGAGCCGTTCCTGCTCGTCACGCAGGGCGGCGTCGAGGACATAATCGGCGGCGACTGCTCCGTCGAGGTTCTGCACTCCCCGCGGGAGCACTTCCGCCTGCCTGCGGTCTGTCAGGTAGACGGTCTGCTTCGGGACATCGATGCGCACGCCCCCGACGGCGTCGACCAGGCCTGCGAAGGCCAGACGATCCAGGACCCACGCATCGTTGACCTGCACCTGCACCTGGTCCTGAACGGTCTGCATCACGTACGGCACCGTCTTGCGACCCATCTCGGCGGCGCTGACCTCCTGCACACCGATCTGATCCACCCACCAGTCTGCAGTCCACCAGAGCTGGTTGAGCCGCTGCATCGTCAAGACCCATCAGAACCGAGCCACGCGCGAGCAGTCCCGGATCGCGCACTTGCACCAGCAGCGTGCGGGTGGGGTCGGCAGGGGGGTCGGGCACCGGCGGTGTGACGGTGCTCTGCTGGCTCAACAGAATGGCCAACGTGGTCACGACCACCACGGCCAGGAGTATCACTGCTGCTACAGCGCGCGTGTGCATCAGCGGTACAACTGGTGTTTGCCGATGTACTCCACGACCGCGGCCGGAACCAAGTAGTCGATGGGCTCCCCTTGCGCCACGCGTTCACGACACATGGTGGAAGAGATGTCCAAACCGGGAATCTCCACCATCGTCAGGGCCGACGACGGCAGCGGCAGGGTGTCGAGTTCGTGACCGGGACGGGTCACCGCCACCACGTGAGCCAGTTCGATCAGCGTCTCGGGCTGCCGCCAGGTCGGCAGTCCGGCCAGTGTGTCGGCGCCGGTGATGAAGAACAGATCCGCCGGATCGTACTGAGCATGCAGATCGCGCAGGGTGTCCACCGTGAAGGTGGGACCCCTCCCGGTCGATGTCGACGCGGCTGACGCCGAACGCGGACCGATCGGTGGCCAGCAGGGTCATGATGTAGCGGTCCTCGGCCGCGGTGACCTGACGGTTCTGCTTCTGCCAGGGGTCACCGGTCGGGACGAAGAGCAGTTGATCGAGCGCAAGCCGGTGCCTCACCTCGCAGGCCGCCACCAGATGCCCCAGATGGATCGGGTCGAAGGTTCCCCCCAACACGCCGATCCGGCGGCGCACCTGGCCCATCGTCAGCGGTCGATGTTCAGGCGAGTGACGAGGAACAGCAGGAGCAGGAACACGACAAGAGTGACTCCGCCGTACCAGTACGGAGAAACGTGGGCGGCCTCGCCCTCTTCGGCGGTCTCGCTGGCCAGGGCACTGAGGAACACCACTGCGCTGTTGAACATGGACCGACTCTACCGACTCGGACCGGTCAGTCGCGGATGTGCCCGTCACCTTCCACGATGAATTTCGTCGACGTCAACTCCGACAGGCCCATCGGACCCCGCGCGTGCAGTTTCTGCGTCGAGATCCCGATCTCCGCACCGAAGCCGAGCTGCTCACCGTCGGTGAAGCGGGTGGATGCGTTGACCATGACCGCCGCGGAGTCGATCGCCTCGGTGAAGCGGGCGGCAACCGCCACGGAATCGGTCACGATCGCCTCCGTGTGGCCACTGCTCCACTTCGTGATGTGGTCGATCGCATCCTGCTCGTCACGCACCACGCGTACGGCCAGGTCCAGACTCAGGTACTCCTCGGCCCAGTCCAGGTCCGTGGCCGGGCGGAACGTGATTCCGGCCGTCTGCGCGTACTTCGCGCTGATCTCGTCGCCGTGGATGGTCACGCCGCGGTCCTTCAGGGCGGCGAACACATCGGGCAGCAGCCGCTCAGCTGCAGCCTCGTGGACCAGCAACGCCTCTGCCGCGTTGCAGACACTGACGCGCTGGGTCTTGGAGTTGACGACGATGTCCACACTGCGATCCACCGACGCATCCTCGTGCAGGTAGACGTGGCAGTTGCCCACACCGGTCTCGATCACCGGCACCAAGCTGTTCTCCACGACGTTGCGGATGAGGGCAGCCCCGCCGCGCGGGATCACCACATCCACGATGCCGCGTGCCCGGGTCAAGTGCATGACGCTGTCGTGCGTCAGTCCGGGCACCGCGCAGATCGCATCGACCGGGACGTCGGTCGGGCGCAGCGCCGCCCGCATGGTCTCGATCAGCACCCGGTTGCTGTGCGCGGCGCTGGCCGAACCCCGAAGCAGGGCAGCGTTCCCGCTCTTGAGGCACAACACCGCCGCGTCGACGGTGACATTGGGACGTGCCTCGTAGACCATCGCGACCACGCCCAGTGGGACCCGCACCTGTCGCACCCGCAACCCGTTGGGCAGGGTGTAGCCGCGCACCACGTCGCCGATCGGGTCCGGCAGCGCCGCGACAGCACGCACCGAGGCAGCGATGGCCCGCAGCCGACCCTCGTCGAGGGTGAGGCGGTCGATGATGGCCGGATCGGTCACCGCCCGGTGGGCGGCCTGGACGTCCTGTGCGTTCGCCGCGATGATCCGCTCGGCGTTCGCCTCCACAGCATCAGCGATCGCCAGCAGCGCGGTGTCCTTCTGCTGGCGGGTCAGTGTCCGCAGGGTCCGTGCGGCGATTTGGGCTTGTCTGCCGACTGCGTGCACCTGTTCGGCCGTTGCATGGGTCATGGGTCCAGTGTCCCAAAGGAGATCACGCAGCGACAGGTGGAGGGGGCAGCACCGACACTGGAAGTGCGCGTTGCCAGGTGCCGCCGCTACAGCAGCACGAGGTCGTCCCGGTGGACGATCTCGCGCTCGTACCCGGGACCGAACTGCTCGATCAACTCCGAGGTCGTGCGTCCCACCAGCCGTTCGAACTCGTGCGCGTCGTAGGCCACCAGCCCCCGGGCCACCGGTACCCCCTTGCCGTCCACGATGTCCACCGGCTCCCCGGCGGAGAAGTCGCCGGACACCGACACCACACCCGCCGCCAGCAGGGACGCCTGCCGGTCGCGCAGAGCCTTGACCGCCCCCTCGTCGATGCTCACGGCGCCGCGGGCGGTGGTCGCGTGGGCCAGCCACATCTGACGCGGTGACCGCCGCCTGCCCGAGGGTGGGAAGACCGTCCCGGTCGGCTTGCCGAGCAGCGCCTCGGACACCTTGTCCACCCGGGTGAGGACCACGGGGATCCCGGCCTCGCTGGCCATCAGTGCGGCCTGCACTTTGGTGAGCATGCCTCCGCGACCGATCCCCGAACCACGCCCACCCAAGGCGATGCCGGCGACGTCGGCGGCGGACGCAACGGTGTCGATGTGCCGGGCGCCCGGCCCGGCTCGGCGGACGATCATAGAGCCCGTCGATGTCGGTCAGCAGTACCAGACCGTCGGCCTGGACAACATGCGCCACCAATGCCGCCAGCCGATCGTTGTCGCCGAACCGGATCTCGTCGGTGGCCACTGTGTCGTTCTCGTTGACGATGGGCAGCACCCCGAGGTCCAGCAGTCGTCCCAGCGTGCGCTGGGCGTTGCGGTAGTGGGTGCGGCGGATCAGATCCTCGGCGGTGAGCAACACCTGCCCGACGCGGATGTCGTGCTTGCCGAACTGCGCGGAGTAGTGGGCGACGAGGATTCCTTGCCCGACGCTCGCGGCTGCCTGCTGGGTCGCCAGATCACGGGGAGGCTTGCGCAGCCCTAGCACCGGGGTTCCCGCTGCGATCGAACCGGACGACACCAGGATCAACTGGACACCGGCTCGCACGTTGCGCGAGAGCGCCTTCACCAACTCGTCGAGGTGTTCTGCGTGCAGCCCGCCCTCGCTGTTGGTCAGCGACGAGGAACCGACCTTGACGACCAGGCGGGAGGCGTCGGCGATCTTCATCCGGGCGTCCATCACGCTCGCCCCGTGCTCTCGTCCCGATCCTCGCCGGTGATCGGGACGACCGATTCGGATTCGCCCTCGGACTGCGCGTCAACTGGTTCGACCTGCGCCTCATGTTCAACCGACGGCACCCAGTCGAAGACCACCGCGTTGTCCTCCGGCCCGATGATCACGGTGGACCCCTCGACCGCACCCAGTTCGGCCAGGCGTTTCTCCACCCCGAGTTTGGCCAAACGGTCGGCAAGGTAGCGCACGG
This sequence comes from uncultured Actinomycetota bacterium, assembly GCA_963704075.1. Taxonomy (GTDB): domain Bacteria; phylum Actinomycetota; class Actinomycetes; order S36-B12; family UBA10799; genus JADKAV01. The sequence continues at coordinate 103,619 of CAVPGV010000004.1, forward strand.
CCTCCTCGTTGCCGAAGTCCGTCTGACGGACCCAGCGCAACGGTTTGGTCCCAAGTACCCGGAATGCGTCGCCCTGCTGGCGCACCTCGAAGTCCACCGCGTCCGTCGGGCGTGGCCTCAGGACCACGCGGGTCTGCTCAACCGGCCGTTGCGCGCGGTCGGCCAGTACCAGACGCAACATCGCGTAGCTGAGCTCGCGCAGGCCTTCGTGGCTGACTGCGGAGATCTCGTGCACCTCGTATCCGCGATCGCGCAGTTGGTCGCCGACCATGTCTGCCATCTCGCGGCCGTCGGGGATGTCGATCTTGTTCAGCGCCACCAACCGTGGCCGATCGGCCAGCGCGGGGTCGAAGGCGAGCAGTTCCGCCTCGATCACCTCGAGGTCTCCCACCGGGTCCCGCTCGGTCTCGAACGTTGCGGTATCCACGACGTGCACCAGAGCACTGCACCGTTGCACGTGCCGCAGGAACTCGTGGCCCAGCCCCTTGCCCTGGCTGGCTCCGGGGATCAAGCCCGGCACGTCCGCGACGGTGAAGGTGGTGCCCGCCAGCGAGACGACACCGAGGTGCGGGGTGAGGGTGGTGAACGGGTAGTCGGCCACCTTCGGTTTCGCTGCCGACAGGGCCGACACGAGGCTGGACTTCCCGGCACTGGGATACCCGATCAGACCGATGTCCGCGACCGTCTTCAGCTCCAGTACCGCATCCACCTGCTCCCCGGGCTCACCTCGCAGGGCGAAGCCGGGGGCCTTGCGCCGACGGGTGGCGAGGGCGGCGTTGCCGAGCCCGCCATGGCCTCCGGCGGCCAGAACGTAGGACTCCCCCGGGTTGATCAGATCGGCCAGGACGTCGCCGTCGGGGGTCTGCACGACGGTGCCGGGCGGAACGGGAACCACCAGGTCCTGCGCACTGGCCCCGTTGCGGTTGCCACCCTGTCCGGGTTGGCCGCTGCCCGCATGCCGATGCGGGTGGTAGTGCAGATCCAGCAGGCTGTTCACATCGGGATCCACGAGCAGCACGACGTCTGCTCCGCGCCCGCCGTTGCCGCCATCGGGACCGCCGAGGGGTTTGAACTTCTCGCGGTGGATCGAGGCACAGCCGTTGCCACCATCGCCGCCGTGGGCATGGATCAGAACGCGGTCAACGAAGGAGGTCACCGCGGGAGATTATCGATCAGAGGACGATGTTGACGACCCGGCGACCACGCTTGGTGCCGAAGTCCACCGTGCCCGCGGCGAGCGCGAACAGGGTGTCGTCCTTGCCGATGCCGACGTTCGCACCGGGGTGGAAGTGGGTACCCCGCTGGCGCACGATGATCTCGCCGGCGTTGACCTGCTGACCGCCGAACCGCTTCACGCCGAGGCGCTGGGCGTTCGAGTCGCGACCGTTCCTGGTGCTCGCAGCACCCTTCTTGTGTGCCATGGTTCAGGCCCCTAACTCGATACCGGTGACCTTGACGATGGTCTGCTCCTGGCGGTGCCCCTGGCGTCGCTTGTACCCGGTCTTGTTCTTGTACTTGAAAACATCGATCTTGGGTCCCCGCAGGTGCTCGAGCACCTCGACCGTGACGGTCGCCGAGGACAGGGCGCCGGGGTCGGACGTGACCGTCTCACCGTCGACGACGAGCAGGACCGGCGCGAGTTCCACCGAGGCACCGGGCTGTTCGGCCATTCGGTTCAACAACAACTCATCGCCAACAGCCACCTTTTCCTGATGGCCGCTGGTCCGCACGATCGCGTACACGGCTTGCTCCTTAACGTTCATGGTTGCCCATTTGCTCGTGGCATGGGGCAATTGCGCGCGAAACGCGCTCTTGACCAGAGTACGCGATGGCCGCCGGAATCGGCAACGGACCCCCGCGCGAGCGTCCCGCTGCGGGGCGAATCCGGCCAGCGTGCGCGGATCGGGGAGAGTTCGGCCAGTCACGAGACCACGCGTGCTTGCGCTCACGGATGCGACAGACATCCCGGACCATGCGCCGGGGACGACCGCCTTCAGGGCCCTCGACTGATCACACGGCCCGAGCCGCGGCTCGTTCAGGCCGTCGCGTTCGCCGGCTCGTCGGCCGACTCCACCGCAGCGCCATCGTCCTCAGCGACCTCAGCCGGAACGGACGGCGAGGCCGGCCCATCGGCTGTCCGAGGTGACGACCGGGGTCTCCTCATGCTTGATCGGAGCGCCGGGGATGGGTCCCGGCGGGCGGCGTCGGCGCGACCCCACCGGTTCGTTCTGGACCTTCACACCCCGGCCGTTGCAGTGCTCACAGGGCTCGCTGAACGTCTCGAGCAGGCCTTGACCCAGACGCTTGCGGGTCATCTGGACCAGTCCTAGCGACGTGATCTCGGCCACCTGGTGTTTCGTGCGGTCCCGGCCGAGGCACTCGACGAGGCGGCGCACGACCAGATCGCGGTTGGACTCCAGGACCATGTCGATGAAGTCGATCACGATGATGCCGCCGATGTCACGCAGTCGCAGTTGCCGAACGATCTCCTCGGCCGCCTCGAGGTTGTTGCGGGTGACGGTCTCTTCGAGATTGCCGCCCGAACCCACGAAACGACCGGTGTTGACGTCCACCACCGTCATGGCCTCGGTCCGGTCGATCACCAGGGAGCCGCCGCTGGGCAGCAGCACCTTGCGGTCAAGGGCCTTGGTGATCTGCTCGTCGATGCGGTACTCGGCGAAGACGTCGTCGTTCTTGGTCCAGCGCTTGATCCGATCGGACAACTCCGGCGCGACCCACCCCACGTACTCCTCAAGGGTGTCCTGGACGCTACTGCCCGACACGATCAACTCGGCGAAGTCCTCGTTGAAGATGTCCCGCACGACGCGGATCGCCAGATCCGGTTCGGAGTAGAGCAGGCTCGGGGCCTTCGCGGACTCGGTCTTTGCGTTGATGCTTTCCCACGTCGCGGCCAGGCGGGCGACGTCAGAGGCCAACTGCTCCTCACTGGCTCCCTCGGCTGCGGTCCGCACGATCACACCGGCATCCTCGGGCAGGGCCGCCCTGAGTGCCTTCTTCAGCCGACTGCGCTCCTTGTCGGGCAGTTTGCGGCTGATGCCGGTCATCCGACCCTTGGGCACGTACACCAGGTAGCGCCCTGGCAGGGAGATCTGGCTGGTCAGACGGGCGCCTTTGTGCCCCACCGGGTCCTTCGTGACCTGAACGAGCACGCTGTCGCCGGGTTGCAGTGCCAGTTCGATGCGTTTCGGCTGCCCCTCGAGGCCGGCACCCTCCCAGTTCACCTCGCCGGCGTACAACACCGCGTTGCGACCGCGACCGATATCGATGAACGCCGCCTCCATGGACGGCAACACATTCTGCACCTTGCCCAGGTAGACGTTGCCGATCATGCTTGCGTTGCGATCACGCGTCACGTAGTGCTCGACGAGGATCTTGTCCTCGAGGACTGCGATCTGCGTCCGGTCCTCGTAACCGCGGACGACCATGACCCGCTCGACACTCTCACGGCGGGCCAGGAACTCGGCCTCGGAGACGATGGGCGAACGGCGCCGGCCTGCGTCGCGGCCCTCCCGGCGACGCTGCCGCTTGGCCTCGAGCCGGGTCGAACCCTTGACGGAGGTCACTTCGTCCTTGGCCGACCCACTGTCCTCGGAGTCCTCGGAGCCACGGCGCCTGCGCCGACGGCGGCGCTTGCTGCTGGCGGACTCGGTCTGCGCGCCCTCGTCCTCTTCGGTCGCCTCACCGGCTGGCTGGTCATCGCCGCCGTCGGACGACGCCGCGGCACTGTCCGCTTTGTCGGACTCACCCTTGCCAGCTGTCCGACTGGGTGGCGCGCGCCTTCTTCCCGCGTTGGCGGGCTTTCGGCGGGGCCGGTTCGGTCTCGACCTCTTCGAGGTCGATCTCCGGGGCCAGGAAGAAGGCAGTCGACGTGATCGCCTCAGCCACGTCGAGGTCGAAACCCTCGTCGTCAACCTCAGGAGTTGCCTGAGAACCCACATGGAAGGGGTCGGTGGGGCTAATGGCCGGTAGGTCGTCAGCCTTGCGCTCGCGCGCACTCTTGACCGGTTTGTCAGTCTCCTGCGCAACGGCAGGTGCACTCGACTCGGCTTCGCCGGACGCCTCGGTGACGGGCTCGGCAGCTTGCGGCTCAGGTTCGGGGACGTCAGCGCTCTCAGCGCTGTCCGGCTCGGCGGTTTCCTGCGCCACTTCCTCGGCGCTCTTCACCACTGGCGGGCCGGCCGGGCGGCCCGCGGCCCTGCGCCGGCGTCGGCCGCGGGGCGCGGCAGTGTCGTCATTTCCTGCATCGTGGACATCGTCCATCGGGTACTCCCGATCCGGGTCCTTTGGAACCCCGCAGGCCCGTGGCCGTGCACGGGGGCCCGTCGAACCCACTCGTCGGTGATCGGCCGCAACCAACCACAAAGCTTCCATTCTGGCGGTGGCTCATGCCGCTCAACCAAGGCCGTGATTCCGGCACCGGGGCAGCACATCGAAGCCACCGGTCGGTGACCGATCGGTCTCCAACCACTCGAAGTATCGCACACAGCGGACAGTTGCGGCCCCACTACGGCCAGTAGCGACCGCGCGTCGCACCTTCGGAGCCGCCCACTCTTCGCCCCACAAGTGGGCAGACAGGAGCCCTCAATGCCCACTTCGCGAGGCACATTCCTGACATTAACGGACATATCGACCCGGCAAATCTCCAATAGATGGCAGATTCCTGAATTTGGTGTCGGTATGGGCCCAGTTGTGAAGGGGCGGGTCAGAAAACGACTTCAGAAGGGCGGTGCCACTCCCCCGGGTTCCGGGGTTCCCTGCGCCAGCCGGGTCGCCAGCACGGGCACGTCCGGCAGATCCGGGGTCACCACGCGGATCGCCGTCACCACCTCGGCCGGCCGCGGCGTCGGTTCGGCATGCGCCACGGTGACTTCCACGGTGTCGGGTGCCACCATCACCAGGTCGGAACACAACGCACGCACGTCGATGCGGCGGCGCCCCGCCTTCGTCGTGCGCTCGACCTCGACATGGGATCTGCCGCGAAGGCCTCGACCGCCTCACCGACCGGCACCGACCACTGGATGCGCCACCTGCTGGCCTTGAGCGCCTCGACCAGTGAACCGTCGGCCTCGACGATCCCCACCACGTCCAAACCCTCGGGCAGCGACCGGTCGAGAGCCGCGCACAACTCCTGCGGATCCACCACCTGCAGCACGCCGATCTCGAGGAACTCGGCCTCACTGGCCGCACCCGTGGGCGCAGCACCCGCGTACGAGATCTTCGGATGCGGGGAGAATCCGGCCGAATAGGCCATCGGCACTCCGACCCGGCGCAGCGCTCGTTCCCAGGCGCGCTGGAAGTCCCGGTGCGAGGCGAACCGCATGCGACCGCGCTTGGCGTAGCGCACCTGCAAGGTCTGGACCGGCGGCACGTACTCGCGGTCCGGGGTCCGACGTGCCATCAGGACGTGACCGCCACGATGGGCAGGATGGGACGATCTGTGGGTCCGACCTGGATCTCAGTGCCCATCTGATCGCAGACTCCGCAGTCGAAGCACGGAGACCAGCGGCAATCCTCGACCTCCACCTCGTCCTGCGCGTCCTGCCAGTCCTCCCACAGCCATTCCTTGTCGAGGCCGGAATCCAGGTGGTCCCAGGGCAGGACCTCGCTGAGGTCGCGCTCCCTGGTCGTGTACCAGTCGACGTCGATGCCCGCCGTGTCGGCAGCGGCCATCCAGCGGTCGAAGCTGAAGTACTCGCTCCACCCGTCGAACCGTCCGCCGTCACGCCACACCTGCTCGATGACCGCGCCGACTCGTCGGTCCCCGCGAGCGAGCAGGCCCTCCACGATCCCCGGACGACCATCGTGATAGCGGAAGCCGATCGCCTTGCCCAAGTCCCGATCCGACCGGATCTCGTTGCGCAACAGGGCCAGCCGGGCGTCGGTGGCCTCCCAGCCCAGTTGCGGCGGCCCACTGGAACGGGGTGTGCGGTTTCGGCACGAAACCCCCGATGGACACGGTGCAGCGGATGTCGCGCCGACCCGACACCTCGCGGCCGGTCCGGATCACTTCTTTGGCCATACGGGCGATCTGCAGCACGTCCTCGTCGGTCTCCGTGGGAAGCCCGCACATGAAGTACAACTTCACCTGCCGCCACCCGGCGCCATAAGCGGCCGCGACGGTGCGGATCAGATCCTCTTCGCTGACCATCTTGTTGATGACCTTGCGGATGCGTTCGCTGCCGCCTTCCGGGGCGAAGGTCAGCCCGGAACGTCGTCCGTTGCGGGACAACTCGTTGGCCAGGTCGATGTTGAAGGCGTCCACGCGGGTCGAGGGCAGGGACAGGCCCGTGTTGGTGCCTTCATACCGGTCGGCCAGACCGCGGGTGATCTCGGCGATCTCGGAGTGGTCGGCACTCGACAGGCTCAGCAGTCCGGCCTCCTCGAAACCGGTGGCGTCCAAGGACGTCTGCACCATCTGCGCCACAGTGGCCTTCGAGCGTTCCCGCACCGGGCGGGTGATCATGCCGGCCTGGCAGAACCGACACCCGCGAGTGCATCCGCGGAAGATCTCCACCGAGGCTCGCTCGTGGACCGTCTCGGCCAGAGGTACCAGGGGCTGCTTCGGGTAGGGCCATTCGTCGAGATCGCTGACCGTGTGTTTGGCGACCCGCCACGGCGTGCCGGTATCCATCGGGACCACCCGGTGGATCCGACCGTCGGGCAGGTAGCTCACCTCGTATCGGCTGGGAACGTAGGCGATTCCGGAGGCCGCCACGCGCTCCAACAGTGCTGATCGGCTGCCACCGCCTTCCGCTTTGAAATCGCGGATCAGGTCCGACAGCGCCAGCACGGCGTTCTCCCCGTCGCCCACCACCGCCGCGTCGATGAAGTCCGCGATGGGTTCGGGATTGAAAGCCGCGTGGCCACCGGCGATGACCAGCGGATCGGAGTCGCTGCGGTCGGCCGCATGCAGCGGGATGCCGGCCAGGTCGAGGGCGGTCAGCAGGTTCGTGTAGCCGAGTTCGGTGGCGAACGACACCCCCAGGACGTCGAAATCGCCCACCGGGGCGTGGGATTCGACGGTGAACTGCGGGATGCCGTGTTCGCGCATCAGCGCTTCCATGTCCGGCCACACCGAATACGTGCGTTCGGCCAGCACGTCCTCGCGCTCGTTGAGCACCTCGTAGAGGATCTGCAGGCCCTGGTTGGGCAGCCCAACCTCGTACGCGTCGGGGTACATCAGCGCCCAGCGCACCGCCGCCTGGTCCCACGGCTTGGTCGTCGCGTTGAGCTCACCGCCGACGTACTGGATCGGCTTTCGCACCAGCGGGAGGATGCGCTCGAGCGCGGGATAGACGGACTGCATTCCCCCAGGGTACGTAATGCCCATCAGTCGAAGATGGGCTCGACGTCGCGAGACCTCTTCAACTCGAAGAACCCGGGGGTTCCGGCGACGGCCAGCACCCCGTCCCACAACCTCCCGGCGGCTTCCCCCTGGGGTGCGGGGCTGACCACGGGTCCGAAGAAGGCGATCGGCCTGCCGTCGGCGCCGGGGACGTGGATGACCGGAGTGCCGACGTCCTGCCCGACGGGATCCATGCCGCGATGATGGGACGCACGCAGAACGTCGTCGAGGGCCTCGGAGTCAGCGGCCTGCGCCAACTCGGCAGGCAGTCCGACCCCGGCCAGCGCCTTCGCGATCGCCTCGTCGATGTCGGAGTTGCCCCCGACGTGGATCTGCTCCCCGAGGGCCGTGTACAGGTCCAGTGTCACCCCCGGTCCGCGGGACTGCTGCGCCGCGACGACGACACGTACTGGCCTCCAGGCCTGGACCAGGAAGTCGCCGTACTCCTCGGGCATCTCACGTCCCTCGTTCAGCACCGCCAACGACATCACATGCCACTGCACCTCGACGTCGCGGACCTGCTCGACCTCCAGCATCCACCGTGAGGTCATCCAGGCCCAAGGGCACACAGGGTCGAACCAGAAATCAACGTGCGTCATAGTTCAATTGTCAATCAGGTCATGGCATGGCGCGAACGGGGCCGGTGGCCTCCACCCACGAACCGGGCGCTACCGTCGTGAGACCTTCAAGAGCAGACCGATACCGATCCACGCGGCGATGACGCTGGAACCGCCGTACGACACCAGCGGCAGGGGCACCCCGGTGACGGGCAGCAGCCCCAGGTTCATGCCCAGGTTCTCGAAGCCCTGAGCACCCAGCCAGCACACGACCCCGGTGGCAAGCAGCGCTCCGAAACGCTCGGCGTGCAGTGCGGCCGTGGCACCCCGGTACAGCAGTCCGACGAACAATCCGATCACCAGGAGACCGCCGAGCATGCCGAGTTCCTCACCCACGGCGGAGAAGATGAAGTCCGTGTACTGGTACGGCACGAACGCGCCCTGCGTGTGCACACCGGACAGCAATCCCTGACCGCTGACGCCGCCGGTCCCGATGGCGATCAGAGCCTGCTGGACGTTGTACCCCACACCCTGCGGGTCGGCCCCCGGGTCGAGGAAAGCGGTGAAGCGTGCCACCTGGTAGGCGTCCAGAACCCCCAGCGCATAGGCCGAAACTGCGGCCGCTCCGCCACCGACCAGCAGGATCACCAGCAGCCGCCGGCGGACGCCCGCGACGAACAGCACTCCGAGCACGGCGGCACCGATGACCACCGCCGATCCCAGGTCGGGTTGCAGCAGCAGCAGCGCGCACACCAGGCCGGTCGCCCCCAACACCCCGAGTACGGCGCGGGGTTCGGGGGGGTCGTCGAGGCCACGGGCGCCTTGGCGATCGGACAACCACAAGGCCGCCAGCAGGACGGTGAACACCTTGGCGAATTCCGCCGGCTGCAGGGTGAAACCACCCGGCAGCGTCAGCCAGGCCCGGGTGCCGTTGATAGTCGTCCCCAATGGGGAGAGCACGGCCACCAGCCCGAGGATGCTGGCCGCATAACCTGAGGCGGCCAGTACGATCAGCGCCGGACGCTCCAACCGGTAGACGATCCACGCCGCGATCACCCCCAGGACCACGAACAGGGCCTGCCGGGTGGCGAAGTAGCCGCCGGGATCGCCGTCGGCCACCAGGCGCGTCCACGTCGTGGAGTAGACCATCGAAACGCCGATGACGCTCAACGACACCGCACAGGCCAGGAGCCAGTGGTCGAACCGCCGGAGCGTCACAGCGGGATGCGAGGTCACGAATGTGGTCATGGCGACGCGATCCCGAACATCTGCTCGTAGACGGCCCTGGCGACGGGGCCGGAGGTGGCCGCCCCCAGTCCTCCCTGGTCGACGTTGACGACGACCACGTACTCGGGATCATCGGCGGGAGCGAAGCTGGCGAACCACGAGGTGGACTGCTTTCCCGCGACCTCGGCGGTTCCCGTCTTGGCCGCGACCGGGTACTGGTCGAGGGGAAAACCGAGGAACGCACCGCTGGCCGTGCCGGTCACCGTGGAGGTCGCCAAGGCCTTGCGCACATACGCCAGCGTCGCGGGGCGGGCGGACACCGGGCCACGCGCGGCGGGATCGATGGCAGCACCATCCTCGAAACCGGTGGCCAAGTGCGGGGTGACCCGGGTACCTCCGTTCGCGATGGCGGCATAGGCCGACGCCATCTGCAGGGGCGTCACCAAACTGCGCCCCTGCCCGATCGCGGTGTTCAGCGCGTCCCCCGCGCGGTACTGGTCACCGGACCTGCAGTAGTCCCGTGCGTACGCCTTGAGCAACTTGGCGCGAGCGCGATTCGGCTCCTCGGGATAGCCGGACCGGGCCCGGGCGCAATAGTCGTCGCGACTCTGCTCGAACTCCGAGCGCACCTGCTCGCGGTCGGGAACCGACCCCGCGGACTCGCCCGGCAGATCGACGCCCGTGGGCGAGCCCAGTCCGAAGTCGCGAGCGGTGCGCACGACGTACTCTTCGGGCTGCGTCGCCGACAAGCCCCCGTCACGCTTCCACATCTTGTAGCCGAGCCGGTAGAAGACCGTGTCACACGAGACGGACAGGGCACGTGCCAGTGACATCGGTCCGTAGGCGCGCGTCTCGTAGTTCCGGAAGGTCTGTCCACCCACCGTGAGGAACGCCGGACATTCGTACGTCCCGTCAAGGTCGAAACCCGCCTCGCTGGCGGCGATGGTGGTCAGGGACTTGAAGGTGGAGGCCGGCGGGGCGACCGATTGGGCCGGCCGGAACACCAATGGCCGGCCCGACTTCTCATCGGTCAATTCCGCGTACTCGGCGTCGGACACTCCCTGTGCCCAGATGTTCGGGTCGTAGGTCGGGTAGGAGGCCATCGCCCGGATCTGACCGTTTCGCGCATCCATGACGACCACGGATCCACCGGTTGCCTTGTAACCCTCCTTCCGGGCTCCGATGACCGCCTTCTTGAGTGCCCGCTCGGCCACCTTCTGGGTCTCGACGTCCAAGGAGGTGACCAGGGTCTGCCCCGGGGTCGGCGGTTTGGTCGTCCGGCGCTCCGGCTGCCCCTCGCGGTTCAGCTCCCGTACGGCTTCACCGGGCTCGCCCTGCAGCATCTGGTCGTACTGCGCCTCGAGACCCGACTGCCCCGCACCATCACTGAGATAGCCCAGCAGATGCGCCGCATTGGCCTTCGAGGGGTAGTCACGCACCGCGGTGCGGGTGACCGAGATACCCGGCAGGCCCGCGTCGTCGATGGACAGCGCGATCGGGACGGGTACGTCCGACAGGACTGGAACGGGTTCCCCCGGCTGCCCGCGGTAGCAGGTGGCCGCCTGCGCACCTGGCTGCCCGCAGACCAGAAGCCGCGCCTGCAGGTCGGCCACGGGTACGGAACTCATCTCGGACAGCCGCTGCAAGGCGGCTTCGGTGACCGTCGCATCGGCGGACACCTGGAACGTCGTCCGGTTGCCGGCTAGCAGCGTCCCGTTGCGGTCGACGATGTTGCCGCGCGCGGCGGGCAGTTCCACGACGTCGGTCTGAATGGCCTGTGCCTTCAGCGCGAGGTCCGATGATTGCGTCGTCTGGATCCACACCAAGCGGGCGGCGACGGTCAGTCCAACGGCGAGGATCAGTACTTGCAGCAGCCGCAGTCGTCGATGCGCCGGCGACCGTCGTGTCCTGGTCGGCGCCTCCCGTGCCGGGGAGTCGACCGTCATCGCACGACCGCCCGAATCCAGTCCCGCAGCGGAAGCAGAACGATCGCGCACACAGCGGATCCCGCGACGATCCAAACCCATGAAACAGACGCGCGCAGTCCCAAGCCCTGCAAGAAGGCGTTGGCACCGGTCATCACCACGGCCGCCATCAGCGTGTAGAGCCACACACGCACCAGTCCCGACCAGCGCCAGCGGTCAACCTGGATGCCTCCTGCCGACGCCCCGAGCACACACCCGACCAGCGCACCCAGCCCCAGGATTCCGCTGCCGGTGAGGTCGAGCAGCAGTCCCCCCGCAAAGCCGGCGACTGCGCCGGTACGCGAGCCCAGCGCCACGCGCCAGCACGCACACCGCGGCCAGGACCAGCGGGATCGTCGCCGACAGCCCGACCGCGGGCAGAACGGCTGTCTGTCCGACGAACGCCAGCACGATCACCGCACTGCTGAGCAGGATCACACGCGGACGGTGAGCGGTGCCGGGGCGGTCGATGGCCACACTCATGACTGCTCCGTGAGGACCAGCAACGTCTCCAGTGAGGTCATTCCCGCAACCGGCCGAACCCCGACATTGCGGCCGGAGGCGGCCGGGCTCGTGTCAAGTGCCTGCACCACGCCCACCGGCAGGTCCGCGGGTATCCCATTGCGTTCTGGCGAACCTAGGGAGACCACCTGGTCGGCGAGTTCGATCTGTGCAGCCGGATTGAGCACTCCGACCTCGAGGTCCTGTCCCATCCCCGTCCCGGTGGCCACCCCCATCTCCTTACTCGGAAGCACTCTGATGCCGATGGTGCTGCTCGGGTCGGTCACCAGCAGGACCATGGCCGAATCGGCAGATACCCGCGCGACCTGCCCGACCAAACCCCCCGTTGCCAGAACGGCATTGCCGACCTGGATCCCGTCGTCACTGCCGGCATCGATGGTGACGGATGCGCGGTCCCCGGCGATGTCCGCAGCGACCACGCGCCCGATCGCGGTGGCCCAGCCATCGGGCGCATTCACGGCGATGGGGGCAACCGCTTGCGCCCGGACGACGGGATCAGAGAACTGCTGAACGTCTCGGGCCCACGATCCGAAGGGCGCGAACACGGAGGTCGCGGTGCGCTGCAACGGGGCGGCGATGTCTTGTGCCGCGACCCGCACCGTGGTGTTGGAAGCACGCAGGTCCCACAGGATCAGCGCCAGCGAAGCCACGACGAGCAGCAGAACCGTGTTGCGGGTGCGGGTCATCGTCAGAGCGCGGGCTCGATCAGCAACAGCCGGCGCACGCTGGAGATGTTGTCCGCGCAGCGACCGGCGCCTTCCACCACGCTCAGTTGCGGCTGGGCGGCAAGCCGCACCGGCACCCCGAGATCGTGTTCGAGGCGTTCGGGTAGCCCTCTGAGAAGCGCGCCACCGCCAGTGACCACCAGGCCCGTGCGCAGCAGGTCGCCGGAGACCTCCGGGGGTGTGGTGTCGAGCACCCGGCGCAGCGCCGACAGCAACTCGTCCAACGGCTTCTGCAGCGCTTTGCGCACGTGAACCGACGACAGTTCGATCTGTTTCGGCAGGCCGGTCCGGCTGTCCTGGCCCTGCACGGTCATCACCGGGATCCCGTCGATCGGCACCGCCGAACCGAGGTTGATCTTGATCTGTTCGGCGGTCACCTCGCCCACCCGCATGTCGAAGTGCTCCACGAGGTACTCGATGATCGCGGCATCGAAGTCCGACCCACCGGTTCGCAGGCTGGTTCCCGACACGATCCCGCCAGAGGCGATCACGGCGACCTCGGTGCAGCCCGCGCCGATCGACAAGACGAAGTGCCCGCGACTCTCGTGGATCGGCACGTCGGCGCCGATCGCCGCAGCCATCGCGGTGTGGACCAGGAAGACCTGCCGGGCCCCGGCGGCGTAGCCGGCATCGCGTACCGCCCGCTGTTCGACCCCCGTGAGGTGCGAGGGCACGCTGACGACAAGGCGCGGCCTGCTGATCAGGGACCGGCCGTGCGCGCTCTGCACGAAGTACCGGAGCATCCGTTCGGTCGCGTCGTACTGGTGGATCACGCTGTGTTGGATCGGCTGCACCACCTCGAACTCCTCGGGCACCCGACCCAGCATCTCCTTGGCCTGCTGCCCGACGGCCACAACATCCTTGCCCCGCATGGCCACCACCGACGGTTCGTCGAGCACCACGCCGGCACCCCTGGAGTAGATGCGCGTGTTGGCGGTACCGAGGTCGATCGCCAGGTCACGTCCCAGACTCAACCGCGGCCGAGGGCGTGAATCCGCCAGCATCGCCATGCAGTGACCTCCCACCGGTGCTCATTCATGGTACGTAGCCCTCGGGGCGCGGCGAGGGCGCTTTGGTGAGATTGCGCGAGCCGGTCCCACGTTGCCCAGTCTTCCGCCTCCGCGCAGGGACTTTGGACACATGCGGTCACTCAGTGACCAGATCCGTCCGAAGTCCTGGTCGGCGGTCCCTTCAGCCGGAAAGATCGGGGAAGAACAACCCGATTTCGCGCGCCGCCGACTCCGGGGAGTCCGACCCGTGCACGATGTTGCGTCCCATCTCGGTGGCCAGGTCCGCCCGGATCGATCCGGGAGTGGCCTCCACGGGCTTGGTCGCACCCATCATGGTGCGCCAGGCCGCGATCGCGGATTCGCCTTCGATGACCCCCGCCACCAGCGGGCCCGAGGTGATGAACTCGACCAGTTCGGCGAAGAACGGCTTGCCCTCGTGCTCGCCGTAGTGGGCGCGTGCGGTGTCGACATCCAGGGTGCGCAGTTCGAGGGCGACCAGGGTGAACCCCTTGCGTTCGATGCGGGAGATCACCTCACCGACGACGCCGCGTTCGACACCGTCGGGTTTGACCAGGATCAGAGTTCGTTCGTTCGCCATGATCCATAGGGTACGGGTCGGGCACCCATGGCTCGCAGACGCGGCTAGGAATCAAGCGCCCGTTGCGCGTCGACGGCGTCGGCCTTGCGCCCGTAGTAGACGGCCGTCACCCACAGACCGGCGAAGATCAGGGCCAGCGGTATCGCGATCGGGGTGAAGAAGCTGGCCAGGACCGAGACCACCTGCGTGGCCGAGCCGACCACGATGTCCCCGCGGCGAGCGGTGAAAGCCCCGATGATGGCCATCACCATGAGTACCGTGGCCACCCACCCGCCGATACCTGGGCGCAGCGCGGCCGCCACGGGGATCGCGAGGGCGAACACGATCGCTTGGAAGATCAGCGTGGCTGATCCGATCACTCTCATGCGGTGGCCGCCCAACTGCGGGCCAGGCCGGCGGTCACCACGGACCCCATCGCCACGACACAACCCGTCGGCCCGGCGATGTCCCGCGCCCGCCACCATGGCGTCGGCGAAGTCAGAGACCTCATGGACCTGATCGGCGCTCCAGAAACGCGCGGCGTGCTCGGCGAGTTCAGACGACGGCAGGCAGCGCGGCGAGTCGTTCACGGTCACCACGACCTCGTCGACGACAGCGCACAACGTCTGCAGCATCGCATCGATGTCCTTGTCGCCCATGATCGCCAGCACCGCCACCAGTCTGTCGTAGGTGAACGACTCCGCAACCGCCACCGCGGTGGCCTGCACCCCGTGCGGGTTGTGTGCCGCGTCGGCCAGGGTCAGCGGGTGCCGGCCGATCACCTCGAGCCTGCCCGGGGAGTGAACCGCACCCAGGGCCTCAGCCACGATCTCCGGCTCGGGCAGTCGGCCCAGCAGCGCGAAGACCGCAGCCACCGCCAACGCCGCGTTGTCGGCCTGATGGCGGCCGTGCAAGGACAGGAACACTTCCTCGTAGACATGATCGGCGACCCTGATCGTGACCACCTGCCCGCCGACGGACAGTCCACGCGAGAGCAGCTCGTAGTCCACCTCTGGCAAAAGGACGGTGGCGCCGGCATCGTCTGCGGCCTGCATCAGCACGGCCAACACCTCGGGCGGCTGCTGCGCGAGCACGACCGTGGAGCCTGCCTTGATGATCCCGGCCTTCTCGGCGGCGATCTTGCGCCAATGTGTCACCCAGGTAGTCGGTGTGATCCATGCCGATGGGCGTGATCACGGCGACTTGCGCCTGATTGACGTTGGTGGCATCCCAGCGGCCCCCCATTCCCGTCTCGACCACTGCCACATCGACCGGAGCGTCGGCGAAACACGCGTATCCGAGAGCGGTGACCACCTCGAACATGGTCATCAGCGGGCCACCCTCGGCCACAGACTCGGTGTCGACCATCTCGAGGTACGGCTCGATCTGCCGGTAGGTCTCCACGAAGCGCTCCGAGGAGATCGGCTCGCCGTCCAGTTCGAGCCGTTCGGTGAGATCGCGTAGCGCGGGACTGGTCATCAGCCCGGTACGCAAGCCCAAAGCCCGCAGCAGGGCCTCGATGATCCGCGCAACGGAGGTCTTGCCGTTGGTCCCCGCGACATGGATCACCGGCGAGGTCAGTTGCGGTTCCGCCAGCAGATCGCACAGGCGCTGGATGCGCGAGAGGTCGGGCGCGATCTTGTGCTCCGGCCAGCGCGCCAGCAACGCTCGTTGGACGGCCTCGAACTCGGACGCGGCGTGGTCTGTGGTCACCGGTTCAGGCTACTCCGGTGCGCGCAGTCCGCTGACGCAGCGACGGCCGATCCCGTGGTCCAACCGTCCCCGCCTAAACTCACTAACCATGGACAACCCGCGGATTCCCGATCGACCCACGGTGGACGGCCTGGACGGCAAGTGGGCCGCACAGTGGCACCAGGGGCAGTTGTACGCCTTCGATCGCTCGAAGACCCGTGAGCAGATCTACAGCATCGACACTCCCCCACCCACGGTCAGCGGGTCGCTGCACGTCGGCCACGTCTTCAGCTACACCCACACCGATTGCATCGCGCGGTACAAGCGCATGCGCGGGTTCGAGGTCTTCTACCCGATGGGCTGGGACGACAACGGCCTTCCGACCGAACGCCGCGTGCAGAACTACTTCGGCGTGCGCTGCGAACCGACGCTGCACTTCGACCCGGACCTGCAGGTCCAGCCCGGCGGCAAGACCCAGACGCCCATCTCCCGGCGCAATTTCGTGGAGTTGTGCGAGCGCCTCACCGAGGAGGACGAGAAGGCTTTCGAGGATCTGTGGCGGCGGCTGGGACTGTCGGTCGACTGGAATCACACGTACCAGACCATCGACGAGCGCGCCCGTGCCGTCTCCCAGCGTGCGTTCCTGCGCAACCTGGCGCGCGGTGAGGCCTACCAGGCCGAGGCCCCCACGCTGTGGGACGTGACGTTCCGCACGGCCGTGGCCCAGGCCGAACTCGAGGACCGGGAACGGCCCGGCGCGTACCACCGGGTCGGATTCCACCACGACGACGAGCGGGTGTTCATCGAGACCACCCGCCCGGAACTGCTGGCTGCCTGCGTGGCCCTGGTCGCCCATCCTGACGACGAGCGGTACCAGCCGTTGTTCGGACAGACCGTCACCACGCCGGTCTTCGGGGTCGAGGTCCCCGTGGTCGCCCACCCACTGGCCGAACCCGACAAGGGCTCGGGCATCGCGATGATCTGCACGTTCGGCGACACCACCGACGTCACGTGGTGGCGGGAGTTGCAGTTGGACACGCGCCCGATCGTCGGATGGGACGGCCGGGTCATCCCGGGGGTGCCCGACTGGATCACGTCGGAGACCGGACGCGCCGCGTACGAGAAACTCGCCGGTGCGACGATGTTCACCGCCAAGGAGCGGATGGCCGAGATGCTGCGCGAGTCCGGCGACCTCGTCGGTGACGTCAAGCAGATCACGCACCCCGTGAAGTTCTTCGAGAAGGGCGACAAGCCGCTGGAGATCGTGACCACCCGGCAGTGGTACATCCGCAACGGCGGCCGCGACGAGGACCTCCGGCAGGCGCTGATCGCCCGCGGGTCGGAACTGGACTGGCACCCCCCGCACATGCAGGTGCGGTACAAGACGTGGGTCGAGGGCCTCAACGGCGACTGGTTGATCTCCCGGCAGCGGTTCTTCGGCGTGCCGATCCCGGTGTGGTACGCGGTGGACGCCGACGGCAACCCGGACTACACCCAGGTGCTCACCCCGGACGAGTCACTGCTCCCGGTCGATCCGGCCGACCAGGCGCCCGCCGGATACAGCGAGGACCAGCGCGGCAAGCCCGGCGGTTTCGTAGCCGACCCGGACGTCATGGACACCTGGGCGACCAGTTCGCTGACCCCGCAGATCGCCGGCGGCTGGGAGTACGACAACGACCTGTGGCGCCGGGTCTACCCGATGGACCTGCGCCCGCAGGCCCACGAGATCATCCGGACCTGGCTGTTCTCCAGCGTTGTGCGCGCGCACCTCGAGGACGACGGCCTGCCGTGGACCAACGTCGCGATCAGCGGCTGGATCCTGGACCCGGACCGCAAGAAGATGTCGAAGTCCAAGGGCAACGTCGTCACCCCGATGGGTCTGCTTGACCAGCATGGGGCCGATGCGGTCCGGTATTGGGCGGCCAGCGGACGTCCCGGCACGGACACCGCCTACGACGAGGCGCAGATGAAGGTCGGACGCCGCCTGGCCATCAAGATCCTCAACGCATCGAAGTTCGCGTTGTCGTTCGCCGGGGACCCGTCCGCTCCGGTCACCGAACCCCTGGACCTGTCGATGCTGGCCGCTCTGCGAGACGTGGTCGTGCAGGCCACCGCGGCGTTCGAGGACTACAACTACGCCCGTGCACTAGAGCTCACGGAATCGTTCTTCTGGTCGTTCTGCGACGACTACATCGAACTGGTCAAAGAGCGGGCACACGGGGCGCAGGGCCCGCAGGCCGCGGCTTCGGCCGGATCGGCGCTGGCCCGGGCGCTGTCGGTGCAATTGCGCCTGTTCGCACCGATCCTGCCGTTCGTGACCGAGGAGGTGTGGTCGTGGTGGCAGCAGGGCAGTGTGCACACCGCCGCCTGGCCCGCACCCGAGGAGCTACCCGACGAGGGCGACGCCGCCGTCCTGACCCTGGCGGGGCAGGTGCTGTCCGCGATGCGCAAGGTCAAGAGCGACAACAAGGTGTCCATGCGGGCACGCCTGGCGCACACGGTGGTCAAGGCCCCACAGGACCAGATCGATGTGGTCCGGGCTGCGGTCCCCGACTTGGAGGCGGCCGGCGGCCTGGACACCGCGATGCGCCTGGAGACCGATTCGACGTTCGAGGTCATCGCGGACCTGGCAGGCTGAACCGAGTGCGCAACGTTCTGAAACCCGCCGGCTACCACGGCGCCGGCCGGCGTTCGAAGTATTTCGAAGGCTGGTACGTCAAACTCGTCGACGCGCAGCAGCAGGCCCGACTCGCGGTCATCCCCGGGGTGTTCCTGGCCCCTGAGGCCGACGGCCCGCACGAGGCCTTCGTGCAAGTCCTCGACGGCGCCACCGGGCGCAGTTGGTACAACCCGTACCCCATGTCGGAGTTCGCAGCGCACAGCGACACCTTCGCGGTTCAGGTGGGGCCCAACCGATTCTCGACCGGCGGCGTGGTCCTGGATCTGCCGGAGGTCGGCCTGTCCGGGAGGGTGGACTTCGAGCAACCCCTGGACCCGTGGCCGGTGAGTGTGCGCTCCCCCGGCGCGATGGGCTGGTACGCCTGGATGCCGTTCATGGAGTGCTACCACGGGGTCGTGTCGTTCGGGCACGGCTTGTCGGGGTCGTTGGAGCTCGACGGCGAAGAGCTGGACTTCGACGGGGGCCGCGGTTACATCGAGAAGGACTGGGGCCAGGCGTTCCCATCGGGCTACGTCTGGATGCACTCCAACCATTTCGCCGATCCGACAGTGAGCCTGATGGCCTCGGTGGCGATCATCCCGTGGCTGCGGGGCAGTTTCCAGGGCCTGCTGATCGGCCTTCGCCATGACGGTCAATTGCATCGTTTCGCGTCCTACACGGGGGCGAAGGTGCGTGAGTTGCGCATCGACGACGAGCACGTGTGGCTTACCGTTACAGGACGGGACGGTTCAACGCTGGACATCAAGGCCACCCGCCCGGGGGGTGCGTTGCTGCACGCCCCCATCCGCACCGAGATGCACAAGCGGGTGGAAGAGACGCTCGAGGCCGAGTTGCAGGTCACACTTCGGTCGACCGACCGGGCAGGTCCTGATCGATGATGTGGGGACGTGCGGCGGACTGGAGGTCCACGGCGATACCGATGGGCTGATCAGGATGGGCGAGTAGCACCCCGCAACCTTGTCGCACGTGACCTGCGAGGCGTACCGTCAGGGACATGGGGAGATTCGTCAAGTCGGTACTGGCATGCTGCTCACGCTGACTGGTCTCGCCTGAGTCGGACTCGTCTCCCCCGCATGCGCAGGCCAAGGCAAAGGCCAGTGCCACTGTCGTAGCCAAGAGCGTCCGGCACCCGGATCGTGGTGAAATTCACCGGCGCGAAGCCCAAGAAGGCCAAGTTGGTGGCTGGCAAGAAGAGCTACAAGCTCACGCGGGCCGGGAAGAAGTGGCGCACCAAGAAACTCTCCCCCAAGATCGTTACTGCCCTCACGGGCAAGAAGGTGAAGATCAAGGCGCAGGATCAGGGAACAAGACGCGCACCCTCAGGACCAAAGTCACCGGTAGCACCGACGCCGACCAACCACGCCGCCGCCCCACGACGCCACCTGATCCTGGCGCGCCAGACCCTCTTCCCCGCGCCCGGTGCCGATCGCAGTGGCAACGCGGCATGGGAAGCAATCAAGGGCTACTTCCTCGATTCGACGTTCACCGAACTGCCCGGCGAGCTGGCCCAACTGCTTCAGTGAGGAGCGCTACGGGCATTTCGCGAACTACACGCAGGTGTACTGCCGGCTGACCAGCACTCCGGGCGCAGACATCACCAACTACCCGAAGCCCATGTACATCCTCGGGGCCGAGCAGAAGGCCAACGGCGCGTGGGGGGTCTCCTACTTCTTCGACTACGGTGACGGTCAGACACCGCATCTACACCTGGTTCGTGCAGCCAGATGGATCGGCGACCGGATCCGTTACTGGGTACAACAGCGGACCCGAGTCTCAATCCCCCCACCGAGGAGATCGACCGGCCTCGTCTGGCTCCGCGGCGCCAAGGATTGCTCCTACTGAAGCGGCCATCGTCGGAGCGCGGACTCTGGCCTCGCTCCCGCGGGGCTCTGCGAAGCCCTCCCGCACCGAGACGCACAGAGTGGCGGCGACGCTGGAGGCCGAACTGCGGGACACGCTGCCCTCGGACCGGCGGTCACGTGCTGCTGGACGACCTCGGCATCTGCGGGGGACTCGAAACGCCGGGTGACGTCGCGCGTCTCCGGGCGCTGGGCCGACTGGTTTGGACCGGTGCCGCCAGGGGGTTGAGGATCGAGGGCGGTGACGCCCAGATCCAGGGCGACGTTGTTGGGCACTTCGGGCCTCGACAAACGCCCAACAACACCGCCCTCGAGAATTTGTCACCCCAACAACACCGCCCTCGACGGGGTCCGTGGGACTGCGCCGCTCAGGCGGACTTCTCGCCGCGCTCCCGGCGTGAAGCCTTGCGCGGGACCAGCGTCGGGTTGACGTTGTCCTCGACCACCTCACGGGTGATCTTCACCGTGGCGACGTCGTCACGGCTGGGAACCTCGTACATGACGTTCAGGAGGACCTCTTCGAGGATCGCGCGCAGTCCACGTGCTCCGGTTCCGCGCAAGAGACCCTGATCTGCGATCGCGGCCAGCGCCTCGTCCTCGAACTCCAGCTCCACACCGTCGAGTTCGAACAGCCGCTGGTACTGCCGCGTCAGGGCGTTCTTCGGCTCGGTCAGCACCTTGATCATCGCTTCGCGGTCGAGTTGGGTGACCGAGGTGAAGACCGGTAGGCGGCCAACGAACTCCGGGATCATCCCGAACTTCAGAAGGTCCTCAGGAAGCACCTCGCTGAAGACGTCCCCGGGGTTGGTGTTCTCATCGGCCAGTTCGGCGGTGAACCCGAGCGACTTCTTGCCGATCCGGGATTCGATGATGGTGTCCAAACCGGCGAAGGCGCCGCCGACGATGAACAGCACGTTGGTGGTGTCGATCTGGATGAATTCCTGATGCGGGTGCTTGCGACCGCCCTGCGGCGGCACCGAGGCCTGCGTGCCCTCGAGGATCTTCAGCAGCGCCTGCTGAACGCCTTCGCCGGACACATCGCGGGTGATCGACGGGTTCTCGCTCTTGCGGGCGACCTTGTCGATCTCGTCGATGTAGATGATGCCGGTCTCGGCCTTCTTGACGTCGTAGTCAGCCGCCTGGATGAGCTTCAGCAGGATGTTCTCGACGTCCTCGCCGACGTATCCGGCCTCGGTGAGAGCGGTGGCATCGGCGATGGCGAACGGCACATTCAGCATGCGGGCCAGTGTTTGGGCGAGCAGCGTCTTGCCCGACCCGGTGGGACCGAGCAGCAGGATGTTGGACTTGGCCAACTCCACGCCATCGTCGCGCCGACCGCTCGGCGGTCCGGCCTGGACGCGCTTGTAGTGGTTGTAGACGGCCACGGCCAGCGACTTCTTCGCTGTCTGCTGCCCCACCACGTACTGCTCGAGGAACTCGAACATCTCGCGCGGCTTCGGAAGATCCCCCAGCTGCAGTTCCGAGGTCTCCTGCAACTCCTCTTCGATGATCTCGTTGCACAACTCGATGCACTCGTCGCAGATGTACACGCCGGGTCCGGCGATCAACTTCTTGACCTGCTTCTGACTCTTTCCACAGAAAGAGCACTTCAGCAGGTCCGCTCCCTCACCGATGCGAGCCACCAGTTGTCCCTTCTGCGGGTATTGACATCGAGTATCTGTCTCGACGGTACCCCGACTCTTCGCCTGACGCGCCGCGTGGCGCGCACTTGGACCGACGGAATCGGCGCAGTGTGGCGATCAGGTGACGGTCTTGCGGGAACTGATCACCTGGTCGACCACGCCGTACTCCTTGGCCGCTTCGGCGGTCAGGATCTTGTCGCGTTCGATGTCCTTCTGGATCTGCTCCACCGAGCGGCCGGTGTGGTGGGAAAGGATTCCCTCCATTTCGGCACGCATACGCAGAATCTCGTTCGCCTGGATCTCGATGTCCGATCCCTGACCGCCACCCTCGGTGTACGGCTGGTGGATCAGGATCCGGGCGTGCGGCAATGCGAACCGCTTGCCGGGCGCGCCGGCGGCCAGCAGGACGGCCGCAGCAGACGCTGCCTGGCCGAGGCACACCGTGCCGACCTGTGGCTTGACGAACTGCATGGTGTCGTAGATCGCGGTCATCGCGGTGTAGGAGCCACCCGGGGAGTTGATGTAGATCTGGATGTCACGCTCGGTGTCCATGGACTCCAGCGTCAACAGCTGGGCCATGACGTCGTCGGCCGATGCATCGTCGATCTGAACGCCCAGGAAGATGATCCGCTCCTCGAACAACTTGGTGTACGGGTTGTGGATGCGCTCACCGGTCGACGTGCGCTCGCGGAACTCGGGCAGGATGTAGCGGCTCTGCGGGCCGGGACGAACTATCGATCGGGGGTCCATCAGGCGGTTCCTCCACTTCCGGTCACGTCGGAAGCGAGTTGCACGACGTGGTCGACGAATCCGTACTCCTTGGCCTCTTCGGCGGAGAACCAGCGATCGCGATCCGAGTCCGACTCGATCTGCTCGACCGTCTGGCCGGTCTGCTCGGCGATCAACTGAGCCATCTGCTTCTTGATGTAAAGCATCTGCTCGGCCTGGATCTTGATGTCCGAGGCGGTACCGCCGATGCCGCCGGACGGCTGGTGCATCATGATCCGGGCGTGCGGCAGGCTGTAGCGCTTGCCAGGCTGGCCGGAGCTCAACAGGAACTGCCCCATCGAGGCGGCCAGGCCCATCGCCACGGTTGCCACGTCGTTGCGGACGAACTGCATCGTGTCGTAGATCGCCATGCCGGCGGAGATCGACCCGCCCGGGGAGTTGATGTACAGGTAGATGTCGCGGTCGGGGTCCTCTGCGGCCAGCAGCAGCATCTGGGCGCAGATCAGGTTGGCCACGGTGTCCTCCACCGGGGACCCGAGGAAGATGATCCGCTCCTTCAGAAGGCGCTGGAACACCGAGTCGTCGTAGGCCATCGGCCCCGGCTGGGGTCCGCGGGCTTGCGGGCTGAGGTCATTCACTGCCACTGCCTCCGTGTTGTCGCACGCGTGATTGCTGACGCGTTGTGCTGGTGTTGTACCGACCCTAACGCCGACCTGCGACACGACCATCCCGAAGAGCCGCTTTGTTCGCTGTGGGCGTGGGAACTAGCCCTGTTCGGGCTTCTCGGAACTGGATTCGTCGGCGTCACGCTCGGCGGCCACGGCCTGCATCGCCTCGACGATCTGGTCAGCCGTCGCTTGGATGTCGGCCTGCTCCTCGGCGGTCAACTCGACGTCGGAGTCGTCATCGAGAGCCTCATCGGAGTCCTCGTCGAAGTCCTCTTCCTCGAGATCCGCTCCGGCCTGGGGCTGATCCAGGACGCTCAGATCCACCACCTCGCCGGAGGCGTCGACGATCTTGGCCTGCTGCAGCACCACAGCCAGCGCCTTGCCGCGGCGCACGTCGGCCAATGCCGTCCCGACCTGTCCGGCTTCCGCCAGGGCATTCGCGAACTGCTCGGCGGACATGCCGTACCGGGGGGCCTGCTGTACCAGCCATTGCAGCAGTTCGGCCTGCTCCACCCCGACCTGCTCGGCCTCCGCGATCTTGTCGAGGATCAGTTGGGTCTTCAGCGCGGTCCGCGCATCGCGCTCCACCTCGGCACGGTGGTCCGGGTCGTCGTGACCGTGTCCGTCCTGGAAGTGCTCTTGGACCTGCTGCTGGAGAACCCCTTCAGGCAGCGGGAAGTCCACAAGGTCCAGCAGCTTCTCGGCGACCTTCTCGCGGGCCTCGTAGCCCTGCTCCACCAGGCGGTTGCCCTGCAACTTCTCCTTGAGGTCCGCGCGCAGTTCATCCATGGTGTCGAACTCACTGGCGAGTTCGGCGAATTCGTCGTCGGCCTGCGGCAAGGTGCGTTCGCGCACGCCCTTGACCTCCACCGAGATGACGACGATCCGGCCGGAGTGCGGACCCTCGTCAGGTGTGTGCTCGAAGGTGATGCTGTCGCCCTCGGAGGCGCCGGTGACTGCCTCGGAGAAGCCCTCGATCAAGCCCTCGGCTCCTACCTCGAAGGTGAGGGCGCTGCCGGCGAAGTCCTCGATCTCCTCGCCGTCGATCTCACCCTTCACGTCGACGAGCACGAGGTCGCCGGTCTGTGCGGGACGCTCCACGGGCGTCACGGTGGCGAACCGGGTGCGCAGTTGCTCGACCTGCTCCTCGACATCGTCGTCGGAGACCACCGAATCCGAGACCTCGACCTCGAGGCCGGAGTAGTCGGGCAGGTCGAACTGCGGCGTCACATCGACCTCGGCGGTGAAGGAGATGTGCTGGCCGTCCTCGATCTCGGTGACCTCCACCTCCGGCTGCCCCAGCGGACGCAGGTCGTTCTCCCGCACTGCCTCGTCGTAGGCGGCGGGAACCGCTTTCTGCACGACCTCCTCGAGCACCACGCCGCGGCCGAATCGCTGGTCGATGATGCGGGCGGGGACCTTGCCTCGGCGGAATCCCGGCACGTTGACCTGGGATGCGATGTTCTTGTAGGCCTCGTTGATCGAGTCGGTCAGGTCCTCGAAGGGAATCTCGACTGTGAGCTTCACACGGGTCTCAGAGAGGTTGTCGACAGTGCTCTTCACGCTTGACTCGAACTCCTTGTGGTGGATAGGCCGACGCGGCCGGACACTGCTCATCGTACGATCCGGCCCACATCGGGCAGGGATCGGGCATGGACAGCCGATGACTGTCGTCGGGGCGGCGGGACTCGAACCCACGATCTCTTGCTCCCAAAGCAAGCGCGCTAGCCACTACGCTACGCCCCGCGTCACCCTTGGTAATCTGGATTTCCTGCGGGTGTAGCTCAATGGTAGAGCCTCAGCCTTCCAAGCTGATGGTGCCGGTTCGATCCCGGTCACCCGCTCCATGCAGAAGGCCCCGGATGCTTCCGGGGCCTTCGGCATGGAATGCAGTCAGCACGGCCGGGATCGGGAGGAGCGCGCCGAAGGCGGGCGACGGACCCGGTCACCCGCTCCCTGACAAGACCACGCGTCGCCAACACCCGGCCCCACTGGACAGCCGGCAGGGCCCCGCCGAATCCAGCCTCGACGCAGTCCAGGGCGACGCTGCCCCAGTCCAGGGCGACGAAGTTGGGCACTCCAGGACCCCAAAACGGCCAACAACACCGCCCTCGACAGCGACCAGGCCCAACAACGTCACCCTCAACTGCGACCGGCCCCGTCGCAGGGTGCCAACACCCGGCTCCCACTCGACAGCCGGCAGGGCCCCGCCGAATCCACCCTCGGACTCAGTCCAGGGCGACGTAGTTGGGCACTCCGGCTGCGACGGAACTCTCCCGGAGGGGTCAATCGCTCACCAACTGCGCCCTGCCGATCAGCCCATTGCCGCCCGCGCCACGAAGCGCAACCGCCAGTAGTCGATGAACCAGCCCTCGGCACGGCGCAGAGCGGCGCATCGGGCATCGATTCCGCGAGCCAACTCGCCGTGTAGAGAGGCAGGAACCTGCGACCACACATCCGCCCTGAAGAGCCGGGTCCAGTCGGCTGGAGTCTGGCTCCGACGCCAGTGCGGTGGGTCGCTCGAACCATTGCATCGAAGTCACTTCGAATCCGGCTCCCTCGAGCAACGCCGCCTCCTGCGCGAGGCTGGGGAAGAACTTTCTGATGTGCGGCGCCGGCAGGCCGAGGGCCACAACCGCATCCACAATTGCGGCGTCCACCACCTCGACGTTGTTCTTGCCGCCCATCTCGGCCACGAACGGGGCGCCCGGCTTCAACACCGATCGGATGGAGGCCAACGCGGTCCCCTGATCGGGCATCCAGTGCAGCGCGGCGTTGCTGAGGGCGGCGTCGAACAAGCGCTCCGTCGGAAGGTGCTGGGCATTGCCCACGACGAACTCCACCGCCGGGAACGACTCACGGGCACGAGCGATCATGTCCGGGTCGAGATCGACGCCCACGACGTCGAGCCCGCGATCGGCCAAGGCCGCTGCGTGCACCCCGGTGCCACACCCGATGTCGATGACGGATGCGGGCGGTTCGACCTTCAGCAGTTCGAGAAGACCCGCCCCGTAGTCGGTGACGAAGCTGAAGTCACCGTCGTACGCGGCGGCGTCCCAGCGCACTACAGGGAATTGACCAACTCGATGTACTGGGCCTGCGCGTCCTCGGCCGACAGACCGGACATACCCGCCCACGCGTCGTACTTGGCCCGGCCCACGGGGTTGGTGAACCCCGGCCGCTTCCCGGAGACGTCACCGCTGGTGGCCTGCTTGTAGAGCGCGTAGAGCTTCAACTTCACGTCGTTGCCGGGGTCCTGGGACAACTCGGAAACGCGGGCGACGGCGGCATCGAATTCGGCTGACATGGACCCGACCGTATTGGTTCGAGCAGACCGGAAGCAATCGGTCAGACGGACAGTTGATCACGCCATGGAGTCGGATCGGGCAGCGTCAGGACCAAACGGCCGGGCGGAACCGTCGACACCAGTTCCAGATTCGTCCCCTTGCTGTGCACCTGCAGACCGTCCCGCTGCAGGATGACGACCCGATCGCCGCTGGAGTACAGCACGGCCTGCTCGGTCAGCGCGAGCACTCCCAATCCCGGCAGCGTCTCAGCGTCGCGCAGGTCCGCCGATCGGCACTGTGCCGGGGCCATCATCAGCGGTGGCCGCCCGTGCAGTTCACCGGCGAGCGCTTGGGTGGCCTTCGTCACCCGCTTCTGGGCGCGAGGCCGCCAGTAGAAGAACCCGAAGAGCACCGATGCGACCAGCGCCAACAGGACTATCCCCAGCGCGATCCAGACCCACGACATGCTGCGAGCCTACTGACAGTGCCGCGGGCTCACAGTCGGCGCACCGACGTGGTGTCCCCGTCGATCTCTCCCACCAGGACCTCATCGGCCAGACCGACGAACAATCCGTTCTCCAGGACACCGGGGATGTTGTTGATCCGCATCTCCATCTCCGCGGGCTCGGTGATCGCGTCGAATTTGGCATCCACCACGAGGTTCCCCTCGTCGGTCACCACCGGGCCGGCCTTTCGGACGGCCATGCGCAATTGCGGCGCAGCGCCCATCTCACGCAGCTGGTCCATCACCTGCCGATAGGCGTCCGGCACGACTTCTACCGGAAGGGCGAAGTTCGATCCGAGCACGTCGCTGAGTTTGCCGGCGTCAACGACGACCAGGAACCGCTCGGCCCGGCTGTCGACGAGCTTCTCGCGGGTGTGACACGCGCCGCCCCCCTTGATGAGGTTCTTCGCCGGGTCCACCTCGTCGGCACCGTCGATGGCCAGGTCGATGTGGTCGATCTCGTTCAAGGTGATCAACGGTATGCCGTGTTCCGCGGCGAGCTGCGCGGACTGGAACGATGTCGGCACGCCCTTGATGTCCGGTGAGTTCGCCGGCCTGCCAGCGCCGACCCAACTGCTCGATCATGATCGCCGCGGTAGACCCGGATCCGAGTCCCAGGATCATGCCCGACTCCACGCGCGCGGCCGCTTCGGCGGCGACAAGTTCCTTCATGCGGGTCTGTGTGTCCACGATGGCACCCTATGCGGATTATGCCGGTCAGATGGAGCAAGCGCCCGTCCAAGGGCGACGTTGTTGGGCACCCTCACGATCGAGGGCGACGTTGTTGGGCGGTTGCCCCGGCGCAATCGCCCAACAACACCGCCCTTGTGATCGGGACACCGCCCTCGTTGGCACTCGTCCGGGTGGGCGCGCGGTATCGACCGAGCGGGATCGGGCAGGATGGCACTCATGCCTGGACAGAACCTCACCCGCGAGGAGGCCGCCACGCGTTCGGCCGTCATCACCGACGTCGGGTACGACGTCGAACTCGACCTCAGCGGCACCGCGGACACCTACCGCTCGCGCACCACGGTCACGTTCCACTGCACCGTGGCCGGCTCATCGACGTGGCTGGATCTGATCGCGCCCTCGGTGACCAGCATCATCTTGAACGGCCGCGAACTGGACCCCGAAGACCCACTTCGTCGATTCCCGCATCCAGTTGCCCGATCTCGATTCGAGCAACGTTGTCGAGGTCGTTGCGGACTGCGCGTACATGACCACCGGCGAGGGCCTCCACCGCTTCATCGACCCGGT
This sequence comes from uncultured Actinomycetota bacterium, assembly GCA_963704075.1. Classification (GTDB taxonomy): domain Bacteria; phylum Actinomycetota; class Actinomycetes; order S36-B12; family UBA10799; genus JADKAV01. The sequence continues at coordinate 131,887 of CAVPGV010000004.1, forward strand.
GGACGACGAGCAGTACCTGTACACCCAGTTCGAGGTCGCCGACGCCCGCCGGGTGTACGCCTGCTTCGAGCAGCCCGATCTCAAAGCGACCTGGAAGCTGACCGTTGAGGGTCCGAGCCACTGGGTCGTGACATCCAACTCGACGACCCCCGAGCCGACGGACGTGCGCGAAGGTGTCAGCCGCTGGGAGTTCCCCGCCACCAAACCGATCTCGACCTACATCACTGCGCTGGTGGCCGGCCCGTACCACGTGGTGCGCGACGTGTACTCCGGCCCGCACGGCGACTACCCACTCGGTGTGTTCTGCCGCAAGTCGCTGGCCCAGTACCTGGACGTCGACGACATCCTGCTGATCACGCGGCAGGGATTCGAGTTCTTCGAGCGCAACTTCGAGATGCCCTACGCGTTCGGCAAGTACGACCAGTTGTTCGTCCCGGAGTTCAATGCCGGAGCGATGGAGAACGCCGGCTGTGTCACGTTCCGCGAGGACTACATCTTCCGCTCCCGGGTGACTGACGCGGCCTACGAGAACCGCGCCAACACGATCCTGCACGAAATGGCCCACATGTGGTTCGGCGATCTCGTCACGATGCGCTGGTGGGACGACCTGTGGCTCAACGAGTCGTTCGCGGAATGGGCCAGCCACTTCGCCAACACGCACGCCACCCGTTTCCACGACGCATGGGCCACCTTCGCCAACCAGCGCAAGGGATGGGCGTACCGGCAGGACCAGTTGCCATCGACCCACCCGATCGCCGCGGACATGGTCGACCTGCAAGCGGTGTACGTGAACTTCGACGGCATCACCTACGCGAAGGGTGCCTCCGCGTTGCGGCAACTCGTCGCGTTCGTGGGCGAGGAGGACTTCCTCAAGGGACTGCGCTCCTACTTCGCGCAGTACGCCTGGTCCAACACCAGCCTCAACGACCTGCTCACCGCGCTCGCCGATGCCAGCGGCCGGGACCTCACACACTGGACCCAGCAGTGGCTGCAGACCTCCGGGGTCAACATGCTGCGCGCCGAGATCTCGCCCAGCCCGGACCGGTCCCTGGGCGAGGTGGCAGTCCTGCAGAGCCCGCCTGCCCTGCCCGAAGGCGTGGAACCGACGTTGCGCGACCACCGCATCGCCATCGGCCTGTACGAACTACGCGAAGGCGCTCTCGAGCGCACCGATCAGGTCGAGATCGACGTGACAGGCGAACGCACACCGGTCCCCTCCCTGTCAGGACGGCGACGGCCGGACCTGCTCCTGCTCAACGACGACGACCTCACGTTCGCCAAGATCCGCCTGGACGAGCACAGCCTGCGCACGATCAGCGAGAACTTCGGTCTGGTCACCAGTCCACTGGCACGGGCACTGCTGTGGGGTGCGATCTGGGACATGACCCGCGACGGCGAGATGAGCACCGGGGCGTTCCTCGACGCGCTGGCCAGCGGCATCGCCGACGAGACCGAGGTCGGCATGGTCCAGCAGGTCCTGCGTCAGGCCGAGAGCGCCGTGGCCCTCTACGCGTCACCGGACAAACGCGGGGTGTACTCCGCACGGATGTCCGGCCTGCTCGACGGGCTGATGCACGAAGCTGAGCCGGGCAGCGACCACCAGTTGGCCTACGCCCGCGGGCTGATCGCGTTCGCCCATGACCCTGCGCACGTGGCCGTTCTGTCCGGCCTTCTCGACGGAAGCGCCACGGTGGAGGGACTGAAGGTCGACACCGACCTGCGCTGGAGCATCCTGCGCCGACTGGTCGCCGTCGGGTATGCCGGTCTGGAACAGATCGAGGCCGAACTCAGCCGCGATGACACGTCCGCCGGTCGTCTGAACGCCGCCACCTGCCGAGCGGCCATCCCGACGGCGCAGGCGAAGGCTGCGGCATGGAACGCATGTCTCAACGACACGTCATTGCCCAACCACATGCTCGGCGCCACCGTCGTCGGAATCACACTTCCGGAGCACCGGGAGCTGCTGCGACCGCACGTGGATCAGTACTTCGACGCCTTGCCCGCCGTATGGCGCGATCGGACCAACGAGATCGCACAGGAGATCACGATGGGCCTGTACCCGCATGCTCTGGTGGAGGCCGCCACGGTGGAACGCACCGATGCCGTGCTCAACGGCGATGTGGACATTCCGCACGGCGCGCGACGCCTGCTGGCCGAGGGCCGTGACGGCGTGCTGCGGGCGCTGCGATGCCAGCAGAAGGACGCTGAGTAGCCCGTCCGAGTCGGCACTCGGTTGTCCGTGCAGGACTTCGTCATGACCCCCTTCCCCTCGCATCAAACGCTAGTACGAGGATGTGACACGTCTTCGTCCACGCGAGAATCTGTGGACAAGGCGCTCGCGCAAGCCCCAGGCTCGAACCCGGAATCGAACCTCAGCGACTCAGGGAACGAACCAACGTGCGCAGGAGCGCCGACTTCGGCAGGTCTTCGATCAAGACCGGATGACCTTCGGCGTCGGTGAGCGGCACACACCAGTTCGGGTACTCGGTGTCAGTGCCCGGTTGGTTCTGCGTGCGCAACTCCCCCACCCCGTCCACGAGCGACAGACACAACAAGCGGCTCGGCGCCCGGGACATCAGCCGGTGCATCGCAGCGGTGATGTGAGTCGGTGTCGGCTCCTGATCGGCGGCGAGCAGACCCTCCTCGCGCAGGACGCGAACCCACGTTTCCACCTCCCGCCCATGGCTGGTGAGCGCCTCGTCGACGGGCCGGTCGAGCAGGCCCAGTTCGTCCCACAGACGAATGTGGGAGCCGGCGAGATACTGCGCCGTGGGGGGCAGATCGTGAACAGTGACCGACGCAAGACACTCGGTACGCCACCCGTTCGGGTCGTGGACCGTATCGCCCTCCCGCTCGAACAACAGGACGGTCGTGCCGAGGATGCCACGGTCCGAGAGCACGTCGCGCGCCCACGGTTCGACGGTTCCGAGATCCTCCCCGATCAACGTCACACCTGCCCGGAAGGCTTCCAGGCACAAGATGTCGATGAGCGCTTGGTGGTCGTAGCGGACGTAGGTCCCGTCAGTGGCCGGAGCACCGGGCGGAATCCACCACAACCGGAACATGCCGATCACGTGGTCGATACGCAGCCCCCCCGCGTGCCGCATGACGAACCGCACGATGTCGCGGAAGGGACGGTACTCCGCCTCGGCCAGCGTCAGCGGGTTCCACGGCGGTTGGGTCCAGTCCTGTCCCGCCGGACTGAACATGTCCGGCGGTGCACCCACCCGGAAACCCTGTGTCAGCAGGTCCCCCATGGCCCAGGTGTCGGCACCGAAAGGGTGCACACCGATCGCGAGGTCCTGGATGATGCCGATCTTCATCCCCGCCCGCAACAGTTCGCGCTGGACATGGTCGAGCTGTTCGTCGAAGATCCACTGCAGCCAGGTGTAGAACTCGACCCGATGCGGGTCGACGGTTTCGTCAGCTGCCTCCGCAGGCCATTCGTCCCAACTCGGTCCGTACTTCTCGGCCAGCACACACCACCGCCCGTAGGCCTGCAGGTCCTGCCCCTCCTCAGCCAGGAAAGCGGCGAACGCCACCTGCCGGGCCGGGGATCGCGGCACGTCGAAGATCCGCTCGAGCGCCTCCTTCTTGCCCGTCCACACCGCGTCCCGGTCGATGAGATCCCCGGTCTCGTTGTGAACGCGCAGTCCCGCGGCGATCTGCGTCACCCGGGCGGTGTCGTCAGCGTCCAGATACGCGTACTCCTCGATCTTCTCGGGGCGGATGTAGAGAGGATGCCCGAAGCGCCGGGTCGAGGGCAGGTACGGGGAGTTCTCCATCGGCGTGACCAGGGCGGCGGCATGCAACGGGTTGACCAGCACGAAGTCCGCACCCAGCTCGTCGGCGGCCCACACCCCGACATCGGCGAGGTCTTCCAGATCCCCGAAGCCCCAGGAGCGGTGTGAACGCACGGAGTACAACTGCACGGCCAGGCCCCAGCCGCGGGGTGCTCCCGGAAGGCGCCGGGGCGCCACCACCAAGGCGTTGTCGTAGCGTTCGCCCTCGTCCTGCTGGATCCACAACCGGTGCCATCCCAGCGGAAGATCAGGGGGCAGCAGAATCCGGGATTCGGTCAGTCGGTGGTCGTCGATGCGATGGGTCTCCACGGGTTCGCAGGGAAGGTCGTAACGACGCCCACCGGCCTCGAGTTCCACCCAGATCAGAGGCGGCCTGCCCTCCGGGTGGTGCACCCAGGGACCGTTCGTGTCCTGCTCCCGCACGACCCACAACGGCGGAAGGACCCGCTCCCAGTGCTCCTCTCGGCGGTGTTCGAGCGCGGCGTCGAACTCGTCGTCGGAATCCGCCCGGACTCCCAGCGCGGCCAGGGTGTGGGTGACGGTCGTCTCCGGCACCACCCGCAAGGTTCCGCCGAGGTCGTAGAACTCGGTCGCCACCCCGCAGGAGGTGGCGAGGCGGTCGCGCGCGCTCACCATTGCGACGGTTTCCGGTCGGCCCACGGGTGGGCCTGCTCGAGCTCGGCCGCGAGCGAGATGAGCAACTCCTCGGCGAACATGTGCCCGATCAGTTGAACCCCCACCGGCAGACCCGCATCGGTCCAGTACAGAGGCAGATTGATCGCCGGCTGTCCGGTCATGTTGAAGGCGGCGGTCCAGGCGGCCCACCGCTTCTGCTGTTCGAAGTCGCGGGCGGGGTCCTCGCGGTCGACGATGTCAGCGACCAGCGGCGCGGGGCCGTTGACCGTCGGCGTCAGGATGACGTCGAAGCCGGCCCATTGGGCCAGTACCGCCCGGGTCTGGATGCGCAGCATCGAGACCGCGGTCGCCAGCGCCACCCCCGACACATCACGTCCCAGTTCCCGAAGGTGTCGGGTCAATGGCTGCAGCCGTGGTTCATCGTCCGGCGCCACCGGCGTCAAGAGGGCCAACACATGCCACAGGACCTCGAACTGCGACATCATCTCCGGGCCGAACGGACGCGGCGTGGGTTCGACAGTGTGGCCAAGGTCGGACAACATCGTGGCCACCTGCTCGACGGCGGCTTTGCTTTCCGGGTCCACCGGCACGTCGGCAATGATCGGGTCGGTGAAGAACCCGACGCGCAGACGACGCACGGGGGTCCGCGCCGCCGTCAAGAAACTCGTCGAGGGGGGAGGTGCGTAATACGGGTCGCCGGGGAAAGCTCCTGACATCACGTCCAGCAGTGCGGCAGCATCGGCCACGGTACGCGCGAGCGGGCCGCTGTTGACCAGGTCCCCGACGGGATCGCGCAGCGGGCCGTTGCTGATGCGTCCGCGGGAGGGTTTGATCCCGACCAGGCCATTGGCCGATGCGGGGATGCGCACCGAACCGCCTCCGTCCGAGCCGTGGGCTATCGGCGCCAAGCCGGCGGCAACGGCCACCGCGGCACCACCGGACGATCCGCCCGCGGTGCGTCGCTCATCCCAGACGCAACGTGCGGGGGGCGCGACATCGGGGTCGGGTTCGGTGTAGCAGGGCAGACCGAACTCCGGGGTGTTGGTCTTGCCGGTGAAGACAAGACCTGAATCGCGCATGGCCTGCACAACGTTGTCGTCGGCGTAGGAAGGGAAGTCGAAGGCCGCTGACCCCATCCGAGCGTTCGCTCCGGTCATGAAGAAGAGGTCCTTCACTGGGCACACGACCCCGAACAACTCGCCCTCCGCACGGCCTTGCGCCACCGCCTCGTCTGCAGCGCGGGCCTGCTCCAGGGCGAGATCCGGGGTGAGTTTCACGTAGGCGCCCGGTACCGATTCGCTGCGGCGCACGTAGTGCTCGGCCAGTTCCACCGACGTGGTGTCGCCGGACTTGATGGCCGCGGCCTGCTCCAATGCGGTGAGGTCGTGCAAGCTCATTTGCCAGCCTTGCTCTGTCGGCCGCCGTGGCGGCGGCGCAACAGCAGCTGGGCCAGATACATCACGAGCGCCCCCAGCACGAAGACTCCGACCAGAACCCAGATCAGCGGGATGCTGGCGGTGGTGACCACCAAGTTGATCTCGACCGTCTCCCGGTTCATGAGGAAGAAGAACAGGGCGTAGACGATCAGCACGCCGAGCCCGCCGATGCGCGTGATGCGCTTCCAATCACCTGCCCCCGGCGGCTTGCCGTAGACGTGATCTTCGCGGGCAGGTCCCGGCATCGGGACCGAGGGCTTGTCGTCGGAACTGCTCATACGACGATTGTGGTCGCATCCGCGGGGCAATGCGAGTCAGGTCCTGGTGTTGCACGTGATTCGACCTGGGCGGCAGACACAGGTCGACCTGACTGTCCGTGCCGCGCATCGGACGGTCCGGCCAGCGCGCCGCCCGGCACGGTTCCGGCCCGTGGCGCTGCGCATCCACCCGAAGGCCCCTGCCTCCGTGGCGGCGGCCTCTGCGGCGCGGGATGTGGCGCATCCCGCTGCTTCCCAGCACGCTCCAGCACGTCGATGCGCAAAGCCGACGTCCCTCGCCACGCCTCGAGGCCGTCCACCGCCCGATCGCCAGCAAGCGGCCTGCACAATGGGACGGTGCCGGACTGGAACAACATCTGGGAGACGTTGCAGGGTGCGCCGCTGCAGATCCTGATCATCGTGATCACCGCGGTGGTCATCCGCTGGCTGTCCGTGCGGATCCTGAACCGGGTCATCAAACGGATGGCCGCCCAGGGCCGGCGCGAACGCCTCGGTGAGACGCGGCGGGCAGAACGCACGCAGGAGCTCAGCGAAGTCCTGATGAACCAGCGCCGCCAGCAACGCGCGGAAGCCATCGGGGCTCTGCTGAGATCCGTGTTCACCGCGACGGTGGTCATCATCGCTCTGCTGCTGATCTTGCCGATCCTGGGCATCAACGTCGGGCCCCTACTGGCCAGCGCGGGTGTGCTGGGTGTCGCCTTGGGGTTCGGCGCTCAGAGCCTGGTGAAGGACTACCTTTCGGGCATCTTCCTGGTGTTCGAGGACCAGTACGGGGTGGGCGACCTGGTCGACCTCGGGGATGCTGTCGGAGTGGTCGAGGACGTCACGTTGCGCATCACTCGACTGCGCGATCTGGGAGGTGTCGTCTGGTACGTGCGCAACGGCGAGATTCTGCGAGTGGCCAACCAGTCGCAGGGCTGGGTACTGGCCGCCGTGGACATCCCTGTCGCCTACGACGAGAACCTCGACAAGGTGCGCCGCACGATCGAGGCCGTCGCCGAGGACATGTACGGCGATCCGCTGTACGACGACATGCTGCTGGGGCGGCCCACCTACGCCGGCGTCGAGTCGGTCAGCGGGGAGGCGGTGTTCATCAAGATCATCGCGAAAGCCGCACCGGAGAAGCAGATCCCGCTCACCCGGGCGATCCGGGCGCAGGTCAAGGACGCCTTCGACCGCGAAGGCATCCGGGTGCCGATGGTGGTGCGACCCTTCCCGCCAGGCGCGGGAGGACAACCGCCGGCCAAATGACGTGCCGGCCCCCACGTCGACGGTGGGCATACGTCGGCCGACGATTAGCCTGGGGACATGAGCACGCCCTACGAACAGTTCGGTGGCGAGCAGTTCTTTGCCGATCTGGTCGCCGACTTCTACCGCGGCGTCGCCGAGGATCCCGGGTTGCGCCCCATGTATCCCGAGCAGGACCTCGGTCCCGCCGAGCGTCGTCTACGGATGTTCCTGGAGCAGTACTGGGGAGGCCCCAAGACCTACTCGGCCGAACGTGGGCATCCCCGTCTGCGGATGCGCCACGCACCGTTCGACATCACCGACCACCATCGGGAACTGTGGCTCAAACACATGCGCGACGCCCTGGACAACCGCCACCTCCCGGCCGAGCAGGACAAGCTCATGTGGGACTACCTGGTGATGGCGGCACAATCGATGGTCAACCAGCCGACCACCCCGGTCAAAGGCATGCTGCTCGATCCTCCTGGTTGACCCGCCCGACGGCCACGAGCACCCTGAGCGGATGCGACAGCGCGCCACCTGAGCAACACTGAAGGAATGCGCTTGCTCGTGACCGGCGCGACCGGATACATCGGCGGTCGGCTCATCCCCCAACTCCTCGACCACGGCCACCAGGTCCGGGTTATCGCGCGGCACCCCGACCGCCTCAGCGAACGCGCCTGGGCCGACCGGGTGGAGGTTCTGCAGGGCGATGCCGAGGACCCCGCGGCGGTGGCCGACGCCATGGCCGACATGGACGGCGCTTTCTACCTGATGCACTCACTGACCGCTGGCCACGGCTTCGAGAACCAGGAACGGCACATGGCCACGATCTTCGGCCACGAAGCCAAGCGAGCAGGCGTGAAGAAGATCGTTTACCTCGGCGGCATGGTCCCCGACCTGCCCGAGAAGAAACTGTCGGCTCATCTGCGCAGCAGGGCGGAGGTGGGGCGGATCCTGCGCGCGAGCGGGGTCCCGACCGTGGAACTACGGGCCGGGGTCATCATCGGATCGGGTTCGGCGTCGTTCGAGATGCTGCGCTACCTCACCGAGCGACTGCCGGTGATGGTCACGCCGCGATGGGTGAAGACCCGCACGCAGCCGATCGCCGTGCGCGACGTGCTCTACTACTTGGTCGGGGCGATGGAGGCCGAAGAACCGGTCAACCGTTCCTACGACATCGGTGGACCGGACGTCACGACATATGCGGGCATGATGCACGGCTTCGCGTCCGTGGCCGGACTCCCCCGGCGTGTGCTGTTCCCGGTCAACGTGCTCTCACCCAAACTGTCCAGTCACTGGGTCGGGCTGGTGACACCGGTGCCCCGAGCGATCGCCCGCCCGTTGGTCGACTCCCTGAAGATGGAGGTCGTGGCCCGCGACCACGACATCGCTGATCTGGTGCCTGATCCGGCTGAGGGGCTGTTGCCGTTCCGAGAAGCGGTGCGACTGGCCATCAAGCGCGTGCAGGACGCCGATGTGGCGACCCGTTGGTCGAGCGCGTCCGTCGCGGGTGCTCCCAGCGACCCGCTGCCCGAGGATCCCTCGTGGGCCGGCGGCACGCTATACACCGACGTCCGCGAGCAGATCGTGGACGCGGACATCACGCGTGTATGGGACGTGGTTGAAGGCATCGGCGGAGAGCACGGGTGGTACAGCGCCAACTGGATGTGGCAGATCCGCGGGGCCATGGACCGTGTGGTGGGCGGAGTCGGGCTGCGCCGAGGACGGCGGGACCCCGACCATGCCCGGGTCGGCGACGCCCTCGACTTCTGGCGCGTCGAGGCCCATCAACCGCCGGTGTTACTGCGCCTGCGCGCCGAGATGAAACTACCTGGGCGAGCCTGGATCGAGTGGCGACTCGAGGCCCGTGGAACCGAACGCACCCACCTGCGGCAGCGCGCGGTCTTCCATCCGCGGGGTCTGGCCGGTCATGCGTACTGGTGGTCGGTGGCGCCGTTCCACGCTTTCGTGTTCCCACCAATGATCCGCGGGATGGCACGGGAGGCACAGAACCAGCAGGCCCGGGTTCCTGTGCCTGAGGTTCAGCGCGTGAGCTGACGCGCTGGGCGGTGGGGTGTCGGGGCCTTCCCGCTCCTGAATCCGTTGGAGTTGCGCACATCCGTTGGACGTACGCACAGGCGGTGGAGACAATTCGCGCGTCGATCTCCGACGGATGTACCTGACTCCAACGCCCGTACCTAACTCCAGCGCCTGCGGGATCGCGCATCGCCCCGGCTAGCGCGTGAACGTCTCCAGGTGCTTGCGCAACGCCACCGGGACCGGGGTCGGGCGGTGCTCGTCGTCGATGCACACGATCACGGTGCGCGCCCGCGCGTAGACCACGTCATCAGCACGGACCTCGTGGGCAAACGTGAACGACGTCGTCCCGATCCGGTCGATCCAGGTCGGTACGTCCACGGGTTCCCGCCGGTAAGGCATCGGTTTGCGGTAGTCCACTTCCTGCCGGGCGACCAGCAGGCCCGCCTCCCGCGGCACGCCGGCCGCAGCGGCGTCAGCAAGGAATTCGATGCGCGCCTGCTCCAAGTAGCGCAGGTACTCGGAGTTGTTGATGTGCCCCAGCGCATCCATGTCGGACCACCGCAGGGCGACCTTCGCGGCGTACATCAGCCCCTCGTCAGCTTGCGGTAGGTGGCACGGTGGGGGCGGGCGGCCTCCGGTCCGAGGCGCTCCACCTTGTTCTTCTCGTAGCCCTCGAAGTTGCCCTCGAACCAGAACCACTGGGAGTCGCCCTCATAGGCCAGGATGTGCGTGGCCACCCGGTCGAGGAACCACCGGTCGTGAGACGTGATGACCGCACACCCGGGGAAGTCGAGCAGGGCGTTCTCCAAGCTGCCGAGCGTCTCCACGTCGAGATCGTTGGTCGGTTCGTCCAGCAGCAGCACGTTGCCGCCCATCTTCAAGGTCAGCGCCAGGTTGAGCCGGTTGCGCTCACCACCGGACAGCACCTTCGCGGGCTTCTGCTGGTCAGGACCCTTGAACCCGAACGCTGAGACGTAGGCGCGCGAGGGGACCTCCACCTTGCCGACGTTGATGTAGTCCAGGCCGTCGGACACGACCTCCCACACCGTCTTGGTTGCGTCGAGACCGGCTCGGCTCTGGTCGACGTAGGACAGCAGCACGGTCTCCCCCACCCGCAGACTGCCCGCGTCGGGGGTCTCGTCGCTCACCCCGCCGGCCGCGTTGACGATCATCTTGAACAAGGTCGTCTTGCCGACGCCGTTGGGACCGATGACACCCACGATGCCGTTGCGCGGGAGATCGAAACTGAGGTCGTCCATCAGCAGCCGGTCGCCGAAGCCTTTCTCGAGGTGTTCCGCGACAACCACGACACTGCCCAGTCGCGGACCCGGCGGGATCTGGATCTCCTCGAAGTCCAGCTTGCGGGTGCGATCAGCCTCAGCGGCCATCTCCTCATAGCGGTTCAAACGGGACTTCGACTTCGCCTGCCGGGCCTTCGGGTTCGAGCGGACCCACTCGAGTTCGTCGGTGAGGCGCTTGCGCATCTTCGCGTCTTTGGCGCCCTCCACCTTGAGTCGCGACGCCTTCGTCTCCAGGTACGTCGAGTAGTTCCCCTCGTAGGGGAAGCAGCGGCCGCGGTCCATCTCGAGAATCCACTGCGCGACATTGTCCAGGAAGTAGCGGTCGTGGGTGATCGCCACAACGGTCCCGGGATACTTCTCGAGGTGCTGCTCGAGCCACTGCACGCTCTCCGCGTCGAGATGGTTGGTCGGCTCGTCGAGCAGTAGCAGGTCGGGCTGCCGAAGCAACAAGGCGCACAAAGCCACACGTCGGCGCTCACCGCCGGACAGCACCGTCACGTCCGCATCACCTGGCGGGCAGCGCAGGGCGTCCATCGCCTGCTCGAGTTGGGCATCGAGGTCCCAGGCGTTGCGCCGGTCGAGTTCCTCCTGCAGTTTGCCCATCTCGGCCAGCAGGGTGTCGTAGTCGGCTTCGGGATCGGCCAGCGCCTCGGAGATCTCGTTGAACCGGGCCATCAGCCCTTTGGTCTCCGCGACCCCGGTCTCCACGTTCTGCAGGACGTTCAGCGACTCGTCGAGTTGCGGTTCCTGCTCGAGGATCCCGACGGTGTACCCGGGGGAAAGCATGGCGTCGCCGTTGGAAACGGTCTCGGTCCCGGCCATGATCTTGAGCAGCGTCGACTTACCCGCGCCGTTGGGGCCGACCACGCCGATCTTCGCCCCGGGCAGGAAGGACAAGGTGACATCGTCGAGAATGACCTTGTCGCCGTGTGCTTTGCGGGCCTTGCGCAGTGAGTGAAGATGTATTCAGCCACCTGCCCAGGGTAGATGCACTCGGCTGGCAGGGACCTACCGCACCTGCTCGGCGATCAGCGCGCGCACCTGCTCGCACAACTGCTCGGAAGTGCCGATCGGGTCCACCGGCGCCAGCACGTGTACGCCGATCTCGTGGCGGCCCTGCAGCACGAACCCATGTTTGGGCAGCGCGTTGTGGGTGCCACTGATGACGATCGGAACCACGGGCACACCGGTGGCCAGTGCCAGTTCGAACGCGCCGGTCTTGAAGCGCTGCAACTCCCCGCTCTTGGAACGGGTGCCCTCGGGGAACATCATGATGGAACTGCCCGACTCCAGCGTCTGCTGGGCCTGCTCCATCATCCGCACCACGCTGTCTCGCTGTCCGCGTTGCAGTCTGATGTAGCGGTTCATCGACATGTTCCAGCCGATCAGCGGCACTTTGAATATCTCCGCCTTGGACACCCATTTGAAATCCCGGAACAGCCGGAACAGGACCAGGATGTCCAGCAAAGAGAGGTGGTTGGCTGCCAGCACGTACGTCGTCCCCGGACGGATGTTCTCCCGGCCGGTGATGGTGACCGGCCACAACGGATTGAGCCAGGTGTACAGCGACGCCCAGAAACACGTGAAGCGGTGGAGCACGACCAGGCGTCGATCGAACAGCACCGTCACCAGCCAGATCAGGACCGCCACCGGGAACAGCAGGATGGAACTGAGCACGACGAAGGCCCAGAACACCAACGAGCCCACCTGCTTCACCCGAGTCAGGTTACTGGTCGCTCCCTGCCAGGTGTGACGGCCATGACCCGGGGTACAGACATACCGACCAGCGAACGCCGAAGAACCGGCTTGGAGGACAGAACCGTGGATTGGTGGATGTGGATCCTGGTGATCATCGCGGTGATCGTACTCATCGTCGCGGGCGCGCTGGTCGTGCAGGCCCGACGCAGGAGTGGCGGAGTGATCGCCGTGAGCGAAACGAAGAAGCCTACGGATCCGGGGAGCCAGTCATGAGTCTGCTGATGCGGGCTTCTGCCCTGACGAAGAAACCGGTGGTGACCCTCGACGGAGACGACATCGCCCAGATCAAGGACGTGCTCTACGAAGGCTCCGGGGGTTCGGTCATCGGTTTCACCCTGAGTGGGCGCGGCCTGTTCGCCGGCCCCAAGAATGTAGCCCTTCCCTGGAGCGAGGTCGTGGGATGCGGCCGGGACGCGGTCATGATTGTCGGCGACAAGGCGTTGCAGGAGCAGCAGGTTCTGGTCGCCAGCAACGACATCGGGGAACGCAACGTGCTCGGTGCCCGCCTCGTGACGGACACCGGTGTCGATCTGGGCGCCGTGGTCGACGTGATCGTCGAGGCCGCGGATGTCGCGGACGTGGTCGGCTACGAGGTGGAGGCTTCGGCCGCACTCGGCGGCGATTCCCGCAACGTCCTGATCCCGCTGCCCGACGCGCTGTCCGTCTCCGGTGAGGCGCTGATGGTGCCTGCCGCGGCACTCGACTTCGTCAGCGACGACCTGGCTGGATTCGGCGCCGCCGTCGACGACTTCCGAGCGAGTCTGCGAGGTGCGAACTGATGTTGTTCAGTGAGGCGCTACGTCGCCCCGTGATGAGCATCTCGACGGCCACGAGCCTGGGCGCGGTCGATGGGTTCGTCGTGGACGTCAAGCAACCCAAAGTCGTCGCGCTGAGACTCGCGGGGTCGGATCAGGTCGTCGAATGGGACAGGATCGAGAGCTTCGGACCGGACGCCGTCACAGTGGCCGACGACGAGGTGCCCGCCGAGCAGAAGGGTCGGGTCCAGGCGTTGTCCGACTCCCGCTTCGCGCTGTTGAACAAGCGGGTCCTCGACGATCATGGCGACGAATCCGGCACGGTCCACGATGTCGACTTCGATCCGCAGTCGGGCCGGGTGACCTCGGTCATCACGTCCACCGGCGCACTGGATGGCGACCGGCTCATCGGCTGCGGCCCGTACGCCGTAGTGGTCCGTGCGGCGGACGCAGAGACCAGCTGAGACGGAGCACCTATGGATCCGGTGCCGCCCCAGACAGTTCCGGTGAACGGCTCGCTGAGGATCTTCGAAGTCACTCTGGTCGGCGTGAATCCGACGACCGGCTACAAGTTGCTGTTGACGATCGGCTTGATCGTCATCGTCCTGCTCCTGCGCAAAGCGCTTCTGATGATCGGCCGACGAACCCTCGGCGGCGACATCGGCGACTCGCGGCGGTTCTGGGCGCGGCAGGGCATTTATGTGGTCACCGCGATCATCCTGACACTGGGCATCTTCTCGATCTGGGTGACCCCAGGCACCGACATCAGCACCGGCATCGGCCTGCTCAGCGCCGGACTGGCCTTCGCGCTGCAACGCGTCATCCTGTCGTTCGCGGCCTACTTCGTGATCCTGCGCGGCGACACGTTCGGCGTCGGCGACCGCATCACGATGGGTGGCGTCCGGGGCGACGTGGTGCGGCTGGGTTTCCTGAAGACGACAGTCATGGAGATGGGGCAACCCCCCTCGGTCGCCGACGAGGACCCCGCCGTCTGGGTGAACTCCCGGCAGTACACCGGACGCCTGGTGACGATCACAAACGGCGTCATCTTCAGCGAACCGGTCTACAACTACTCCCGCGACTTCCCCTACATCTGGGAGGAGATCGCGGTGCCCATCGCCTACGACGAGGACCGGGAGACGGTGGAACGGATCATGCTGCAGGCCGCCCGCGCACACGCCGTGGTCGACGATCCGGCCGCTCACCGAACCCTCGACCGGATGCGCTCCCTCTACGCCATGTCCGATGCTTCGATCGAACCGGCGGTCTTCTGGCGCCTGACCGACAACTGGCTGGAACTTTCTGTGCGCTTCGTCGTCCCCGACCGCGGGGTTCGCCAGGTCAAGGACGCGATCAGCCGCGAGATCCTCGCCAGCCTGGACGCCCATGAGATCGCGATCGCCTCGGCCACGTACGACATCTTGGTCCGCCCCAGGCCCGAACCCGCGGGCCGCGGCCGGCCCGTCAACAGAGGCACAGAAGGATGACCGTTGGAACGGCCCTGCCCTGGCTGACAGGGACCGCGAGTGGGATGGTTCGCAAGCCGAGAACCGTGTGCGTCGATGGGCTGGCGCCGAGGACGGCCCAACGAGAGGTACCGCGACGCGTTCGTCTGGTACGACGGCGACAACAAGGGCGATTTCACCGCATACGAATCGCCCATCGCCGATGGCGTCGCCGGTGAGCCCAAAGCAGTCCCGCGCGCCGTCATGCCCGCCGCCGGCGTGGTGGACGGCGCGCATGGAGGCCTCGATACTCCGGACCGCGAGATGGGTCGTATCCAGAGCCTTCTGATCAAGTTCTGCGAGAAGATGGGCGACCAACCGC
The DNA here is from genome assembly GCA_963704075.1 of uncultured Actinomycetota bacterium. Lineage (GTDB taxonomy): Bacteria > Actinomycetota > Actinomycetes > S36-B12 > UBA10799 > JADKAV01. Next base: position 146,951 of record CAVPGV010000004.1, read on the forward strand.
CGTGGCAGAACGACTGAGCGATCGGCTGATGCGCGCCCACGTGATGTAGCAGACTGGACCCATGAGCACAGTCCTCTTCACCGGCTACCCCGGCTTCCTCGGTTCCGCGCTTCTGCCCCTCGTGCTGGAGAAGCGACCAGGCTCGACCGCTTTGTGTGTCGTGCAGGAGCGCTTCATGCCGTTGGCGCAGAAGCGACTGGCGGAGCAGACCCAGGAACACCCGGACCTCGAGGGCCGGGTCGAATTGATCCCCGGCGACATCACCGAGCCGGGTCTGGGCATGGACCGGTCGACCGACGACATCACCGAGGTCTTCCACCTCGCGGCCGTGTACGACTTGGCCGTGCCCAGCGAGTTGGCGTACCGGGTCAACGTCGAGGGAACACGGCACGTCCTCGACCTGTGCTGGTCGCTGGCCGGCCTCAAGAGACTGCAGTACGTCAGCACGTGCTATGTGAGTGGCAGTCACCACGGCCTGTTCCTGGAGGACCAACTCGACACCGGCCAGACATTCCAGAACCACTACGAGCACACCAAGTTCGAAGCCGAGCAACTGGTTCGCAACGCGATCGCGGATGGACTCCCGGCGACCATCTACCGTCCCGGAATCGTGGTGGGCGACTCCACCACCGGCGAGACGCAGAAGTTCGACGGTCCGTACTTCCTGCTTCAGTTCCTGATGAAGCAGCCCAAATACGCGGTCGTCCCCCGGGTCGCCGACCCCGATCAGATCAGGTTCGGCTTGGTCCCCCGCGACTTCGTGATCGGAGCCATCGATCAGCTCAGCACGATGGACGTCGCCGAGGGCAAGTGCTACGCGCTGGCCGACCCGCAAGCGCCGACTGTCCGTGAACTGGTCGAGACTTTCTGCTCCTTGATGGACAAGGAACCGGTCTGGCTGCGCGTTCCGCTGAAGTTCACCCAGGTCCTCATCGGACTGCCCGGCGTTGAGCGACTGGTCGGATTCCCTGAAGAGTCGGTGGCCTACTTCGCCCATCCCACTGTCTACGACACGACCAACACGGTCACCGATCTCGAGGGCACTGGTGTGAGCTGTCCACAGTTCGCCGCTTACGCGCCAGTCATGATCGAGTACGTCAAGATGCACCCCGACGTCTCGTCAGCGGCCATGGTCTGAGATCTGCTGGTCCACCCAGACCCGCCCCGTACGCTGGCCGGAGGTTGGGAGTGCGGGTCGCGTCTCCCGGAATCGGGTTGGGCATCACCGAGGGCACGTGCCCGGCAGGACGCGGTCCGTTGCCTGACATGCTCTGCGCCTTTCACTCTCGGTCGAGTAGCTCCGGCGGACCCCGCTCGCGGCGTTGCTGTGCCCGATGCACCCTCCGTTCCGAAGGCGGGCACAAACTCGGCGCCGTCGAGGTCTGTCACGGCTCACCGGGCAAGCACACTGCGAACCGCGACGACTCCTCTCGGGGTGAACGTCCTGCGCCAGTCACCATCACACCTCCGGTGATCGTCGTCCTGTCACCGGAGTCGATCCAGCTTGCTTGTGGCTCGACGAACTGAAGATCCAGTCAGGCGAGTGTGGTTGCACTGGCCCGATATCTCTCCCCGATGCGGAGGTGGGCGAGCGGGCGCCTACGCGGCCCGGCGCAGGGCGCGCTCAGGCACCGCGGTGGTCCGGTTCAGATCAGGGCCGACACATGATGCGTCGATCTCCACCCGGGTCGTCGACCGACCATTTCGCTCCACGCTCAACACCTTCAACCGGCCTGTGACGACCACCGGATCTCCGCGTCTCAAGCTCGACGCCACGTTGTCAGCCAGGCGACGCCAACACACCACGGCCACGTAGGTCGGCTCGCCGTTGACCCACGTGCCGTTCGTGCGGTCCCACCGTCGCGAGAAGACGACGATCCGGAAACGGGCCACTCGCAGATCGTCCTCCGTGGTGGTCACCGAAACGTCTGTGGCCAGGTTGCCGATGAGTGTGAGCGTGTTCTGCGGCATGCCCTTAAGACTCACAGCCGGTGGGCGTCCGCTGAAGCCCGTCGAGCATTTCTGTGGACGCTCAGGCCCTGTCCACAAGCAGCGCCTACTGGGCCTCGTCAGGGTGGAATTCTGCGTAGAACTCTTGGAAAGCCGAGTAGGCCCGCGGGGCGTAGATCGAGGCCGGGCCGCCGCCCATCAGCAGCGTCACGCCGATGGCTTCGGCCGCTTCCTCGAGCGTCGCACCGTTCTTCGCCGCCGCCCTGGCGTGAGACGAGATACAACCGTCGCACTGGGTGTTGACCGAGATCGCCAACGCGATGAGTTCCTTGGTCTTGGCATCCAACACTCCGTCGGCGAAGGCGGCGCCGTGCAGAGCGGCGAAACCCTTGTAGACCTCCGGGATCATCCGGCGCAGTTCACGGGTCTGGGGGCGCAGTTCATCTTGGACGGCTTGGCCGTATGTCATCAGGGTTCCTCCTCAGGCTTCCCGCCGACACGGTTTGGCGACGGGGTCTTGCACCAGGATACCCCCCGGGGTATATTGTTGTGCAGAACGCATACCCCCCGGGGTATGTTCCACCACAATCTCGGAGGTTTCCACGATGTGCAGTCCCGCTGTTTGCCACTCCTGCCGCAAAGTGACGTACGCCGGGTGCGGCAACCACGCAGCCCAGGTCCTCGCCTCGGTCCCGCCGAATCAGCGGTGCGACTGCCGATGAGCCACCAGCGGGGTGCGGCGAAGCCGGTTCCCACCGAGGAATCGGCCAATCCCGGCCACCTGACCCCCGTCCTGGGCGGCAAGGAGCCGGTGACGATCAGCAGCGACGACGTGACCGCCATCGTCAACCGCCTGCGCCGCGCCGAGGGCCAACTCGGCGCGGTGATCCGGATGCTCGAACAGGGCCGGGACTGCCGCGACGTGGTGCCACAGATCGCGGCGGTCTCCAAAGCCCTCGACAAGGCCGGCTTCGCAGTCGTCGCTAGCAGCCTGCGCGAATGTGTGACCCACCCCGACGCCAACGGCAGCGCCGACCTGGCCGACCTCGAAAAACTCTTCCTCGCCCTCGCCTGACCACCTCGAAAGGAAATCCCCTGTGATCGAACAGATCTCCGTCACCGACCTGAAGGCGCTGACCGACGCCGGCCAGCCGCGCATGATCGACGTGCGCGAGCAATGGGAGTTCGACGGCGGCCATGTGCCGGGAGCCGTCTGGATCCCGATGTCCCTGGTCCCCTTGCGCAAGGAGGAGTTCGCAGGCGACTCGCCCGTCTACGTCTTGTGCCGCACCGGTAACCGCTCCGGACAGGTCGTCATGTGGCTGGCCCAGCAGGGGATCAGCAGCATCAACGTCCACGGCGGCACCGAGGCCTGGCAACGCCAGGGCTACCCGATCGAAACCACCCAACCGGCCGAAAGGATCCGCTGAACCATGCCGAAGCCCCAGATCATCATCATCGAGACCCCGGACCTGGGAGACCGCTCCTACGTCGTCGGACTGGGTTCCACCGCTGTGGTCGTCGACCCCCAGCGCGACATCGACCGGGTGCACGCCGTCTTGGCCGAGCACCCCGACTGGACCGTCACCCACGTGATCGAGACCCACGTGCACAACGACTACGTGTCCGGCGGCCTGGTGCTGGCTGAAGAACTGTCGGCCGGCTACGTGGTTCCCGTCGGCCACGACTACCAGTTCAAGGCGCTGGAGATGGGCGAGGGTGACACGTTCGAGTCCGGCGACATGTCGTGGCGCGTGCTGCACACGCCCGGACACACCCCCCATCACGTCTCCTACGCGGTGAGCGTGGACGACAAGGACGAGGCGGTGTTCACCGGCGGTTCGCTGTTGTTCGGCAGTGTCGGCCGTCCCGACCTGATCGGCCCGGAGGCCACCGAAGGCCTGGCACATGCCCAGTGGAAATCGGTTCGCAAACTGGTCGAGGGCGTGGACGACTCCGCGGCGGTGATGCCGACTCACGGGTTCGGCTCGTTCTGCAGCGCGACCGCGACCGTGGGGCTGGAATCCACCATCGGTCAGCAAGCCGCGACCAACCCGGCGGCGCTGCTCGACGAGCATGAGTTCGTCACCGAGCTGCTCGAGGGCCTCGACGCCTTCCCCGCCTACTACAAGCACATGGGCCCGGCCAACGAACAAGGTGCCCGCGAGATCGACCTGTCGCCCGCCGACGTCGCCGACCCCGACGAGTTGCGCCGGCGCATCGAGGCCGGCGAGTGGGTCGTCGACCTGCGTCAGCGCCGCCTGTGGGCCGCCGAGCACCTCGCGGGGAGCCTCAGCTTCGACGCCGAGGGTAACGCCATCACCTACTTGGGCTGGCTGATCCCGTGGGGCACACCGATCACGCTGCTTGGCGCGACGCAGGAGCAGATCAGCGAGTTCCAGCGCGCAATGGCACGCATTGGCATCGACCGTCCGGCCGGCCAGAACGTCGGCGAGCCCAAGACCTGGGCGCGCAAGCCCGAGGACCTGGGCACCGTCCAGCGCGCTGATTTCCAGGAACTGGCGAAGGTGCTCGACAAGGACCCGCAGTTGCTGCTGGTGGACGCACGACGCAAGACCGAGTGGCAGGAAGGTCACATCGACGGCGCACGTCACGTCCCGCTGCACGACCTGCCCAGCGCCATCGGCCAGGTCAAGGCATGGTCGGATGCTGCCAAGCACGCCGGCGCCGACCCGACCGTCTGGGTGTCTTGCGGCAGCGGCTTCCGGGCCATGGTGGCGGCGTCACTGCTCGCCCGCGCAGGTGTGCCGGTGGTGGCAGTCGACGATGATTTCGCCGTCGCGCGAGAAGACGGGCCTGCCGATCGTGAAGGACACCCACGCTGCCATGCTGGGCAACGCGTACACCGACTAGGAGCACACCGTGGGACTCTTCGACCGATTCAAGGTGCCATCGGTCTCGGCCACCGAAGCGCGTGAACTCGTGCGCTCCGGCGCACAGCTCATCGACGTGCGGGAGACCGGCGAATGGAACGCCGGTCACGCCCCGCAGGCGATGCACATCCCGACCGGCCAGGTCGACGCCCGGATGAACCGTTTCAAGAAGGGCAAAGACATCGTGGTCGTCTGCAGATCGGGCAACCGCTCGCGATCGGTGACCTCGAAACTGCGCAAGCAGGGCTACGAGGCGTTCAGCCTCTCGGGCGGCATGCGCGCCTGGCAGTCCGTCGGCGGACAAGTGATGGATCGCCGCGGCAGACCAGGCAGGATCGCCTGATAGCTGGTGGAGTACGTCGAGTACATACTCATCGGCATCGCGCTGGGACTGTCCCTGGGGCTGTTCGGCGGGGGCGGCGGGATCCTGGCGATTCCGTTGTTGGTTGCTGCGGGTATCCCCACCGACGAGGCCGGGACCACCTCGTTGGTCGTCGTCGGACTCGGCGCGATCGGCGGACTCATCCCGCATGCCCGGGCCGGACGGGTGGATTGGAAGCAGGGCTTCATCTTCAGCGCCCTGGGAATCGTGGGGGCGTTGGCAGGCTCCCGATTGGCCCTGGTCACCGACGACAGAATCCAGTTGTGGGGGTTCGCCGTCGTGCTGGTGGTCGCTGGAACGTTGATGCTGCGCAAGGCAGTGCGCTCGTCCCCGGGTGGCGGTGAGCGGGTCGAACGATCCCGCCGCTCCTGGTGGCTGGTCGTCCCGACCGCCGCTACCGTGGGCCTGTTCACCGGTTTCTTCGGGGTCGGCGGCGGATTCCTGGTGGTGCCGGCGCTGGCTCTGGTGATGGGCATGAGCATGTACCGGGCAACCGCGACAGCACTGCTGGTGATCACTTTGAACTCAGCCGTCGCCCTCGTACCGCGCGCCGGTGAGGCGCTCGACCTCACCGCCACGGTCGTCGTCGCCGCGTTCGTGCTGATCAGCAGCGCGGTGGCCGCCCGCTGGTCGAACCGCTGGTCGGAGCGCAACCTCGGCATCGGGTTCGCGGGGCTGGTCCTGGCCATGTCCGTGCTGACGGTTGCGCAGGCGTCAGGCGCCTAGCGCAGGCATCACGCGGGCGTCGTGCGCCATGGTTGAGCGCATGACCCTGACGCAGGAACCAACCACCGCAACCGTCGCCCCGACAGGTTCGGCCGTTGGTGTCGCGAGGATCTACTGGGCGATCGTCGCCACCATCGGAACCGCGTCCTTCATCGTCAGTTGCGGCCTGGCTGTGACCCAGGAGGGCAACGGTGGCTGGCTCAACGGCCTCATCTTCACCTTGAGTTACTTCACGGTGTGGAGCAACATCCTGACCTTCAGCATGAACTGGTCGCTGGTGGCCGACCCGACCCGCGACGGCAGGATCTTCCGCTGGTTGCGGATGAGCAGTCTGGTGATGATCACGATCACCGGTCTGGTCTATGCCATCGTGCTCGCGCCGGACGCGAACCCGGTCGGGCTGGGCGTCTACACGAACATCGGCTACCACTACATCTCCCCGTGGGCCACTGTCCTGGGATTCCTGCTGTTCGGGCCGCGCCCGCGGTTCCGGGTCAAGACGGTGTTCGTGATGCTGGCCATCCCCGTGGTGTGGCTGATCTACACACTGCTGCGCGGACTGATGCTGACCACGCCACCGCCGGAGGCCCCGTCCACACAACTGGGTGAACCGCAGAACTGGTACCCGTACCCGTTCATCGATGTCAACGATCCGTCACCGTTGATCCCGGGACTGGAGTTCGGCGGATACGCCGGCGTCGGCGTCAACATCGTGGTCATCGTCGTGCTCGGACTGGTGTTCGGCTTCATCTTCCTCGGCCTGGACCGGGCGCTCAGCAAGGGGAAGAAAGCGCTGCCGCTGACCTGACCAGCGGGACCCGATTCAGAAAGTCCCGACGTCCAGCACTCGAACCACCGCGACGCCGGCTTCGTCACTGGCCGCGAGGTCCACCTCGGCCTCGATCCGCCAGTCGTGGTCGCCGTCGGGGTCCTCGAAGACCTGCTTCACCGACCACTTGTCCGACATCTGCTCGATCTGCAGGAACTGCGGCCCACGAGCAGAGACGCCAGTTCCGATCTCGTCGTGTTCGGCCAGGTAGTCCTGGATCGCCGCCTGCCACCGCGCAGCATCCCATCCGGACTCCCCGTCGAGTTCGGCCAGTTCGTCCCAGCGCCCGAGCGCAGCGAGTTCCACACGGCGGAACATGGCGTTGCGCACCAGCACCCGGAAGGCTCGCACGTTGGCGGTGACTGGCGGTGGCCCGGCGTCGATCGCGGCCGCGTCGATGGTGTCGTCGGCCGGATTCACCAGCTGTTCCCACTCGTCGAGCAGACTCGAGTCGACCTGGCGCACCAGCTCGCCGAGCCATTCGGTGAGGTCCGCCAACTCCTCAGTGCGCAGATCCTCCGGCACGGTCCGGCGCAACGCTTTGTAGGCATCGGCGAGGTAGCGCAGCACAAGCCCCTCGGAGGCGGCCAGTTTGTAGAACCCGACGAACTCCACGAACGTCATCGCCATCTCGTACATCTCGCGCGCCACGGACTTGGGCCGCAGTTCGTGTTCCAGAACCCACGGGTGACCTTCGGAGTAGATGCCGTAGGCCGTCTCCAGCAGATCGGCCAACGGCTGCGGCCATGTGATCTCCTCGACGAGTTCGACCCGTTCCTCGTACTCGATCCCCTCGGCCTTCATCGCCGCGACTGCTTCCCCGCGGGCGCGGGACTGCTGGGCGTAGAGCACCTGTCGCGGATTCTCCAGGGTCGCCTCCAACACCGACAGCACATCGACGGCATACGTCTCGGACTCCCGGTCGAGCAACTCGATGGCAGCCAGGGCGAACGTCGACAGCGGTTGGTTCAGGGCGAAGTCGGCCTGCAGATCGTCGACCACGCGCAGGTCGTCACCCAACACCCCCGCGGCCACCAGCGACTCCTGGATCGCCGCCGCGCGCTCGACCATCGCCTCTTGCGCGGCGGGCTGCTCGTCGTTGTCGGTCAGCAGGTGCAGCATCGCCGACTCCAGCCCCTCGGCGCGGTGTGCCACGTTGAACACCATCGCGTGATTGACGTCGAAGCGGGACTCGAGGATCTCGGGTTGGGCGGCGGCCACCTTGTCGAAGGTGGTGCGATTCCAGTTCGGAATGCCCTCCGGAGCCTTCTTCCGCGTGATCCGGCGCAGCTTCTTGGGGTCGTCCCCGGCCTTCGCCAGCAGTCGCTCGTTCTCGATCTCGTGCTCCGGGGCCTGAACGACCACGTACCCGCAGCTGTCGAAGCCCGGACGGCCCGCTCGGCCGGCGATCTGATGGAACTCCCGTGCCCGCAGCACCCGCATCCGGCGCCCGTCGAACTTGACCAGGGACGTGATCAGCACCGAACGGATCGGCACGTTGATCCCCACCCCCAGCGTGTCGGTGCCGCACACGACCTTCAGCAGACCGGCCCTCGTCAACTGCTCGACCAGGCGCCGGTAGCGCGGCAGCATGCCCGCGTGGTGGACGCCTATGCCATGGCGGACCAGCCGGCTCAAGGTCCGGCCGAATCCCGCGGTGAAGCGGAAGCCACCGATCTGCTCGGCGATGGCGCGCTTCTCCTCGCGGGTGCAGACGTTGAGGCTCATCAGTGCCTGTGCGCGTTCCAACGCCCCGGCCTGCGTGGGATGGACGATGTAGACCGGAGCTTTGCCCTGATTCAGCAGGACCTCGACCGTCTGGTGGATCGGCGTGGTCACATATTCGAACTCCAGCGGCACGGGCCGTTCCCCACCGGCGACCACCGCTGCCGGGCGACCGGTGCGACGGGTGAGATCGGCGGCGATGCGCGTGGTGTCCCCCAGCGTGGCCGACATGAGCAGGAACTGCGCCCCGGTCAGTTCGATGAGCGGCACCTGCCACGCCCAACCGCGGTCGCGGTCGCCGTAGTAGTGGAACTCGTCCATGCAGACCAGCCCCACATCCGTGTCGGCGCCTTCCCGCAGTGCGAGGTTGGCCAGCACCTCGGCGGTTGCGCAGATGATCGGGGCATCAGGGTTGACCGCCGCGTCCCCGGTGAGCATCCCCACCCGTTCGGGACCGAACAGGTCGCACAGGTCGAAGAACTTCTCGGACACCAGCGCCTTGATCGGTGCGGTGTAGAACGTGCGGCGGCCTTGCGCCAGGGCGAACAGTGTTGCCCCGACCGCGATCAGGCTCTTCCCGGATCCGGTGGGGGTGCCGACGATCGCGTGTGATCCCGCGGCCAGTTCGAGCAGGGCGTCCTCCTGCGCCGGATACAGTGGCCGACCGCCTTCCGCGGCCCAGGCCGCGAACTGCTCCAGCAGTTCCTCCGGCTCCCGTGGTGACAGCAGGTCCGCCAAACGGGGTTCAGTCACGTTCCCGATCCTTGCACGGGATCGCGCGGTCAGGACACGGTGCGCCGCTACGCCAGCGGTATCGCGTTCAGCACCGGCATGATCTTCCGGAAGTAGCGGGTCGGCACGTGCTTGCCCTTGTTGGACACGTTCATCGCGACGACCGCTGTCGCACCTGAGTCCGGGTCGTTCATGACCAGCACGGTGAAACCCAACCCCTCGCCGGTGTGTCCGACCCAGCCGTCCAGCGTGCCGATCCCTTGCCCGTAGGTGTCGTACTCGGGACCCTCCGCCAGCGGCTGGCCGTCGACGCGCGCGGCCTGCGTCTCGGGTTGGAGGAGCTCTCCTGACCCCAGCGCCGCACCCCATGCGCACATGTCGTCCAGCGTGGAGGTCATCGCGCCGGCAGGACCGAAGATCGAGAAGTTGTTGTCCTGTGGTTCGAGGCTGCCATCGTCGGCGGGCTGGTATCCCGTGGGATGCGGACCGCCCCAGTCGTCGACCGCGGTCGGGTAGGTGGTCGCGTCCAGACCCAGCGGCTGCAGGATCTGCTCGGAGACGACTTGGTCGAACGGCTGCCCGTACTCCTGCGAGACGACCTCGCCGAGCATCAGCGTCGACGTGTTCACGTAGACCTTCTTGGACCCGGGCGGGAACTGCGCCGGTTCAGCGATCGCATACTCGATCAGTTCCTGTGTGGTGAACATCCCGGTTCGGGTCGGCCAGGTAGTCCTCGAGCCACGCCTGCGTGGTGTACTCGGGAAGCCCACTGCTCATATCCGCCAGCTGCCGCAACGTGATCTGATCACCGTTGGGAACCCCGTCCACCCACTGGTCGATGGTGTCGTCGAGGCTGATCTTCCCTTCGTCCACCAGCTGCAGAATCAGGGTCACGGTGTAGGACTTGGTGATGCTGCGAAGCGGCCAGACCAGGTCTCCGCTCATGGCGTCGCCGGTGTCCACGCTCGACACCCCCTGGACGATGGTGGTGTTCTCGTAGCCCGGTACGCAGATCTGCACGGCTGCACCGGGCACGTCGTTGCGGGACATCGTCTTGGTCAGTTGCGCGGACAGCGCGTCGGTCACGTCCGTCGGCAGCGTCTGAACGCTGGGCGCTTCGCTCTACATCACCCTCGTCACTCCCGCCTGCGGAACACGCGGTCAGCATGAGCATGGCTGCAAGAAGCAGAACCAGTAGGCGGCGCATTCGCCAAGCCTAGGGGTGAGCGGCGAAGTAACTGCTCAGGCGCTCGAAACCCTCGTCGAGATCTACGCGGGGACGCCATTGCAGGACCCGCTCAGTGTCGCGCAGGTCGAACCAGTGGGCGGTGCCCAGTTGTCCTGCCAAGAAGCGCGTCATCGGCGGATCGTCGGTGCGCCGGGCGAGCTTCCACGCGGCTTCGGCGACTGCTCCGCCAGCCCAGGCCACGGTGTGCGGCAGAGTCAGGGAGGGCCCGGGCACACCGGCGGCCGCACAGATCCGCTCGACCATCTCCTCGACCGTGCGAGGCTGCCCGTTGGAGACGATGAAGGCGCGGCCATGCCCGGCGTCGATGTGGTCCACCGCTGCGACAAGGGCGTCGGCGGCGTTGTCGATGTACGTGGTGTCGATGAGCGCCCGACCGCCGGAAACAAGACCCAGCCTGCCGGTCTTCGCGCGCTCGACGATCCGGCCGACGAGTTGGGTGTCCCCGGGTCCCCACACCAGGTGGGGCCGCACAGCGATCGTGGCGAAACCGGGGGCGTCGGCGGCGAGGACCTCGATCTCGGCCAGCGCTTTCGATCGCGAGTACTGCCCTTTCGCATGCCGCGGATCCGCGGGCTCGGCGCCATCACCGGCGAGCGCTTCCCCGGTGTGCGCGACCGACGGCGACGACACGAAGACGAACCGGCTCACACCGGCTTCGTGCGCCGCGGCCAGCAGCGTCCGGGTTCCGACCACGTTCGTCTGGAAGAACTGTTCCCGGGAGCCGACCACACCCACCCGGGCGGCCAAGTGGATCACGCACTCGACTGCCTCGACGGCAGTGGCAACAACCGCGGCGTCGGTGATATCGCCGAGATGCTCGGTCAGGCCGAGTTCGGCGGCGATGTCCGTGGGATGCCGCTGCAGCGTGGACACGTGATCGCCACGGGCGGTCAGTTGCCGGACCACCTGCGAGCCGAGCAGGCTGCTGGCCCCGGTGAGGAGAACCCTCATGGGGCGCCGACCCGTCCGCCGTCCAGCACGCGCTGGGCCCACTGGCCGACCCGCACCCGGTCGATCTTCGAGTTGTGCCGGATGTCCACGGGCAGGGACACGACAGTGAGGACCGCGGCGATCTCGATGCCGGTGGCCTTCACCGCCCGGCGGACCGCATCGCGCAACGGGGCCGGGGCGAGGCCGTTGCCGGAGGCGCCGAGTTCGACGACCATGACGACCTGCTGGGCACCGCGCGGTCCCACACCCACCGCGGCCGCCCGGCGCACTGCCGGGATCGCCTCGGTGAGTCGTTCCAGACCCACCGGCGTGACCGGACCATCCGCGGTCACGATGACGTGCACCAGCCGGCCCTCGATCCACAACCGGCCCTCGTCGTCGAAGTGTCCGACGTCGCCGGTCCGGTGCCACCCAGGATCGCGGCTCGCCGCCCGTTCGGTGACCCACAGCCGGTCGTAGCGTTGTTTCGTGTGGGCTGCGCGCACGCACACCTCGCCGGTGACCGAGCGCTCTTCGACGATCGGTCCGGTGGGGTTGCCCTCCGCGTCGAGGGCACTGATCGCCACGGTCACTGCGGGGACCGGTCGGCCCACGCACACCCCGTTGCCCGAACCCGCCCGTTCGAGTTCCGGGAGGTCGATGTCGGCGACGGGCAGCACCTCGGTCATGCCGTACGGAGCGTGCGCTTGTGCGATCGGCATCATCTGCAGGACTTCCCGCAGCAGTTCCGGCGGCACCGGAGCGCCGGTGGACAGCAGGAGGCGCACCCCGGCCAGGGCCTCGCGACAGCGGCTCGGCACCTCCGAGCGGGTCTCGGCGACGTTGGCCAAGGCGGCCGGCGATCCGAAGACCAGGGTCGCGTCCACGGCGTCGACCGCCTCGGCCAGCGCCGTGGCCGTCAGCGTCGCCGGTGCCGTCAGGTCCATGTCCGGAACCGCAGAGGAGATCCCCAGGGCAGCACCGAACAGGGCGAAGACGCCGAAGGCCGCGACGAGCCGGTCGTCATCGGTGATGCCGTACAGATCCGCGAGGGCGTCACGCTGAGCCTGCAATTGGCGGTGCAGGTAGAGCACTCCCTTCGCGGGGCCGGTCGCGCCGGAGGTGAAGGCGATCGCAGCGTCGGCGTCGTCTGCCGGGGGGTCCGGCAATGGCGAGTCGGATCCCAGGACTTCGATCTCGGCGAGGGTCGCGCTCACGCCGAGCACTCGGCGCGCGGTGTCGGGTAGGTCGCCCACACAGATGTGCTGCGCTGTCAGACCCATCGTGCGGACCGCGGCCAGGCCTTTGGGGATCGCGATCACGTACTGAGGTCCGGCGCTGCGCAGTGCGGTGCGCATGCCACGCAGACCGAGGCCCGCATCGACCACCACCGCGATCGCTCCACGCCGCCAGATGCCGTAGAGCGCGGCCGTGAGGTCGGCGCCGGGTGGGACGAGCAGGGCGATCCGGTCACCGGCTTGGACGCCGAATGCCGCCAGCCCGGCGGCCACGTCCTCCACGCGGGTGTTCATCTGCGTGAAGGTGGTCACCGTCGGACCGTGCGCTGTCATTTCCGTGACAGCCGGGGTCTTGTCGCGCCGGCGTCGCTCAAGGGCACCCCAGAGCGGGGTGCCGGCGGGGGCTGGCTGCGTGGCCTCTTCGCGCCGGTCGAGATCCTGGACCCACTGCGCGACGTCGGCTGCGAACGTCGGCGCATCCTCGGGAACGAAGTGGCTGGAGCCCTCGTAGCGGTGGACATCGGCGTGCGGCATCCGCTCGATCAGGTCCCGCAGGTAGAGGTCGGAGAAGACCGGGTCCCGCGGACCCCACAACAGCAAGACCGGTACGTCGGCCAGTTTGTCCAGCCCGGCGGCGATCTCATCCAGGGCCGCCGCGCTGGGGTGACCGGGTTCCAGCGGGATGTCCTGCACGAACTCCTCGATGGCCGCGCGGCGATCCGTCTTGCCATAGGGCGCGTAGTACCCGGCGCGGATCTCACGCGACGGCAACGGCCGGGAGAAGAACAAGCCGCCCCGGATGAAGTTGCGGGTTCGCTTCGTCACGGCGTTCAGCATCGCGGGGGTCCTGGCCGCCCGGATCACCGTGGGCGCGGGGGAACCTTCGGGTTGATGCACCCCGGTGTTCGACAGGACAACGCCGGCCAGTTGGTCCACGTGCCGCTGCGCCCACCCCAACGAGATGGGCCCACCCCAGTCATGCGCCACCGTGACGACCGGGCCGGTGAGGTTCAGCGCCTGCGTCAGGGAGTCGAGATCATCGACGCGCTGTGCGAGCCTGCGGACGGTCCCGGTGCGTTCCGAGAACCCCATGTCGAGGTGGTCGATGGCGATCACCCGCCAGCCGGCTGGTGGTGCTGCGACCAATCTGCGCCACAAGTAGGACCAACTCGGATTGCCGTGAACGCACAGAAGGGTGCCGTTGGGGCCGCTGCCCTCGCCTGAGTCGAGGACGTGCCAGGTGCGGGTGGTGCCGGTGGAGTCCGGTCCGGTGATCTCCCTGGACCAGGCGGGGTCGAGCCCAGCCAGCCCGGCCGGGGGCAGGCTCACCAGCGGATCTCGGCGGCCATCGCGTTGATCCCCGAGCCCATGCCCATGACAAGCACCTTGTCACCGCGCTCGATCTTGTCCTGGTGCATGGCCAGCGTGATCGGGATGGCGGCCGGACCGATGTTGCCCAGCGTCGGGAACGTCAGCGGCACCTTGCTCGCGTCCAGGCCCAGCCGCTGAACCAGCGCGTCGCAGTGAACGGTCGAGACCTGGTGGATGATGTAGTGGTCGATGTCGTCCCACTCGAACTCGAGGTCGGCTTCCTTCATGGCGACCTCCGCGACGTCCAGTCCCGCGATGAGCAGCCCGTGGCTGTCGGTCACCATACGTTCCATGTCGCCCAGGCAGAGCTGGTTGTGTTCAGTCACCGCGCGGCCCACTCCCCCGACGAGCACGTGGCCCTGCGGGTTGCGGTCGGCCCGGCCCAGCACCATGCCCGCGGCACCGGATCCCAGCGTGAGGGTGGCGAAGTCGGACAGGATGTCGGTGACTTCCGTCGCCGGGTCCTGCAGGCGCGCGATGGTGCGTTCCTGGATCGTCCGGCTGCCCTCAGCGTCCACGATCAGCGCGTAGTCGATCTGACCGGAGTCGATCATCATGCCGGCCAGATGCATGCCGTTGACGAACCCGAGGCAGGCGTTGGACAGGTCGAAGTTCAGGCACGACGGCGGCAGTCCCAACTCGTTGTGCACGAAGACGGCCGATGAGGGCTCCAAGCGCGCACGGCACACGGAGGTGTCGATGAGCAGTCCGATGTCGTCAGGCGAGACGCCCGCTGTTTCCAGGGCCTTGGCACCGGCTTGGGCCGCGGCTTCGGAGTACGTGACCTCCGGCGGCCACCAACGCCGCTCCTGGATCCCCGCGACCTGTTCCAGCATGCCCCGGCGGAGGCCGAGACGCTCAAGCGTGGGCTCGAGCTGGTCATCGAACCATGACGAGGTGATGACTTCGGGGGCTTCGATCGCCTCTACCGAAAGGATTGCCGTGTTCGTGAAATGGTAGATGCTGTTGCCGCTCACGCAGTTCTCCCTCAGATAATCCCTCCAATCGTCTCACGGACATATGGGACGGGCATGCGTTGCCCGGGTCGGTCGCGAAGTCCCGCCTTGAGGGCTCCGTGGACCAGGGCGCGTCGTCGCTAGACTTGGGGAGTTCCGCAGCGGTACGGACTGCGGGATCCTGCGCCCGTAGCTCAACGGATAGAGCGACCGGCTTCTACCCGGTTGGTTGGGGGTTCGAATCCCTCCGGGCGCGCTTCTGTGGGGGAATGGCTTCAGAGGCCGGCCCTGAGCACGTTTGACGACAGTTCTGACGACAGTGCGTATTCAACTGCTTTGTCAGCTGCGTCCGAACACATTCGAAACGGCCTCGGTCGCCTTGACGGCATCGGGGTCGTAGAGGTGTGCGTACGAGATCACTGGTGGTGGCCAGCCGGCGGTGGCCCAGAATCTTGGACAGCGAGGCCATGCTGACCTCCGAGGCCGCGATCGTGGCGAACACGTGCCGCAACTCGTGAAATGAGTGGCGGTAGCCAGCCTTCTCGGCGATCTCGCGAAGTCCTTGCGAAGATTCCTTGAATCCTGGGGCGTTCCAACGCTCGTGGGAGAACACAGGTCGTGGTCCTGCCACAGCGCTCCGGTCTTGAGGCGCTGCGCCGCGACCCGTGCGCTCTGAGCGCGAAGCGCAGCGACGGCATCCGGCTGAAGATGCACGAGGCGCGCTTCCACCGTCTTCGTCCGATCCCCGAGGACGACCGGCCTTCATGCCGTCTGCAGGGCAAGTGCATCGATCTGCAACAGCAGGTCCGCGGGTTGCGGCCCGAAGGTCGAAGGTGTGGGCCGTCACCGATACCCCAGACCCGCCGAGTGCGGTGCGAGGCAACAGGTAGGTTTGCCTCGGTTCGTTCGCCCCTTGCGTGCACCACCGGCCCAGATCGAACGACGTCGAACGCAGGACCAGTTCGGCCAGGCGCAGAGCGGGTCGATTCCGTGCACCAACCCGTCCACCAACTGGGGGTTCTGGTCGCCCTCGTCCACGGACGCGCGCCGCCGTCCCTTTGATCCTCGAGTCGTGAGGTCGGCTACAGCCGGCGTGGCGGCAGCCTGTCTTCTGCGTGAGGGACAGGTTGCGCGAAATCGAGCGCGGACCTCGGCCCGGACCTCGCCGTGCTGACCGAAAGCCAGGAGGACCAGATCGCGGCGGCCCACTGGCCTCGCCCGGTGAACGTCGTCGTGCTCAACATCAAGGGGGGAAGCGGCAAGACGCCGACTGCCCTGACCTTGGCCGGGGTAATCGCCCACATCCGCGGCGGGGGGTGGCGGAAGCCTGCGAGACGCGGACCTCGGCCGACTGCGAAGGCTCAGCACAGGCGATCCTCGATGCCGACCGCGAGAGGCCGTGCCGAACGCCGTAGCCCTGTCCACCTACATGCTCCGGCAGACCTCGCACGCCGAGGGGCGGGCCCTTGCGCCCAATAGGACTCGGCCAGCGTGTGCTCCGACGCCGGCTCAAGGGGCTCCCGGCCCCAAGCACAGGCTGCTGTCGGTGCCGCGCAGGACGTCATCACCGCCCGGCGCGTGATCGACCACTTCTACGCGATCTCAGTCACCGACTCGCGCTCGAATCCGGCCAGCGTCGCGGCGCGGTCGTGCGGCCGACGTAGCGTCCGCTGGCGAGTTCTCCAGCGACGCTGTCCAGGGCGCTGCCCGCGTCCTGGAACGTTCGAAGGCTGGCCCGATCGCCGACCCGACATGGGCTGACGCCCGCACAGTGGTCGTGCCAGGACGCCGGCGTTCGGATGTCCCCGTCGACACCGAGGAAATCAAGATCGCCCTGAATGCCCTGTCTGTTCCGGTACATGAGGTTCCGTTCGAGCCTGCGCTCCAGGACGGTCGACATCTCGATCAGTGCTGCGGAGGAGGCGCGTTCAGCGCTAGGTTCGACAGGTCCGCGTGGACGGCTGTAGCCGCCGCAGTCGTTGACATGTGCGGTCATGCGGACGTTTCGACCGACTTGGTGGATGCTGGGTCCAGCGCTGCAGAAGCCGGTTTAGGTTCCTGGGACAGGGACTGCCTCGCCCGGGGCGGCGAGTTGGGAGCTGTTCCTCGGCTGTCCTGAACGAATGATTCGAAGCCTGAAGGCGTGGTCAGTTGTAGGCACCTGCCCGACTTGGTGAAGATGAACGTGTGCTCGATGCCACGTGGTACCCATACGAAACCACCGGGTTCCAAGTCCCACTGCTGGTCCCCGCATCAACATGCATGGCTCCGTCTAGGAGAAAAAATGCTTCGTCCTCAGCCGGTGAATATGGCGAGGGGGGCCGAACCCGGCAGGACTTGACGACAGTTCTGACGACAGTTCACCCTGCAACGACCCAGGAAGCACCGGTACAGAAACGCTCGCTCCGCACAAAAGATAGTGTGAGCACACCCCGCTGCGCGCCCATCGACAAGGTTGCATGCGAGTGGCGAGAAACCACCAAGCATCGCCGTCACCTTCTGGAATATGGACTGCTTTCGGTATGAAGCTCATGGGTACCATCTCTTTTCCATCCGAACCATTACGGCGATATTAGATCGGGAGTATAATATCGCGTAAGTCGATAGCAATCAACGCTTGGGGGCAAGCAAATGAGAGTTCGGCGCGGTCATGCCCGCGCTGCCATCTTGGTGGCAGCGACCCGGCTCTTCGAGGAGAACGGCTTCAGCGCGACATCGATTGATGACATCGCGAGTGCCGCGGGAGTCGCTACGACGATCGACGCTGTCATGACTTCGCTGCGATGTCGGGGGGAATCACCGGCTGCCCTCGAAGGCTCAGGTCCGGGGCTCGCGCCTAACAACACGTCCGGCGGCGGGAAATTTCCTGTGGCGGCAGCTGGCTGAAGGGGCCCTGGTCGAGCGTCCGGGCAGAATCTCACGTGGTTGCCGATCCCACACACCCGAATCCGGTTCGACCACGGTTCAGGTGGCGGCCAGCAGCCCTGGTGAGGCTTCGCCCAAACGGGTGGTGCCGGTGAAGGCGAGAGCCACGGCGGTCTCTTCGGTCAGCACCTCGAGCACCCGGCGGACCCCGGGCGCTCCGGCAGCCACCAGGCCGTACACGGCCGGACGCCCGATCAGGCACAGGTCCGCCCCGAGGGCGGTCATCTTCACGACGTCGCTGCCCCGTCGGATCCCACCATCCACCATCACGGGGACCCGCCCGCCCACCGCGGCCGCGATCGCAGGCAGCGCCGCAGCGGTCGAGGGCTGGGCGTCGAACTGTCTGCCCCCATGGTTCGAGACGTAGACCCCGTCGGCACCTGCGTCCATGGCGGTACGGGCGTCCTGCGCGGTCATGATGCCTTTGACGACGATCCGTCCCGGCCACTGCGACCGCAGACGTTCGAGGTCCGCCCAGGACGCCGCCGCGTTCTCATGCTCCATGAACTCCTCCATCTGTCTGAGGGTCATGGGTCTACCGTCGATCGCCTGGTCGCCGAACGTCACCCGAGGCCCGGTGAGGAATCGTGCGACCCAGCGCGGCTTGCGCGCCGCGTTGAGGACGCTGCGCAACGAGGGCCGGCCCGCCATGGTGAAGCCGTTGCGCAGATCACGGTCCCGCTTGCTCGACACCGAAACATCGGCGGCGACCACGAGAACGTCCACGCCCGCCCGGTGCGCCCGTTCGAGGTGCCGCTCGACGAGGCGCTGATCCGGCCAGAAGGTGAGTTGTGACCACACACTTCCCGGTGCGGAGGCGACCACATCGGCCAGTGCCGCACCCGACCATGCGCTGTGGACGAAGACCGTCCCTTCGCGCTGGGCCGCTCGGGCCATACTGACATCCGCTTCGGGACTGAACAGCGACAGCAAGCCCATCGGAGCGATGGCCAATGGTGCGCGCAGTTCCGTGCCGAAGACGTCGACCCTGAGATCGATGTCGCGCACGTCGCGCAGCACCCGCTGTTGAAGGAGCAGTGCGGCCAGGTCGGCGGTGTTGGCCCGCAGAGTGACCTCGTCGAGTGCCCCGCCTTCCAGGTAATCCATCACCATGCGGGGAAGTCGTCGTTCTGTGGCTCGCTGGAAGTCCTGGACGCTGTGCACGAGCGGACATTACCGGACGTCGCCATCGCATCGCGCACACCATCCTGCTCCCCGTACGCGGGAACCCACGTCGAGCGTCACGGCGGCCGACGGGCTGATCCCCAGTAGCCCGGCGGAACGCGAAGACGCCCCAGGGCCGACACAAACCCACGGAGGTCCGCTCACACGATCCGGTGGCGATGATCGCTGCCGCGGGCGTTAGGTGTCCGGATCGCCCCGCAATGCGGGCCGGGGAACTCTGGCGAATCCGGGCTGCAACGTCTTCGTCACGAAGCGGTTCGAGACACCGACCGACGCCTCCAACGAGCATGCCGACGAGTTGACGACTTTGACGTTCACCCCCCGGATCGACAGGGACGCGGCGGAGTCACCATCGGGTGCATCCGCTTGGACCTCGCCGGCAAGCACCACCGACAAGAGCAGCGCGAACACGGTTGCGAGTGGCCTTCTAGGCATGTGGACCGGTCTGCTTCCATGTCGGCAGGTGAATCTGACCAAGGCGTGATCTCCCCCACCGTAGCCGTGGACCACGATGCATGGGTGCCACGCGGAACACCAGCTGGCCGGATGTCGAGCAGATCGAGGGCGCCGCGAACGCGGCCCGTCTGTGCGTCGTTGGCCTTCCGCACGGTCGAACGCCGCCGCGAGGTACCGGGAGTAACGTGGGTGCTGGTCAGACTTCGAGAGGGACAACGGTGGATGCGTCGCACGCGGCCGAGGCGATCGCCCGACTCACCGGGGTGAGCAAGACCTACGGCGAGGGTGAGGCCGCCGTGCACGCGCTGCGGGGCATCGACCTGACGCTCGATCCGGGCGAGGTGGTCGTCGTACTCGGCCCTTCGGGCTCCGGCAAGACGACCCTGCTGAACATCATCGGCGGCATCGAGACGGCCACCGACGGTGAGGTGACCCTGGGTGGCACGGCACTCTCGGGCAAGGGCCCTGAGGAACTCGCCACCATCCGTCGCGAGAACGTCTCCTTCATCTTCCAGTTCTTCAACCTGATCCAGACCCTGACCGCCGCCGAGAACGTGCAGGTGATCGCGGAGCTGACCGAACGGGTCGACCGCGCGGAGTTGTCCCAGAGCGTGGCGACCGTTCTGGCGGAAGTCGATCTGACGGACCGCGCCGACCACTTCCCCGGCCAGATGTCGGGAGGACAGCAGCAGCGGGTGGCCATCGCCAGGGCCTTGGTCACCGGCCCCAGGCTGCTGCTGTGCGACGAGCCGACCGGGGCGCTGGACCTGGCCACCGGGCGCACCGTGCTCGAACTGCTCCAGCGCAGCGCGAAGGACGCCCGGCGTTGTGTCGTGATCGTCACGCACAACGAGGGGATCGCGACGATGGCCGACCGGGTGCTACGGGTGCACGAGGGCTCGATCGCCAGCGAGGTCCGGCAGGTCGCCGGCTCGGCGCAGGACGTGTCGTGGTGATGGGACGCCATCCGACCCTGAGACGCAAGCTCCGCCGGGATATCAGGCGCACGTGGCCACTGTTCACCGCCCTGGTGGTCATGGTCATGCTCGGCATAGCGCTGTACGTGGCGGCGGACAACTCCTACCGGAACCTGCAGGGCTCCTACGACAACGCGTTCACCGTGCAGGGTTTCCCGGACCTCTTCGTCACAGGCGGCGACGTCACGGGCTTCGCCGCCACCGCGGCGCAGGACCCGTCGGTCGCGGCCACAAGGACACGCGTGCAGGCGGACCTCCCGATGCGGGTCACCACGGACGAAGGGACCGACCGGTTCCTCGGGCGGATCGTGGGCTATCCCACCAACGGCACGCCGGAGGTGGCGAGCCTGACCTCGTTGTCGGGCGCCCCGAATCCCGGACCCGGCACAGTCCTGATCGAGGAGCACATGGCGGGGACCTTCGGCCTGGAGCAGGGAGACACCGTCACCCTCACGACCGCGGTGGGCGAGGTCGACGTCACCGTGGCAGGGATCGTGTCAAGCGCCGAGTACCTGTGGCTGGCCCCCGACCGCCAGCAGGTCATCGTGCCACCCAGGTCCTTCGGGGTCATGTTCGTCTCCGAGGACGACGCCCGCTCCTGGTCGGGTGGGGCTGACAACCAGTCGGTCGTTCTGCTCACCGAGACCGGCCGGGCCGACCCGGCGACCCTGGACACGCTGGAGTCGGCGGCGATCGCCGCCGGCGCGGTCGAGGTACTCGATCGTGCTGAGCAGCCGTCCAACGCATTGCTCCAGGAGGACATCTCCGGATTCGAGCAGATGGCCGCAGCATTCCCAGCGCTGTTCCTGTCCGCTGCCGCATTGGTGCTCTACGTGCTGCTGACCCGACGCGTCGAAGAGGAACGACAGGTGATCGGGACGTTGCGGGCCCACGGCATGCGCGGGCGCACTCTTGCCTGGCACTACCTGTCCTACGGCCTCTTGGCCGGCATCGTCGGGGCACTGCTCGGGCTGCCTATCGGGGCAGCCATGGCGGGCGCCATGTCCCGGCTCTACACCGACATCATCGGACTGCCCGAGCAGTTGACCCTCTTCCGGGGATTCGGCGCAGAGACGTTCGTCGTCGGTCTGTCGTTCGCGGTCGCGGCTACGGCGCTGGCGGCACTCGCTCCAGCCCGCCGGGCAGCGCGTACCGCCCCGGCCGAGGCGATGCGTGGTGAGGTCCCCGACGTCCGCAACACCCGGACTTGGGCCGAGCGGATCGTGCCCACGATGGGCCACGCGTCTGCCACATGGAAAATGATCGTCCGCGGGATCGGCCGGAACACCAGGAGGACCGTGTTCTCGGCATCCGGGGTGGCCCTCGCGCTGATCCTGGTGCTCGCGTCGTGGGGGATGATCGACACGATGAACCGCCTCATCTCGGTGCAGTTCGACGAAGTGAGCACGTCGAACGGGCAGGTCGAGTTCGCGGCGCCGGTGACACGGGAACAACTCGACCGGATCGAGGCCGTCGATGGGGTGGCGAAGGTCGAGCCGGCGATCACGATGCCGGTGTCGGTGGGGTTCGGCGGGCAGGTGTACTCGACCCAGGCGACCGGCTACGAGCCCGGCACCGTGATGCACGGCTTCATCGACTCCGCCGGCGACCCGGTCCCCGTGCCGACGCAGAGGTGTGCTGATCGACGAGTCGATCAGCGAGGTCATGCCCGACCTGCAGGCCGGCGACACGGTCTCGCTGACTCTGGGGACCGGAACGGCCGCGACGACGGTCGACGCGGAGGTGGCAGGTTTCACCTACCAACCGCTCGGCACCTTCGTCTACGCCGATAAGTCATGGCTGGCACGAGAAGTACCCGGCGCCGAGGCCACGACCGCCCTGCTCACCACTGCGGATGGAGCAGATCCGGATGCCGTCCGACGCGCGGTCTCGGATCTGCCCGGCGTCGTGGCATACGTGGACACCTCGTCACTGGCCGACGTCTATGACAAGTACTCCGGACTCTTCTACGTCTTCATCGGGGCGATGCTCGCGCTCGGCGCTGCGATGGCGTTCGCGATCATCTTCACGACGATGAGTGTCAACATCGTCGAGCGCAAGCGCGAGCTGGCGACCATGCGCGCGGCCGGCGTGCGCTACCGGGCCATCGCCCGTTTGGTCGGCGGCGAGAACACGCTGGTGGCGGCGTTGGGGGTCATCCCCGGACTGATCCTCGGGGTGATTGCCGCGCGGGTCATGCTGCAGACCTACTCGAGCGACCAGTTCACCCTCGATCTCTATGTGCGGCCGCTGACACTGCTGCTCGCATCCGTGGCGATCATGGGCGTCGCTGCCCTGTCCCAGATACCGGGGCTGCGCGCGGTCCGCCGGATGGACGTCGCCGAGGTCGTTCGCGAGCGGGCGGCGTAGGACGGTTGCCGCGCCCGGCCCGATCGTGCTCGTGCTCGCGAGCGGTCGCTGTCGGCCACTCGGAGCAGCCGAGGCACCGCCCGGAGCAGAAGCCCGGATCGAGGTGCGTCCCACCCGGGGACCGGACAGAAGGGGCGCCCTTTCCCCAACCGCATCGGAAGCCGGCGATCACCGTGTCCTCGTGAGAGACCGTTCGCGGGTCTGCCGGCCGGATGCCCGCGCCGCTGCGCCAGGCCGGGTGCTCCTGGAGTCGGAGGGCGCCATTCACGCCTTCGAACGGACCCCCAGCAACTCACCTTCGACCGCATCCGCGGCAGCGACCGGTCCGCCGGCCGCCCGGTATCCGGCGGCCACCGCCTGTGCACCCGACCGTAGGCCCATCGCCTGCTCGACGGCACCACGAAGACTGGCAGGACCAACTCTCCTGGCTGGCAACCGGACTCCCGCACCAGCCACCTGGACCCGGCGTGCGACCTCGGACTGATCACGCCCGAAGGGAACGGCGACCACCGGCACGCCACGCGCCAACGCCTTCTGGGTGGCGCCCATTCCCCCGTGGGTCACGGCGCATGCAGCACGGTCCAGCAGGGGTCCATGGGGCAGGAACCGCTCAACGCGGGCATTGTCCGGAACGTGCAGGTCAGCGGGGACTCCGGCGGGCATCGTGGCGACGACCTGAACCGGCTGATCGGCCAATGCATCCAGCGCAGTGCGCACCAGCCTGGCGTCGTCCTGGTACTCCGATGACGTCGTCACGACAACCAGCGGACCGTGGATGTCGTCCATCCGGTCCACGCTGTCGGCATCCGGCTCCCACTCACAGGGTCCCACCATCACTACGTTCTTCGGCCAGTCCTTGTGAGGATATTCGAAGGGCTCCGCGGTCAAGGAGAGAAGGAGCTCAGGCCGACGGAACTGATCATCCAGATGCCGCAGTGGATCGAGGCCGAGACCGGATCGCACCGCATTGAGCCCGGGCAGCATCTGCTTCTCGAGCGTGCCGACGACGATCGGGCGGAGGATGGCGTCGCGCGTTCGTCCCAACCGGCCGCGCGCCGGCGCCAGGCCGGGCCCGTAAGGAGGGGCATCCGACGACGCCAGCGGCAGTGGATACGGGCAGAAGACCGCCCAAGAGCCACCCCACCGTTCAGCTGTCGCAATGGCCCCCCAGGAGTTGACGTCCACGACAACGGCATCCGGTCCGCACTGGTCGATGGCCGTCCGCAGGTCGTCTGCATCGAATCGAGCCCGCGCGACGAACGCACGGACAGACGCCGCCAACGCCTTCCGCGGACTGCGTTCTCGCCAGTCATCCAGGGCGATGTCCTCCACC
Source organism: uncultured Actinomycetota bacterium (assembly GCA_963704075.1). GTDB lineage: Bacteria > Actinomycetota > Actinomycetes > S36-B12 > UBA10799 > JADKAV01. Next base: position 171,179 of record CAVPGV010000004.1, read on the forward strand.
TCACTCGCGATGGGTTCGGCGTCGAATCCGAGTCGGCGCATCTGCGGCACCTCGCTGGCCAGAGTGCGCACCGCCACCGAATGACCCCGGTCGCGCAATTGCAGCAGGATCGCGGTCAGCGGGTAGAGGTGACCACGTGCAGGTGAGGTGTACGCGAGAATCCTGGCCATCATGGCTCCTTGGTGAGTGGTGTGAGCATTTCTGTCAGTGCGACCTCCGTCTGCGCGCGACTCAGTCCCGCGTGGACGCGCAGGAGTTGCCACGTGTAGACATCACAGATCGCGACGTATTGCGCCAACCGGCGCCGTCGCGCAGCCCCGTTCAGCTCGCTCAGAAAGGGCGCGAAGACGCGACGACACCAGTTCCGGTGGACGTCACGGCCCTGCTCGACGATCGGCCCCAGAGCCGGAACGGTGGACTCAGCAGCGAGCAGGCGAAGGACCTTCTCCCCATAGTCCTCGTAGTGATCCAGCAATACCCGCACAGCGCCAGGGACGTCTCCGACGGCCGCCGAGTCGCGCTGGTCGATCACCCGCGTCCGGTCCCGATCCGCCGCCGCTACGAGTAGTTGCTGCTTGCTGCCGAATCTTCTGATGACCGTGCGGACCGAAACCCCAGCGCGCCGGGCGATCACCTCCAACGACAGGTCATCGGTGGGACGTTCCCAGAACGTGGCAACTGTCGCATCGAGGATGCGCTCTGCGGTCTGTGCGGTCGATTCGGCCCGCACAGTCATCTCGTACCCACGCGTCGCCGCCCTTTTCATGTCACCTACACTGACATGAATTAAACGCATTGACAACACCCCGGTGGCGCGCCCGGCTGTATTCCGCCCGCCGCGGCGGTCTGATGAAGTTCTGCGACTGCCGCTGAGTCGCACAGATGACCAGAGCCGTCCACCGCCTTCCAGAGCGCCAAACGGGGTCCCGAACGACTTGTGTGGCCGGTCCGCCGGACTGTCTGGCGCGGCGGGGGGCTCAGCGGCCTTGCTCGACCGTTCCGGCGGAGAAGTACACCTATCAGAGACGCAGTGCCGGGACCCGACGATGCACTCGGCCGCCTTCAGCGGCCAACAACCAGGGTACGCGCGCCCAGGGCTGTGAAGGGGCCGGCTCAGCGTCCTCCCCGGGCGCCATCCAACCGGCGGGGAGGGCTGGATGGGCAGCAGCCTCCACGCCGTGCATACAGCGGCGGTACGGCCGTCTCCCGCCGAGGTGGCGTCTCTTGACCGGCGGCCCCCGCGCTCGGCGGCGGCCCGATGCTCAGTGCGACTCGACGAGGGTCACCCCAACACGTCGGCGCCCTTGCCTCAGATCAGCAGACTCAGGACAGACCGTGACGGTCGCGGCTGGCCTGCTCCTGGGCGCTGAACTGGTTGAAGCGCGGCAGGAACTTGTCCCACTCGATGATGTGGGAGTCGATCTCGGGTCCGTCGATGCACGCGTGCTTACGCACCGGCTTGCCGTCGATGAGCACCGGCACCATGCAGGCGCCGCACATCCCGGTCGCGTCGACCATGATGGAGTTCAGGCTGGCCACGCAGGGGGTCTGGTAGCCGAGGCACAGGTCGCTGACCGCCCGCATCATCAACGGCGGGCCGATGGTCACGACCTCGGCCACGCGCCGGCCCTCCCCCCGCGACTGCGCCTGCAGCATCTGCTCCAGCGGCCCGGTGACGAAGCCCGGCACGCCGAACGAGCCGTCGTTGGTGGTGTAGACGACCTCGAGCCGGTCGCCGAACTCCGATTGCAGCAGCCCGATCCGCTCGTCGGCCTGCGCCCAGAACATGAGATCCGCGCTGCGGAACCCGGAGATCAGCGTCACGTGGTTTCCCAGCCGAAGGTGCTCGCGCATGATCGGGTAGACCGGCGGCAGGCCCAGTCCGCCGGCGGTGAAGACCACCGTGGCGTCGGGGTCGTGCTCGTGGATCTCGCTCGGGCGCCCGAGCGGACCGGCGATCCCGGTGAAGGCGTCGCCCACGGCCATCCGGTTGATCTCGATGCTGCTGGTGCCGACCCCCTGAACGACCAAGCAGATGCTGCCGTCCGCGGCGTCCCAGTCGGCCAGCGTAAGAGGGATGAGTTCGCCGTCGGGCTGTGGGAGCACGCGCACGAACTGACCGGCCTGCGCCGACCTCGCGATCAGGGGCGCCCGCACGGTGAACTCGACGATGCCGTCGCTGAGGTCCGCCTTGGCCAGGATCGTCGCCTCGGTGGTCGCCAGTTCGGTGTACTCGCCGGCACGCGCGACGGACTCCCGGATGACGTCGGGGGTGAGGTCGTCGATCGCGAGGATCTCGCGGGCCGCCGACTGGCCGTCCCCGGCCGCCAGGATCGCCGTGGAACCACCGCGCGCGGCGTCACCGCCTGTGTACACGCCGGACAGCGTGGTCTCTTGCGACCCCTTGTGGTCGAGGTTGATCGTTCCCCACTTGCTGGTCTCCAGGCGAGGTTCGGAGTCCTTGATGATCGGGTTCGCGGCGTTGCCCAGCGCCATGATGACCAGGTCGGCCGGCTTGGTCGCGGTGCGGCCGGTCGACACCGGGCGACGGCGTCCGGAGTCGTCGGGTTCCCCGAGTTCCATCTCATCGAGGACGGCGGCCGTGACGAAGCCGCGGTCGTCGCCCAAGAACTCGACCGGCGAGCGCAACTCCTCGAAGCGGATGCCCTCTTCGAGCGCATGATGCTGCTCCTCTACCCGGGCGGGCATCTCCGCCTGGGTGCGCCGGTACACGATCGTCACGTGGCCGCCGAGACGCCGGGCGGTGCGGGCGGCGTCCATCGCGGTGTTGCCGCCGCCGATGACCAGGACCTGCTTGCCCTCGGTGTCCGGCAGCGGGGTCTCGTAGTCCGAGCGCAGCCCCTGCATCAGGTTGACCCGGGTGAGGAACTCGTTGGCCGACATCACGTTGAGCAGGTGCTCGCCGGGGACATTCATGAACCGGGGAAGGCCGGCGCCGGTGCCCACGAAGATCCGGGCGAAGCCCGCGTCGCGCAGGTCCTGCAGGGTGGCGGTCTTGCCGACCACGAAGTTCATCACGAAGCGTCCGCCGAGCAGCCGGATCTTGGCCACGACGTCGTCGATCAACTCGTTGGGCAGGCGGAACTCCGGAATGCCGTAGCGCAGCACCCCGCCGAGGGCGTGGAAGGCCTCGAACACCGTCACCGGGAAGCCCTGCTCCGCCAGCAGGTAGGCGTTGATGAGCCCGGACGGCCCCGAGCCGATGATGGCCACGGGGGGGTGCGTTGCCATCTCCCACGGGTCGCGCACGCCGGCGAACCGACGCTGCGTCGCCTGTGGGTCGACGAGCTTCTCGCGCTCGGGCAGGAACCACTCGAGTTGGCCGATGGCGATGGGCGTCTTCTGGATGCATGCGCCCTGGCACTGCAATTCCTGCGGGCAGACCCGGCCGGTGACGTCGGGCAGGGGGTTGCTCGACTCCATCAGCTCCAGCGCCTCACGGAACTGGTTCTTGCCGATGAGTTCGATGACCTGCGGGATGTGGATGGAGACCGGGCAGCCACCAACGGGTTCCCGGCACCCGGCCAGGAACGTCCCGAGCTCGCACGGCTTCTCCTCGCACTGCTTGTCGCGCAATACCTCCAGCCACACCAGCAGGTCCACTTCGCGCTGGGTGTAGCCCTGCTCCAGGTAGCCGAGGAAGCCCTGGTTGACCAGGCCGAAGTCGTGGGCCCGGTTCTCGGCGTCGCGCACGAACGGCTCGATGGCGTTCTGCGCCGGCCACCCCTTCGACAGTCCGGCGAACATCGGGTAGCGGTCCGACAGGTGGGCGTCGATGGCGCGGATGAACTTGCGCTTGCCCGCAAGGGGCAGGTCCCAGATGAAGCGCATCAGCACGGTGCTGCTGTCGTCCCCGCGCACCAGCATCGACCACATGCTCCTGGTGAACTCCTCGCCCAGCTCGGGCTGCCGGAACTCCCAGGCCACCGCCTGCATGCCCTCTGAGATGAAGACGTCGCGGAAGGCCCGCGGATCGCTCTCCAAACGCCTGCGCAGCAGGTCCACCTGATGGTCGAGTTCAGCGGTCATTTGATGATCTCCGCGTCGCAGTTGGCGCGCACCCGTTCGATGCGCTTGGCGATGTCCGGGGTCACCTCGACGGTGTCGGTGGCGCCGGGGATCATCCGGGCGATCACCCGCGCTTCGCCGTCGATGACCACCGTCGTCTTGGCGAAGAACTGGGGCAACTCCTGGTAGCAGGTGCCGCAGTCGTTGCACAACGCCTCGTCGGCGGGGTCGAGCCAGACCGGACCGTGGCCCGCGTCGGCCGGCGCCGTCTCCGCGGCCGGGGTGCTGGTGGCGGTCGCAGACATGGACGGCAGTGCCGCCCCGGCTGCTGCCGGCGCCCGGCTCGACGTCGCCAGCTCCGACATGGCCCGGGCGATGTCGTCCAGCGAACTCTCGCGGGCTGCGGCGGCATCCTCGTACTTCGACCGCAGTTCCTCGATGTCCGCGCGGTGCAGTGCGGTCAGCTTCGCCTCATGGACGCCGGACAGGTACTGCAGGGTCTGCCAGTAGCGGCGCCGGTCCTCGACCAGCGAGACGATCTCGTGCGAGCAGGCGACCTTGATCAGGTGCCGGTCGTCGTCGGTCGCGTAGATGAACGGCAGGTGGTCGGCGCGCTGGTCCGCGGGCAACTCGACGTACTCGTCGATGGGCACAGCGCTGGCTTCCTCGTCGGGCGCCAGTTTCCGGAACTGCTTCTTGAACCGCACCTCGCCCAGCGCGAACTCGGCCGGTGTCAGCGGGGTGGTCAGCAGTTGCAGAGCGCCTTCGTCGTCGAGGTACTCGAGCGTCTTCGTGGTCCACGTCTTGTCGGCGTCGGGGTTGCCCTCGATCGAGTACCAATCGTGCATGGTGGTTCCGTGTCGCGGGTCGTGGACGAACAGCGGATGCATCCGGCTCTCGACCGCCATCCGCGCCCGGGCGTTCGACGACGACTCCGGAATGCCGTGTTCGGACCCGCATGGGGTGTAGACGTTCATGACCGCCGGCGCCGGCTGGTACTCCAGGTAATCCATCGTCGTCTGCAGGAAGTGCCCGTGGAACGCGGTGCTGGTCGAGCAGGCGTACACGTGCGGGTGGAAGGAGGCGAGCAGGGCAAGTTCCTTGCGCGCCTCGTGCTTGCCGGAATGCGAGCCGCCGAAGCGGGATAGGTCGGAGTCCTGTCCTGTGAAGCTGGAGGTGGAAGCCTGGCCGCCGGTGTTGGAGTATGCGCCCGAGTCCAGGACCAGCATCTTGAGCGGGGTGTCGCTGGCCAGGATCCGGGACATCGCGCCGAAGCCGATGTCGTAGCTAGCGCCGTCCCCACCGATGGAGATGACCGTGGGCAGCAGCGCGAGTTCCTCGGGCGTGAACTTCTCCCACGACAGCGTGCGCAACTCGGGCTCGTGCTGTGCGGCGTCGTAGGCGTCGTCGAGTTCGAGGGCGGCGATCCGCAGGGCCCGCACATCGGCGGTCATCTGTGCCGAGATCCCCTCGAAGATCCCCTTGGCCAGCGGGGCGCTGTCCTGGAACAGGCTGTTCACCCACGGGTCGCTGTAGGAGTTGTAGGGCATGGTCGAGGCGTAGACGCTGCTGCACCCGGTGGCGTTCGCGATGACGACCGGGGACGGGCCGTTGCCGGTGGGGCCGCCCTCGTAGAAGTACAGCCTGTTCTCCAACGTCGTGAGCGCCCCTTCGATCCGCTGCCGCCGCTCGGCGTCATCCAAGGTCTCGAGCTTGTCCCGCAACGCCGTCACCAGTTCGTCGAGTTCCCGCTGGTGGGCGCGGCGTCGATCGTCGGCGAGCGCGTGGCTGGTGGCCATCACGAGCCGGAGCGCGGTGACCTCCCCGCAGCCACGGCAGGCACCGTGTCCGCCGGTCGTGGAGTAGAAGTTGGCCCGGTCCAGCATGAGCCGTTTCAGATCGCCGTCCGGGCTGGTCGAGTCCGCGAGGAACCGCGCCGGTGTGTTCGGCAGCGCGGTCATGAACTCGAACCGGTCCTGCAGCGTCGAGAGCACGTCCGCGTCCTCGTCGAGGACGGTCAAGGCTCCGGGGCCGCACACGTCGATGCACTCCAGGCACCCGGTGCACTTCCACGGGTCGACGGTCGCCGCGAACAGCGCACCGGTGCCGGCAACAGAGCCTTCCATCGCATCGAAGAAGGGGCGCGTGCGGGCCACCGGGTAAGTGGCGAGCTTGGCGACGAGCCGGTCGAAGTTGCGCCGCAGGGTCGGCTGTCCCCAGTCGATGCTTTCGCCCACCGCGGCGAGGACCTCGTCGAACGGCCGGGCGGACTTGTCCTGCCGGTAGGACTCCCGCACCTGCTCTGAGAGCGTGTAGACGTGCGCGCGCAGCGCCTCCCGCTGCGGCTCGGTGACGTCGAGTTCCCGGATCCCGGTCAGGATCAGATCGTGGATCTCGTGGACCACGTTGGGGATCGCGGCGTCCGGGCAGGCCAGGGCACATTCCATGCACCCGGTGCAGGTCGAGAAGTCGAACGCGGGCACGTTGCGCCGGAACAGGCCCTTGTCCTTCGCGGCGGCAGTTCCCGCCGGCATGAACAGCCCGGCCCCCGGCAGTACGGGTGCCTCGCCGATCGTCCCTTCGCGGAACGGCCTGGCCGTGGCGTCCTCGTAATAGGCGGGGTCGAACAGTCCCGCGGTGCTCGCGGCGGTGGCGCACATCGCTGCGGAGGGCGCCACGCTGTGCCGGAGGGCCACCGGCGGGTTCTCGTCGATCGCGAGGAACAGCGGGGTGTCGTACTCGACGACCTGGGTGGCCGCCATGCCTTCGCGGATGACCGCCATGTTGCCGTCGACGACCGCCCTGCCCTTGCCCCCGAACTTCTTCACGATCTGGGCGTGGACCTTCTCGGCGATGGCGTCCTTGGATGCGCCGCCGGACACACGGTCGACATGGCCGACCACCGCACCGATGAACGCGATGCCCATCATGCGGGTTTCCAGGTCTTCCGTGGGTGCGTTGCGCTTGGCGACGCTGAAGGCGTCGACGACCAGGAACCGGATCCGCTTGTCGCGGATCGTGCGCCGGGCATGGCGGGGCAGTTCCCGCCAGACGTCCTCGGGCGAGAGGTCGGACTGCAGGATGAACGTGCCGCCCTCGACGAGGCCCTTCAGCGGGTTCGCGTGGATGAACGCCCGGTGGTCCGGCGACACGACGACCTCGACGTCCTCGAGTTCGGCATTGGTGAGCAGGACGGGTTCCGGGCTCAGCGTGATGTAGTAGTTGGTGGGCGCGCCGCTCTTCTCCGAACCGTACTTCGGGGCGGACTTGGAGTGCATCTCCAGCACCCCGGCGAGGATGTCGGTGAGCAGTTTGCCCGTGGCGATGGTGCCGTAGCCGCCGACGGAATGGAACCGGATCCGGATCGCAGATGGTGGCAGCAGCACCGGGTTGGGCTGGGTCTGCAACGCCATCAGTTCGGTCTCGGGGTAGGCCGCGCGCAGCCGGTCCTGCATGTCAGCCATATGTGCAGAGGTGGTCTTGTCGAAGAACTGGGACCCCAGGTAGACCAGCGGTGCGCCGTTCGGCTCGGTCATCTGCTCGAAGGCGGCGATGATGTGGCGAGGCTGCACGTCATGGCCGCCGAGCCCGAAGATCGCGGTCGTCAGACGCGGTTGCGCCGCCAGCGCAGGGATACCGTCGTGGCGCTGCTCCGTGGCGTTGGCCCCGGCCCGGAACAGTGCTTGGGTGACCAGGCTGGTCAGCGCGGTCTGGTCCGAGCGCTCCAGCACGGTGATCGCCTTCGCGCCTGAGATGGCTTCGATGAGTTCGGCCTCCGGGAACGGCTGGAGCAGTTTCACCGACACCACGCCGACCTTCATGCCCCGCTCGCGCAGGACAGGCAGGACAGCGCGGACGTCATCGGTGATCGAGCCGAGGCCCACCATGATGTAGTCGGCGTCTTCGCAGTCGTAGGCCATCACCGGGGAGTACGCGCGTCCGGTGAGTGCGGCGTACTCAGCCATCGCCTGCCGGGTCAGGGCGGGCACGGCATTGGCGAAGTGGGTCCGGTGGTCGGCGGCCCCGGCCTGGAAGTCGGGCTGGTTCTGGACCGCGCCGGTCAGCCCCGGGCTGTTGACGTCGACCAGGGCTGGCACGAGTTGACGGGTGCCCTTCTCGAAGGCGTTGAGCCACTGGCGCCGCCACTGGCCGTGCAGTTCCTCCGGGACGAAACGCAGCGTCTGGTCGATCAGCTCCCCGGCGTTGTCCTGTTCGACCTGGTCGGCGATGTCGTCGAGGTGGGCGATCAGCGCTGCGAGGTCCGCCGGACGAAAGTCGTCGCGGTGGCGTTCCAGATACTGGGTCAAGCCGAAGACCCGCCCCTTGGCGCCGAACAGCACGTCCTGGGCCACCGTCGGGCTCTTGATCCGGCCGGCCGGGTCGCCGAGGTACTCGCGCAGCAACTCCGGCTCCGGCAGCAGAGCCTCGCTGAGCATGTGGCTGGTGGAGAACCCGTCCATGGCGTTGGCCACCGGGATCAGGGACAGCGCGGAGGTCCGGTAGGAGATGGCCGCCAGATCGGCAGCCTCCTGCGGATTGGAGCCGAACAGGATCGTGTACCCGGCGGACAACAGTGCGTAGACGTCGTCGTGGCCGGCCATGACGTTCAGGGAGTGCTTGGACACCACTCGCGCTGCGACCTGGAGCACGAAACCGCCGGTCTTCTTGCCGACGGTGACGTAGTGCGACTCCATCGCGTAGAGGATGCCCTGGCTTGAGGAGGCGTTGGAGATGAACTGGCCCCCGGTCAGCGCCGCCCCGAGCGCGCCGCTCTGTGCCGAGTGCTCGCCCTCGGGTTCGAAGAAGAAGGGGTGCTTGCCCCACACGTTCACGCCGCCTTCGGCCCGGGCCGCCTCGAACAGTTCCGAGATCTCGGTCGATGGGGTGATCGGGTAGCCGATGACACCACCGCAGACATGGCGCATCACGTGGGCGATCGCACCGTTGCCGTGGATCACCGCGGGCAGCCCCGGGTAGTGCGCGTGCTCGATGGTCGGGCGCGCGTCGGCGCCCGCCACTGCGGTTTCGCCGGCCGGGGCGCTGCCCTCGGGCCGTGTGGTCGTGTTGCTCTCGCTCATGGCCTCACCTTCCACCCGAGTATCCCACCGAAGCACGCGGAACAGGGCGGTTGGGATGCAGTTGTTCCCCAGGCGTTCGCCTGGGAAGCGATGGTGACGAGTCTCCACCGCGTCCGGCCGTTTGTGACGAAGATACTCGGTCCGCACTGGAGCCTGAACGACCGCACGGGGACCACCGAAATCGTGAACGTCGTCGATTGACTGGACGCCAGTGCTTCCCGTGCCGGTCGCTGCGATGGTCGGTGACCCGCACGACAGGGCCGATGGGCTCGCCGTCTCACCCGTCTGCCCCATCACCGAACCGTCCGTCGCTGTCCCACCCCCACGCCCAGCACGCCCACGCACGTTGCGGCCAGCAGTCCTACAAGGGGTCGTCGCATCGCGTAAGCGTTCCACGCTTCTAGTGGCAGGTCAATGACTAGCGACGACCCACTCGAATCACCCTCAGCGGTGTTGTTGCCGCCGGGACTACCAGCGCCCACGTGATGGCAGACCACCAGTCTTCGGCCAGAGATTATCGAAAATCGCACTTGCGCAGGCATGAGGGAGTAGCGTCAGCCGAATCATGATCACTGGAGGAACCATGCACCCTCGCTCAATTGCGGTACTGGCCAGTGCGGCAACCGCACTCTCCTCCATCCTGATAGCCGCGCCGTCCGCAGTTGCCAGTGACAAGCCCGGCCCGTCCGCAGAGGTCACGTCTGCCGTCGCGCACGACACCTCCCCACCGCTGCGCGAACTGGCCAAGTCGGCCCCGTCGACTCCGGAGTCCCTGACCGACCGACCGGTCACGACCAACCGCCCCGTGCCTGACGACCGCATCGACGCGATCAACGCCGGCAACCCCGGTCCGCCGGTGATTCCGGATCCGACCGGACCGGGCACCGAGGACATGCCGGCCCTCGCGGGCAGTTTCGAGGGAGTCACGAACGTCAACGCCGTGTACCCGCCAGACACCGATGGTGACGTCGGGCCGAACCACTACGTGCAGATGGTCAACATTTCGTTCCAGATCTTCAACAAGTCCGGTACGTCGCTGCTGGGCCCCGCTGAACAACAACGCACTGTGGGCCGGCTTCGGCGGCGACTGCGAGACCCAGAACGACGGCGACCCGATCGTGCAGTACGACCAGTACTCTGACCGTTGGTTGATGACGCAGTTCGCAGTCGGCGGAGCCACGTATCTCGAATGCCTCGCGGTGTCGACGACCCCGGACCCGACCGGGATCCTGGTACCGCTACGCGTTCTCCTACACCGACTTCCCGGACTACCCCAAGTTCGGGGTGTGGCCGGACGGGTACTACGTGTCCTACAACATGTTCGACAACCTCGGCTTCGCCGGCACGAAGGTCTGTGCCATGGACCGGGCGGCGATGCTCGCGGGAAACCCGGCGACGCAACAGTGCTTCGACCTTGCCGAGGAATGGTCGCTGTTGCCGTCCGACGCCAATGGTCCGACACCACCACCGACCGGTTCGCCGAACTACTTCGTCGGGGAGCACTGGGCCGACCAGGACAAACTGACGATGTACAAGTTCCACGTCGACTGGGCGACACCAGGCAACACCACTCTGACCGGGCCGATCACGATGAACGTGAACCCGTTCACCTGGGCGTGCCTGAACGTCACCCGCGGTCGCTGCGTGCCGCAGAAGGACACTGCGGTCAAACTGGAATCGCTGGGCGGCCGGGCTATGTACCGGCTGGCGTACCGCAACTTCGGCGACCACGAGTCGCTGGTGGTCAACCACACCGTCGCGATGGACGGCAACATGGGGCTCACCAGTCAGACGGGCATCGGCTGGTACGAGATCCGCTCACCCAACGCGGCCACACCCGACGTCTATCAGGAGGGGACCACCGCTGATCCGAACGGATCGACCTTCCGTTTCATGGGCTCGATCGCCCAGGACAAGCAGGGCAACATCGCCCTGGGCTACAGCAGTTCGAGCTCGACCACACACCCGGGCATCGAGTACGTGGGCCGCACGATCTGGGATCCGCCGAACCAGTTGCCACAGGCGGCGGCCACCATCATCGCCGGCACCGGGTCTCAGACCGGCAGCGCCGCCCGATGGGGCGACTACTCGTCGATGCAGATCGACCCCGTCGACGACTGCACCTTCTGGTACACCAACGAGTACCTGCAGACCACCAGCGTCAACTCGTGGCGCACTCGCATCGCCAGTTTCAAGTTCCCCGGCTGCGGCGGCACGGTGCCGACAACGCCGACGTCGGTCAGTGCCGTGCCCGGCAACGCCAGGCACGGTGAGTTTCGGTGCGTCCTCGACGCGGTCCGGATCTGCCGATCATGCGGTACAAGGTGACTGCCTCGCCGGGCGGCGCCTCGTGCACCACCACGGACGACCAGCTTGCACGCCGTCAGCGGGCTCACGAACGGCGAGGCCTACACATTCGTCGCCAACGCGAGAAACGCCGCCGGTGACAGCGCCAACAGCGCGGCCTCCGCACCGGTGACGCCCTTCACCGTTCCGGGCGCTCCGTTCGCGCCGTCGGCTGTTGCCGGCAACCAGGACGCGAGTGTCTCGTGGTCTCCGGCCGACAATGGCGGATCGGCGATCACGAAGTACACCGCCACAGCCGCACCGGGCGGGGCGTCCTGCACCACTTCGGGGACCACTTGCACGGTGTCCGGTCTGACCAACGGAACCGCGTACACGTTCAGCGTCGTGGCGACCAACGTCGCCGGCGACGGGCCGCCCAGCACCACGGCCGCCGTGACTCCGACCAGTCAGGCCCAGACCGCGAAGGTCAAGACCCCCAAGAAGATCAAGCCCAAGGGCAAGACCGTACTGCTGAAGAAGGCGGTGAAGACCAACGCCGGGCAGAAGGCCAAGGCCAAGGTCAAGGTCTCGCCCAAGAGCAAGAAGTACTCGAAGGTCAAGATCACCAAGTCCGGCAAGGTCACCATCCAGACCAAGGGCAAGAAGAAACTCAAGGTGACGCTGAAATTGAAGGCTCCGGCCACCGATCGGTACACCGCCTACTCCTACACCAAGAAGTGGAAGGTCAAGAAGTAGGTCGGCAGGGACGCAGGTCGATCCGCCCACCTGGGGAATGGTGTGCGGGGTCTGCTGGCACAACCCGGATCGTTTCGGGTGCGGCGTTGGCCACCTGGTCGCGGGTGCAATCGAATGGAAGCGCCGTGACTTGGCGGAGCCGCGAGGCGTGACCGACCTGTCTACTTCCGCAAGGAGAGCAACACTTCGTCAAGCATGGCCGCCGTCAGTCTGCCCGTGTAGGTGTTGTGCGGGCTGACGTGATAGCACCCGACGACTCGAATGGCATGGCTGTCGGGTGTAGTAGCGGTGAACTCATGGGCGTGGCCGAAGCGGGGCTTCGGGCGCAGCCCCTCCCACTGCAGTTCGCGGGCCGCCGCGATGCACGGCATCCCAGGCGAGCCCACCCAGGCATAAGACAGCCCTCAGCCGCGGTGCGGACAACTGGATGTCGCGCGCGAGCCACGGTCGGCAGGCCGCACCGCTCCTGCGCGGTGGGCTGATTCTGAGGCGGTGCACATCTCACCGCCGCGACGATTCGCATGTCCCGCAGAACTTGCCCGTCACCGGCGGCGGTCGAATCGGGTTGGGACGCCCAACCCGTTCGGTACAAGGCCGCGTACAGGAAAGTCGCCGGAGGAATCACCGGTGAACATCCGGCCAGTCCGATTGGTGCCATTGGCCGCCGGAGCCAACCCGACCATGAGCACAGAAGCATCAGGATCGCCGAACGCCGGACCAGGACGCCCCCAGTAGGGCTGATCAGCGAAGGCGGCGCGACGCTGGCTGCGGGCAACGGTCTCCCGCCATTCGACCAACCGAGGGCATGCACGGCAGACCGATACGCACGCCTGCAGGTCCGTGATTTCCTGCGCTTGGTTCGCAAGGCGGCGAACTTCGGCCGCCGATCGAGCCACCGGGGTGGACGGGACCGCAGGATCTCCCGGCCAGCCGGCCCCGGGCTGCACCGGAGACGTGAAGAGTTGACCGGTGAGCGGATGGCGATCAAGTGCCTCGGTCATGGATCAAACCGAAGCGGTCAAGCCCTACTGCGTTCCCGCATCCACGGTCTGCCACGTGACGTTGCCTTGGTCGTCGGTCTGTGTGACCTCGACGTCGACGCTGTCGCCGTCCAGTTCGGCGGTGCACGTGAACACGTTGCCCTGCTCGATCGGGACCGGGTCCGGACAGGTCACCGTCGGAGTGCCGGAGAGATTCAACTGCGTCTGCATCTCGGTGGCGACGGTCGTCTCCAGTTTGTCGATGTCCAGATTCGACCCCCCGACCGACACCGAGCCTGAACACCCTGCCAGAGCAGTCGCGAGAAGGGCACCGGCACCGAGGGCTATCAAAGATGAGCGCATCTTAGGAAGGGTAGTCCCCAACGGTCACCGGATGCATCGCGGACCGGCAAGAGGGATTCGTGTGGACGTCATCCGATTGTCCGGTGGTCGCGCGGGACCACGTCCACGAGCAGGTCGTCGATCTCGCCGGTCTGCGTGTCGGTCAGCACGTCCCGCTCACCGAGTTTGACCACCACGACCCCGCCGAGCACAAGTAGCGCACCGAGCAACTGGATCGGGCGGGGTTGTTGTGCCAGCAGGATCCAGGCGAACGCCAACCCGGCCGCGACCTCCGACAAGGCCACGAACGACGCCAGTCGGGAGCCGAGGCGACGAGCTGCAGCGATGCCAGTGACGTAGGCCAATGCAGCCGTGACAAGTCCGAGTGCCAGGACCGGAACCCACCAGGGAACAGTGCCGAGCGTGAACGCGACCGGTGCGGTCGACGTCGTCACCGGCAGGACCCCGATCGCTGCTGTCAGCCAGAAGATCACGGAGGCGAACACGAGGCCGCCAGCGGCCAGGGTGATCGGCGGCAAACCGCTGCTGTCATCGGCGGAGATCACGAAGTACGTCGCAGCACCCACCATCGCACCGAGCGCGAACAGCACCCCGATCACGTCCACCTGTGCACCGCCCAAAACGTCCAGCAGCAACACCAAACCGACAGCTGCGATACCGGCGCCGACAAAGGTCAGTGGGCCGGGCCGCTGAGCGCGGACGCCCCACATCCACAGCACGACTGCGACCGGCGCGGTGTATTCGATGAGCAGTGCCACTCCGACATCGAGACGGGATACGGCCAGGAAGTACAACAGTTGAGCCCCAGCCACCGCCAGCAACCCGTAGACGACGATTGTGCGGGCGTTGGCGAGTAGGAGGTTCATCCGCCCGCGCACGGCCATCAGACCAGGCACGATCAGCACCACTGCCGCGATCGAGACCCGCAACGCCACTGCCGCCGCCGGCGACCATCCGGAATCCATCAGCGCACGCGCCAGCGACCCGGAGAGACCGAAGGACACCGCAGAAGTGCCGGCCAGGACCAACCCCGCGCCAGTGCTGTGGATCGCTACCTTGTCAGGAGCGTCAATGCTCATGAGTCCTGACACTAGCTGCCGATGAGATAAGGTGTCAACATGGTTTTTGCTCCTGACGTTGTCGAAGCTCTCGGCGCCGCCGTCGAGTTGGTCAACTCTGCAGTCGAGCCCGACTCCCTGATCACACTCGAGCAACTGCAGGCACTCTTCGACGACTGGGGCTACACCGGTTCAAGGCCCCGCACAAGCGACGAGCTTGAAGCCGTTCGCGCGGTTCGGCCGAGACTGCGAGAACTTCTGGTGGCCGACCGGGACACCGCAGTGGAACTGATCAACGCGATCCTGGCCGAGCAGCAGGCGATCCCCCAACTGGTCCGGCACGACCACCTCGACTGGCACATCCACGCCATCTCCCCCGACCGTCCGATGCATGAACGGACTCTGGTGGAAACCGCTATGGCCATGGTCGACGTGGTTCGCGCCGATGAGATGAGCCGACTTCAACTGTGCGCGGCCGAAGACTGCGATGGCATCGTCCTGGACCTGTCGCGGAACCGCTCCCGGCGGTTCTGCAGCACTACCTGCGGTAACCGTGCGGCGCAGGCCGCGTTCCGGGCCAGACGCGCGCTCACCTGATCGGACGGTTGGGTGGCCGAGAGAGCCGGCGCCCCGCTCGCGGGGCATGCCTCGGTGACGGGGGTGCGCGGGCCTGTGGGGCAGGTGTGCGCGCTCCCTCGTCACCGGGTGTGGGTGGGTTGTGTGTGCCGCTGTGCAGCGGCCTTGTTTAGGGTCCTGCGGCTGGTGGTGCCCGGTTGGTGGTGGTGGTGTAGCGGCCGGTGGGGGTTTGGGTGATGGCCAGTTGCCGGTGGTGGACTTTGCGGTGGTGGTAGTGGCAGATGAGCACGAGGTTGGTCAGGTCGGTGGGGCCGGCGTCGTCCCAGGGGCGGATGTGGTGGGCGATGCAGCGGTGGGCGGGCACGGTGCAGCCGGGGTAGACGCATCCGGACCCGTCGCGTACGGCCAGGGCGGCGCGTTGGGCTTTGGTGGCGTAGCGTTCGGCGAATCCGACGGCCAACGGCTGCCAGTGGATGCTGTCGGTGGGGATCCCCACGACGTAGGTGAGTTTCGCGGAGCAGGCGGTGGTGTGCACGTCGGTGCGCGAGGCCAGCAGCCCGGAGGGCCAGCGCACCCCCAGTCCGGTGGCCAGCTGGTCGGGGGTCAGGGTCAGCGTGAGGTGGCCCAGCCCGGACGGCCGGTCGACCGGTGCCAGGGCGCGGTGGGCGATTTCGGCCAGGGCGTCGGCGGTGCGGTTACCGGCGGTGCGGTCGTCGTCGGGTCCGGTGGTGGTGGCGTAGACGTCCAGGGCCGCGGCCAGGGCGGCGCCGGTGGCGGGGTCGAGGAACCCGGTCAGGTGCCACCAGCCGTCCAGGCTGGACGACAGCCGGGCGTGACGGCTGGTGCGGGCGGCTTCGGCGTCGCGGTCGTGGTCCTCGGGGCGGTAGTTCTGGATCAGCACGTCGAGGAACCCGCGGAGGTCTTTGGCACTGTGTCCGCGGGCGAACTCCACCACGGTGTCTTCGCAGGTGGTCAGCGCATCACCCAGGGTGCGGTGCGCGCCGCGGATCGCCCGGACATGCTCCAGGGTGATCGCCCCGTCGGCCAACGCCGCCGCGGTGTCGGGCAGGTGGTCGCGTAGGGCGCGGGCGGTGTGGACCCACCAGCCGGCATGCCCGGCCGGGGTGCGGGTGGATTTCGCCAGCCAGTCCCCGGTCGTGCGATGCCCGGCCAGTTGCGCCCCGCCGCGGGTATCGAACGACGCCAGGGCCTTGGCCTGGACCGCGGCCAGCTGCTGGGTGAGCGTGTGCACGTCCAAGATGGTGCGTTCCAGCTGGTCCAGGGACCATTCCGCCGGGTCCATCCCCAGCAGCTGGTCGACCTGGCAGGCCAGCCCGTCCAACGCCGCATCCGGATCCGTGACTGTGATGGTCATGACCGCCTCCCCTCACTTCGAACGCTAGTACGAGGGTGTGACATCTTTTCGTGAGCGCACGGATCTGTGGACAAGAAGGAGCCCGGCCCACCAACCCTGGGGACACGCACCACCAGAAGCGGCCGGGCGGTGTGCACGTCCAGCACCGCACGCTTGAACCGGTCAAGTGTCCATTCGGCCGGATCCATCCCCAGCAGCTGGTCGACCTGGCAGGCCAGCCCATCCAACGCCGCATCCGGATCCGTGACCGTGATGCGTCATGACCGCCTCCCCTCATCTCGAACGCTAGTACGAGGGTGTGACAAGTTTTCGTCCACGAGCACATCTGTGGACAAGCGGCAGAACCAACCCGGGGACCAAGCCGTGGGCGGGCCGAACGGCTACCTGGGGATCAACGCCCAGACATCGAGGTCCAGCAGGACCCCGGGGGCGTACTTGCCGTCCTCCCCGCGTAGCGTCATGGACTCGTCGCGATCCTTGGTGCCGACCAACCGCAGTCGCAGTGCACCGACGCCGGGCGCGGAGGTCTCCGCCTTGTCGAGCACCTCCGACCAGGCGTAGACGGTGTCGCCGGCGAACGCCGGGGAGGCGTGGGCGCCGGCGTTGATCGCCGAGATCAACTGTGCGTTCGCCAATCCGTTGAAGGACAACGCGCGGGCCATGGAGATGATGTGACCCCCGTAGACGAGTCGCTTTCCGTCCGGACGGGCCTGGGTGTTGAAGTGCACCTTCGCCGTGTTCTGCCACAACCGGGTCGCGAGCATGTGTTCGGCGTCGGTGAGGGTCACACCGTCGACGTGGTCGATCTTCTCGCCGATCTCGTAGTCGTCGAAGCGGTGACTCTCACCGGCCGCCGCGAAGTCGTAGGCGGTGAAGTCGAGCCCGGCGGGGATGACCAGGTCCGCGGGATCGACGACCTTCGCCAGGTCAGGGATCACCGTTTCGGGTGCCGGAGCTTCGAGGTCGCGCTTGTGCACCATGACCCAGCGCGCCCACTCGATGGCGACCTCGTCGCGCTGGTTGGTGGCCACGGAACGCACGTAGACGACCCCGCTCTTGCCGTTCGAGTTCTGCTTGAGCCCGATCACGGTGGACCGTGTTCGCAGAGTGTCACCGGGAACCACCGGGACATGGAAGCGGCATTCCGCGTAACCCAGGTTCGCCACCGCGTTCAAGGAGATGTCGGGAACGGTCTTTCCGAACGCGATGTGGAAGCCGATGAGTTCCTCGACGGGGTGCGGCTGCAGTCCGACCGACGCCGCGAACGACGCTGAGGAGGGCACGGCGAAGCGGGTCGGGTACAACGACCCGTACACCGCTCGATCGCCCTCGGTGACCGTGCGCGGGGTGGCGTGATCGATCACTTGACCGATGCTGAAATCCTCGAAGAAGTTGCCCGGGTTCGTCTTGCTCATGCCCACGAACCTACCCGGCGACCCCTCTCGGCCTGATCAGAGGCCAGCGATCGACGGTCGGCCAAACGGGTGCCGCAGCCGAGATCCCCGACTACCCTGAAATGCCAAGGAACCCATCGAATCGGAGGCACACGTGGATTCTGAGAGCGCCCCAGTGGACGCTGCCCACCGCCGGCCCGAGGGCGTCACGGACGCAGACGTGAAGGCGCTCGGCCTGCTCAGTGAGGCACTCGAGACGGTCGAGCAAGCACGTGGGAATCTGTACGCCTTCCATCAGCTCTCGGGGCGCGGGGACCTGCAGTTGCAGGACGCGGTCAAGGCGCTGCGTGAAGCCGGCCATGCGGCTCTCGCGGATCGCCTCGAGACCCAGCTCGTCGGCCACAACGTCATTCACGGCCGCTGGACCTTCCAGATCGTCGAGGAGTACGACGATGGCTACTGGTCGCTGTTCCGCGGACTCGAACGCGAGGCACGCGAGCAGATCGCAGATGGACAGCGGCACCTCTTCGAAGCCGAGATGAAGTCCGACGAACGGACGCAGGGCTTACCGGGCCACGAAGCCTCGCCGACCGAGGACGCCTGAGTCCCGGTCGGCCCGGCGGCCTCGCCCTCGGTCCCTCTGCCGACCAAGCAGCGTTTGAGTTTCCCCGCGCTGGGCGGCGCCAGGAACACCAGGACCGCCTCGGGCACTTTCCGGCATGGAGTCGGTCTCCGCAGCTATTCGTGCAGGCGCCCGGCGTTGACAATCGCGGCGGGCCATCACATCAGGGCCGTCGAACCGTGCGTTTGACCCTAGCTGGCCCTCATCTGAAGGCTGTGTGTCCTAAATGTGGCCTTTACCGCTCAACTGACCATCACATCAGGGCCGCACCGGCGCCCGGTGGCCCAGATGTAATGGTCGCGGGGCGGTGAAACCGGGCCGGGACTCCTCGATCAACGCGCCCAATTCGGCCGCGGCCTCATCGATGTCCACATTGCGGACCACGTGGTCGAACTAGTCCACCGCGGCCAGCTCGGCGTCAACCCGGTCCAACCCTGAGTCCGGTCGCAAGCGTGACCTCGGTGCCCCCACACCTCCGCACCGTCGGCGGGCCCCGAGCGTAGAGTCCTTCCCATGCCCCGCCGTCCCGCAACCGACCTCAAACCCGTGGAGAGATCAACGCCATGACGATTCGACACATCTGCCCGCTCTGCGAGGCCACGTGCGGTCTGCAACTCACGGTCGACGGCGATCAGGTGATCGGCGTACGCGGCGACGCCGATGACGTGTTCAGCCGAGGTTTCGTGTGTCCGAAAGGGGTGGCGATCGGAGATCTCCACCACGACCCCGCGCGACTTCGCACTCCCATGGTTCGCGACGGTGACGCCCTGCGACCCGCCTCGTGGGACGAGGCCTTCGACCGGATCCGCTCGGGACTGCGCGCGGTCATCGACGAGTCCGGCCCGAACGCTGTGGCGGTGTACCTGGGCAACCCGAACGCGCACAACGTCACCAGCACGTTCTACCTGCCGGCGCTGGTGCGGGCGCTGGGCACCCGCTACCGGTTCTCAGCGAGCACTGTGGACCAGATGCCGCAACAAGTCGCGCTAGGTCTGATGTACGGAACGGAACTGTCCGTGCCGGTGCCGGACATCGACCGGACCGACCTGTTCGTCGTCATCGGCGGCAACCCACTGGTGTCCAACGGATCAATGATGACCGTTCCCGACATGCCGGGTCGAGTTCGTGCGCTGAAGGCTCGCGGCGGACGGATGGTCGTGGTCGACCCCATCCGCACCCGCACGGCCGCTGCGGCCGACGAGCACCTGAGAATCCGGCCGGGGACCGATGTGCTCCTGCTGGCCGCGATCGCACACGTCCTGCTGGAAGAGGACCTGGTCGATCTGGGCGCAGCTGCCCAATGGGTCGACAAGTCGGCCGTCGAGCGAATCCGTGAGCACCTCGCGGCGTTCTCACCGGCGGCTGTCGCAGGGCCCACGGGCCTTGCCGCGCAGACCGTGGAACACCTGGCCCGGGAGATCGCCGGCGCCCGGGCGGCGGCGATCTATGGGCGCATGGGCACGACCACCTCAGGGCTGTCTGTGGACGGTAACCCCACCTCGTTCGCAACCCTGGCCTCCTGGCTGATCGCGGTGATCAACGTCCTGTCCGGCAATCTCGACCGTGAAGGCGGAGTGATGTTCCCGCTGCCTCCTGCTGGCGGACCGACGACCTTCGGAGAATCCGGACGCGGCCGCGGCGTGCGGGTGCCCGGGAGCCAACGCACGCGTGTGCGCGGCCTGCCCAGTGTGCTCGGCGAATTCCCGGCGACTGCCCTGGCCGAGGAGATCGATACCCCCGATCCCGACAGCGGCGAGCACGTCCGCGCGCTGATCACCGTGGCAGGCAACCCGGTGGTCTCCCTTCCCGACGCCGACCGGTTCGAGAAGGCCCTGGGATCGCTGGACCTGCTGGTGTGCGTGGACGCATACCTGACGGAGACGTCACGTCACGCCGACGTGATCCTGCCCGCACCCTCCCCGTTGGCCCGCAGTCACTACGACGTTGTGTTCGCATCTCTGTCGGTGCGCAACGCCGCCCGGCATTCCCCGCCGGTGTTCCCGCTGGGACCCGATGAGCGCGACGAGGGCGAGGTGCTGCTGACGCTCGCCGGAATCGCCGCGTCCGTGGTGAACAACGCACCGGAACCAACGGCCGACCAACTCGACGATCTGGTCGCCTACGAAGTGGCCCGGCGCGCGAGCACTGACACCACTTCGCGGGCGCATGGGAAGGACCCGGCAGAACTCCTGGCCGCCGTGGCTCCGCGCCGCGGCGTCGAACGACTCCTGGACCTGTCCCTGCGATCCGGGCCCTACGGCGACGGCTTCGGCGATGACCCCGAAGGTCTGACGCTGGCCCGGCTCGAGGAGCAGCCCGCCGGCGTCGATCTGGGAGCGTTGCGACCGCGCCTTCCCGAGGTTCTGCGCACCCCGTCGGGGCGGATCGAACTGCTACCCGAGCAGATTGTCTCCGAGCTCGATCGACTGGAGCATGCGCTGCCCGCTGTTGATGTGCCGGAGCTTCTGCTGGTGGGGCGTCGTCAGTTGCGGACCAACAACTCTTGGTTGCGCACGCTGCCCCGCCTGGTCGGCGGATCGAGTCGCGCCACCCTGCAGGTCCATCCCGATGACGCCCGGGCAGCCGGGGTGGACGACGGTGATCCGGCACGTCTGCGCTCTGGTACGGGCAACATCCAGGTGGTCATCGAGGCGACGGATGCGGTCATGCCCGGGGTCGTGTGCCTGCCGCACGGATGGGCGCCGGACTCCCCCGACACCTGGGACACCGAAGCCACGTCGGGACCCAACATCAATGTGCTGACGCCCGGACAGGG
The DNA here is from genome assembly GCA_963704075.1 of uncultured Actinomycetota bacterium. Taxonomy (GTDB): domain Bacteria; phylum Actinomycetota; class Actinomycetes; order S36-B12; family UBA10799; genus JADKAV01. Next base: position 192,472 of record CAVPGV010000004.1, read on the forward strand.
AATGGATCCGCTCACCGGCACGGCGGTGCTCAATGCCGTGCCCGTGCACCTGCATCGAACGTGAAAGCGCTCAAGATCTGGCTAGGTGTGACGGCCATCCTCGGCGTGGGCGCGATCGTCGCCGATCGAACCGTGCGGCGCCGTTTCGGAAGGCCGCCACGTCGCGGCTTCACCGGATCACCCACGGGAGCCGTCGACGTGCAGATCGATGCGGTGGACGGCTCGACATTGCGCGGCTGGTGGTTCGAGTCCACTGACCCTGGCCCGGCAGCTCTGGTCATCCACGGGTGGGGCGGACAGGCCGGCGACATGCTGCCGGTAGCCGATGTGATGCGCCGACTCGGACTGAATGTGCTGCTTCTGGACGCACGGGGCCATGGCCGCAGCGCCGACATCTCCGTGGCCTCGATGCCGTCCTTCGCCGACGACGTCCGGTCCGGCCTCGGGTGGCTGCGTTCGACACCGGGCGTGGATCCTGCGCGGATCGTGCTCGTCGGGCACTCCGTCGGGGCCGGCGCATGCCTGTTCGTCGCGTCGGGCGACCCTGAGGTGGCGGCGGTGGTCTCGCTGGCGTCGATGGCCGACCCGAGTGCGCTGATGGCGGGCATGATCGGCCATTACCTGCCGGCTCCGCTCACCCGGCTGGCTCTGCGGTATGTCGAGCACGTCATCGGACACCGGTTCACGCAGTTCGCCCCCGTCCACACCATCGGTCGCATCAGCGCCCCAGTGCTGCTGCTTCACGGCGCGCAGGACACCACGGTTCCGGTGGCCGACGCCCATCGCCTCCACGCCCTTGCGCCCGAACACAGCGACCTACTCGTGGTGGCGGACGCGGATCACTTCAGCATCGAGGGACTCGAGACCGCCGAGCCGCGACTCAGGCGCTTCCTCCAGGGCGCAGGCGTGCTGACGTAGACACTCGGTCAGCCAGGCGGCTCCTCGGGATTCAGGTGCCCGCCGTCCCAGCGGGCGAAGACGTCGGTGAACACGTCGTGTTCGCAGTCGTGGTCCACGTCCGGGAAGGCCACTGGATGATCCTTCCCGCAACGATGTCGGGCAGGGGGACGTAGCAGCATTCGGCGAGCAACCCCATCAGCGAGGTCCGGCACTGTCCAGTCGTCGACATGCGGCGGATCCACACCTTGGCCGGCGAGGTCGTCGAACTTGCCGCCGATGTACACCGAGTCTGCCGTAGCAGTCCACGATCTTCAGACCGCTGACCTCACAGTCGCGGATCTCGAGGCCCGCCAGGGTCGCTCAGGTGGATGCGAGCGCCTCGCAACTGCTCAGTCCGGGAATCCTCGTGGGTCGCAGTCTCGCGCACTCACCTTCAGTACACGATCGCCGACGATCCGGGTCAGTCGACTGCCGGGAGTGACACTCTGATCTTCGAGAACCGCACCTTTCCGCCCTTGGGGAAGGTGTTGTACGCGCTGCTCTGCGCGACGATCTGAAGCGTCAGCTTCTGGCCCTTGCGCATCGCGAAACTGATCGCCTCCAGTGGGACGGAGGCCTTCTGTTTCTTGCCGTTCAGACGCAATGCGAACGGCGTGATCTGGTTTCCGACCACGGTGTCCGTGCGCTTGTCGACCAACTGCGCCAGGACCCGCACCTTCTTGTTCTTCGACGTGCCCTTGTAGGCGATTCGCAGCCTGGGGGTTCCCACCACGACGGTCGGTTTCTTGGCCCGGGCCGTGACGTTCACCGCCCGCTTGGCGGGACCCGGGATCGTCGGGCGCAGTACGAGTTGGAAGGTCGGCGAGACGTCTCCGGGCAACTTCCCGGCGTAGGGGCCCGACCCGCCGTTCTTCTTCAGGCTGAGCGCGCCTTTCCCCTTCGCCGTCAGCTTTCGGTCCGGCTTGGGGTAGCTCGATGTGCTGCGATACTTGCCGCGCTGGTCGATCCACGTGAAGCCGGGTCCGGTGTCGACAGCAGTGTTGCCCTTGAGGTACTTGTCCAGCCACGTCCACGTGCGCTCGAGAGGCAACTTCGAGGCGCCACCTTTCGTCAGGCACACACCGTGGCCACCGCAGAACCACACCATCTTCACCGGCGTTCCGGCACGCGTGAGGGCCTTGTAGTTCTCGACCGCCTCCGACGGCGGGAAGAGGTTGTCGATCGTGCCCTGCAGGATCAAAGTGGGGGTGGTGATCTGCGGGAGCACCTGCGCTGGACCTGCGTCACGGGCGAAATCCACCACCTCCCGACTGAACGTCGTGCCTTTCCTGGCCTGCGCACGGCCCTTCAGGATCGACGGGCTGAACGTGTTGCCGGGGCGGGTGGCACCGACGAGCAGCGCATTGACCCAGGAGGACTTGATGGTGTCGGCCTTGTAGAGACTCGTCTGCAAGGAGTTCCAGGCGATGACCGGCACGATCGCGTCGACCCGCTGGTCGATGGCCGCGGTGGACAGCTGGATGCCCCCGCCGTACGAGCCTCCGGTCATCCCCACCCGGGGGTCACCGGTGGCGTCGAGTTGCGCCTCCGGTCGCTCTGAAACCCAGGTGATCAGTGCGGAGACGTCGCGGCCTTCGAAGCCCGGGTTGTTCAACTGCGCCTGACCGCCGGACGGCGAGATGCCGCGCGGGTTCCAGGTCAGGACGTTGTAGCCGGCCCGCCGCAGATCACCCACACCGGGGATGGACGGGCTGCTGGCCGCGTCCGGGTTGCTCTGCGCCTGGCCCCCGAAACCCGGGCCCTGCAGGACAGTGGGCGCCTTCTGCCCGTCGGCAAGACCGACCGCCGGGAACCAGTAGAACGTGATCGCCGTGCCGTCGAACGAGGTGATCGTGTTCAGGTCCTGCGCTGCCGCAGGCCCGGCACCCAGGGCGGCACACGCCACGGCCATGGCACCGGCGGCGGCTAGCGTACGGACTGGACGTCGGGTTGAGCCGACTGTGGGCTCATGGGATTCATGCTGTGTCACGTGTTCCAGAGTGACATGCCGTGCCCGGCGGGGCGAATGGTCCGTGACAAGAACCCGTCTACCGACGAAGCCGGACGGGTTTGCTCTTGCTGCCCGTACAACCATGCGCCGGTCGCACCACGACCCGGTAGGTGCCGCGTGGCAGATTCATGGTGCGCGTCTCCGACCTGCCGCGGGTGCGCACGACCTTGACCGCGCCCCACTTCCCCTTCTGCCGCTTCTGAACCCGGACCTTCCACGAGCCGCGCGGCAGCGAGGGCGTCACCTTGACACGCAACTTGCCTCTTCTCTGAACGGCTCGTGCGGTGACGCCGGAGTCGATTTGGGCCATGTAGTCCATGTTCAGCCCGGCAGCGTTGCGCGTGATCCCGACATCGCGCGTCGCGACGACACCGCCACGGGCGCCGGACTGGACGAACATGTTGTCCACGTAGCCATCGATGCTGCCGAAGGGGGACCAGTTGCGCACCCTGACCAAGTCGTTGGGCGGATTCACCGGGATCCCGTAGACCGCCAAGTTGGCAGATTGCACGGCGGTGTAGACCGGCAGGTCGATCCATCGGTAGGCCGTGTCCCGGTCCACCCAGCGGAACTTGCGGCTTGCCACACTGCCGGTGAAGAACGCGCTCCATCGTCTCTGGTCGATCAAGCGCCACAGAACGCTATCGCCGTCGAGGGTTCGCAGGAACGATGCCAGCGACTCGGTGTTCGCCGGCGGCCGACCGTCCAGCCCCGAGTAGAGCCCGGTGAACTGCTGGGCCGTCGGCACCCGCCAATTGCTGAAGCCGGCCGCGCCCCGCTGGTTCATCTCCTTCAGGTGCAGGGCGACGGTGCCGTTCCCTTCGAACACCCGGCCCTGATAGGGCGGACGGTGCGTCAAGTCCTCGACGGATCCCGGCAACCACATCTGCGCGCGCTGAGTAGTGCTCGCGGTCTTGCGGCCGATGTCCACCACCGTATTGGCGGGTATCTGCGGCGGCAGGTTCTCCAGTTCCACCTTGTGCCAGGCCTCGTAGTCGTTGACGATCCGCTGGTAGACCCTCGGCCGGAACACCACGTTGCGCTCGGCGTGCATCCAGACCGCCATCGACTGCTGGTCGGCCAGCCCGTTGTACAGCGCCCGGATCCGCTTTGAGTGAGCGGAGTTGAGATAGCGGTTGTGGTTGAGCAGCGTGCGTCCCTGTGCAGCCAGGATCGAGTTGCCAGGACCGGGGACGAGATAGTCGTGGATGTCCTTGGCCATGGGCCCGAAGGTGACCGCACCCTTGTCATACTGGGAGTAGAAGCGGTCCCGCGCCGTGTCGAGTTTGCGCTGCGGCTCCGTGGTGTCCTCGCCGTCCTCCTTGGCCTTGGCCAGCGCCTTGGCCGCTTCCGCGACCGGGATGAACTCGTCCTTGTAAAGGGCGTTGAGCGAGTTGTTCTTCTCCCGCAGTTTCGTGATCTGATCCTTCAGACTGCTGTCATCCAGGCGCCGGATCAGATCGTTGACGCTGTTCTGCACGTCGGTGATCTGCAGGCTCAACTGATCGAGTTTGCGCGAGAGTTCGTCGAGTTTCTGCGAGGTCTGGTTCGGGAAACCGATCGCATCGAGGACAAAACCCTCCCCCTTGCCGAGAGCGGCACCGGCAATGCGCGCGGCCAACCACTTGGCCATCGATGTCGTCGGGCCGAATTCGACGTCGGAGGTGACGGACGTCGCTGGCTGCAGCGGCGCGAGTGCCTGCGCGGGCGACCCCATGCTGAATCCGAGAGCGAGGACCACGGTTGCAGTCGCGAGGCGACGTCGCAGCCGCCTGGTCTCAGAGGAGATTCTCATGGTGGGGCCTCCGGTGTCGGTTGGACCGCGCAGGACGCACGCGGAGATCAGGGGTGGCGGCCAGAGTCAGCCCGCGGTCATGGAATGTGTCGCCTGCACGATCCGTCCCGGGTTCATCGCGATTCATCGGAGCAGGCGCACCGGGTCGCTCTTGCTCCGTACACAACCGTGGCTGGACGGGACGACGATGCGGTACCGGCCCTTGGGCATGTTCACGGTGCGGGTCTCCAGCTTGCCGCGGGTGCGCAGGTTCTTGACCGCTTTCCACGACCCCTTATGCCGCTTCTGCACTCGGAACCTCCAGGATCCCTTGGGCAACTTCGGCGTCACCTTGACCCGCAGTTTGCTGCGCGACTGGACGGCGCGGGCGGTCACCCCGGAGCCCAGCTGCGCCATGTAGTCGATGGGAAGTCCGGCTCCGTTGCGGGTGACCCCGACCGGTCGGGTGGCGAGGAAACCACCACGGGCGGACTGCTGGGTGAACATGTTGTTCACGTACCCGGTGATGCTGCCGAAAGGACTCCAGTCGCGTTCCCTGACAATCCCGACGGGCTCGGCCGGCACCGGGGCGACCTGACCGTTGGCAGAGATCACCCCCGTGTAGACCGGGAGCTTGATCGTCTTCAGGGACGTGTTCCTGTCGCGCCACCGGAACGTGTTGATGCGCACGGTGTCGGTATACAGAATGGGCCAGGTGCCCTGGCCGACCCGCGACCACAGGGAACTGCCGCCGTTGATCTTGCTCAAGAACGTCGAGACGCGTTCCGAACTCGCCGGCGGCCGCCCGTCCGGGCCCGAGTACAGGCCGACGAACTGCGTCACAGTGGGCACCGACCAATCCTTGAAGCCGGCCTGTTCGCGATCGTTGATCAGCTTCAGTTGCCGCGGCACGGTCCCGACGCCGTCGTACACCTGGCCCTGATACGGCGGACGGTGTCGGAGGCCCTGGACCGAGGGCGGGGTCCACATCTGCTTGCGCTGCGTCGTGTCCGCGATCTTGCGCCCGGTGTCGACCACGGCGTCCGGATGAATCTGCGGGGGCAGGTTTTCGAGTTCCCGCTTGCGCCACGCGGTGTAGTCATCGATCACGCGCTTGTAGACCGGGGGGCGGAACACCACGTTACGTTCGGCGTGCATCCATACGGCCATGGCCTGCTGGTCGGCCAAGGCGTCGTACATGGCCCGGATCCGCTGGGAGTGCTGCGCGGTGATGTACCGGTTGCGGTTCAGCAAAGTGCGCCCCTGCGCGGCCAGGATCGAATTCCCGGGGCCGGGCATGAGGTAGTCGTGGATGTCCTTGGCGATCGAGGCGTACGTCGAAGCGCCCACGTCGTATTGGGCGTAGAAGCGATCCCGGGCGGCGTCGAGATCGCGTTGGGGCCCCGTGGTGTCCTTGCCGTCCTCCTTGGCCTTGGCCAGAACCTGCGCGGCGTCCACCACGGGGATGAACTCATCGCGGTACAGGTTGTTCAGGGCGTTGTTCTTCTCGCGCAGCTCCGTGATCTGATCCTTCAGATCGCTGTCATCGAGGCGGCGGACCAACTCGTTGACGCTGTTCTGCAGATCGGTGAGCTGGACACTCAACTGGTCCAACTGGCGGCCGAGTTGGTCGAGTTTGGCGGCTGTCTGGTTCGGGAAGCCGATGGCATCGATGATGAATCCGGTCCCCTTGCCGATCGCGGCTCCGGCGATACGTTCGGCAAGCCACTTGGCCATCACCGTTGCGCCTGCGACATCGGCGTCCGAGAGCTCGGACACGGGCGGTTGTGTGGGAGTCGCCGCCGCCGGGGGGGCGCTGCTCGCAGCGAGCACCAACGCCAGACCACCGGTGGCCGTGACCAGTCCGTGTCGACGCATACGGGACATCGCGCGAACGTTCATACCTCGGCCTCGGTTCCATCCGGGCCACGCAAGCTTGAAGTCCGCGCAGCATTCGTCTGTCGTGCAATGCGGACCACGCTAGCCCACTGGGCATGCGACGCGCGGGGCGTTCAATCCGTTCCCGTCCGGCCCCTCAGACACCCAGGGGCCCGCGCGCCATCCTTTCGAAGAGACGGTAGGGCAAGATGCGCTTGGCGATGGTGCCGAATCGTTCATCCAGCTTGCCGACGCTGACCCGCCGCGGCGGGTTGCGCGCGTAGAGCACGCGCCGCACCACGTCAGCGACCTTGCCCGCCTCCACACCGTTGCGTTCGTCGTGCTCCATGACCGTGAGCGCGGATTCGCTCGCTGGCGCGTAGGGCTCGCTGGATGGGACCTGGCGACGGTTGTCGGTGAATCCCGTGCGTACGTTCCCGGGTTCGACGATCGTCACGGATATCGCGAACGGCGCCACTTCGTAGGCCAGCGCCTCGGCGAACCCTTCGAGGGCGAACTTGCTCGCCGAGTAGTAGGCCTGGAACGGCAGCCCCAGCACTCCCCCGATGGACCCCAGAAGCACGATTCGCCCGCCACCGTTGCGTCGCATGTCGGGCAGGACTGCACGGACCGCCCGGACCGTGCCCCAGAAGTTGGTCTCTAGTTGGGCCTTCGCGATTGGGATGGCGGTGTCCTCGACCGAACCCGCCAGACCCCATCCGGCGGCCGTGACCAACGCATCCACGTGGCCGTACTCGGCCACGACCTCGGCGACACCGTCCTTCACCGAACGGTCATCGTCGACGTCCATGACCAGGGGTTGCCATCGCCCGCTGGACGTTCCGCGTCTACTGGCTCCGACGCCGCGCCACCCGTCATCGGCCAGCCGGTCGGCACACGCTCGTCCCAAACCGGACGAGGCACCCGTGATGAGGCACACGCGGTTCTCCACCACTTCACAGTAGTGTTTCGGACCACCTGTCCAGCCTCGCCCGACGTGAGCCACGGCCCTCAGGCGGTGCCACGGGTCGCTGCCCAGCCCCGCGCGACCACGGCCAATCGGTGGACCAGAGGCGTGAGAGTCAGGTGCAGGGGTTGGACAAATCGGTGAGAACGGCCGCGCGACTCCACCGGTCCAACGCCGTGCCTCCAACGCCTGTACGCCATCGACCTGGGAAGGGAGTGGCCGAACTCGCATCCGAAACCCCGCCCGTTGAGACCCGAACGCCCGCGAGCCCAGCCCTGAGCCCGACCGCGGCAACCTGGTCACGTGCCGCGCTCCGCCGAGCCTGCAATGGTCGTTCCGGGTTCAGAGGAGCTCCGGCAAGCCGTGCAAGTCCTTCGGCCGAAGGCCTACCAGACCCAGGGCCGGAAACATACCCCCGTCATCGACTTGCGAAAGGGCGTCTAGCGGGTCCAGATCGCCGCAACGGACGGCTACCACGCGCGGCGCCCGATCGCGTCAGACCGGTGCGTTGACGCTCAACCGGCCAGGTTCTGGAAGACCTCGTAGACCATGAACGCGGGCCACAGGATCCCTTGGAAAAAGGCCCACACGTACTCCCAGAACGAGTCGGCTTGTTGCCAGAAGTAGACCCACGCACCGAATATCCCTAGACCGTAGATAGCTCCGCCACCGGCAGCGCTTCCGGCATTCGACTTGTTGTTGGACATGGCAATCGCCTCCGTCTTGAGGTTACGCAAGAGGCAGTCAGCGATCAATGCCACGCAGTGAAGCCGCTACAGCCCGGTCGTTCCGACGTGAATCGTGGCGCCGCCTCGTGCAGAACGTCGCATGCGAACGTGTCACCGTTCACGAGTGCGCCCGGTTGCTTGTAGGGGCTCGCGGGGGTGCCCCACCGGATAGCAGAACTGACCGCATGAGACGGGCAGTGGCATCTGAGGGCACCACTCCCACTTCATCTATCATGACGTGTCGGCAGGTCTGATATGCGCGGCGAGCCTCCGCGATATTGCCCTCCGCCAGGTGAATCTCGATGATCCTCCGGTGGGCGGTCTCCCGCAGAGGATCGACCGACAAGGCCGCGAACGCAGCCTCCAGAGCCAGGCCGAAATGCCCCTCCCGCGCCTGCCGCTTCGCTTCTTCCTCCAAGAGGTGCAACCGCAATTGGCGAAGACGTTCCCGATCGGTCACCAGCCACTGCTCGTCCCAGCCCGGCAGAAGCTCGCCCTCATATCCGATCCCCTCTAGATCCGTGGCAGGAGTCCGGGTGGTCGAGCGCATGCTCGACGTCGCTTCGACGATGTACCTGTACACGTCCACCTCGACACTCGGCGACAACTGGACGTTCGACCCAGCGGAGGTTATGAGCCCGTAGGTCGAACGGTTGACCCGCCACATGCATGTGCGCAGGCACGCCATCGCTTTGATCTCGTCCGTCTCCGGCCAGAGGGTTCCCGCCGCCCGGGACCGCTGAGTACGGCCCCTCAGCGCCAGCAAGGCCACGAGCCGCTGCGCGATCGGAGCCAGTTCGATGCTGACGCCAAGGACAGCGAGACTGAAACCACCGAGCAGCCGCAGCGAAGGGGCGGGCGTCGGCAGCGTTGCGACGCGAGATGACCCCGCCAGCGTCGATTCGCCGCGCTGGCGCGGGATCGTCCCCGTGGTCGTGTTTTGCATCTCCGCACCTGCCAGCCACGTGCCAGTCTCCACAGACACTTCGGAATGCACCATCGGGCGTTCGGACAAACGACGTCGATTGTCCGGTCCCGTCACAACTCGCCCGGTGACGCGAGCGTGACGAGGCGGTGACGTCTATCGGTAAGGCTGCCCTTACTGCACCTCACCCAGGCTGCAGGTTTCGACACACAAGGTAGGCAAAGATGTTCAGCAGAGTCTCGCAATTACGACCCTCACCGGCGATCGTGGTCTCCTTCGTCGCCATCAGCGCACTCATCGGTGGTACGGCCGCCGCCGCTCCGAACGACCCGGACCCCCAGTCGACGAGCCAGGCGACCAGCCAAGCCGTGAAGAAGTCGAAGATCCGGAAGATCGCAACCAACAAGGCGAACAAAGCGATCACCAACCGGGCTCCGACCCTGGAAGTCCTGTTCGCACAGACCGTCGCCGACAACGCTGTGACGACGGCGAAGCTGGCCGATGCCGCCGTGACCACAGCCAAACTGGCGGACAGCGCGGTGACCGGTGCCAAGATCGCCGAGGAAGCGGTCAAGGGACGGGAGTTGGGGCCGACGCAGGTTGTCACCAACGGTGCGGGCATCGCGAACAACGCGACCGGCTCAGTCGCCGTCGTATGCCCCGCAGGCACCCAGATGGTCAGTGGGGGCGGCACGACCACACTCGGCGGCACCGACCTCGTTCTCATGCTGAGGAGCCTCCCGATCGGCAATGGGTGGGTCGTCACCTACCGGAACATCTCCGGCGTGGCACAGACCATCACCGCAGTGGCAAGTTGCCTATGACGAGGAACGACACCGGCGTGTAAGCGTCTGACCGTTCCAACGGCGTGCCGCGGCTGCGGCAAAGACCCCCAGCCGCGGCACCTCACAACTCGCCGAGACAACGTCCGGATCGCAGGCGAGCAGCGGATCGGGCGGGGTGCGACGAGGGTCAGCGTCGGAACCCCGCGCGGTCTTTGTCGGGTCGTGCGCACGGCTCGTCGGGGTCGGTCGTGCAGTCGCCCGGAAAACCGTCACGACGAGGCGAAAGGCGTGAGGACCTCATCCCACCGCGAGTAGGCCACGAAGTGCCCCTGTCCCGGGACGACGTTCAACTCGGCATCCTCGACCTCATCGACTATGCGCCGTGACCAGGCGACGGGGACGAACTCATCATCATCTCCGTGCCAGACCTTCGTGGACGCAACGACGTCACGGGCTTCGAAGCCCCATGGCCGCGCCCACGCCAGGTACTCCTCGAGCATGCCCTCCGGCTGGGTCATCGCATGGGCCATCCAGTCCGCGAAGCCGAACCGTCGGGCAGCTTCTGCAAGAGCGCGCCGGTCGGGCGGGGAGAGTTGCACGTGACGTCGCCCGCTCCAGCAGCGACGGCAACGCTCGCGCCGTAGGCGCCCATGACCCGAAATGTCCTGCGCGCGACTCGCGGGTGATCGCTGGACAATCGCAGGATCGTGCGATCCGTGCGGTTCACTTCTGAGATCCGGTCCGGATTCATCGGTAGACAACCGGCCACCACGACCACAGCACTGACTCGGTACGGCAGCCCTGCGCCCAGGGCCAGCGCATACTGACCTCCCAGAGACCAGCCGAAGGCGCCGAACCGCGGGAGGCCCAGCGAGTCCATGAGCACGGACACGTCCCCGACCCAATCCCGGGTCCTCCGCCCCTTCAGCGATGGTCGAGTCGCCCACCCCCGGCCGGTCAGGGCTGATCAAGCGGATGCCCAGCCGGCGGGCGACGGATTCCGCCGGTGCGATGTCGAGTCCGCACAGCAGACCGCCATGGTTGTTGACGACGGGATAGCCGCTTGGGTCACCGAACTCGCGCCATGACAAGCGTCGTCCATCCGGCAGGGTCAAGGAGTCCTCGGCCAGTACCGGCATGAGCACTACGCTCCCATACCGAGGACGTCCTCGCGCCTGAACATCCCACCGGAGAAACAATCGCTGATAGTTTCGACTTCTCTTGCTAGCCGCTACCGACACCGGCTGTTCGGAGGGTGACAGACATGGCGCGTGCTCTGGTTCTGGGTGGCCTTGGCGGGATCGGCAGCGTCGCGGTCCGGGCTTTGGCGGCTGCGGACGACTTCGACGAGGTGGTCATCGCCGATGTTCGCGGCGATGAGGCTGAAGGCGCTGCCGCACAGTTCGGCGATCCGAGCATCACGGGGATGGCACTGGATGCGACGTCGCAGGAGAGCGTGGCGATGGCGATGAATGACGCCGACGTCGTGCTCAACTGCATCGGCCCCTTCTATCGGTTCGGACCCCCGGTGCTGCGAGCAGCCATCGACGCCGGCGTCGATTACGTCGACGTCTGTGACGATCTTGCCCCCACGCAGGTCATGCTCGAGATGCACGACGATGCCAGGGCGGCAGGGGTGACGGCTCTGATCGGGATGGGGAACTCGCCGGGCATCGCCAACGTGATCGTCCGACTCTGCGCCGAACAGCTGCTCGATCAGGTCGAGTCCGTCGACATCATGCACGTGCACGGTGGTGAGCCGGAGGAGGGCGCCGGAGTAATCAAGCACCGCATCCATGCCATGGACAATCCGGTACCACTGTTCGTCAATGGCGAGTTCGTCGAGGTGCATCAACTCGAGGCCGATGGTCGGGCATTCGTGCGCGAATTCGATTTCCGCGACGTCGGCCGGCTGCCCGTCTATCCCTACCCGCACCCGGAGACCATCACATTGCCGCGCTACTTGCCAGGCCTGCAACGTGCGACGAACATGGGCGTCATCTTCCCTCTGGCGTACTTCCACCGGACGCAACAGTTGGTACGGGTCGGCATGTGCGCGCAGGAGCCGCTGGCCGTCGGTGACACGTCTGTCGTGCCACTGGATGTGGCCGTCGCACTTCTGCAGCATCAGCGGCCGGGCTTCCTCGAGGAAGCCCAGGTGACCGGACCGGCCGGATGCCTGGCCGTGGAGGTCGGCGGGGTCAAGGATGGGGCATATCACCGCTACGTGTTCCAGCTGTCCTCCACCTCGGCTGGCGCCGGCGAGGGCACCGGCATTCCGGCTGCGGTGGGCGCGATCCTCATGCTGCGTGGCAAAATCGCCGGACCTGGCGTGCTGCCGCCCGAGGCCGCCGTCGACCCCGGCGGCTTCCTGGAGTTGGCCTTCCTGCTGATGGACAGGCTCGGGGTCCGGGCCGGCGGCGACAGCGGCGCGGTGCATGTGGAGCACATCGGCCCGGATGGAACGGTGACGGAGATCCCCCTGGGGACGTGAGGGAGCAGCGTCGGTGAGCGCCCCGTCGCGACCACACCACGGGAGTAGAGTCGGGCTATGAGCGCGGGAACTGACAAACCATTCATGGTCGCCGGCCTCGACGGATCGGATCAGAGCATCAGAGCATGTCGCTGGGCCATCAAGCACGCCAAGTTGCTCGGCAACGCGGTCCATGTGGTCGGAACGTGGCGAGTACCGGCAACGATCATCGTCACTCCGACCTACGTGGGGCAGGATTACGCCGACGATGCACGAGCCGCCTTCGAGGAGGCGCTCGCCAAGACCCTCGAAGGCTTGGACGCCACCGATGTGGAGCCTTTCCTGATCCGCGGACACGCCCGCCCGGTGCTGCTCGAAGCGGCCGAAGGCGCCACCTCGCTGGTCATCGGTCCACACGGACGCGGCAACACGACACCCGGGATGCACCTGGGGTCGACTGCTTCCTACCTAATCCACCACGCTCCGTGCCCGGTCGTGGTGGTCAGAGGAGAGGTTGGGGACTGACAGGCGGGCCGCTGGCCCCTACTGGGATGAGCCCGTGGCGGATTCGCCCGCGTGGTCGGCGCTGTCCCGCAGGTTCCCACGGGTCGGGCCCTCCGCCCGGAACCGACCCTCGAGTACGGATCGCGGTTGATCTCGAACACGCGGTAGGGGCCGCCCGACCCGGACGACCCCTACCTGCGGTGGACTACTTACCGATAGCGGCGTAGACCTCATCCTCGGTAACCTCTTTGGTGCAGAAGAACCAGTCCTCGCACGTGACCCCCTCTTCCTTGCCCTCCACGCGGTCCTGAGCAGTGCCGCAGGATCCGGCGGGCGGGACGATGACGGGCTCGCCTGGACGCCAATCGGCCGGGGTGGCGACGGACAACGCGTCGGCGGCCTGCAGCGCTACGATCACCCGCTTGAGTTCGTCGAAGTTGCGACCCAGGCTCAACGGGTAGTAGATGATCGTCCGGATCGTGCCCTTGGGATCGATGACGAACACAGCGCGCACCGCCTTGGTGCTGTCCTCGCCGGGCATGATCATGCCGTACTTCTCCGCGATCTCCATGGTGATGTCCTCGATCAGCGGGAACTTCACCTCGACGTTCTGCATGTCGCGGAACGTGATCTTCTCCTTGATCGTGCGCAGCCAGGCGATGTGGCTGTACAGACCATCGATCGACAGTCCGACCAATTTGGTGTTGAGTTCGGCGAATTCGTCCTCCATGGACGCGAACGTCATGAACTCGCTGGTGCACACCGGCGTGAAGTCGGCCGGGTGGCTGAACAGGATGACCCAGCTCCCCTCGAAGTCTCCCGGGAAGTTGATCTCGCCTTGGGTGGTGACCGCGGTGAAGTCAGGTGCGGGATCGCCGATCCTCGGCATCCCCGTCGCCACGACCACCTCGGTCACTGTGTCGGTACTCATTTGTTGGTCCCCTCTCATTTGTTGGTTGATCTGTTGGGTTCTGTTCGGCATTCGCGGCATGTCCCCCAGAAGACGATGTCCGCCTCGATGTCTGAGAAACCGTGCTTCTTCGGCGGCATGAGGCAGGCGTCCGTGCCGTGTTCACAGGCGAGGTCGACGACCTTTCCGCACTCTCGGCACATGAGGTGATGGTGGGTGCCTCCGGCCGAGAGTTCGTAGAGCGCGGGACTCCCGCTGGGCTCGATGCGATGCACCAGGCCGACCGATACGAGGTCGTTCAGCACGTTGTAGATCGCCTGCGTGGACACTGCGCCGGTCCGGGACCTGGCCGACTTGGCCACTGTGTCCGCTGACACGTGCTGCGCCTCGCCCAGTACTTCCATGACAGCCACCCGGGGCGAGGTCACCCTCAGGCCCGCTGCCCGCAACTGCTCGTGTATGCCACCCATGGTTATTAGATCATATCATTGTTTGGAGTGATTCCAATCTAGGCCACCATGTAGAGTCCCTCTGATCACGGCGGGAGTTCCACATGTCGAGTCAGAAGACCCACCACTATCGAACACACGTGACCTGGGACGGCAACACCGGACGCGGAACCGCGGCATATCAGGCGTACGAGCGATCCCACACCATTCACGTGGATGGCAAACCACCGATCGCAGGCTCCTCGGATCCCGCGTTCAACGGAGATCCGACCCGCCACAATCCCGAGGAACTGCTGGTCGCGTCACTGTCTGGTTGTCACATGTTGTGGTACCTGCATCTGTGCTCCCAGGCCGGCGTCGTGGTTTGCGCGTACGTCGATGACGCTATGGGGCTGATGCGCGAGACACCGGCCGGCGGCGGCCACTTCAGCGAGGTCCGGCTTCGACCAGCCGTCACCATCGCTGCCGACAGTGACCCACAACTGGCCGAGACTCTGCATGAAAGTGCTCACCGGATGTGTTTCATCGCCAATTCGGTGAACTTCCCGGTGCTCTGCGAACCGAGCATCCTCGTGAGCCAACCGACGTGAACATGTGAAGGTGGGACATGACCACCGCACTCGTCACCGGCGCGACCTCCGGTATCGGCTTGCACTTCGCCCGTCGCCTGGCCGCCGACGGCCATGACCTCGTACTCGTCGCACGCACCGAGTCCAATCTCGAAGGACTCGCCGCGGACCTCGCCGACCAGCATGGCATCGCTGCGGAGGCGCTCAGGGCCGACCTGACGCACATCACCGACTGCCGGCGCGTCGAGCAGCGCTTGTGCGACCCCGGGCGCCCCATCGACCTGCTGATCAACAACGCCGGCTTCGGCCTCTACGACGGCGATTTCGCTGATCACGACATCCGCGTGGAGGACGACCTGCTGATGGTCAACGTGCGGGCGGTCATGCGCCTCACCCATGCGGCCCTCGGGCCGATGCTCGAACGCGGAACCGGTTCCATCGTGAACGTGTCGTCGGTCGCATCCTTCGCGCCCGACGCTGTCGCCCCCACCTACGCGGCCAGCAAGGCCTGGGTCACTTCGTTCTCGCAGGGCCTGCGGGAGCAGGTCTCTGGCAGCGGAGTCCGCGTACTGGCGCTGACCCCGGGACTGGTACCCACCGGATTCCAGGACCGCGCCGGCGTGCAGGCACACGTTCCGGGCGCGCTGTGGCTGGATCCTGACAACGTGGTGGACACCGCCTTGAAGGATCTGGCCGCCGGGCACGGAGTCAGTATCCCGGGACTTCCCTACCGGGCGGTGTCGCTGGCGATGCGGTTGACACCTCGCAGCATCTACTTGCCGCTATCGAACTCGCTCCTGCGACGGCTGACCTGAGGACCACCGGTCACGCGGTTGTCCACAAACCGGCGAGTCGGAGTTCGACGCGTCGGAGCCGCCCGTTGACCTTCTAGTGACTATTCGGTCACTTGCACTCCATCTGGGCTCATCAAACCCGGACAGGAGGCCGACATCTAGAGAGCAGAAGGAGGACGCCATGGCCATCAGCCCCCAGATCGTGCTTTTCGTACTGTGCATGCTGGCCGTCGTCCAGGCGACGAAGCTCGATGAGAAGCGACAGATCAAACGCCAGCGGGCCGCCCGTGAGGCCCAGCGGGTCGCCGACTGACCCTGGTCATCCGCCCGCGGTGACGAAGTCGATCAGCCGCTCCACCGGACCCAACAGGTCCGGCTCCAGGTCCTGAAACCCACGCACCGAGCCGAGGATGTGGTCCCACGCCTCGCGCACGTCGAATCTCCAGCCCAGTGCAGCGATGACGCCCGCCTTCCACGGCGTCCCCACCGGCACCGTCGGCCACCGTTCGATACCGACAGCACACGGTTTCACCGCCTGCCAGATGTCCACGAACGGATGTCCGAGGACCTCCACGGAGGGCTCGAAGGTGGCCCGCGCGTCAACTGCCAGTCGCGACTCCTTGCTTCCCGGGACCAGGTGATCGAGCAGCACCCCCACGCGACGCTTCGGTCCCGGACCGAACTCCCGCAGCGCCCGCAGTAGGTCATCCGCGCCGTGCAGCGGTTCCACCACGACCGCCGCGACGCGCAGATCGTGACCCCACACTTGCTCGATCAGTTCAGCGTCGTGGATCCCTTCCACCCAGATCCGGCTGGCCCGCGCGACTTGGGCCCGCAGACCGTCGACGTACACAGAGCCGGACGCCGATCGCTTGGGACCCGCATTCCGGGTCGGCACTGGGACCAGGGTGGCCGGACGACCCTCCACCAGGAAGCCGCCGGCCTGCAAGGGGAACCAGCGGCGCAGACCATGACGGTCCTCCAGAAGAATCGCTCGGCCTTCGGCGGTCTTCTCCAGGCTCACGACCGCGCCGCAGAATCCGGAATCAGCGCATTCCACGACCATTCCGGACTCAGCCTCCACGAGCGGGATCTGCTGACTGGGCGTGGAAGGGGCGGGCTGGGCCAGAACGTCGGGTCCGTAGCGGTCGTACACCCGGTCAAGGGTGGCATGTCCGGCAACGCCCATCCCGTACGGACACTCGTGCAATTTGTATACAATCAAGAAGAATGCATTCAAAGGAGGCAGTGATGACCGCCTCGCCGCCAGTGACCGCACGCATCCGAGAGGATCTGTCCTCGGGACACCTGCGATCCGGACAGAAGATCCTGCAGGAACAGCTGGCCGCTCGGTACGGAGTGAGCCGGATCCCGCTACGGGAGGCCTTGAACGAGTTGCAGGCCGAGGGTCTGGTCGTTCACGAACCCAACCGGGGCTACTTCGTGGCAGAGCTACGGGCCGCGGACATGCAGGAGGTGTACCGACTGCGCGAGTTGCTGGAGGCCGAGGCCATCGAGGCTGCGTGCCGGAACCTCAGTGACGTCGCTGTCGACCGCATCAGCGAGTTGGCCGATGAGGTCGAATTGGCACTGTCCACCGGTGATCTGAGCACGATCGGCCGAGCGAACCGAGCCTTCCACTTCGCGATTTTCAAGGCAGCGGGTATGCCACGCCTCACCCGCATTCTCAACAGCCTGTGGGACGCCACGGAGGTCTACCGGGGCCTGTACTTCCAGGACGGCCTCAACCACCGTCACATCAACGAGGAACATGCCGCGCTGATCGACGCGCTGCGGGTCCGCGACACCCGGGCAGCAGTGGCCGCGCAGGCCGCCCACCGCGAACGTTCCCTGGCCCACGTCAGCAACCAGTTGGCGGGCTGACGCACACGGACCTTCGGACGGCGCCACCAAGCATGCGGCAGTCCGTCCCGACGAAACCACGAGCCGACCGCTCGTCGACCTCGATCATCCGTTGGTCCACGTGGCCTGCGACAACCAGCCCACGCGCCCCGGTCGTCGGGCACACTGGCGGCGCAGGCGTATGGGAGGAACACACATGGGATACCGCGAAACCTACGATCGCAGCCTCGCCGACCCGGAGGGCTTCTGGCGCCAAGCTGCGCGGGCCATCACCTGGTCGCGGCGACCGAACACCGTGCTGGACGACTCCGCGGCGCCGTTCTACCGCTGGTACCCCGACGCCGTGATGAACACGTGCTACAACGCCTTGGACCGGCATGTGGCGGCCGGCCGAGGGGATCAGCCCGCCCTGCACTACGTCAGCCCGGTCACCGACACCATGCGGACCCTGACCTACGACGATCTGCTGGCTGAGGTCTCCCGTTTCGCCGGTGTCCTCACCGGTCTTGGTGTCGGGGTCGGCGACCGGGTGGTGCTGTCGATGCCGATGATTCCCGAGGCCGTGATCGCGATGCTCGCCTGCGCACGGATCGGCGCGGTGCATTCGGTGGTCTTCGGCGGTTTCGCGGCCCACGAGCTCGCAGCGCGGATCGACGATGCGCAGCCGAAAGTCGTCCTGTCCGCGTCGTGCGGGATAGAACCGAGCCGAGTAGTTGCCTACAAGCCGTTGCTCGATGACGCGCTCGAACAAGCCGAACACACCCCGGATGCCTGCGTGATCCTGCAACGCCCGCAACTGCACGCCGACATGGGCGAGCGCGATCACGACTGGTCCGAACTGCTGGCCGGCGCCGATCCGGTCGGGTGCGCCGACGTGCTGGCCACCGACCCGCTATACATCCTGTACACCTCCGGCACCACAGGGAAGCCCAAGGGTGTGGTGCGCGACAACGGCGGGCACGCGGTGGCACTGGCCTGGTCCATGGAGAACATCTACGACATCGGCCCGGGCGACACCTGGTGGGCCGCCTCCGACGTCGGGTGGGTGGTCGGCCACTCCTATATCGTCTATGCGCCGCTGCTGGTCGGAGCCACCACGATCGTTTACGAGGGCAAGCCGGTGGGCACGCCGGACGCGGCAGCGTTCTGGCGCGTGATCGAGCAGCACTCCGTCAAGGCCCTGTTCACCGCACCCACTGCGATCCGCGCCATCCGCAAAGAGGACCCGGACGGGGCCCTGATCGGCAATCACGATCTGTCGAGCCTGCAGGCCCTGTTCCTGGCCGGCGAGCGCCTGGACCCCGATACCTACCACTGGGCTTCGCGGGTGCTCGGCGTGCCCGTGGTCGACAACTGGTGGCAGACCGAAACGGGGTGGCCGATCGCCGCGAACCCACGGGGCCTGGAGGCGTTGCCGATCAAGGAAGGGTCGCCCTCGGTGCCGGTGCCGGGCTACGACGTGCGGGTGCTCGACGGCCAGGGCGACGAGGTCGAAGCGGGCACAGAGGGCAGTATCGTGATCCGTCTGCCGCTGCCGCCCGGGACACTTCCGACGCTGTGGAACGCCGACGAGCGCTACGTCAACGGCTATCTGTCCGCGTTCGAAGGGTTCTACACGACCGGCGACGGCGGGTTCTTCGACGCCGACGGCTATTTGTACGTCATGGGCCGCACGGACGACGTCATCAATGTGGCCGGCCACCGACTGTCCACCGGCTCGATCGAGGCAGCGATCGCAACCCATCCCGCTGTCGCGGAGTGTGCAGTGATCGGCGTGCACGACGCGATGAAGGGCCAGAACCCGCGGGCGTTCGTGGTGCTGAAGTCAGGCGTCGACACCGAACCCGGACAGATCAGCCGCGAGGTCGTCGACCGGGTCCGGCAACAGGTGGGGCCGGTGGCGGCGATGAAGGAAGTCGTGGTCGTGCCCGGGCTTCCCAAGACCCGGTCAGGCAAGATCCTGCGCCGGACCATGCGCGGGATCGCCGACGGCCGCGAAGAGCCGGTGCCGTCGACGATCGAGGACGTCAGGGTGCTCGACGACATCACTCCCTTCCTGAAGGGATGAGCCGTTGAGGCGGTGGTTGCTCCCCATCGCCTCCAGCCACTTCGCGCATCGGCGGTGGCTTTGGGAGGCCCACCGACATCGGCGTTGGGCGACTCGTCACGTTGCGCGGGGCAGGGGGTTGCGAGGTCACTCGTTGGTCGGGCTGCCCGTTGGAGGTTGGTGAGAGCTTGAGCCATCGGGCAGGGGCAGCGGCAATACTCCATGCAGCCCATACCCGTGCGATCTCCAACGGCGACTTCGGAAGGTCAGGCAGCGAACATCAACTGACCCGTCGTATCCGGAATCGCCCCTTGGTTGCGTGATGACCCGTAGCTTGGGGGTCATTTCACAACCACCGGGCTATCTTCGGCGAACCGGTTCAATCCTCGCCGCGGGCCTTGCGGTAGATCAGTGTCCACGCGGTGAGCAGCCACCAGGAGACGACGCCGATGACCAGCCAGAAGAACACCGAGGCCGGCGTGCCCTTGACGAAGAACGTGTTGACGGCTGCGAGCAGGTAGAGCACGACTCCTGCGATGAGCAGGACCAGGCTGGTGATGAGCCACCTGCCCACGTGACCGCCGAGAGTCCGGAAATTGACTGCGAGGGCGTTGCGATGCCCGTCCATGGCCGCGATCGGCAGGAAGGGCGTGAGCACGGCGACCAGCAGGACCACACCCGGGTGGATCAGGGCAGCGACGAAAACGAGCAGCCACTGCACCAATGACCACACGGTGAAGATGCCGAAGTTCTCGCGCACGCGCGTCATCACCGACGACGTCGCAGGACCCACCGCGTGCAACGCACACGCGGTCAGCACCGCGTAGAGCAGCATCGCCATCACGGCGGACACGATCAGGCCGATCAGGAACGGGGCATTGAACCCGGACTGCGCGTCGATGTAGGTCAAACCGGCCTGGACCACCATGTTGACCACGATGAACAGCAGCGCCGGGCCCGCTGCCTTCCACATGACACGTAGCGCCTTGAGCAACGCGGACACCCGGTAGGTCGCCGCGGTCGAAGTCTGAGTGCTCATCTGCTGCGCCGCCCGTTCTCGACGAGTACTTTCTCCACCTTGCCGTTGAAGATCTGGTCCTGTCCGACAGTGACGACCAGGGACACGTCGGCCGGGGTGTATGCGCCGTATTCGGTCTTGGTGGCACCGAACTCGGCCAGCACCTCGGCCTCCGACGTGATCTTCTTACCGTCGGTGGTGCTGCCTACACACAGGAACTTGGGGTCCTCGAACTCGCACACCGGCGCGACCTGGATGTCGACGTCCCGGTCCACCAGAATGTCGTTGGTGGCCGTGCGGACCGCGCTGATCTGGCCACCTGCGACGGGCTGCAGCTGCGCCACCTGACTGCAGCCGGTCAAGGCCACACCGAACACCACGGCCGCTGGGATCGTTCTGCGCCAGCTCATCCCGTCACCCCCTGGGTGTTCTTCATGACCGTGGCCCTTCTGGCCATCGCTTCGCGTTCCAGCGAGGCGTCGCTGATCGTGGCCATGTCGAACGGTGCGGGCAAGAGCATTTCGACATTGCGGTCGAGGTCGGAGCCCATCAGCGCGAACGGCGTCGCTGTCCAGTCGTTGGATGCGAACTCCCGGCTCAGGGACGCCATCCCCACCTGCGACAAGTCGCCCTGGGTCCATTGCGCCGGGGAGGCGTGGTCGATGGTGATCGCGAATATCGACAGCGTGCCGTCACGGTTGTCGACCAGGTCGATCAGTTGCTGCTGCTGCGGATAGTCGATGCAGGAGGCTGTGGTGACCTCCCAGAAACCGCCCGTTCCATCGGCGTTGGGATGGGGCCGGATCGTGTTCGTATGCGTGTGACCGTTCACCCACATGATCAGGTTGGGGTACTTGACGAGCATCGCGATGAACTCGTCCGCGTGGATCAGGGGCTCGCCCGGCTGGAACACCGACTCAGCGGTGTTCTCCAGGGTCAGGCTGTTCTGGTGGCTCATGATGATGGCCAGCTTGTTCTGCTCGACGCAGGCCTTCAGGCCTGCCTCGAGCCAGTCGAACTGGTCCTTGGGGACCGCTCCGTCGGCCCCGACCACGCGGTTACACGTGTCCAGGCCGAACAGGCGGATGTGCTCGCCGACGTCGGCTGTCCAGAAGGTGGTGTTGTCATCGAGATTCTGCTGTGTCCAGCCGTGACCCACCGGCCCGGGGCCGCCGCCGGTGTCCTCGAAATGTGCTGCCATGAAGTCCTGCCCCTGCAACAACTTCCGGTCGGGGTCGGATGCGACACGTTTGAATCCGCCGATGAGGCCGAACTGCTGGCGGCCGTAGTCCAGGGCGCGCTGCAACGGGCTGGGGTCCAGCGCCATTCCGGTGAACATGTCCAGCGCCCAGGACTGGAAGGACCAGTACTTCACACCGCCCGTGGCAAGAGACCGCAGGGAATCGTCCTGCCCGGCGAATCCGTTGAACAGCACATCGTGGTTGCCGAACACCGAATACCAGGGTGCGGGCATCCCAGGACTGGTGACCTGCGTGGTGACGACAGCCTCGAGCAGGCCGGGAACGCTGGGGAAGCCGTAAGGGCCCCACATGTCTCCGGTCGGATCGTCCGGATGGTACGCGTAGGTCGCCTCCGGCCACGCCTCCACACCCTCATAGACGCCTGGTGTTCCGGAGTCGGCCATCACCGGAACCCCGTCCATGATCCGGATGTACCACCGGGTCTCGAGGTTGGAGATCTGGTCGGCGGAGTCCCCCGTGTTCAGCACCGCCGCCATCGGGGCGCCAGTCACCGGGCTGTAGGCGGCATCGCTGAAGGCCTGCACCATCTGCGCCTGGACGAACAGGGACATGGACTGCTGCGGCCTGCACGTGCCCGGGAACAGGGTCGGGCTGAACGCGTTCGTCGGCTCGAGCCGGGACGGCGACTGCGTGTCCTGCACGTGGATGTCGGAAGTGTGTCCGAAGTACCCGAGGGAGCGTCGCTGGCCCACTCGGCCCGCCGCGGGTGCGCTGCCCATCAGATCCATCCGCGGGATGAACTGCTCGCCGGCGGCGGTGCGCAGGGTGCGGTACGCCCTGTTGCCCGTGGTGGACTGCCGGATGGTCTCCCGCAGCGTGGTCGGCACATCGGCCGGTTGGGTGGGCGCTGCCAGGGCGGGCGCCAGCATCTGCCGGGGCAACCCCATCGACGCGGCCAGCGCGCCGGTGAAGGCCATGAACGAGCGTCGACTCATCCGGGTCATCGGGTGGCTCTCCTCGTGCTTCGTGCGAACGTGCGCCATCGTTGCACAGGTACGTGCACACATGCGGGCCGATGCGCCCCGGCGCGTCGGGCACACGCCGACGGGCCCGTCGTGCAGATTCTTGGGCCGGACCCGTCCGGCCTTCGAATTCGCTCATGCGTACGTGCGCAGATCTCACGGTGCATGAGAGACACAGTCCGGGCACACGTCACGAGAATTTCGCCATGTGCTGCGCAAGTGGCCATGAACGGACCATGAATCGCCGGTGAACGCTAGTGTCACCTGAGTGGGAAACACGCAGACGCCCGCCAAACCGCCAACGCGTCGCAATGCTGTCCGTGATCTGTTTCGGGTCCCCAACGTGGTCGCGGGCATTTCCGTGGGCGCCTACATCATCCCCCAAGCCATGGCATACGGCTCCCTGGCCGGAGTGACGCCGTCTGCGAGTCTGACCATCTCGGTGGTTCCGCTGGTGGTCTACATGATCCTCGGTCGCAACACGTCCATGTCGTTGGGACCGGAGTCCACGGTGGCGCTGATGACTGCCGCTGCCGTCGGCCCCGTCGCAGCGTCGCAAGGCATCCCATGGGCAACTGCCCTGGCCGTGACCACAACGCTGGTCGGCGTCATTCTGGGCATCGGCTGGCTCATGAAGGCGTCGTTCCTCGCGGATCTGCTATCGAACCCGATACTCACCGGCTACATGACCGGCGTGGCGATCCTCATGATCATTTCCCAACTGCCCAAGATCCTCGGATTCGACCTGGACACCGACACGATCGGCGGCCTGATCACCTCCGAGTGGCAGACGCCGAACGCCCACACGATCATCATCGCCACGATCGTCGTGGTCCTGTCGCTGATCTCGCGAAGGATCTCCAATCGCATCCCAGGCCCGCTGCTCGGCCTCGCCGTGGCGACTCTCGTCGGGCTGTTCTTCACCGATATCGAGCGGGTGGGCGAGGTCGGCCTCGAACTCCCGGCGGTCGGGTTCAAGGGCTTCGACGCTGCGGTCGTCATCGCACTGATGCTGCCTGCACTGAGCATCGCGGTCGTCTCGTTCACCGACGTGATGGTGACCTCGCGCGCCTTCGCCGGCAAGGAGCGGCCCAACGCGTCCATGGAAATGCGGGCGCTGGCCGGCACCCAATTCGCCAGCGGGATGGCCGGGGGCTACCCGATGTCAGCCTCTTCTTCACGAACAGCCCTCGCCTTCGCGGCGGGATCGACCACCCGGTTCTACTCCGTGTTCGTCATCGTGTTCATCATCGCCGGACCCCTCCTGCTGCCCGGAGTCATCGCTCAGGTACCGATCTCCGCTCTGGCCGGGGTCATCGTGTTCGCAGCCATCACCCTGGTCAGCGTGCCCGACTGGACCGCACTGGCACGGTTCCGGTTCGGTGAGGTCGCAGTGGCCGCCACCTGCACGTTTGCAGTGGTCTTCGTCGGCATCCTGCCCGGCGTCCTGATCGCCATAGTCCTGTCGATCGTGGAGCTGCTGATGCGGCTGGCGCGGCCCCACGACGGCGTCCTCGGTTTCGTCCCCAACATGCCGGGGATGCACGATATCGACGACCACGACGGCACCGAGACGCTGCCCGGCCTGCTGGTCTTCCGCTACGACGCACCGTTGTTCTTCATGAACGCCTACGACTTCTTCTACAAGGTGACGGGCGCGCTGGAACCCGACACCAAAGTGGTGTTGCTGAACATGGAAGCGAATGTCGAACTGGACACCACCGCACTGGACGTCATGGATGACCTGCACGACACGCTGGACGCTGATGGCATCGATCTGTGGCTCGCCCGGGTGAAGAACGATGTGCTCATTCCGTTGCGGGACCACGGGACAGCCGAGATCGTGGGTGAGGAGAACATGTATCCGACGCTGCCGGTGGCTGTGGACGCGTACCGACAACGGTATTTGTCCGGCTGAAGCCTGACTGCCCGGTCCGCCCCCGTGCCGGGCGCTGATTACCGTGGACGCATGGCCAAGCCACCGCGCTGGATCACCGACACCGGACCCAACCACTCCCAGTGGTACATCGAGCGGTTCCGCGACATGGCTGCGCAAGGGGTAGACCTGGCCGGTGAAGCTCGTCTGGTCGACGCGATGGCTGCTCCGGGTGCACGGATTCTCGACGCAGGCTGTGGACCCGGACGAGTCGGCGCGGAACTCCACGCGCGCGGTCACACCGTCGTGGGTGTGGATGTAGACCCCGAGCTGATCGCGGCCGCACGCCAGGATCATCCAGGTCCGCTGTGGCTCGTGGGCGACCTGAGCGAATTGGATCTCGCGGCCGCGGGCCAGCCGGAACCCTTCGATGCGATCGTGATGGCGGGCAACGTCATGACCTTCTTGGCCGAGGACACTGAGCAGGCCGTGCTCAGCCGACTCGCGGCGCATCTGGGTCCCGACGGCTTCATCCTCATCGGATTCGCAACCGACCGCGGATACCCCATAGAGAGTTTCGATGGCCACGCGGCGGCGGCGGGTCTGGAGGTCGAGCAGCGTTTCGCGACGTGGGACCTCCGACCATGGCGACCGGACGCACCCTTCGCCGTCAGCGTCCTGCGGCCATCAGACAGGCCCTGAGCCCTAGCCACACCGTGGGCCACGAAGTGGAGCCGCGGTTCTCTCGTCGGGGTGTGATGCCACTGCTGCGAATCTCCAACACACGTGCACAGCTCCAACGCCCGGCCGGGCCACACCAGGCGGCGCCCACCCAACCCCAGAGGCGTGAGAGTTAGGTACAGGCGTTGGACAACGGAACGGGCGGTGGACAACCACGGCCGTTGTTTCTCTCACCCCTGTGCGGATCTCCAACGTCTGTACACAACTCCAACGCCAGTCGGGGAGCAAACCGCTCAGCACAGCAACCTCGGGGAAGGTCACGGGTGCGCAGTCGGGCGGGCCCCTCAAGCAGTGAGCAGCGACGGTTCAGATCCGCGCCACCCGGGCGAGGAAACTGCGTGTCGTCGCGTGCTGTGGAGAACCGAACAGCTGCGCGGGCGGCGCTTGCTCCAGCACACGACCTCCGTCCAGGAAGCACACGCGATCCGCCACCTCCTGGGCGAACCCCATCTCGTGGGTGGCCATGACGATGGTCATCCCCTCCTGTTTCAACTCCCGAATCACGTCGAGGACCTCGCCCACGAGCAACGGGTCGAGCGCGGAGGTCACCTCGTCGAACAGCATCACCTGCGGCTTCATCGCCAGCGCCCGCACGATCGCGACGCGCTGCTGCTGGCCGCCGGACAGTCGGTCGGGGTAGTCCGCGGCCTTGTCCGCCAACCCGAACCGTGCCAGGAGTTCCCGGGCGCCGGCCTCAGCGTCCGGGCGCGAGACGCCCAGCACCTTGCGCGGGGCGAGGGTGACGTTGTCGAGGACGGTCATGTGCGGAAACAGGTTGAACTGCTGGAAGACGATCCCGATCCGCTTGCGGACGTCGTCGAGGTCGACATCGGGCGCCGTCACCTCGATGTCCCCGATCCGGATCTCGCCGGCGTCGACCGTCTCCAAACCGTTGATGCATCGCAGGAGCGTCGACTTACCGGAACCGGACGCACCGATCAGCACGACGACTTCGTGCAGATCCACCTGGAGGTCCATCCCCCTGAGGACGGCGAGGTCGCCGAAACACTTGTGCACGTCTTCGACCTTCAGGAACGTCACATCGCCCCCGCCATCCGACGACGCGTGTCACGACGCTGCAGCCAATCGGTCAAGCGCGTCAACGGCAGCGTGATCGCCACGAAGAGCAAAGCCGCCACGACGTAGGCCGTGTAGTTGAAGTTGGCCGAAGCGTTGATCTGCGCCGACCGCAGCACCTCGATCGGTCCCAGCAACGACACCAGCGCGGTTTCCTTCTGCAGCGCGATGAAGTCGTTGAGCAAGGGTGGGATCACGCGGCGGACCGCTTGCGGCAGGACCACATAACGGGTGGTCTGCACGGAACTCAGGCCCAACGACCGGGCGGCCGCGCGCTGTGAGGGGTGGATCGACTCGATGCCCGCACGATAGACCTCCGCGACGTAGGCCGTGTAACTCAGGATCAACGCCACCGTGCCCCACACCACCGGGGAGTTGGTGACGCCCTGCAGTTGCAGCGCCGGCACCCCGAACCCCAACAGCAGGATCACCAGGATCGTCGGCACGCCGCGGAAGAAGTCCACGTAGACCGTGCACATGATGCGGATCGGCAGCGCCACCGGGGCCCGCAGGCCACGACCCAGCGCGATCAGCAACGACAGGATCAGGATGAAGAACTCGGCGACCAGGAAGATCTTGATGTTGAGAACAAAGGCCCGGATCAAGGTCGGCCACGCGGCAATCGCCTCGTCGAGGTTGAAGAACGTCTCCTGGACCTTGGGCCAGCCCGGCGACGCCGTGACCAGATACGCCAGCAGCGCGAAGACCACGACGGTCGACATGCTCGCGATCAGCGCGTCACGTCGCGCCCTCGACTTCGAACGCGCCCGCCGCTGCGGATCCACGTACGGGATGACAGGTGCCTCCAGCGGCGCCTCGGCCGGCGTGGTCATCAGCTACTCGGTGAAGTAGGGCGCGTCCTCACCCACCAGCCACTCGTCCTGGATGGACTGCAGCTCACCGGAGTCCTTCAGCGAGGTCAGCGCCTGGTTCGCACAGGTCACCAGGGGGCTGCCCTTGGCCATGAGCAGGCCGAACTGCTCGTCGCCGTCCTGAGCCGGGAACTGACCCACGATCTTGGCGTTGTCGAACTCGGCTGCGGTGACGTAGTAGGCGGTCGGGAGGTCCACCACGATGCCGTCGATCTGGCCGGCCTCAAGAGCACTTTTCGCGTCGTTGGTGTCGTTGTAGACCAAAGGCTGCTGCGTGGGCTGGATGTCGCTGGTGATGAAGTCGAGGCTGGTCGTTCCCACCTGGGCGCCGAGCTTGGCCTCACGCAGTTCCGTGAGACTGGTCGCATTGGCGATCGGGGAATCTTCCAGCGCCACCACCGCCTGGTTGACCGTGTAGTACCCGTCGGAGAAGTCGACCGCCTTCTGACGCTTGGGGGTGATCGAGATCTGGTTGATGTCGAAGTCGAAGTCCTTGTCACCAGGTGCGTACGACTTGTTGAACGGCACCGTCACCCAGGTGACCTGGTCGCTGGTGAATCCGAGTTCGTCGGCCACCGCGTACGCGACCGCGGACTCGAAGCCCTAGCCGAACAGCGCCCAGACCCGTGCTACTCGGTAACGGTGACCGTCACCTGCAGCGCGTTCATCCCCGGATCGGCCAGCGTCACCGCCGCCTCACCCACGCTCAGCGCCTTGGCGCCGGGGTTGAAGGTCGCACCGTCGCGCTCGCCGCCGGGCTCGACCGAGACGACCGCCTCGTTGTCGGAACTGATCTCCCACTGTCCTGGATCGTCGCCCACGTTGAACACGATGTCGCGACCGACCGTGGCCTCGACCGCGGTTTGCGACGGTTCGACGATGATGGGTCCGATCATGGATGCCTCCTGGCTCGGTGAGGCTGCGGCCGAGGTGGTCTCGACTGCCGGACTGCTCGCCGAATCCGTGGAGTCGCTGGAGGAACAGCCGGCCAGAGCGAGCAGGGCCACTCCAGCAACGACGCTTCTCATACGGTCGACCCTAGGGCTGCGGGCGGTTTCGTCGCCCGTTGGGACACCGGGGCAGACTGGACGTGTGGACACTGTCGAGTGCCTCGTCGTCGGAGGCGGCGTCGTCGGACTGTCGATCGCTCGCCGGCTGGCTCTGATCGGCCGGGAAGTGATGCTGGTAGAGGCCGGCGACCAGATCGGCTCCGGGATCAGTTCCCGCAACAGCGAAGTCATCCACGCCGGCATCTACTACCGTCCAGGCTCGCTCAAAGCCCGCCTGTGCGTCGCGGGCAAGCACGCCCTGTACGACTACTGCCGGAACAACGCGATACCGCATCAGCGCTGCGGGAAACTGATCGTCGCGGCCGACGACGAGGAAGCTTCGCGACTGTCCGCCATCCGCCGCACGGCCGCCGACAACGGCGTCGATGTCACCTGGCTCAGCGCCACGCAAGTGCAGGAACTGGAACCCCACGTCCGTGCCACAGCCGGGCTGTTGTCGGGCACCACCGGGATCATCGACAGTCATGCCCTCATGCGCAGCCTTCAGCGCGATGCCGAGCACGCGGGTGCGGGCGTCGTGCTGGCACAGCCGGCACAAGGCGGCAGGGTTACAGACGAGGGCATCGTCGTGCGGGTCGACGGGTCCGACGTCTTGTGCCACCGGGTGGTCAACACGGCAGGGCTCGGGGCCGCTGCGTTCGCCGAGGGGCTGCAAGGACTCGACCCGGCGCACGTGCCCCGCATGTTCCTGGCGAAAGGGAACTACTTCACCGTGAATGGCAATCCCGGTTTCTCGCACCTGGTCTACCCTGTGCCGCAGCAGGCGGGCCTGGGCGTGCACCTCACGCTGGATCTCCAGGGCGCCATGCGGTTCGGTCCCGATGTCGAATGGATCGATCATCAGGACTACACCGTGGACCCTGCCCGCGGCCAAGGGTTCTACGCCGCGATCCGTCGCTACTGGCCGGGCCTGCCCGATGGTGCCTTGCGCCCGGACTACGCCGGAATCCGGCCCAAGCTCCAAGCTCCCGGGGAGCCGGCCCGGGACTTCATGATCGAAGGTGTACGTGATCACGGCGTGCCCGGACTCGTGAACCTGTTCGGGATCGAATCACCGGGCCTCACCGCCTGCTTGGCGATCGCCGATCACGCGGTGGGGCTGCTGGACGCTTGAGACCGCCGTCCTTTGAGATCGTCGTCATTGGTGTTCTCAGGTCCAAGACGACCATTCGAGGCTGATTCACCCAGCGCGAGGGCGTCCCTGACGGCTCCTTCACAAGGGGTGAAGGACACCCGCGCAGAGTGCGACACGCCGGCACGTCACCTCGGTGAATCGTTACCGGACGATCGCCCAGTTGAATGAGGCATCCCCGAACATGCCCATGAGTTGCAACCACATCGGCATCAGCATCTCGACCCCGCGAGCCGTCGAGATACCACCAAGGTCCAGGATCTGCTCCCAGCCGAAACCCGCCAGCAGGTCGACGACCTGCTGCTTGGCCGCGGGGTCGTCGCCGGAGACGAACACCGCCGATGGCGCACCCAGCGATGAAGGGTTGAGCATGAGGCCGGCGGTGAGGGTGTTCAGAGATTTGACGACCCGCGACTGCGGAAAGGCCCGCTGAATCCGTTCCCCCAGCGAATCCGTGTCCCGGACGAACAAGGTGGGTGGGAACCCCTGCGAGAAGTCGAGCGGATTGGCGGTATCGATGAGTACCTTGCCGGCGAGGTTGTCAGAACCCGCCGCCTCCAACGCAAGGAGACTGGCCTGACCGTTCGTGGCGTTGATCACCAGGTCCCCGGCGGCCGCGCAGTCGGCGTACATGGCCATGTCCACGGCGGGGTTGTCGGACCTCCACTGCGAGAGCGACACCCCGTACTGATCGGCGTCATCGCGGTCGATCGTGGCCTGGACGTCCCGGGTCCCAAGGCACACCGCATGACCGGCCGCGGCCATTCCCTCGGCCAGCGCCCGCCCCACCGACCCCGTTCCCAACACGGCAATCTTCATGCCTCGATCGTGCCTCGCAGCGCGGTCTTGTCCCACCGGCCGTTCGGCCGAAGTTCTGCGGCTCGAAAACGCCTGCGCGAATTGCCGGGGAGGAAACCGGGTGGGCTCGCGGCCAGGCGGCGTGCTGGCGCGCAGGCAGCCGGACTAGATCCCCGACGGCGCCGGCGGCAGGTCCTCGAACGGTGCCTGGCGCTTCTCGGCTTTCGCCCCGAATGCCTCCATCATGTCCGCGGGCTGGAACGCCCCGCTTTGCCACGTCGCGATCTGATGCAGCGAGTCGTGGACGCCGTGATCGCGCGCGTACACCAGCGCCTCCTTGGCCCCCCAGAGGGTCAGCGGGCTGTGCGCGGCGATCTCCGCGGCGATCGCCAGAACGCCGGCCACCAGTGACTCGTGATCGTCGAAGACCTCGTTGACCAGCCCGACCTGCGCGGCCCGCGCGGCCGGCATCCTGCGACCGGTGTAGACCAGCTCTCGAGCGATGCCGTCGGGAATCAGTTTGGGCAGTCGTTGCAGCGTTCCGACGTCGGCGGTCATCCCGATGTTCGTCTCTTGGACCACGAAGTACGCGTCCGCACTTGCGTAGCGCATGTCAGCCGCGCACACCATGTCCACGGCGCCACCGATGCAGCCACCCTGAATCGCCACGAGCACCGGAACCCGGGCACGTTCCAACGCGGTGAAACTGTCCTGCAGCCGCTTGACCAGAAGCGACATCGTGGCGTTACGCCGACCTGGCTCGCCGTCCATCGAAAGGCCGCTGCTGGTGAACACCGACAAGTCCATCCCGGCGCTGAAGTGCTTGCCGGTGGAAGAGATGACGATCGCACGCACTTCGCCGGAATCGCTGAGTTCACCGATCAGTTGCGGCAGTTCGGTCCAGAACGCCGGGATCATGGTGTTCAACGCGTCCGGCCGGTTCAACTGCACATGGGCGACCTTGTCCTTCGTGGTCACTTCGAAACAGGTGAGTTCCATTTCCGCCCCAATCCTCGCAGTTGCTCCCAGGATGTCACGGGCACATGCAGCCCGGATGCCGACCATGCGCCGTGATGCACACGGGCTTCGGGTGGGAACCGCAACCCAGCCCAGCCGACCAGGAGCGCGCGCGGTCACTCGGTGGCGCGCAGGGTCCCGTGGGCGCCACGTTCGGCATCCACCATGACGAGACGTTAGAACGCTCCCCGATCGGCGTCCGCTCATGCGCCGACCCACGCGCGGCGACATCCACACGTGGCGCGGCAACCCACCGGCTGACTATCCTTGCCAGGTGCACCCACCGGTCAACCAGCGATGACCGAGTTCCTCTACCGCCTCGGCCGACGATGCGCGGAGAACGGTTGGCGCGTCATCGGGATATGGTTCCTGATCGCCATCGTGGTGATGGGCGCCAACCGGCTCTTCGGAGGCGAGTCGGCCGACTCGTTCGTGCTCAAGGGCACCGACTCCTCGGTCGCCCAGAACCTGCTGAACCGAGCGTTCCCCGGCACCTCGGCCGAGGCTGTCCCGATCGTCCTGTACGACCCGAGCACCGACTTCACCGCTCCGAACGGTGAACGGATCGTGGACGAGGTGGTGGCCGAGTTGCGCACCATCTCGCAGGTGTCGGCCGTCGAGTCCCCGGCCAGCCGTTCCGACCTCGTCAGCGACGACGGACACACGGCGATCGTGTCGATCACCGTCAACGAACGCTTCGCGGCGGATAACGCGATCGGCGAGGAAATGCTCACCTCGGCGCAGGCCGCCGCCGGCCCCGACGTGCAGGTCGCCCTCGGCGGCTTCATCGGCGCGCAGATTTCCCAGCCGGAAACCCACCTGAGTGAGGCGCTGGGTCTCCTGTCTGCGGTCTTCATCCTTTTCCTCACCTTGCGCCGCTGGGGAGCCACATTCGTCCCGCTGGCCAGCGCCTTGTTCTCGGTGGGACTCGGCCTCGCCCTCGTGGGACTGCTGAGCCGGCTCGTGTTCATCCCTGATGTGGCGCCGACCTTGGGGACGATGCTGGGTCTGGGCGTCGGCATCGACTACGCGCTTTTCCTGCTCACCCGCCACCGGACCCTGCTGCATCAGGGCTACAACGTCCCGGACGCAGTCGGCCGCACCGCCGGCACCGCGGGCGCCGGCATGGTCTTCGCGGGCGGCACCCTGATCGCCGCGGTCTGCGGCCTAGTACTCACCGGGATCTCCTTCTTGGCCTGGCTGGGGTACGCGGCGGCGATCGTGGTCGCGATCGCGGTCCTCGCCTCCATCACGCTGGTTCCAGCAATCCTCGGGGTCATGAAACACCGCGTCCTGCCCAAGAAGGGCCTGAAGACACACAGCGACGAGGACCTCGACCACACCGGATGGGGCAGGCTGGCCGACGCGGTGACGAGCAAACCGTGGCGCTACGCCATCGGGTCCACCGCGGTGCTGCTGATCTTGGCGGCACCGACGGTGACGCTCACGCTCGGCCACTCCGATGCCGGCTACCTGCCCAAAGACACCACCGCCCGGCAGGCCTACGACCTCGTCGAGCAGGGCTTCGGGCCCGGCGACAACGGGCCGTTCGCCGTCGTCACACAGATGTACGCGATCGCCGAGGCCCCGGAAGATGTCGAGGCACAACCTGGCAGCGACCCCCGCACCCAGGACCCACGCCTGCAGAACCTGCAGGAGCAACTTGCCGCAGCACCCGGCGTCGCATCGGCCGGCGAACCCGTGGTCAGCCCCGACGGCGGGGTCGCCGTGGTGCGGGTGGTGCCCGAATGGGGTCCGGCCGACACGCGCACCGAGCAACTCGTGCACGACCTGCGCGACACCACGTTGCCGGCTGCAGTGCAGGGCGAAGGGATGGGAGCCCACCTCGGAGGGGTCACCGCGGCCACCACAGACTTCTCGGAGATCATCGCCTCCCGCACGCCGTTCTTCATCGCCGGTGTCGTGACGCTGTCGTTCCTGCTGCTCATGCTGGCCTACCGCTCGCTGCTGATCCCGTTCAAAGCAGCCTGCATGAACCTGATCTCGATCGCTGCCGCGTACGGGGTGGTGACGATGGTCTTCCAATGGGGCTGGGGCGCCGAACTGATCGGACTCGACGGCCCGGTCCCGATCGAGTCCTACGTTCCGATGATGATGTTCGCCGTGCTCTTCGGACTGTCGATGGACTACGAGGTCTTCCTGCTGACCGCCTTCCGCGAACACTGGGAACGAACCGGCGACATGACCACCGCCGTGCGCCGCGGGCTGGCCGACACCGGTCGGCTGGTGACCGCGGCGGCGCTGATCATGGTGGTGGTGTTCGGCAGTTTCCTGTTGTCCGAGAACGCCACGGTGAAGATGTTCGGGGTGGGCCTGGCAACCGCGGTGGCCGTGGACGCCACTATCGTGCGGTGCCTGCTGGTACCGGCGATCATGGTGCTCGCCCAGAAGGGCACCTGGTGGCTGCCCGACTGGCTCGACCGGCTGCTCCCACCACTGCACGTCGAAGGCGACCCCCGGGCGCTCGATGCCGCCGCTGCTGGCGCCCGCCAACGACCCGCTGGCAGAACCCCGTTGGCCGTCTACCGCCCGGCGCCGGTGATCGGAGCCGTGATCGGGGGTGGCCTGTCGTGGGTCCTGACATCCCGGCTGTCCATCATCCCGCAGAGCGCTTCCACAGCGGTGGCGATGAGCGCGGTCCTGGGCGCCGTCCTGGCACTGTTGCCGCGCACCGTCGGCGGAGTGCGCGGCACATACCTGGTTCGGGCCGCGGGATACGCCCTCGGCGTGGTCCTGGCACTGCTGGTGGTGTCCGCGATCGACGCCCTGGTGCCCCCCGCCAGTGCACCCAGCGCTCCGGTCACCGCCTGGGCGATCGTGGCCACGTCGCTGTTCGCGGTCCTGGTCGTGGGACGCAGTGTGGCGCTCCCGATGGTGTTGGGGTCGGTGTCGATGGCGGTGACGTACCTGCTCAGCGGCCCTGACGCCGGCCTGGCTTCGCTGCTGGCCGCCGCCCTGCTCCCGGCCCTCGTGACGATCCTCATAATCAGCGTGTTCGACAACCTTTTCCCGCCGCGGCACGACAGCATGGAATCTGACCGGGCTGAGGAGCCTGAACCGATCCGAGTCGGGAGTCCCTGATGCGTCGACGACCCCTGCTGGCCACCGTGGCCGCCGGGGTCGCCGCCTCCTTGGCGGCAGTGCCCGTCCTGGCCGCCGATCCGGAAGCCGCCCTCGTCAACGAGGAACTGGTCGTCGCGCAGGTCGATGCCTCGGGCTTGCCGGTGGAGGCCACGCTGTACAGCCGATTGGTCGCCCGTGACTACCCAGTCGGACAGGTTCGGGACCCGTCGTCGACCACCGAGGTCACGTACATCGACCGACGCGGGGCGCCAGCCACCGACGGGGATGCCGTTCTCGTGGACATCGGCGGCAACGGGCAGACCACTGTCACCACTCGCGCGGCTTTCGACAAACCCCTGCCCGTCGCGCTGCACGCCGAGTACCGACAGGGGCCGAGGATCGTCGCACCGGACGACGTCCCGGACACGCAAGGGCAGATGCGGATCGTCTACACGGTCACCAACACCACAGCATCCGAGCAGACCATCCGATACCGGGACGCCGCCGGTCGGTGGACGGTCGAGAAGCAACCCGTCTTCGCCCCGTTCGTGGGCACCATGGTGGCGACGCTGCCCCAAGGGCTGACACTCATCGAGGCACCCAAAGCCGTGCGCAACACCACCGAGGAAGGCCGCACGCAACTGCAGTGGAATCTGGTTCTCTATCCCCCGATCGGGGACTTCCAGCAGAGCGTGCAGATGCTGGTGTCGGGTGACCCCCTGGAGGTCCCAGGTTTGACCATGCAGGTGATTCCTGTCCAATCGGGACAGTCTCCGCAATTGGGCTTCAGCACCGACCTGCTCGCGTCCAGCGTGAAGGGCAGCGCCGAACTCGCTGAGGGACTGGTGCAACTCGACAAATCAGCGGTGGCCCTCGCTCAGGGCGCGGGGAATCTCAGCAACGGTCTGCGCCAACTCGGACGGGGCACATCCGTGCTGTCCAAGGAGGTCAACGACCAGTTGGTTCCCGGTTCCCAGCAACTCGCCGATGGTGCTGACAAGCTGGCCGAGGGGCAAAGCGATGCTGCGAAGGGAACCAGCAAACTGGCCAAGGGCCAGCAGGATGCGGCCGATGGCACCGAGGCGGCCTACGACGGTGCGAAGTCCTTGGAGGAGGGAGCCGCGCAGTTGAGTGACGGCCTGTTGAGCCTGTACGACGGCCTGCAGGAACTCCTCAAACCCACAGCCCTGCCCAGCGCCCGGGACAGCGCCGATCAACTCGCCCAGGCGGTGCTGCGACTGCGGGACGTGATCGGCGAGCCCTCGGATCCCACTGTTCAGTTCCCGCCCACCCAGGCCAACTCCCTGCTGCAGGCGATCCGCGCCACGCAGCGCACATCCGGACTCACCGCAGCCGGGGCCGCCAAGGTGACCGGCACGCTCAAGGACATCGCGAAGGAGCTCGCAGACCTGGCGGCCCTCAGCGCCCAGGCGGCGACTCTTGCCGGCAGCGCGGAGGCGCAGACGGCGCTGGTCTACCAACAGGCGTGCGTCGACGCCGTCGTCCTGACCCCCGCACAGTGTGCCGCCCTGCAGCAGGCGACCACGGATGCTGGTCAAGCCCGCCAGCAGGCCGCGGACGTGGGGGTCGGCGTGGGCCAGCAGGCGGCCCGGACCGGCACGCAGGCGTTGGCCGTCGGCGTGATCGCCACTTCGCTGAAGGCCATCACCGCAGCCCTGGTGGCCATCGACACCGGTCTGACCCAGGTCTCCCTGGCACTGGTCAGCGGAAGCACCCAGACACCGGGGGTCTACGAGGGTTTGCAGGCCCTGACGGACGGACTGAGCGCCACCATCGACGGCCTGGTCGCGCTGTCGAACGGGACGGCCGAATCGGCCGGTGGAGCGCAGGAGATCACCACGGCCACCGGGGATCTCACCGACGGCCTGGGTGAACTCGCCGACGGAGCCGAACAACTCGCCGAAGGAGCCGAAGACCTGGCGACAGGCTCTGCGGATCTGGCAGAAGGCGGGCGGGCCCTGGCCGACGGCACCGCCGCGCAGGCCCAGGGGACGGCCGCGGTCGGCGGAGCCCTGAACGATGTGAACTCCGGGGTGAACGATGCGGCAGGAGGCGCCCAACAACTCGCCGAAGGAGCCGACCAGTTGCAGCAGCAGGGCACGTCGGATGCTCTGGCCGGAGTCATCAAAGCCTCCAAGCAGCCTGCTTTCGCCAAGGCGTACCTGGCCGCAACGCAGGCCCGCGCCGACGACGCATTGCCCTACGGAGCCCCGGAAGGGGCCGTAGGCCGCGTCGCCTACGTCTACACGATGCCCGGTTCGGGCGACTCGCGAGGTTCGACCGGGAAGCTGGCCGGATGGGGACTGCTTGCCGTCATCGCCGCGGCCGCAGGTGCGGTTGCCTGGCGGCGACTCCACCCGGTCGCCGGGACGACCGGGGATGTTCCGGGTGCCGTCGAGGAGAAGGTTCCAGGGGCCGAACAGGTGGCGTTCGCCCCGCCGCCCGGGGCCACGCCACCCGACGACGACTGGCCGTTCCGCCCCTAGTACTCGCAGTCCGCACTAGGCTGGCCCGGTGACGAACAACCCCGCTGACAGGCTGGTCTGGCTCGACTGCGAGATGACCGGGCTGGACCTCGACAGCGACGAACTGGTCGAGATCGCATGCGTTGTCACGGAGGCGGACCTGACTCCGCTGGACGACGGGGTGACCTATGTCATCCGGGCCTCCGAGGCAGCCATGGCGAACATGCCGGAGATCGTGCAGAAGATGCACACCGAATCGGGACTGCTGCCCGAGATCGCCGGTGGGATCAGCGTGGCTGAGGCCCAGGAGAAGGTGCTGGCCTACGTGCGCTCGCATGTGCCCACGACTCGCAGAGCCCCGCTGTGCGGATCGAGCATCTATGTCGACCGGGGGTTCCTGGCCAAGTACATGCCCGACCTCGACGCACATCTGCACTACCGGGTGGTCGATGTGTCCTCGATCAAGGAACTCGTCCGTCGGTGGTACCCGAAGTCCTACTACGCCTCGCCGACCAAGACCGGCAACCACCGAGCCCTGGGCGACACGCTCGATTCGATCGCGGAACTGGCGTACTACCGGGACACGGTGATGGTTCCGATCGGCGACTCAGGCCCTGCCGAATAGGCAGTGCACGGCGAGGCGTTGGAGAACGGCACAGACGTTGGAGAACGGCACAGACGTTGGAGAACGGCACAGACGTTGGAGAACGACGGCCGGTTTTTGTCTCACGCCTGTGCGTTTGTCCAACGCCTGTGCACAACTCCAACCGCTGCTGAGCCTTCGGCCTCCCAAGCCCAAGATCCCACCTGCCCAGCAGGGGTAGCGGCCTTGATGTCGACTCAGGACCGGCCGATTCGGCGGATCGACCCCGACCCGCCGATAGACAGGATCGACCCGGCGGAGCCGATGGACAGAATGGACCCCGAGGAGCCGATGGACAGGATCGACCCGGCCGAACCGATGGACAGGATGCTCCCGACCGACAGCGCACTGAGGATCGACAGGACCGAGCTGGCCGACAGCGCGGAACCGGCGGAGGAGGCACTGCGCCACGAATAGGCACTACGGAGTGAAGGACGCATGCGTTCACTGTTGCAGACTGTGCCACTGTCTCGCACTTCTCGCCGATGTCGGCAACAATCGCACACATGGCTCTTCCCGACACATACCTGCCGGATCCCGACCGATATGACGGCCGCATGCCCCAGCGCCGATGTGGCGACAGCGGACTGACCCTGCCGGCCGTGTCGCTGGGTTTCTGGCACAACTTCGGCGACGACACGCCCCTGTCACGCCAACGCGCGATCATGCGCACCGCATTCGACATGGGCATCACCCATTTCGATCTGGCCAACAACTACGGACCTCCATACGGGAGTGCAGAGATCAATGTCGGACGCGTTCTGCGCGAGGACTTCTCTGGGCTGCGCGACGAGTTGATCATCTCCACGAAGGCCGGCTGGGACATGTGGCCGGGCCCCTACGGCTTCCTCGGCTCGCGCAAGTACCTGATGGCCAGTCTCGATCAGAGTCTGCAGCGTTTGGGACTGGACTATGTGGACATCTTCTACAGCCACCGGGCCGATCCCGAGACACCGCTGGAAGAGACGATGGGAGCGCTGGCGTCCGCCGTGCACCAGGGCAAGGCCCTGTACGCAGGGATCTCGTCCTACTCCCCCTCCCGCACCAGGCGCGCAGCCGAGATGCTGGCCGACATGGGTGTCCCGCTGCTGATCCATCAGCCCTCCTACTCGATGCTCAACCGCTGGATCGAAGACGAACTGCTGGACACACTGGCCGCTGTGGGCGCCGGGTGCATCGGCTTCAGTCCGCTTGCGCAGGGCATGCTCACCGGGAAGTATCTCGGGGGCATTCCGGAGGGCTCACGGGCCAGCCGGGACGCCTCTTTGGACCGGGCCTGGCTCACTGACGAATACGTGGCCTCGATATCCGCATTGCAGGAAGTCGCCGACGCACGCGGGCAGAGCATCGCCCAGATGGCGGTGGCGTGGACATTGCGTGATCCCCGGGTCACGTCCGCCCTGATCGGTGCAAGCAGTGTGGAGCAGTTGCTCGACGCGGCCGCAGCCGTGCGGAACCTGGATTTCAGTGACGCGGAGCTTGCCGCGATCGACCTGCACACCGGTGACGCCGGCATCAACATCTGGGAAGAACCGTCGCTCATCCCGTGACCGGGATCGCCGCCTGGATCAGCTTGTTTGATCCTTCGGGTTCAGGAGTCAGGGGCTGTCCGCGCAACGCGTGGTGAACCCGATCACTTGTTCGGGCCCAGGGAGAAACGCATTACCCAGCCCGCGGCAGCCCGACCGACCTTGGTGCTCTGATCGGCGAGAGGTTGGCGCATCAACGGCTAACCAACGTCCCTGGGCAGAACCGGGCGTTCGCGAGAGCGGCAGGGGCAAGGCAGCACTGACTCTAACCAGGGCACGGCCAGACCGCTCGACCGAATGCTCCTGGAGACCGCTCTTTGGGGTGAGTGACGGGACTTGAACCCGCGACCCCCTGGACCACAACCAGGTGCTCTACCGGCTGAGCTACACCCACCAAAAAGGACCCGCTGCAGCGGGACCGACCCAAGTCTAGCGGTAGCGTGACGAGGTGGTTGAAGCCATCCGCAGCTACCACGCCCGCCGTGGCCGACTGTCCGACAACCAGCGCTGGGCGCTGAACACGCTGGGCACCGAGTGGGACCTCGCTCTGTTCCCCGATCCGCTGGATCTCGATGCCATTTACGGTCGTCGGGCGCCCAGAACCCTGGAGATCGGGTCCGGGCTCGGCGACACCGCCCTGCAATTGGCGCAGGAGAACCCGGACCGCGACTACATCGCTGCCGACGTTCACAGCAAAGGCATCGCCCGGACACTTCTGCTCATCGCGCAGTATGACCTGCCCAACCTGCGCGTGCTGCACGGCGACGCCTTGGACCTGATCACCCGGCGACTGCCAGCAGCCTGCCTGAACGAGGTGCTCGTCTTCTTCCCGGACCCGTGGCCGAAAGCCCGGCACAACAAGCGCCGGCTTGTGCGTCAACAGTTCGCCGTAGCCCTTGTGCGCGTCCTGCAACCGGGCGGCAGCGTCCACTTGGCCACCGACGAACCCGCATACGCACACGTGATGCGGGAGGTCCTTGGACGACAGCCGGCACTGCACAAGGTCCATGACGGTCCGCGCGTGCCGCACAGACCCCGGACCAAGTACGAACTGGCCGGAGAACGCCACGGGAGGCAGGCCATTGATCTGATGTACCGTTTGCGGGCACCATCGGAGTCATGACAGCGATCGATCTGAACGCCGACGTCGGCGAGATGGACGCTGCCCTCGACGCCAGAATCCTGGAAATCGTCTCCAGCGTGAGTGTCGCGTGCGGAGGGCATGCCGGCGACGACGCCAGCATGCGCCGGGTCACCGCGGCGGCGGCCGGACTCGACGTGCGGATCGGGGCACACCCGTCGTTCGTCGACCGGGTGGGTTTCGGGCGCACCCGCCACGACGTGCCAGCGGAGGTGTTGAAGAACCAATTGCGCGATCAGATCGTGCGTCTGGCAGACAACAGTCCCCGACTGCCCGCGTACGTCAAGCCCCACGGAGCTCTGTATCACGCAGCCGGGCAGGAACCGGACCTCGCGACCGCGCTGCTCGAGGCCGTGACCGATGCTGGCGAACTTCTGGGCACGACCCTGGCGGTGATGGGTCAGCACGACGCGCGGTACGTACAGCGAGCACCGGCGTTCGGCCTCGCGGCGATCCGGGAGGGGTTCGCAGATCGGGCTTACTCCGACGATGGCCGGCTGGTGCCTCGCTCAGCGCCGGATGCGGTGCTCACCGACGAGGACGCCGTGCTACGTCAAGTGACGCAGTTGGCCCGGGGATCGGTGACCACGATCAACGGCGCGATCATCCAGGTGCGCGCCGAGTCGTTGTGCCTGCACTCGGATACCCCGGGCGCCGCGGATCTGGCCCTGCGGATCGGCCGCCATCTGGCCGACGAGGGCATCGTCGTGCGGGCACACACGTGAAGGTCACGCCGTTCGGCGAGGACGGCTGGCTGGTCGACACCGACGATCCGGTCGCACTGGCTGCGGCCATAGATGCAACGGTCCTGACAGACGTGGTCCCCGGTGCCGACTGTGTGCTGCTGCGCGGCGACCCGCAGATCGTTGCCCGAGTCGTCGCCGATCTGCCGGAGGAACTAGCAACACCGGAACCGTCATCCGTGGTGACCCTGCACGTGACCTGGGACGGACCCGACCTCGCGGAGGTGGCACGCGCAGCGGGGATGTCGACCACTGCGGTGGTCGCGGTGATGCGCGGCTCCACGTTCAGAGTGGCCTTCTGCGGATTCTCCCCGGGATTCGGCTACATGACCGGACTTCCGGGATCCCTGCATGTACCTCGTCGAGCTCGGCCCCGACCCTCGGTGCCCGCCGGGAGCGTGGCGATCGCCGCCGGCTACTGCGCGGTGTACCCCACCGACTCACCTGGCGGGTGGCACCTCCTCGGAACCTCGACGGCGGCCTTGTTCGACCCCCGGTCCGACCCGCCCGCCCTGCTGAGTCCCGGCACCACCGTGAGGTTCGCATGAGGGAGGCTGCGAAGATCCTCGCCCCGGGGACTCTGACCCTCATCGAGGATGTGGGCCGGACCGGCTTCGCGCATCTCGGCGTGCCGCGGGCAGGCGCATTCGACCCTCGATCCTGGCGGCTGGCCAACCGCCTGGTCGGCAACCCGGAAGCCAGCGCCGCTTTGGAGATTCTGGGCGGCGGACTGGTCTTCGAGGCACTGCACCGCCTGACCGTCGCCGTCACCGGGGCTGTCGGCGATGTCGTGGTCGACGGGCGCAGCCATACGACCAATACGGTGATCCACGTCGAACGAGGAGCCAAGGTCACGCTGGGGCCAGTGCGGGCGGGGATCCGCTACTACGTCGCGGTCGGTGGCGGGATCGACGCCGAACCCGTGCTGGGATCCCGCTCTTACGACACCCTGGGTCGCCTCGGACCTCCGCCGCTTCGCGCATCGGATGTGTTCTACGCCGGTTCCAGCCCACGAACCGACCCGGTCATCGATCACGCCCCGGTCCCGGACGAGACGACCACCTTCGCGGTCATGCCCGGCCCGGATGCCACCGAACAGCTGCTGGAGCAGTTGCTGTCGCGACCGTGGGACCTTGACCCGCAGTCCAACCGGGTCGGAGTCCGCCTCTCGGGCTCCCCGATCCAGGTACCGCCACACAGCCTTCCCAGTCGACCGATGATCCAAGGCGCCGTTCAACTTCCGCCCAACGGGCTGCCGATCATCCTGGGACCCGATCACCCCACGACCGGCGGCTACCCCGTCATCGCGGTGGTCACCGCGCGCAGTATGTCCCGGGTCGCTCAGTGGTCCGGCGGGCCGCGTCACTTCCGGCGTGCGTAAGTTGGACTCCGTGAGTGTCTCCACCACCGCCCGAACCGGCACCTCCCACTGGGTCAACATCGACGGACAGACCCACTACCGCGACTACGGCGGGCCCGCCGACGGCCCCTTGATCGTGTGCATCCATGGCCTGGGCGGGTCGTCACTGAACTGGGACCTGATCGCCCGCCACCTCACCGACACCTGCCGGGTCGTGGCCCTCGACCTCCCCGGACATGGTCTGACGCAGGCCGGCCGGCGCTCCACCAGCGTGCACGCCAACCAACACCTGATCCACCGGTTCCTCACCGAAGTGACGGGTAGCCCGGCGGTCCTGATGGGCAACTCGATGGGCGGCCTGCTGGCCGTGGTGCAGGCCACTTCGGCTCCCACCACAACCGCCGGTGTCGTGCTCATCGCACCGGCACTGCCGGCCGCCGGGATCATGGTCGGCGATCTGCGGATGATCCTGGAGTTCGCGGTACTGGCCACCCCGGGACTCGGGGCGATGATCCTCGGACTGTGGACGCGGTTGGCCTCGGCCGAGGCGCAGGTGGCCCGCACACTGCGCATCGTCACCGACGATCCGACCCGACTGCCACGGGAGGTCATGGAGGCAGCGATCGCCCAGGCCGAGGTCCGCCGCCAGTTCTCCGGCACCGCGCGCCATGTCGTGGAGGCCGCCCGCTCGGTCGTCCTGATGAGCCAGAGCCGCAACTACGTGCGTCGCCTGCGGGAACTGGCCACCCCCGTGCTCCTGATCCACGGAGGCCGCGACCGCGTGGTCTCGG
The DNA here is from genome assembly GCA_963704075.1 of uncultured Actinomycetota bacterium. Classification (GTDB taxonomy): domain Bacteria; phylum Actinomycetota; class Actinomycetes; order S36-B12; family UBA10799; genus JADKAV01. The sequence goes on from CAVPGV010000004.1 coordinate 235,690, forward strand.
CCCGCTCGGCGCAGGCGGCGGCCGCCCGGCGCCCCGAGTGGACGTTCCACCTGATCGAGGATGTCGGACACGTCCCCCAGATCGAGCAGCCCGAAGCCACCGCTGCGACGATCCTGCAGTGGCTGTCCGAGAACCCGGACGTGGTTCAGGGCGCAGCACTGGCCTGAGTCCGGCTCGCCGACAGCGCAGCCACGAATACCGCCCCTGGGCAACGACTTCCGCGCCATACCGCAGGGCAACGCACCGCACGGCAACGCCAGGGCCGTGAACTAGTCTGGCCCGGAGCCAAGGAGGTTCCCATGCCCGATCGCCTGAGCCCGCTGGATACCACGTTCCTGCTGCTGGAGCGCGACGGCCAGCCGATGCACATCGGCGGGTTGATGGTGTTCGAAGGACCCGCCCCGAGCTACGAGCAGCTGTGCGAGTACTTGGACTCGCGACTGGATCAGGTTCCGCGATACCGCCAGAAGGTGCGTTCCGTCCCGCTGCACATCGGTCAACCGGTGTGGGTTGACGACGACGCTTTCGAACTGGATTTCCACGTGCGGCACACCGCCGTTCCCAAGCCAGGGGGCACCGAGCAGCTCGAGCGCCTGGCCAGCCGCCTGCTGTCGCAGCGGGTGGACCTTGATCGCCCGCTATGGGAGATGTGGCTCGTGGAGGGTCTGGCGAAGGGACGCTGGGCGCTGATCAACAAGGCCCACCACGCCATGATCGACGGGCTTTCCGGGCACGACATCATGGAGGTCATCCTCGACCTCACACCCGAAAGCAGTGAGAATTCGCCGAGCACGTGGACGCCGGAGCCGGGACCGGGGACCGTCGATCTGGTGACTGATGCCGTGATCGACTCGGTCAAACGACCTGGCCAGCACTTGAGCCGCATCGTGGGGCGGGTGGCGAATCCGCGGGAGCTGGCCGAGCACCTGGCCGTGCGCGCTGCTGGCAGTACCTCAGTGGGAAGCCGCCTCATCAGCACGGAGTCCGCCCTGGGCGGGGCGAGCGGTCCACACCGCAGGTGGGGCTGGGTCGAGGCCGACCTCGAAACGCTGAAAGCCGCGAAGAATGCGTTCGGCGGCACTGTCAACGACGTCATCCTGACCGCGGTCACCGGCGGCTTTCGCTCCTTGATGGCTTCCCGCGGCATCGATACCAGACCCCTGCAGATCCAGTCGATGATCCCGGTGTCCATGCGTGCGCCCGGCGATGCCAGCGGCGGCAACGAGGTGTCTGCGATGTTCGCGCAACTGCCCATCGGGATCGATGATCCGGTGGAGCGTCTGCACGCCATGACCCGACAAATGGACCGACTGAAGAAGAGCGGTACCCCGCTGACCGTTGATTCCATCATCGGGCTCGCGGACTTCGTGCCACCGGCGTTGTTCGCGGCGGCCGGACGCGTTGCGGGCCAGATCAACCAACGAGCTTTCGACACGGTCACCACGAACGTTCCGGGGCCGCAGGTGCCGTTGTACCTGTTGGGACGGGAACTGCAGTTACTCATCCCGTTCGTGCCCTTGGCGCCGGGTGTCCGCTTGTCCACGGCCATCGCGTCGTACAACGGCAGGATCAACTTCGGGGTCAGCGCCGACTACGACACCGTTCGCGACCTGCCGGTCTTCCTGGCGGGGATCGAGCAGACCCTCGACGACCTCACGAAAGCAGTGTTGGCTTCGGTCAACCGCGAGGGCGACGAACCTGAGGACTGACGTTCAACGGTAGCCGCCCCGGCCTATTGAGAGCCCGGTGGGAAAGGTTCGTGCGGCTGAGAACCGGTGATCAAGATTCCACCGAAACGAGGCAGCCTCAACACCATCGGGGAGAGAAACCACGCGTGGATTGGCTCACCGATGCGACAGACTCTCCCCGATTGCTCAAACGCTCCCCAACTGGGCTGAACGAACAGATTCTCCCCGAGTGCGGCGTTCCACAGCCCCTCAGAATCGAAGAACCCACCTAAGCGACTTGGAAGAAGACCCGCACGCCCGCTGCTACCAGCACGACGCCAAAGCCGAGGCACGTCCAGATCGTCAGCGCCCGCGAGTGTTTGTCGATGGCTGTGTGAATTCCGGTGAGTACCGGTTTGGCCCGGTCGCCCAGAAGTGTCACCGCCAGCACCGGACCGACCACCGCGATCTCCGTGATCGCGAAGAGCATCAAGAACACCGCTGCCTTAGCCGCCGCGTCGACCGTCGAGTGCGTGATCGCATGCAGTGCGGGGATGTACAGCGCCAGTGTCGTCGCATTGACGAGCAGCCTGAGGGCTCCGATGGCGAAGAGCAGCGGCGGCTGGGCATCCCCGACCCGGTTCATCACCTTGCTCTGGCGTCGCTCCGGCGGGAGCCGGCTGAGAACCAGGGCCACGAGCAGCAACGCCGCCCCGGCCAGGGTGAAGATGATCGCCTGGGAATATGAGGGCTGGCCGGTCTGGAAGTCCGACAGCGATGCGAGCAGCGATAATCCGCCGAAACTCACCAGCAGCAGGGCGACCATGCTGCCTGCCGCCAGTGCCCAGCCCCTGCGCACTGCTCCCGGCGCAGGACTGGTGAGAACCACCACCTGCATGGCCAGGAACGTGGGGCTGAAGGCCGCGCCGATGGCCAGCGGAAGGACCTGCAGGAACAGGCTGACCGTCGAATTCACGTCAGTGGACGACGGCGATGCTGCACTGGCTTCGGTGCAGGAGTCGGTGGCTGACGGACCCCAGCAGCAGCGAGGCGAACCCACCTCTTCCGCGTGAACCGACGACGATCAACCCGGCCGAGGTACTGGCTTCCACGAGCAACTGCGAGGCAGCCCCCCGACGCAGCAGGACCTCCACCTCCACGTCGGGGTACCTCGCCTGGTGACCGGCGAGCACCTCCGCGCTGAGCCGGGCTTCGGCGTCCTTGACGTCGTCGAGGATTCCGCCGGCGGGGTACGTGCTGGCATCCACGTCGAATCCGATCACCGACACGTCCCAGGCGTGGACGACCTGCAGGGACCAGTGGCGCCTGCTCGCTTCGTCGAAGGCGAAGTCGAGTGCGCGGCCGGCCTGCGGTGACCCGTCGATCCCCACCGCGACCCGCGGGACCGCCGGACTGTCGCGCACCACGACGACAGGACACTGGCAGTGCGCGGCGACTTGCCGGGACACGCCGCCCAGCAGCAGGTCGGACACTGCGTGCCGGCCCTGCGAGCCCAGTACCACCAAGTCGGCGCCAAGCCCTCGTTCGACGAGGGCTGCTGCCGCCGGCCCCATTACGGCAGCCGAAGTCACCGTCACTTCCGATCCGACAAAGTCGGCGCCTTCCGCCGCGATGGAAGCTGCCTGCTGGCCGATCACGTCCGACATCCCCGGATCGAGGACGGCGCCGGCGCCCATCCCCAGGTCCAGGGCGGGTTGATCCCAGGCGGTCAGCACCTCCAGGTCCAGGCCACGCATCTTCGCCTCGTGTGCGGCGAAGCGGACCGCTGTTGCAGAGACGTCCGACCCGTCGTAACCCACCACCACTGACATATCCACAACCTCCCGATCAGCCAGACTAGCGCCGGGTTACTCTTTGATGACTTGAGAGTCGGAGCGCCCGGGGGGGTCGATGACATTCGCAGCACCGAACGGCCCGGGCGCCAGCACCACCGCGAGGATCAGGATCCTGGGTGACCCGCATCCGGTTCCGGAGCCCGCGGGACGACGGCCGCTGATCGTGCTGACAGTCCTGGTCGCGATCGCCGGGGTGGGGCTGGCGCTGGCCCTCCAGGCGTTGCGGCCGTCGCAGATGGCCGCACCGCAACTGCCGGCCAGCACAGTCGCCATCGGGGTCGGGGCACCGGTCCCGCAGATCGCAGCCCCGAGCACCCCGTACCTGCAGCGCGTCCTCCGCAAGAGCTCTCATACCTCCGTTGCGGCCGCAGCCCGGCACGCCGCGGCCGACGTCCCTCGACCCCGGTCACAACCGGCTCACTCCTGGGCGTCCACCCCGGCCCAGCAACCGGTTGCGGCGCCCCAGACCCAGTCGTCGACCACTGCACAGACCCCCACCGTGACCCGGGAACCAACGTCGCCGTTCCTCGGCCGGTAGGCCCCGAGGCACCTCCCAACCCTGCCAATCCGAACTCACAGATGGGCTCCCCGTGATCTCACTTCCTCGCACCGCGCTGTCCGTTGCGCTCAGCGCCGCGTTCGCACTGACTGCCTTCATGCCCGGCCCGGCCCACGCCACCGGCACGGGGATCCTCGGCGTCAATGTGACCGCTCGCTACACCGCTGGACATACCTCTGCGATGACGGGCGCGTCCGTCGTCGCCGTGAACCTCGACACGGGGGCGCAGATCCCCTTGTCGGTCTTCGGCAATCCGGCCACATCCGGGTACTACCAAGCGGTCGGTCTACCGTTCGGGCGCTACCACGTACGCATCGAACGGTCCGGGTTCGCGACCATGTACTGGCCACGTCAGTATTCCCCGGACACCGCTGGCACCGTCGTGTTCGGGACGTCCGCCGGCTGCAATCCAGGCGACGCCGCCGTCTGCGACACACACCTGTTCACCGCCGAGGTCCCCCAACTCGTGACGGTCGCCGGCACCGTGCGCCACCGCTCCGGCGCATCGGTACCGAACGTCGTCGTCATCGCCCAGCGCGACGACGAGCCGACGTTCCGACCCGCCGCGATCACCAACCTCAACGGCGGCTATGCCCTGCAACTTCCCGATGGCAAGTACACGCTGCGGACGCCCAACGGCGGCAGCACGGTCGAAGCCCCCGTCACTTTGAGCGGGCCGGTCACCCGGGATCTGATCCTGCAGGACCCGCCGGCACCCCCACAACAGGTCGTTGCCGACACGGGCAACCGACAGGTCACCGTGTCCTGGCAACGCCCCCTCGACGACGGCGGAGCGCCGATCAGTTCCTACACGGTGACAGCATGGCCGGGATCGGCCACGTGTACCACGCAGACGCTCACCTGCACTGTGCCAGGCCTGCAGAACGGTCAGGACTACCGGTTCACCGTTGTCGCGGAAAACAGGATCGGCAGCAGCGCCCCCTCCGCGGCCAGCCGGTCGGTGGCGCCTTCGACTGCGATGCCCAGTCCAGTCGCGGACGTCAGGCTCGCAGCCTCCGACCGGTCGCTGGACGTGACCTGGTCGGCCTCGCCCAGTGACGACATCCTCGAGTACACCGCCGTCGCCAGCCCCGGCGGACGCAGTTGCTCCACCGCCTCCCTGGCGTGCACGATCAGCGGCTTGCGCAACGGCACTTCGTACTCGGTCTCCGTTACGGCCCGTTCACAGGCCGGCGTCAGCACGCCCGTGATCTCGCCGAAACGTGCGACCCCATCGGCAGTACCGTCGGCGCCGCGCGCCGTGCGCGTGACCGCCAAGCCGTCCGCACTCAAGGTCGTCTGGAACCCGCCCCTCACCGACGGCGGTAAGCGCATCACCGAGTACGTGGCCACCGCATGGCCAGGCGGCAGGTCCTGCCGGACCGACGGCAATACCTCCTGCGTGATTCGGAAACTGGATGCGTCTGTCGACTACAGCGTGACGGTCAGAGCAGCCAACGTCGGCGGCGTGGGAGCAACCTCGCCGGGTTCGGTCCCGACCCGGCCGCTGGCCGGGCCTTCCGCACCCCGGAAGGTCACAGGACTGCGGGTCAAGGTCAAGAAGTCGCAAGCCGTCGTCCGGTGGCGCCCGGTGAAGGGCGCGACGTCGTACTGGGTCCGCATCAAACGTTCCGCCGGCCGGGCCGGCAACTGGGTGGTGGTCCGCCGCCCGGTCGCGCAGTTCTCGGTGGAGCCTGGCAGCCACACCGCGCAGGTGCGGGCCGCCGGTTCGGGTGGCCCCGGGGCTATCCGGAAGCAGCGGTTCGTCGCGCGCTAACGCAGCAGCGACTGCGCGGCCGAGTACGGGTCCAGCTCGCCGTCCAGTACGCGCTGTGCCAGAGCGCGAGAGCCAGCGAACTCGTCGCGCAGCCGATCCAGGGCGAGCGCCTCGATCTCACGCCTGATGCGTTCCAGTCGGCGGCTGTGCAGGTCGCCGGACTGCGCGGACCAGGCCCGGTGACGCTCCACCGCGCTCACCAATACCTCGACGCCTTCGGCCCGCGTGGCAACAGTGGTGACGATTTCGGGCACCCAACCGTCCGGGCCCCGATCGCCGAGACTGATCATCGATCGCAGTTCGCGAGTGGTGTTGCGAACGCCGTCCCGGTCCGCCTTGTTGACCACGAAGATATCGGCGATCTCCAGGATTCCGGCCTTGGCGACCTGCACCGCGTCACCGGCACCGGGCGCCAGCAGGACCAGAACCGTGTCGGCTTGTCCCATGACCTCGACCTCGGACTGTCCCACGCCCACCGTCTCCACCAGGATCACGTCGAAGCCACAGGCATCCAGCACACGAAGTGCTTGCGGCGTAGCCGCGGACAGTCCGCCCAGGTGCCCGCGCGAGGCCATCGACCGGATGAACACGCCGGGATCGGAGGCATGGTCCTGCATGCGGACCCGGTCGCCGAGCAGCGCGCCGCCGGAGAACGGTGAACTGGGGTCCACCGCGAGAACTGCCACGGTCCTACCCTGTGCGCGTAGCGCGTCGATCAAGGCCGATGTCGTGGTGGATTTGCCGACCCCCGGAGCGCCCGTGACGCCGACGATATGGGCGTGGCCGGTGTGCGCGACAAGGTCGGCGCTGACATCGCGCAGGTCAGGGGATCCACTCTCGACGAGCGTCAGCAACCGGGCGAGCGCTCGGATATCCCCAGCGCGCGCCCGGTCGACGAGGTGCACTACGGAACGCGGACGATCAGCGCGTCTCCCTGGCCACCGCCACCGCACAGGGCGGCGGCGCCGAGGCCTCCGCCGCGGCGCTTGAGTTCCAGAGCCAGCGACAGAACCACACGCGCCCCGGACATCCCCAGCGGATGGCCGAGCGCGATCGCACCACCGTTGACGTTGACGAGGTCCTCGGAGACACCCAATTCGTCGGTCGAGGCCAGGCCGACCGCAGCGAAGGCCTCATTGATCTCGAGCAGGTCGAGGTCGGCGGGGCTGATGCCCTCTTTGTCGCAGGCGGCCTTGATCGCCTGCGCCGGCTGCAGGTGCAGCGAGGCGTCGGGGCCGGCGACGACACCGTGCGCGCCGATCTCGGCCAGCCAAGTCAGTCCGAGTTCCTCGGCTTTGGCCCTGGACATCACCACGACGGCTGCTGCACCGTCAGAGATCTGCGAGGCGTTGCCAGCGGTGATGGTGCCGTCCTTGGCGAAGGCGGGGCGCAGTCTGCCCAGGCTCTCCGCCGTCGTGTCCGGGCGCACACCCTCATCGGAGGAGAGGACCACCGGGTCTGCCTTGCGCTGCGGGATCTCCACCGGCACGATCTCCTCTGCGAAGGCGCCGTTCTTCTCGGCGATCGCTGCGAGTTGGTGCGACCTGGCGGCGAAGGCATCCTGCCGCTCGCGGGTCAGGGCGGAGTACTTGCCGTTGTGGGTCTCGGTCGATTCGCCCATCGCGCATTGGTCGAACGCGCAGGTGAGCCCATCGAACGCCATCGAGTCGATGAGCTTCCAGTCGCCGTACTTGACGCCCTCGCGCGATCCCATGAGCAGGTGCGGTGCGTTGGTCATGGACTCCATACCGCCGGCCACCACGATCTCGAACTCACCGGCACGGATGAGTTGGTCGGCCAGCGCGATTGCGTCGAGGCCCGACAGGCACACTTTGTTGATGGTGAGCGCCGGAACGTCCATCCCGATCCCGGCCTTCACCGCAGCCTGCCTGGCGGTGATCTGACCGCCACCGGCCTGCAGAACGTGGCCCATGATCACGTAGTCGACCTGATCCGGAGTCACCCCGGAACGTTCCATCGCGGCCTTGATCGCGAAACCGCCGAGGTCAGCGGCCGAGAAGCCCTTGAGTGAACCGAGCAAACGCCCCATCGGGGTGCGGGCTCCTGCAACAATCACATTTCCGGCCATAGCAGACCTCCTGAATCGGTGGGACAACGCCTGATGCCACGATAACGCCATGGGATTTGTGACTGCGATCGACCATGTTGGACTGGCTGTGCGAGATCTCGACAAGGCCATCGCCTTCTACCAGGACGCCTTCGGCATGGAACTGGTGCACGAGGAGACCAACGAGGAGCAAGGCGTGCGCGAGGCGATGATGGCCGTCGGCGACAGCGGCTCCTGTGTGCAACTGCTCGCCCCACTGTCCGAAGACTCCCCCATCGGCAAGTTCCTCGCACGCAGCGGCGAGGGGATCCAGCAGGTGGCCTACCGGGTCTCCGACATCGAGGTGGCCGCAGACGAACTGCGTGAGGCCGGCGTGCGGATGCTGTACGAACAGCCCAAACGCGGCACCGCCGGCTCACGGGTCAACTTCGCCCACCCGAAGGACTGTGGCGGCGTGCTCATCGAACTGGTGGAGCCCGGCGACGGGCACTGAGCCCTGCCCTGCCGGTCCATCAAAACTGGGCCGGGGAAACACCTGTTCGCCCAGATTTGATGGCGAAACGTTCTCCAAAAGCCACATTTCGGTCGGAAGCCCATCACATCTGGGCCGCGCCGACTTCCGGTAAGGTACCGCGGCCCCCATCTAATGGGGCTTACCGCTTGACCACCCTGGTCTTGCGCTGGACGAACCGTTGGTAACGCGGCGTGCCCTTGGCTCTCCCAGGGTCGTCAACTTCTGCCCTGATCGGTCCTGGCCGCCTTCACCCGCCTCGGAGAAGTACGCGATGCACCCTCTCGCCGTACCTGTGAGTCCCACCCGTTAGCGTGCAACTAGGTTCACGAATGGGAGACGCGAAAATGCAGAAGATTCTTGACGCCATCCTCAACGACGCACCCGCCGAGGACTTCGCGTCGATCGAGATTCCCGAGTCCTACCGGGCGATCACCGTCCACAAGGACGACGTCGACATGTTCCAAGGCCTGACCACGCGCGAGAAGGACCCCCGAAAGTCCTTGCACCTCGACGAGGTCCCTGTACCCGAACTCGGTCCTGGCGAAGCACTGGTCGCAGTCATGGCGTCGTCGATCAACTACAACACCGTCTGGACCTCGATTTTCGAACCCGTGTCCACATTCGGATTCCTGGAGCGCTACGGCCGCACACACCCGATGGCCAAGCGTCATGACCTGCCCTACCACATCATCGGCTCCGACCTTGCTGGCGTGGTCCTGCGGACCGGACCCGGCGTCAACGCGTGGAACCCCGGTGACGAGGTCGTCGCACACTGCCTCAGCGTCGAGTTGGAGAACCCGGCCGGTCACAACGACACGATGATGGACCCCGAGCAGCGGATCTGGGGTTTCGAGACCAACTTCGGCGGTCTGGCCGAGATCGCACTGGTGAAGTCCAACCAGCTCATGCCCAAGCCCGCTCACCTCACGTGGGAAGAGGCTGCGGCCCCCGGCTTGGTCAACTCCACCGCCTACCGGCAACTGGTCTCCCGCAACGGCGCCGGCATGAAGCAGGGCGACGTCGTTCTTATCTGGGGCGCCTCCGGAGGCCTTGGTTCCTACGCCACGCAGTACGCGCTGAACGGCGGGGCAATCCCCATCTGTGTGGTCTCCAACCCGGAGAAGGCCGAGATCTGCCGGGCGATGGGCGCCGAGTACATCATCGATCGCAACGCAGAGGGCTACCAGTTCTGGAAGGACGAGCACACCCAGAACCCCAAGGAATGGCAGCGTCTGGGCAAGAAGATCCGCGAGCTGACCGGCGGCGAGGACGTCGACATCGTCTACGAGCACCCCGGCCGCGAGACCTTCGGCGCCAGTGTCTATGTCGCCAAGAAGGGCGGCACGATCGTCACCTGCGCATCGACCTCGGGGTACATGCACGAGTACGACAACCGGTACCTGTGGATGAATCTCAAGCGCATCATCGGATCGCACTTCGCGAACTACAAGGAGTCCTACGAGGCCAACCGCCTCATCGACAAGGGCATGATCCACCCGACGCTGAGCAAGGCATTCCCCCTCGAAGAGACCGGTCAGGCCGCATACGAGGTGCACCGCAACCAGCACCAGGGCAAGGTCGGCGTGCTGGCCTGGCGCCGGAGGAGGGCCTCGGGGTCAAGGATCCGGAGAAGCGGGCGAAGCTCGAGTCCGAGATCAACCGCTTCCGGAACACCTGATGTTCGACCAGACGAGCCAAGGAACTGCTCGACAAACCCAAGCAGTTCGCGACCATCTCCACGATCGAGCCCGACGGCCAGCCCCAGAGCAGCGTCGTCTGGTACGAGCGTGACGGTGACGACCTGCTGATCTCCACCGTCGAGGGCCGCCGCAAGCACCGGAATCTCGTGCGGGATCCGCGGTGCACGGTCCTGGTGTACGACATGGACCAGCCGTACTCGTACGTCGAGGTGCGGGGGCATGTGGAGATGACGACCGAAGGGGGCCGGGAACTGATCGACAAGTTCGCGCGCGCCTACCGGGGCTGGGAACGGTACCCGGCCGACGACGGTACCGACAACGTGCGCGTCGTCGTCCGGGTGAAGCCCGACAAAGTCATCAGGCGCTAGCCGGGAGGGCGGAGCCCTTGGGCGAAGAAGGCGGCGGCGCGCGAGTTCCAGAGCAGATAGAGGATCAGAAGCGCGAAGACCGTCATCACGAGAGCGACCAGAAGAACGCACTGCCCCACAAGACGACCATCGCGATCACGCCGAACACGAACCGGAACATCATCAGCAGGCTGATCAGCAGTCGGGCGAACCTGCTTCCGTGGCCAAGTGCGGAGGCGAACAACGCCATGACCACACCGAGCGCGAGCCCCACCCAGGCTTCGATCCTGGCAGTGCCAGGGTCGACCCCCGCGTCGGTCAATGTCTGATCGCTGGTGAACAGCAGGATCCCGGAGGCGATGATCGTGAGGATGGCGACGATCCACGTCAGCACGACGACGAAGGTGACACTGGCGGGGCGACTGACTGACTGGGTGCTCATTGCGGAATGCTAGCGCGAAACTGCTCCGGAAACTCGCTCCCTGGAGCGCGTGGCAGCCCCGATCTCGGTCTGGCTCACGAACCGCCGACCGCCGACCGACCGCCAGCGCAGACCCGTTAGGGAAGCACTGATTAATCCCGCTTTGGATGTGCGTGAGGAGGGCGAAACAGTGCACCTGCAGCGGACCCAACCGGCATCGACTCGCGAAATAGCCCGTTAGTTGCCGAATGACCCGTAGTTTGCGGGCTATTTCGCAACTACTAGGCGTTTCAGAGATCGCGGTTCCCGCCCCCGGGCCGTAAACCAGCGTTTCCCTCGACGTCCTCCGCGGCCAGCAACCAGCGCTCCTCCACGTCGGCAAGCACCTGTTGGGCCTCGCTCAAGTGAACTCCGAGTTCCATCAACCGGTCCCCGTCCGTGGCCGCTTCGGCCATCTGGGCATGCAGATCCTCGATCCGGGCGTTGGCCTTTGACAGTTCGCGCTCTATCCTGGCCAGTTCCTTGCGAGCCGCGCGACTGTCACCACCGCCGGCTTTGGGAGGGGGCAACTGTTCGGCCTGACTGTCCGCGAGGTACTGGTCAACACCCCCAGGCAGGTGCTGCAGCGTGCCACCGGTCATCGCCCAGACGTCATCGCACACCCGCTCGAGGAAGTACCGGTCGTGAGACACGACAATGAGCGTTCCGGGCCAGGAATCGAGGACGTCCTCCAATACGGTCAGCGTCTCGGTGTCCAGATCGTTGGTCGGCTCATCCAGCATGAGCACGTTCGCGCCGGATAGGAATGTGCGCAGCAGGTGCAGCCTGCGCAGTTCGCCACCGGAGAGATCCCCCAGACGCTTCCACGGGGCGTCCCCGGTGAATCCGAACTCTTCGAGTAGTTGCGACGGTGTCAGGTCGTCACCGCCGGCGACCTCGACGTGGTTGCCCACCTCCTGCAGCCAGGGCAGGACCCGTGCCTCGGCGTCGATCGACGGCAGCTTCTGATCCACCACCGCGGGCTTCACCGTCTTGCCCCGCTTGATCCGCCCGGCCTCCGGCGGGAGTTGGCCGACCAGCGCCCGCAGAAGGGTCGTCTTGCCCGCGCCGTTCGGGCCGAGTAGGCCGACGCGGTCGCCCGGTCCGATCCCCCACGTCACATCGCGCAACACCGGGGGGACACCGGGCGCCGGGCTCACTGTGAGATCAGTGAGGTCGATGACTTGTTTGCCCAGCCGGTTCATACTCACCCGCTGCAGGGCCAGCCGGTCGCGCGGGGGCGGCTCGTCTGCGATGAGCGCCAGCGCCGCGTCCTGGCGGAACTTCGGCTTCGACGTTCTGGCGGGAGGACCTCGGCGCAGCCAGGCGAGTTCCTTGCGCAGGAGGTTCTGCCGGCGCGCTTCGACGGCCTGTTCCTGCTGCTCCCGCTCGGCCCGTGCCAGCACATAGGCGGCGTATCCGCCCTCGTAGCGCTCGACCCGACCCCGGCCGACTTCCCAGGTGCGAGTGGTCACCTCATCGAGGAACCACCGGTCGTGGGTGACGACGACCACGGCCCGACGACCCTTCGGCCAAGCCTGCAGGTGGGCGGCCAACCACCCGATGGCCTCGATGTCGAGGTGGTTGGTGGGTTCGTCCAGCAGCAGCACGTCCGGCTGAGCCACCAGGGCCGACGCAAGGGCGACGCGACGCATCTGGCCACCGCTGAGCCGATCCGTGGTGCGTTCGAGCAATGCCGGGTCCAGCAATCCTTCCAGGACGGCACGCGTGGCCGGGTCGGATGCCCACGCGTGGACCGGGCCGGTACCCACGACGACCTCGCGCACCGTTCCGGGCGGCAACGTGTCGTGCTGGGTCACCAGGCGGATCGATACATCACCGGCAGGGGTGACTCGGCCGGAGTCCGGGCTCTCCTGGCCGGCCAGCGCACGCAGGAGGGTGGACTTGCCGGCACCGTTGCGCCCCACCACCCCGATGCGGTCGCCGTCGGCGAGCCCCAGGGAGACGGTTTCGAGGATTGCGCTCGTCCCCTTGATGATCGTCAGATTGTCGGTGACGACGAGGGCTGACACAACCCTCAGCCTAGGACGGAGTGCATCAGGCCCAGTCGGTGAGCACCTCGAGCAGAATGTCGTTGACCGCGCCGGGGTCCTCCACCGCACTCAGATGCCCGGCCTGGGGGACCTGCCGGGCGACCGCCTGCGGCATCATCTCCAGCATCATCCGCTGATCGGCGGCCGGTGAGATCACATCCTCGTCACCCCACAGGACCACGGCTGGGCCCTCGTAGGTGCGCAGGGTGGATGTCGAGTCGGGGCGATCGGCCATGGCTCGCTGTGCGGAGGCGACCGCTTCCGGGGGCGCCTGTTCGATCCACCCGCGAACCGTCTGCACGATCTCGGGACGTTGGGCGATCGTCGTAGCCCCCAGCAGGTTGGGCACCATGGCGTCGGCCAGATCGCGGGTGTGACCGGCCGCCAACACCTCATCGGCGACGCGCAATCGCTGTTCCCTGGCGGCAGCGGTGTCCGCGCCGGCTTTCGTGTCCATGAAGATCGCGCCGGTGACAGTGTCGGGGGCCTGACGCAGGATCTCCATCAGGAGGTAGCCGCCCATGGACAATCCGGCGAAAACCGCGGGCCTGCTCACATGCGAGAGAACCTGTTCGGCCATAAGTGACAGCGACGGATCTTGCGGGATGCGTGACTCCCCGAATCCCGCGAGGTCCGGCGCGGTGACCTTGAACCCGGCCTTGGTCAAGTACTCGACCTGGGCATCCCAGAGGTGCCGATTGACCGGAAATGCGTGCAGAAGCACGACCTGGGTCATTCGTTCTCACCTTCGATGGCGTCGGCCGCGTCAGTGAGATCGGCCACGTCGGAGTCCCCTGCGTCGCGGGCGCCATCCTGCATCGTGGCTTCGACACCTGCTCCTCGGGCTGCTCAAGCACCTCCGGTTGAGCGGCCGCCTTGCCCATGCGCGATCGACGGATCACCACGGCCACCACGATCCCGATGCCGACCAGCGCCACGCCCAAAGCCGCCTTGGGCAGCGTCCGCTTGGCGGTCTCGATACTGAGCTCCGCGCGCTCCAGCGTCTCGTCGGCCCGCATCAGAACCGCGTCGGCGTTGACGATGGCGGTGTCGGTGTCTGCCAGTGCCTCTTCGAGTGTGTCGATGCCTTTGCGCATCTTCTTGATTCGCTTACCCATACCCCCAGCCTGTCCAATGGCCCGCCTGGCCGGCAACTCGGGGTGGTCGAACCGGCCCGGGGCCTTACGGCATGATCGTCAGGCCACCGTCCAGGACCAGCTCCTGGCCGGTCATGAACGACGACGCGTCGGAGGCCAGGAAGACGGCCCCGGCGGCGATTTCGGCGGGCTGACCCCAGCGCTGCATGGGCACACGAGCCAGAGCTCCGGCGCCACCATCGGGCGCGTCGCGCAGGAACTGGGTCAGTTCGGTCTCGATCCAGCCGGGCAGCAAGGTGTTGACGCGCACCCCCGCCCAGGCCCACTCCACCGCGACGCTGCGGGTCAGGGAGATGATCGCGGCCTTCGCCGCACCGTAGTGGCTCATCATCGGGGCACCGGCGAGGCCCGCGACGCTGGCCACGTTGATGACCGATCCGCTCTTCTGCCCCATCAGGACCGGGCCGACGGCTTGCAGGACGTGGACGGTCGAGTCGACGTTGAGCCGCTGGGTCTTCTGCCAACCGCTGAAGCGCATACCCACGATGGGTGACGAGAAGCTGTTGCCGCCAGCATTGTTGACCACGACGTCGACGCCGCCGAGGCCCTCGATCGCGCCTTGCACCGCCGCCGTGATCGCTGCCTCGTCGGTCACATCCGCTACCTTCACCACGGCGTTGCGGCCCAGATCCACCACTTCGGCCGCAACCTCGTTGAGCAGATCCTCACTGCGGGCGATGAGCGCCACGTCGGCGCCCTGCCGGGCGTATTCGATGGCGATGTGCTTGCCGATCCCCCGGGATGCCCCGGTGACGATGGCCTTCTTGCCCTCGAGCTGGTTCATAGGTCACTCCATTTACTCATCGGGCCGTCCCACGTGGACGGCAGTTCGGTGGGTCGTCCGGTCACAGTGGTGACGATCTGGTCCAGCACGATGCCGGTGTACTTCTCCCCTACCCACAGGTGTTTGGCACCTGCGACGGGGATGAACTGCGCCGAGGGCATGGCCGTGAAGTGGGGCGCTGCCGCATCCGGGGGAAGGAAGTCATCGTGCTGCGGGACCATGACCACCAGCGGTCTTCCGTCGGCCGCCCAGCGGCCCAGATCCGTGTCATCGGCGAACCGTAGTGGCGGGCTCAGCAGGATCGCTCCCCGGACCCCGGGCAGCAGACCGTGACGCAGAACCACGTCGGTGCCGAAACTCCACCCGACGACCCAGATGTCCGGGAGTCCACGCCCGAGCGCGAAATCGACAGCCGACTGCAGGTCGAGGCCCTCGGCATTCCCGGCGTCGAAATGCCCCTCAGACGTCCCGGCCGCGCTGGTTGTGCCGCGGGTGTTGAAACGCAGGACCGCCAGGTCCGCGAGGGCCGGCAGACGCCACGCGGCCTTGCGGAACAGATGGGAGTCCATCATGCCGCCATGGGTCGGCAGGGGGTGAACACACACGATCGTCGCGAAGGGCTTCGTGGCCTGTGGCAACGCGAGTTCCGCGACCAGGCGCAAACCGTCGGAGGTCATCAGCGTGACCGGTTCACGGCGGGCCGGCAGCACCGAGTTCGCCGCGATCCGCTCCACGCGCTTCAGCCTATAGCGACCCGCGGGGACGCCGGGAGCAGCGTGTTGGGACTGATCGAGCAGGACGGGTGCGGTCGCTGCAGTCGGCGCAGGATCCGACCACGTCAGAGGTCGTTATGTCACCGACATGCGCACCGGCCCACAGCGCCGTGTTCGGTCGCCGCGCGCCGTCAACCGTCAACCGACGGCAGCCCCATCAAGGGCCGATGCCCCGTTCTCCTCTAGGCCGACGCGAGATCCCGGCGCCGCCAGCCCACGAAACCGAGCCCCAGCAGGACGAGTGCCGTCAGTGTCAGCGGGACGAGTCCGGCAAGGCTGGCGTTCGGCGCCGGCAGGCCCGGAGAATGCACGAACGGCGAGAGGTTCATCACCCATTGCGGCGCATCCCATAGGGGCCCGAACTCGCCGACGACCACGGCCAGGGCGAAGACCCCCCAGATCACCGGCAACGCCCGCGGCAGCCACCCGAAGAGCAGGAAGACCAGTCCGGTGAGCACCCAAGCGGCGGGGACCTTCGACAGCGCTGCGACCGCCAGCGCCCCCACTTGACCGGCATCGCCGGTGGCGACCGAGGCTCCGAATCCAACGGCGAGGCCCCCCACGAACAAGATGACAGCGACTCCCAGCAGCGCGATCACCAGATGGCTGGCCGCCCACCGACCCCGGGAGACGGACGTGGCCAGCAGTACTTCGGCGTGGCCGTCCTCCTCCTCACCGTGCAGCCTGCTCGCCGCCTCAATCCCGTAGGCAGCCACCAGCACCCCCATGATGGCCACCTCCGCGGCCAGGAAGGCGTCGGCCAGAGCGTCGGTCCCGCCGAGCTTCTGCAGGTATTCGGCGGCCTGTGGCGAGTCCAGGAACCCGGTCACCGAGTCGGAGATGGAGCCCAGAAGGAAACCAAAAGCGGCGAATCCGACCGCCCAGGAGATCAAGACGGTGCGTTGCAGCCGCCACGCCAGCCCGAACACCGAGGCCATGCTTCCCCGCGCGGGTCCTGCTCGGTCCGTCAACAGTCCCGCGCCCAGGTCACGGCGGCTTCGCAGGACCATGGCCACCGGGACGCAGACGGCGGTCATCGCGGTCGGGCAGCAGCAGCACCCACCACCGATCACCGGCGTAGGCGCGCACCTGCTGCATCCACCCGATCGGGCGACAGCCAGGACAGCCAGTTCCCGCCCCCGGAGGCAACGTCGCCGACTGCTCGCAAAGCGTAGGCGACCGCGACGGCGATCAATGCCAGGGAACGGCCGGCCCGCGCGCCAGTGGTGACTTGTGCGGTGACACCGGCCAAAGCTGCGAACGCGATCCCGGTGAAGGCCCAACCCAGTCCGAACGCGAACGAACCCGCAACCGGCAGGCCAGCAGCGATCAGCGAGCCTGCGCTGGCTACGCCGAGCACCAGGCTCGCGCCGAAGGCGACGATCAGTGCCGCGGTGAGGGCGGCCAGTCGTCCGAGCCGGCCGGCGCCGAGCAGTTCCAGACGTCCGGCCTCCTCCTCAGCACGTGTGTGACGGATGACGACGAAGACGAACAGCACCGCGGTGACGGCCGCGCCGAAAGCAGTCAACTTGAACAGCGACAACTCACCCAGCGATGTCGGGTCGTACACGGGACCGTACAACGCCACGAGCGCACCGGTGGCATTGACGACCTCGGCGGCTTGAACACGCGATGCTTCATCCGGGTACAGGCCCACCGTCGCTGCGGCCGAGAAGCCGGCCATCCCGGCGAACCCCAGGATCCACAACGTCAGCAGCAGACGGTCGCGTCGCAGGGCCAGTCGCACGAGGGCGCCGGTACCTGAGAAGGAGTCAGACACGATCACCACCCTGATAGTGGCGCAGGAAGACCTCCTCGAGCGTGGGCTGCTGGCTGCTCAGAGCCTGTACCCCCGCGTCCGCCAGGACGTTCAGCAACTGTGGCATTCCGGCGGGTTCGACCTGACAGGACACTTGTTGGCCGTCGATGGCCACCTCATGGACACCTGGCAGTTGCACGAGCGCGTCGGGCATCCGCTCGACAGTCGCAACGACCTTGGTGCGGGCCAGGTGCCGAAGTTGCGCAAGGCTTCCGCTTTCCATGGCCCGACCGCTGCGGATGATCGTGACCCGGTCGGACAGCGCCTCAGCCTCGCTGAGGATGTGGCTGCTGAGCAGAACCGTGCCCCCGCCCTCGCGATACTCGTGCATGCACTCGCGAAACCGCGCGTCCATGAGCGGGTCCAGACCGGAGGTGGGCTCGTCGAGCAGCAGCAACGGCACATCACTGGCCAGGGCTGCTACGAGGGCCACCTTCTGGCGGTTGCCCTTGGAGTAGGTACGCGCCTTCTTGGTCGGGTCGAGCTCGAACAGGTCCACGTACCGTTGACGTCGCTTCGGGTCCAGCCCCCCGCGCAGGCGGCCGAGGAGGTCGATCACCTCCCCACCGGAAAGCTGCGGCCACAGGTTCACCTCGCCCGGTACGTAGGCCAGTTCCCTGTGCAACTCGACGGCGTCAGCCCACGGGTCACGACCCAGCAGCGTCATGTGCCCGGCGTCGATGCGCAGTTGACCCAGGAGCACGCGCAGGGTGGTCGTCTTGCCCGCCCCGTTGGGCCCCAGGAATGCGTGCACCTCACCGGCTTCGACCTGAAGATCCAGGCCGTCGAGCGCCACCGTACTCCCGAACCTCTTGACCACACCGCTCATCTCAATGACTGAGGTCATACTCCGACGGTACTCCCGGCCCGGGGTCCGGTCAGTCAGCGTCCGGTTCGGTCATCGAGGGCACGGCGACTTCTGCGCCACAGGTCTCCCACGGCCTGCCCACGCCCACGATGGGGGCCTCCCCCACACGTGCCAGCTGACCGGCGTCGGAGGAGACGACGTTGCGGCCCGCCTTCTTGCTGCTGTACATCAGACGGTCTGCCCGATCCAGCAACTCGTCAAAGGTCTCGTCGACTCGGGCCATTGCGATCCCGGCCGATATGGTCACCCGGATCTGCTCCTCGCCGGCTTGGATCCAGGAGTGCTCGACCAACATCCGCAGGCGCTCGGCACTGATCTCGAGACCCTCGTCGGTGGTACCGGGCAGGATCGCCAGGAACTCCTCCCCGCCCCAGCGGATGGGATAGTCCGTACTGCGCAGACCGTTCGCCAAGCTCTGTCCGACCATGCGCAGCACCGCGTCGCCGGTGGCATGCCCGTGCTCGTCGTTGACCGACTTGAAGTGGTCGATGTCGATGAAGATGAGGCCCATGCTGGTCACCCCGGTGTGAACGGCCGCCATCACGGGTTCGACCTGCGCGAGGGCGAAGCGACGATTCCCCAGATCCGTCAGCGGATCGATGTAGGCATCTTCCTGGCGTTCCCGCGGGGAGATCTGAGCGAACCTGGTGGACGGCCGACGGTGGAACACCTCCACCGACCCGATGATCGTCCCGTCCGGGTCCCGGATGGCGCTGCCCTTCACCTCGACGGGTACCCGGTGACCCCGTTTGTGATGCAGGTACACCTGCGCGTCGCGGGCCTTCCCGTCCTTCATGACGCCTGCCAGGGGGCAGCCGCTCAGACACAACTGGTGCCCGCTCTCACTGACGTGGCGCAGGATGCCCTCGGAGCAGGAGTGGTCCAGCACATCGGCAGCCGAATAGCCTGTGAGGTGTTCGGCGCCCGCGTTCCAATAGGTGATGCGACGGTCACGATCGACGAAGTAGACCCCGTCCTCCATCTGCTCGAGGATGGTCCGGTAGACCTCTTCGTCCATCGGACACTCCTCGACCAGACTCCTGACTCGCAGGATAGGCCTCGGGCGGAGCCCGGGTCGCGCCGACAGAGCCGCCCACCGGTCGAGGACTACGCACTGCAACCAACAGGTTCCGGACCTAGATTGGGCGCCATGCCCACAGTCACGATCACCCGCTCAGCCCTCGGCTCGTACACCGCCTCCAATCAGGCCGGCGCGACCATCGAATTCGGTGAGGGTGAGGACCAGTTCACACCGGTCGAACTGCTGCTCGTGGCCCTCGGCGGCTGCACCGGGATGGATGTGGACTACTTGACGTCACGTCGCGCCGAGCCTCTGGACTTCGAGATCGCCGTCGAGGCCGAAAAGGTGAAGGACCCCGAGGAGGGCAACCGACTGCAGGACGTGACCGTCACATTCCGCCTGCAGTTCCCGCAGGGAGAGGACGGTGACCGGGCGCGGACAGCCCTGCCGATGGCCGTCGCGCGCTCACACGACCGCTTGTGCACCGTCGGACGGTCGCTGGAAGTCCCGACGCCGATCACCAATCACATCGAGTGACGGCCACGGGCCCAACACGGGTTGTGCCAGTGGCGCCGCTCATCGACACCCCGGTACTGCGGCCACACCACGACGTGCGGAACCCCCACCGCGATGCGCTGATTGCATCCCGGACAGATGTACTGCTTGCTCGCTTGTGAACCGGGGATGCTCTGCACGATGAAGTCGCCCTCGCGACGCCGCGACGCGTAGCCCGCCGACAGCGGGCGCGCTTCATCCTCGCGGCGGCGATTGCGGCGGCTCATCTGTCCAGGGTAGGCAGCCGATCAGCGGTACGCGCGGAAACCCCGACCCGTCTTGCGGCCCAGGTAGCCGGCCTCGACCATCTGCTCGAGCAGCCGGGCCGGAGCCAGCTCCGGCAGGCGGAACTCGGAGTGCAGCGTCTGCTCGATGGCCAGCGACACGTCGTTGCCCACCACGTCGAGCAGAGCGAACGGCCCCAATGGCAGGCCCGCACCCTTGGTCATCACCGTGTCGATCTCGTCGGCGGTCGCGTAATGCGATTCCAGCAGCAGCACCGCGTCGTTGAGGTACGGGAAGAGCAGTGCGTTGACGATGAATCCGGCCCGGTCGCCACACTTCACCGGGTGCTTGCCGACCTTGGCGCACAGGTCCACGACCGTGGCCGTCACGTCCGCACCGGTCGTCAACGGGCTGACGACTTCGACCAATTTCATGATCGGGGCGGGGTTGAAGAAGTGCATCCCCACGACGTCTTGCGGGCGGGAGGTCACCGCGGCCATCTCCACGACGGGCAGCGACGAAGTGGTGGTGGCCAGAATGGCACCCGGCTTGCAGATGCGGTCGAGGTCCCGGAAGAGATCGAGCTTCACCTCGAGGTTCTCGACGATCGCTTCCACGACCAGGTCCACGTCCGCCAACGCCTCGCGTTGCGTGGCCCCGGTGATCCGGCCCAGCACTTCGCTCGCGGACCTCCTCGGTCATCCTGCCCTTGGCAACGGCCTTGTCCAGCGACTTGGTCACGGCCGCGCGAACACCGGCAACCTTCTCATCGCTGCGGGCGACGAACACCACGTCGTAGCCGCTCTTGGCGAAGACCTCCACGATGCCCGAGGCCATGGTGCCGGTTCCGACGACACCCACGGATGCGACCGGGCGGACCGCTGAATCCTGATCGGTCTGCGACGCGCGGGCGGCCTGACCGCTGTGGTCGTAGAAGCCCTGACCCGCCTTCTCCCCGGTCCGGCCGGCGGAGATCATCTGCTTGAGGATGGGCGCCGGCGCATGCAGGCGTCGTCCGGTGGTCGCGTACAAGGTGTCGAGCACGTCGTACGCGGTGTCGATGCCGATCTTGTCCAGCAGGGCGAGCGGCCCGATCGGATACCCGCAGCCGAAGCGCATCGCCGCGTCGATGTCGTCGCGACTGGCGTAGCCGGCCTCGTACATGGTGACCGCGTGGTTGAGGTATCCGAAAAGCAGACCGTCGGCGATGTAGCCGGGCTTGGAGCGCACCACCGTCGCCTCCCGCCCGATGTCAGCGAGGAAGGAGTGCAGGGTCTCCACGGCGTCGGAGTCGGCGAAGTCGGGTCGCACGAGTTCGGCGTGGGTGCGACTGGGGTCGTGCGGCAGCGACAGGCCGACGACGCGGTTGGGCCGACCGCTGCTCAGAGCCAGGTCGGTGACCGACAACGCGGTCGCCGTCGTGACCAGGACCGCGTCGGGTGCCACGAGGCCACCGACCTCGGCGAACACCGCGTGCTTGAGATCGCGGGACTCCGGCAGGCATTCGATGACGACGCCGGCGGATTCGATGCCCTCCAGCGAGTCTCCCACGTCGACGCCGGCGCGTTCGGCTGCGGCCTTCGCGGTCGTCTCATCCCGCTCGACGCCGATCACCGTCCAGCCCGCATCACGAGCAAACCCCGCAACCTGCGTCCCGACCGTACCCACCCCGACGATTGCCACCGTTTTCTCAGCCATGCCCCCAAGTCTGGCAAAGCGGGCCTCGGCGACAATAGGTGGGTGTGGCACGCCCGACCGCTGGACGACGCGGACATCGATGCTGTCGTCGCCATGGTCAACGAATGCGAATCGGCCGACAGCGACGAGGTGATGCTGGAGGCTGCCGATCTCGTATCCGACCTGGCCGGGCTCGACCGGCAGCGCGACGCGGTGGTCGTCGTCAGCGGCGGGCGGATCGTCGGGTGGGGCATGGTGTGGCAGACCCGCAAAGCGCTGGGCGGATGTCCACCCGGACGCCCGCGGCCAAGGCATCGGGGAATGGTTGCTGAAGTGGTCGACGTGGCGGGCGACGGCGCTGGGGGCCGACCGGATCGGCCAGACGATCGACGACCGGCGCACCGATGTGGCCACCTGGCTGGCTGGACACGGCTACACGCCGCGCTACCACTCCTGGATCCTTTCGGCACCGGCCGGCGCCACTGCGGAGCACCGCGCCGAACCCGCCGCACCAGACGAGGTGGATGCGGTGCTGGATCTGTTCGAGCGGACCTTCGCCGAGCATCCGGACCGTCTTCCGCTGACCCGGGCACAATGGGAGGCGGCCACCGTGGCACGTCCCGGTTTCGACTCCGAGGATCTGCTGGTGATTCGTGTCGATGACCAACCGGTGGCAGCGGCGTTCCTCATCGATTCCGGGGAGGTCTGGGTGGACAAACTTGCGGTTGCTCCGGAATTCCGGCGCCGCGGTTTCGCCCGGGACCTGCTCGATGCCGCCAAAGGGCGGCGCCGCGCGGCGAGGCTATTCCCACGTGCGGCTGTCCACGGACTCCAACGCCGGCGCCTGGAGGTCTACACCCGGCTCGGGATGACCGTCGAGCGCAGCTTCACGCACTGGGCGGTGGACTTGTAGGACGCTCGTGGCGCGCAGGCACGAACGCACCATTCAGCGCATGTCGCTGGCTGTCCATCAAGGTCCCCATCACGCGCGTGTCGAACGGCTGCGGCGGGTCCGCTTGGGGTGAGAAAGCGGTCGACATCATGAACTGGTTCGGCGATGTCCGCACCTACGGCGATCAACCGGTGAACATGCGGGTCGCCTGCAACCAGCACGACGCCGCCTACGGCGGGTCTACCGTCGCGGGGATGCGCACGAAGAAGGCGACGGACTACCGCCGGTGGTCGCGCGAGGACGTCGATGAGAAGTTCGCCGCCGACCTCACGGCGCAATGCGACCGGTTCTTGAAAGGCAAGAAACTGCGCAAGGAGCGTCGGGCCTGCCATAAGGAGGTCCCGATCTACGTCGGGCTGGTGCGGGAGTTCGGTCAGAGCGTCTTCGATGCCAATTCGACGGTCCCCGGAACCCAGACCCAGATTCCGGGCCGGACCACGCCGAAGGGCGGCAGCCGGGACAACCGCTGAGTAGCGCGGCGTCGCGGAATGCGAAGTGGGATCAAGCTTGAATGAGAACGACCACTGGATGGTCGTTCTCATTCAACCTTGATCAGAACAGCCGTGACTCCACATCGTCGTATCCGCGCAGGTGGTCGTAGTCGACCACTACACACCGGATCCCGCGATCCTCGGCCAGAGTCCGGGCCTGAGGTTTGATCTCCTGGGCCGCGAAGACCCCGGTCACCGGCGCAAGTAGGGGATCACGGTTGAGCAACTCGAGGTAGCGGCTCAGTTGTTCGACCCCGTCGATCTCACCGCGTCGCTTGACCTCCACCGCGACCGCCGCGCCCGAATCGTCACGGCACAGCAGGTCGACCGGACCGATCGCGGTCGGGAACTCACGTCGGACCAGCGTCCAGTTCTCGCCGAACGTGTGGACCTGCTCCGCCAGCAACTCCTGCAGATGCGCCTCCACACCGTCCTTGACCAGTCCCGGATCCGGTCCGAACTGCCCCGACCAATCGTGCTCGATCTCCCCGAGCCGGATGATGAGACGCTCGCCGGCCTTGTTCGTGACCTCCCAGATCGTGTGACCCTCGTCGTGAGTCTCCTGCAGCACGCACGGCGGGCTCATCCAGTTCAGGGGTTTGTAGGCCCGATCATCGGCATGCACGGAGACCGATCCGTCCGCCTTGACCAGCAGCAGGCGCCGGGCCATCGGCAGATGCGCGCTGAGCCGACCTACGTAGTCCACCTGGCACTCAGCCACCACGAGCCGCATCAGATGAGCACCTTGAACACGACCACGAGCGCACCGACCGCGGCGGTACCCAGCGCCCAGAGCAGGTCGTCTCTACGGTCCTCCGATCCGCCACCGACCCATGTGTAGGCGAACATCGCAACGACCAGGGCACACATGCCCAGCGTCACCGCGGTCTCGAAGTCGTCCACGAGCAATGAGGCGGCCCAGGCTGCCCCGACGAGCAGCAGACCCGGCAAGAACATCGACGAACTGTGGATCGCTTCCGCACGCAGCCAACCGTCGAAGGCGCCCGCATGTCCTGCAGGCGCTTGGCGAGCACGGCGGCCCAGAAGTGCGCGACGACCAGACCAGCCGCAGCGACCAGCAGGACGAAGGTCAGTTCACCCAGCGAGTCCAGGTAACCTTTCGCGTTGGATGCAGCGGCCGTGGCAAGCAGCGTCAGGGATGAATAGACGACCAGCGAGATCCTGGCGGAGGACTCCGACCGTGTCAGGGGGCCGACGGCTTTCACGAGTACTCGTAGAAACCCTTGCCGCTCTTGCGTCCAAGATCACCGGCGGCAACCATCCGGCGCAACACCTCCGGCGGACTGAACTTCTCGTCCTGGGTGTCCGCATAGATGTTGGATGTCGCGTTGAGGATGATGTCCACTCCGGTCATGTCGGCGGTCTCCAGCGGACCCATCGCATGTCCGAAGCCGAGTCGGCAGGCCACATCCACGTCCTCGGCGGACGCGACGCCGGACTCCACCAGCGCGATCGCCTCCATGGCCAATGCGGTGATCAGCCGAGTGGTCACGAAACCTGCGACGTCCCGGTTGACCACAACCACCGTCTTGCCGACCCCTTCGGCGAACTCCTGGGCGCGTGCCAGCGACTCGTCGCTGGTCTTGTATCCGCGCACGAGCTCGCACAGCTTCATCAACGGCACCGGCGAGAAGAAGTGCGTCCCGACGACGTCCTCGGGCCGCGAGGTCACCGCTGCGATCGAGGTGATCGGGATGGCCGATGTGTTGGTCGCCAGCAGCGTCCCGGGTGCGCAGATCTTGTCGAGGCGTTCGAATACCTCGGTCTTGATCTCGATCCTCTCGAAGACCGCCTCGACGACGATGTCGACCTCGCTCATCGCGTCCAGGTCGATGGTCGTGCTCACCCGCGCGATGGCCGCTTGCTCCTGCTCGGCGGTGATCTTGGCCTTCTCCGCGAACTTCGCCAAGGACTTGGCGATCCCCGCGCGCCCCCGCGCGACAGCCTCCTGGCTGACGTCCTGCATCACCACGTCGTGACCTGCCACGGCGCTGACTTGTGCAATTCCTGCGCCCATCAATCCGGCGCCCACGACTCCGATTCTCATACCTCCGAGGCTAGCCCTTCGGCCGGATGCGCGATGAGGCACCGGGGCGCACAATAGGGCTGTGCCAGCGTGGTCCACGTATTCGTACCTCTTCGGCCCATTGGTGGCCGGGGGGATCATGCTCGTGATGGTGCTCCTGCTGCGGTGGGCGTTCCGCACGGGCGGATCGCTGGTGGCCGACGAGCCGAGAACGGGCAAACCCGATGAGTACGGCTTGATGGTGCCGGTGGCCGGCGCTGAGGACTACGTCCGGGCCGAGATGCAAAGCCAGATGCTGCAGGACGCCGGGGTGAGGGTCAACCTCGTCCGGACCACCGACGGCCCCCGGCTGATGGTGTGGCAGACGGACCGTGACCGGGCCCTCGACCTGCTCAGTCGACGCGGCTGATCTGGGCGCCGAGTCCCTGCAGCGACTCCACGAAACCCGCGTATCCGCGGTCGATGTGGTGCACCTCGTGCACAGTCGTGGTCCCCTCCGCAACCAGCCCGGCGAGCACCAGTCCGGCGCCGGCCCGCACGTCGGTGGCCTCCACCGGAGCCCCCGACAGCCGCGGCCGTCCACGCACCAATGCGTGGTGCCCGTCGGTGTGGACGTCGGCGCCGAGCCGCGTCAGTTCGTTCACGAAGCGGAACCGCGCTTCGAACAGGTTCTCGGTCACCATCGCCGCTCCCTCCCCGATCGCGTTGAGGGCGATGAACTGCGGCTGCAGGTCCGTCGCGAACCCTGGATACGGCAGCGTCACGATGTCGACGGCCTTGGGTCGGCGGTCCATGGAGACTCGAAAACCTTCTGGAAGCAACTCGACCATGGCTCCGCTGGAGACGAGTTTGTCCAGCGCGATCTCCAGATGTTTGGAGTTACCCTGGTCGATGGTGATGTCTCCTTGTGTCATCACCGCGGCGACCGCCCAGGTACCCGCGACGATCCGGTCCGGCACGGTCCGATGGGTGACCGGATCGAGAGCTTCCACTCCCTCGATCTCCAGCGTCGACGACCCGATCCCGTCGATCTTGGCACCCATTTCGACCAGCATCGTGCAGATATCGATGATCTCCGGTTCGCGGGCGGCGTTGTCGATGACAGTCGTCCCCTTGGCCAGGACCGAGGCCATGAGCAGGTTCTCGGTGGCACCCACACTCGGGAAGTCCAACCAAATGGACGCGCCGTGGAGTTGACCGGCTTTCGCGATCAGGAAGCCGTGTTCACTGCTCACCTCGGCCCCGAGGCGGGTCAGTCCGTTGACATGCATGTCCAGGCCGCGCGACCCGATCGCGTCACCCCCGGGCAGCGCCACATCGGCTTGCCCGACGCGGGCCACGAGCGGGCCGAGCACACAGATCGAAGCACGCATCTGCCGAACGAGGTCGTAGTCGGCTTGGTGTCCCGGTGCGGCCGGGACGTCGATGAGAACTGTGCCCGCGTCCCGGTCCTGCACGACGTCGCAACCGAGTCGCCGCAGCAGTTCGGCCATGATCGTGACGTCGAGGATGTCGGGCACCTCGGTCAGCGTGGTGGGACCCTGCGCGAGCAGTGCCGCCGCCATCAGTTTGAGGATGCTGTTCTTGGCCCCCGGAACCCGGACCGTCCCGGACAGGCGATTGCCACCGACGACCTGGAATGTCACCCCCAAAGGATACGTCGGGCCGCCTCCCGCCGTGGCAGAACCGTCGGGTTCGCAAGCCCCACGCCCGGACGCTCCGACACCGGTCGCGACGGGCTTCGAGTAGCCGGCGGACCAAGGGGCGCGGAGGCCGTGCGGTCGAGCCGCGCCCGTCAGATCCGCCCTGCGCGGCGATGCACCCAGGTGGCGGCGATGAAGCCGAGCCCGTTGATCGCCCAGTGCAGGGCCATCGGCGGCAGCAAGGAGTCGGAGTAGATGCGCAAAGCGGAGAACACCAGCCCGGCCACTGCGGTGCCGGCCACGGTGAAGACCACCGACTGGATCCGTCCCCAGATGCCTCCCCCCAGCAGATCGCCGACTGCAGCATTGGCGTCGTGCATCACCAGACTGGGCAGGATGTGCCACAGACCGAACAGCAGACTCGACACCAGCACCGCCTGCCATAGCCCCAGCCACTGATCCAGCAGTGCCAGCCCCACGCCTCGGAATGCGAGTTCCTCGAACAGGACGGTGCCCAGCGGCACATTGACCAACGTCTTGTAGAGCAGGGTGCGCGGACCCAGCACCGCGCGGTCGTCTGCGAGGAAACGTCGGGTGAATCGCATCGAGCCACCGATGACGTAGACGAGCGTGACTGCGCCAATGCAAGCGGCCGACCAGATCAGGCCGCGGATCCAACTGCCGGGGCCCAACCCGATGTCCGTCAGACTCACACCCGCGCGGTAGCCGATCCACACGATCAGGACACTGCCGATCACGCCGGTCGGCACGTACCATCGCTCTGCCACGTACGGCGAGTGGTTCAGGATGTTGACGATGATCAACACGCCGAGGACGACGAGGTCGAGAGTCACCGAACTAGGCGCTCGGCGCGGTGATGGCTCCGGACAAGTCCGTGACACCCCACTGCGTCAACTGCCGCTGCAAGGCCTCCGTGGCGCGCTGCAACTGTTCTGCCTGCACGCGGTCGGTCGCCCAGCCGAGTTCACGCACTCGCAGGGCCCGCTCGATGTTCATCATCGTGTCGTCGTCGATGGGCAGGTCGAAGGCCAATGAGGTGAACCGGGCAAGACTGGCCCGGTAGTCGTGGCCGCGCGAGACGAAGACCCCCGGCACAACGTCGGTGCTGTTCTTCAGGTCCACCCCAACGTTGAGGAACGTCCCCACCGGTCGCCAGCGCATTCCCCGCGGAACCCCTGGCTCACGGGCATCCCGCAGCCACGGCGGGCACTCCACGGCCAGTTCCGGCTCGAACTTGACGATCGGATCCTCGTGGTGACTGACCAGGAAGATGCGGGCGGACTCCTTGACCGACTCCGGAAGCGCGTCGTACTCCTCGTAGTTCGCGACCTCGACCACACATCCGTCCGGATCGGTCTTCTGCTTGTCCAGGCGCCAGCGCTTGGCCCACCCGCTGGCGGCCGGGGTTCCGATGAAGAGTGCCCTGTCCACCCCCGCGCGGTCGAAACCCCGTGTGCCCTCGTGCAGGAAGGCATCCTGCATGGTGTGGGCACCGAGAGACTCCCCGAACACCACGAATTTGGGCCGCTCGTCCTCGGGAATCGCCCTGATGCGCCAGGTCAGGGCGTGCAGCATCGCACGGTTCTGCTCACGACCCATCGCCACGCGATCCAGCGAGATGAACGACGGGCGCAAGGAGTATTGCAGCGCGAATGTCGCGCAGTCCCCACCGGTGAGGTACTCCAGCATCTCCATCATCACGTAGTTGAGGTAGCCGGTGCCGGTGGGCGAACAGAAGCACAGGACCTTGCGTTCGAAGGCCCCCATGTCCTCGAGTTCGCGCATCAGCAGGTCCACCCGTTCGTCGACTTGAGTGGCCGACGCGATCCCCGAGAAAGCTCGGATCGGGTCGATCGCGGGCCTACCGGTCACCGCAGTGATCTCGGCCGCGGGCAGCGCCATGTTGACGACTCGCCGACCCTCCCTGCTCAAGGTGTCGAATGGGATCTGGGACCCCGGTCCGCCGGACACAGTCAGCATCGTGGGCTGCTTGCTGTAGGCCGCCTCGATGGCCGCGCCACCGGCATCAGCCTGCCGGTTGACGTATTCGAGACCCGCCATCAGGCCGGCCCCTACAAGTCCGAGACTGACCGAATGCCCGAGCCAGTTCGCGAAAGGACTCATCGACGGGGACGTCCGTTTGACGAGGTGCGCGATGCCGTCGGCCGATACGGATTCGACGAACGCCGCCCCCTGCAGGCCGGCGCTGACTCCCACCCCGAAGGCCAGGGACCGTGCCAAGGACGGCGACTTCTCGTACTTGTCAGTCTGACGCTGCTCGTACGCTGCGGCTTGCGACGACAGGGGTAGCGGGTCCTTCGGGACCGGAAGGACGTCGCGGCGCGCGTCCCGGCGGTTGCGCGCGGTGAGTCCGATGGCGGTCACCGTGGCCAGCGCGAATGTCCCGGGACCGACGACCCGCCGGTAACTCCAGCCTCGACGGGCCTGCAGGATCTCGGCGGCCCCCAGAACACTCGAGGCCATCAGCCCGGTGACGCCGGTGACGCCGGTGACCCATCCGGCGCTACGCAGAGCCGCCCGCCTGACCGGCTCGGATTCGCGACGTGGAAGCAGGCGGTACAGGGCGATACCCGCAGCCATCGCCCCGGCATGGGCAACGGCCTGGGTCACCCCCGCGACACCCGGGCGCTCCATCCGCTTGTGCCCCACGACGGCCGCGGCCAGTCCCTCGACAGCGGAGCCCGTCACAGCAACGAGACCGTAGTTGATCGCACTGGTCAGGCCGGTGAGGGTCGCCTGGTCCCCGACACTGCGTGGTAGCAGGCCCGGCTGGTAGGACATCCCGATACTGGCCATGGACGCCATCGTGGCCACGCGGGACGTGAAGCTGATTTCGGGGACTTCGACCATGTGCGTCATTGTGCCTTAGGGTCGAAATCATGGTGAACCTGACGCGGATCTACACCCGGACCGGCGACGACGGCTCAACGTCGTTGGGCGACTTCAGCCGGACCAGCAAGACCGATGCGCGGCTGGAGGCCTACGCCGATGTGGACGAGGCGAACTGCGCGATCGGTGTCGTCCTGGCTGTTGGGCAAGCGCCCGAGAGCATCGTCCCGGTGCTCAACCGGGTGCAGAACGAACTGTTCGATGTGGGGGCCGACCTGTGCACGCCGTTGGGCGGCGAGGGCCCGCAACTGCGCGTGACGCAGGACTACATCGACCGGCTCGAGGCCGACTGCGACACCTTCAACGCGGACCTGCCCAATCTGCGCTCGTTCATCCTTCCGGGCGGGACACCGGCCTCCGCGTATCTGCATGTCGCGCGAACGGTGGCTCGCCGTGCCGAACGGGCTACTTGGGCGGCGTTCGCCGAGCACGAAGACACGATGAACCCGCTCACCGCGCACTACTTGAACCGGTTGTCGGACCTGCTGTTCATCCTCGGGCGGGTGGCCAATCCAGGGGGCGACGTGTTGTGGGTGCCGGGAGGCGAGCGGTAGTCCGGCCGCCGCCGCCGCCACCGCCCGCGCCTGCTCGCGGCTGAGGGCGACGTTGTTGGGCACCCTTGCGGCTGAGGGCGACGTTGTTGGGCACCCTCGCGGCTGAGGGCGACGTTGTTGGGCACCCTCGCGGCTGAGGGCGACGTTGTTGGGCATCTCCGGCGTGTGAAGTGCCCAACAACACCGCCCTCAAGAGTCAGGTCACCGCCCTCAGAAACCACAGTCCAGGGCCGGAATCCACAGATCCGTCGCCGCCGGTGACGCGAGTGCACGGCGGAGGAAACCTTGCACTATGCCATTCATCGTCAGCCGAGCGGGCGCCGAGGGATTGACCTACGAGCAGACCCGCCGGCGCAGCCTATCCACGCCGACCCGCGGCGTCCGCAATCAGCAAGAGGAGGACGCGTGGGACGATCACGTTCGAGCTCTGGCCTTGGTGCTGCCCACGGGTGCTGCCTTCTCTCATTTCACCGCGGCTCAGTTGCACAAGCTTCCGCTGCCCGTGCCCGACAGCAAGCCACTGGACGTGACCGTGGGTTCCCGCTCCGCCCGGGGAACTCGGCAGGCGGTGCGTTGGCACCACTCGAAACTCGCGCTGGGAACGGTCTATCTGGACGGGATCCCGGTGACAGATCTGGTGCGCACCTGGCTGGATCTCGGCAGCCGACTCACCCTCGAGTGGCAGGTGGCCGTAACTGACGTGGTCCTCCAACGAGTGCCCTCCCATGAATTGCACATCCCCGGGCATCGGCGTGGGGGCTCGAATCTCGCCGCGGCGGTGCACCTCTCGGACTCGCGCAGTCGTTCACCTCGTGAATCGCTGCTGAGGGTGAACCTGCTCCTGGAAGGAGCACCTCCCCCGTGCGTCAACCTCGACATCGTTGAGGAGGGCGTATGGCTGGCGACCGGAGATCTGGTCTGGCCGGAGTACCGCTTCATCGTGGAGTACGACGGGGCCGACCACGTGCCGCTACGGCAAAGGCACAAGGACGCGAACACTCGCGCAGACCTGAGCGCCGCCGGTTGGACCGTCCAACCGCTCACCGCGATCCACTTCCGACACATGCAGCGAACCGTGGCCATGATCCTCAATCGACTACGGAGCAAGGGCTGGACCGGTTGAGGGCGGTGGGGCGACGGTTGAGGGCGACGACGTTGGGCGAATCACACGGCCCAAGTCCCCCCAACAACGCCGCCCTGAATCAGGAGAGTCCTAGTGGTGCGGACCGACCGCGACCTGCAAACGGCCCTCGGCCTTGCGGACCTCGGTCTCCTTGCCACGTTCGCGCGCAGAAGCCAGATCTTCCTCGGCCTGCTTCACGTCGATCTCGGCGGACAGTTCGACAGTCTCCGCGAGCAGGATCACCCGGTCACCGTCGACGGTGACGAACCCGGAGTGCGCGTAGGCGCGCATGTCGTCGCCCTCGACCGGACGGATGAGGATCGGGCCGTCGGCGAGCATCCCCATCAACGGTGAGTGCCCGGGCATGATGCCGGTCTCGCCATCCAGGGTGCGCAGCACGACCAAGGAAGCCTCCCCCTCCCACACGTTGCGGAGGGTGGACACCAGGGCCACGGACAGGACAGCCATGACTACTTGGCCAGTTTCGCGGCGTTGCGCTCGACATCCTCGATGCCACCGCACATGAAGAACGCCTGCTCCGGGATGTGGTCGTACTCGCCGTCGGTGAGCGCCTTGAAGGAGGCGATGGTCTCTTCGACCGGCACGAACGATCCGGGCTGGCCGGTGAAGGCCTCGGCAACGAACATGTTCTGACTGAGGAACCGCTGGATCCGGCGGGCGCGGTTGACGAGAATCTTGTCCTCCTCGGAGAGCTCGTCCATACCGAGGATCGCGATGATGTCCTGCAGGTCCTTGTAGCGCTGCAGGATCTCCTTCACCCGCGCGGCCACGGCGTAGTGGTCGTCACCGATGTACCGCGGGTCCAGGATCCGCGACGTGGAGTCCAGCGGGTCCACCGCCGGGTAGATGCCCAGCTCGGAGATCGGACGGCTCAGCGTCGTGGTCGCGTCCAGGTGCGCGAACGTGGTCGCGGGCGCCGGGTCGGTCAAGTCGTCCGCAGGCACGTAGATCGCCTGCAAGGAGGTGATCGAGTGTCCACGGGTCGAGGTGATCCGCTCCTGCAGCTGTCCCATCTCGTCGGCCAGCGTGGGCTGGTATCCCACTGCGGAGGGCATACGTCCGAGCAGCGTGGAGACCTCGGAACCGGCCTGGGTGAAACGGAAGATGTTGTCGATGAACAGCAGCACGTCCTGCTTCTGCACGTCGCGGAAGTACTCCGCCATCGTCAGGGCAGTCAGTGCGACCCGAAGCCGGGTGCCCGGAGGCTCGTCCATCTGGCCGAAGACCAGCGCGGTCTTCTCGATGACGCCGGACTCGGTCATCTCCAGGAACAGGTCGTTGCCTTCACGGGTGCGCTCCCCCACGCCGGCGAACACCGACACACCGGAGAAGTTCTCGGCGACCCGGTAGATCATCTCCTGGATCAGAACGGTCTTTCCGACACCAGCACCACCGAACAGGCCGATCTTGCCGCCCTTGACATACGGGGTCAGCAGGTCGATGACCTTGATCCCGGTCCAGAACACCTCGGTCTTGGACTCGAGTTGGTCGAAGGTCGGCGCCGACGCGTGGATCCCGCGGCGCTCGGTGATCTGCAGCGAGGACTCCTCGACGTCCAGCGGCTTGCCGAGGGTGTTCCATACGTGCCCGAGCGTGACGTCGCCGACGGGCACGGTGATCGCGTCACCGGTGTCGCGGACCTCGGTGCCACGGACCAGACCGTCGGTCGGCTGCATCGAGATGGCCCGCACCAGGTTGTCACCGATGTGCTGTGCGACCTCGAGGGTCAGGGTCCGGTGCTCGACATCGCCCTCGCCGGCGTCGAACGTGACGTCGACCTTCAGCGCGTTGAAGAGTTCCGGCATCTGCTCGGACGGGAACTCCACGTCGACGACCGGACCGGTGACGCGGGCCACCCGGCCCACTCCGGTGATCGTGTCTGGTGTCGCAGTCATGTGTCTTTCAGCTCCCTGCGGTTGCGGAGGCCAGCGCGTCGGCACCACCGACGATCTCGCTGATTTCCTGGGTGATCTCGGCCTGGCGGGCCTGGTTGGCTTGGCGGGTAAGGGTCTTCATCAGGTCGTCGGCGTTGTCGGTGGCCGACTTCATCGCGCGCTGGCGAGCGGCGTGCTCGGAGGCCGCCGACTGCAGCAGCGCCGCGTACACCAAGTACTCGACGTACTT
The DNA here is from genome assembly GCA_963704075.1 of uncultured Actinomycetota bacterium. Classification (GTDB taxonomy): domain Bacteria; phylum Actinomycetota; class Actinomycetes; order S36-B12; family UBA10799; genus JADKAV01. The sequence continues at coordinate 269,457 of CAVPGV010000004.1, forward strand.
GGGCAGCAGTGCATCGAGCACCTCTTCGGCGCTCGGCTCGAAGTCGTACAGCGGCCACACGGGGGTGCCACCGGCGTTGTCGCCGCCGGTGATGTGCGAGGCGGAGGTGTCCACGACCTCTTCCACGACCTCTAGGGGCAGGATCCGCAGAACCTGGACCTCTTGGCGGGCACGGTTGAAGTAGCGGGTGAAGACGATGTGGATCTCGTCGGCACCGCCCTCCTCGGTCCTCATGAGGAACCGGTCGAGCAATGCCTTCGCGATCGGCTTCGCGTCCTCGTAGGTGGGCGCGTCGGTGAAGCCGGTCCACGAGTCGGCAACTTCGCGCTCGCGGAACTTGTAGAAGGCCAGGCCCTTGCGGCCGACGATGAATGGAACGACCTCCATGTTGCGCTCGCCATTCATCAACTCGATCAGGGCCTCACCCTCTTTGATCGCGTTCATCGAGTAGGCGCCGGCCAAACCGCGGTCGGCCGTGATGACCAGCATTGCCGCGCGCTGCTCGAGGCGGGCCTTGGCGGTCAGCGGGTGTTTACCCTTCGTGTGCGAGGCAGCGAGGCCGACCGCGCGAATGAGTTCGAACGAGTAGGGCTCCGTGGCCGTCACCTGCTGCTGGGCCTTCACGATGCGCGACGACGCGATCAGTTCCATGGCACGTGTGATCTTCTTGGTCGCCTGGACCGATCGGATCCGGCGGCGGAAGACGCGTTGTTGAGCACCCATCGGTCAGCCGCGCACCTGACGGGTCACCTGGGCGACCTGGATCTCTTCCTCAGGTAGTGCCTCCACCGGCACATCCTTGACGAGCAGGTGTCCTTCGCTGGTCATGAACGTCCGCTTGAAGGCGTCGACCGCCTTCTCCAGCGCTGTCACGGTGTCGTCGGACAGTTCGGCAGTCTCCCGGATCGTGGTCATGATCCCGGCGTGCTCGCGCTCCACGTTCTCGAGGAGTTCCGCCTCGAACCGCTTGATGTCCTCCAGCGGGACGTCGTCGAGCTGTCCGGAGGTGCCCGCCCACACCGACACGACTTCGCGCTCCATGGAGAAGGGCGCGTACTGGGGCTGCTTGAGCAACTCGACCAGCCGGGAGCCGCGCTCCAACTGCGCCTTCGACGCCTTGTCCAAGTCGGATCCGAACGCGGCGAATGCTTCGAGTTCGCGGTACTGCGCAAGGTTCAGGCGCAGGCTACCGGCCACCTTTCGCATCGCCTTGGGCTGCGCCGAACCGCCGACCCGGGAGACCGAGATGCCGACGTTGATCGCCGGGCGGACACCGGAGTTGAACAGGTCGGACTCCAGGAAGCACTGCCCGTCGGTGATCGAGATGACGTTGGTGGGGATGTAGGCCGACACGTCGTTGGCCTTGGTCTCGATGATCGGCAGGCCGGTCATCGAACCGCCACCCATCTCGTCGGAGAGCTTCGCGCAGCGCTCGAGCAGGCGGGAGTGCAGGTAGAACACGTCGCCGGGGTACGCCTCACGACCCGGCGGCCGACGCAGCAGCAGCGACACCGCGCGGTAGGCCTCGGCCTGCTTGGACAGATCGTCGAAGACGATCAGCACGTGCTGTCCGTTGTACATCCAGTGCTGGCCGATGGCCGAGCCGGTGTACGGGGCCAGGTACTTGAAACCTGCCGAGTCGGACGCCGGGGCGGCCACGATGGTGGTGTACTCGAGCGCTCCGTACTCCTCGAGCGCGCCGCGCACGGCCGCGATGGTCGAGCCCTTCTGCCCGATCGCGACGTAGATGCACTTGACCTGCTTGCTTGGGGTCCCCGGACTCCCAGTTCGACTTCTGGTTGAGGATCGTGTCCAGCGCCAGGGCGGTCTTCCCCGTCTGGCGGTCACCGATGATCAGCTGACGCTGGCCGCGCCCGATGGCGGTCATGGCGTCGACGGCCTTGAGGCCCGTCTGCATGGGCTCCTTCACCGGCTGCCGCTCCACAACCGTGGGTGCCTGCAACTCCAGGGCACGATCGGTCTCCGCGACGATGTCACCGAGGCCGTCGATCGGGGTGCCCAGCGGGTCCACCACCCGGCCCAGGAAGCCGTCGCCGACGGGCACCGAGAGCACACGCCCAGTCCGGCGGACGATCTGACCCTCCTCGATGTCACTGCCGTCACCCAGCAGCACGACACCGATCTCGCGGACATCGAGGTTCAGCGCCAGACCGAGCAGACCACCCTCGAACTCCAACAGTTCGTTGGTCATCGCCGAGTGCAGTCCCTCGACGCGCGCGATGCCGTCACCGGTCTCGACGACGCGTCCGACCTCCTCGCGGGCGTTCTCCGGGGTGAACGAGGAGACGTTGGCCTCGATCGCTGCGCGGATCTCCTCCGGCGAGATCGAAAGTTCAGTCATGGTTCTCGGGCCTCTCGTGTTGGTTCTTCGTCAGTGGGTGAGGCGGCGACGTGCCGCCTCGAGTCGGGTGGACAGGGTTCCGTCGATCACTTCGTCGCCGACCCGGACCTCCAGGCCACCCACGACCGACGGGTCGACGGTGACGTTGAGCTGGACGTCGCGGTGGTGGATGCGAGCCAGTGCGGCGGTGAGCCGATCGGACTGTTCTGGCGTCAGCGGGGTCGCGCTGCGCACATGGGCCACGACCCGCCCGCGCCGTTGGGCGGCCAGACTGCTCAGGTCGGCCACAGCACCCTGCACCGGACGTCCGTGCAGTTCGGTCGTGACGTTGGTGAGCAGGCTCACGGTCAGGGGATCCGCCTTGCCCTCCAGCAGTTGCCGGGTGAGCGCCGACTTGCGGTCCTCGTCGACGGCCGGGTTGCTCAGGGCCATCTGCAGGTCCGGGTTGGATTCGACCGCGCGACCGAAGCGGAAGATCTCCTCCTCGACCCGGTCGAGGTGGCCCTGCTTCTCCGCGGACATCAGCAGCAGGCTCTGACCCGCCTCGTCCATGGCCGTGACCATGTCGCGATCGGTCGACCAGCGCAGCTCAACCGTCTGTGCGATCAGGTCGAGCGCGGTGGGCGCGACCTTCCCGTCGAGCAGGCGGCCGAGCAGATCCCGCTTGGCGCCGGCCACCATAGCCGGGTCGGCCAGGGTCTGGCGCAGCGTACGTTCGCCGCCGAGCAACGTCGAGAACGCCAGCACGGACTGACCGTCGGCGGCCAGAGCAGCCTCGTCAGCGGCGTCGAAGCGCGCGTTGACGGCCTCCCGCAACGCTGCCATGGAGGTGCGACTGGCCCCGATCATCAGTTCTGCCCGCCGTTCGGTGCCGCTTGTTCGAGTTCGGAGATGAAGCGGTCGACCACTCCCGCGGCGCGGGCGTCGTCGGTCATGGATTCGCCCACGATTCGTCCGGCGAGATCGGTGGCCACACCGCCCATGGACTTGCGCAACTCTGCGAGCGCCTTGGCCTTCTCCGCCTCGATCTGGGCGGTCGCGTTCGCCGCGATCTGCGCGGCCTGAGCCTCGGCGGCCTTGCGGGCCTCCTCCATCACCCCGGCGCGCTCCGCTTCGGTCTGCGCCCGGATCTCCGCAACCTCGGCGCGGGCAGCGGCCATCTGCTCCTGGTACTCCTCCAGGGTGCGTTGGGCCTCGGCCTGCGCCTCCTCGGCGCGCTTGATCCCGCCTTCGATCGCATCCGCGCGGTCTTCCAGCGTCTTCTTGATCACCGGCAGCGCGAACTTCGCCAGGACCCCGAACACGATGAAGAACGCGGCCAGACCGATGAAGAACTCGAACAGCGGAATCCGCAGAACGTTGCTTCCGCCTTCTTCGGCAGCAAGCAGCCAGGTCATGTTTACCTCACGTACCGAAGACGAACGGGGCCACGAAGCCCAGCAGCGCCAACGCTTCGGCGAGTGCGAAACCCAGCAGCATGTTCTGCCGGATCACACCATAGGCCTCCGGCTGGCGGGCAATCGCCTGCACACCGTTACCGAAGATGATTCCGATACCGATGCCCGGGCCGATGGCGGCCAGGCCGTAGCCGATACTTCCCACTGAGCCGGTCAATTCGGCAATCAGGTCCACCATGTCGGTTCCTTCTCCTCTCGGACCCCCATGTCGCTGGGGGTACGTCTCTGTGTTGTGTCGGTTTAGTGCTCTGCGTGCAGTGATCCGGCTATGTACACCGCGGTCAGCAGCGTGAAGATGTACGCCTGCAGGGCCTGGATCAGGGCCTCGAAAGCGGTGAAGATGATCGTCATCAGGAAGGACGTGGCCGAGCCCAGGATCCCCACCAGCGACAGGCTGGCGAGGTAGAACGTCGCTACGGTGAAGACGGTGAGCAGCAGGTGGCCGGCGAACATGTTGGCGAACAACCGGATGGACAGGGTGACCGGGCGGACGATCACGTTGGAGATCAGTTCGATCGGCGCCAGGATGACGTAGATCGCCTTGGGCATGCCCGGCGGGAACATCATGTTGGTGAAGAACTTGATCGGGCCCTGGTGACGCATGCCCAGATACATGTAGATCAGCCAGACCGTGATCGCCAAGCCGACCGGGAAGGCGAAACGGGAGTTCACGGGGAACTGTGCGCCGGGGATGATGCCCCAGAGGTTCCCGATCCACACGAAGAAGAACAGCGTGAACAACAGGGGGACGAAACGGTCGCCGTCCTTGCCGATGACCTCCCGGCTGATCCCGTCGCGGATGAACAAGTAGCCCATCTCGCCGATGCTCTGCAGCTTGCCCGGGATGAGTTTGGAGTTCCGGAAGGCGGCGAGGAAGAAGATGATGATGATCAGAGAACCGAGCAGGAGCAGGAAGACCGGCTTGGTGAAGTTGCCGAAGTACGGCTCGATCTCGAAGATCGACGCGTCCGGAGCGGGGAATCCACACCCGAAGTCATTGCCGAGGTGGCATCCCGGCTCGATCTCGGCCGTGGGAACGACTGCGCCCAGCACTACGCCTCCCGCTGTGAGTTGTGTCCGCCATCCAAGGTGCGCAGGCGGAAGAAGATCAAATACGTGCTGGCCACGATGCCGAAGACCGCCCCGACCGCCAGCCCGACCGACGTGTTCCCCAGGAAGTAGCCGATGAGGAAACCGACTCCGCCGTAGAGCAAGATGCCCGCGATCAGGTTGTTCATGACGGTCCACGCGGCGTTCGGCGTCTGCGCGTCGACGGGCTCTTTTGCAGATTTCATGGTCGCGCTCAACCTACCAGCACCCCCCGTCACGCCGGATCCGACCCCGCGGCTTCATGAGCCGTCCTTACGCAGTCGGGCGATGACCTCCGGGTCGTCGGACAGGCCCAGTGTCGACTCGGGTTCCACGTACGCCGAGGGCCGCTTGGACAGCGATACCACGATCATCGCTGTCCACACCAGGGCGCAGGCGACGATGGTGCCCGCGAAGACCCGGGGATCGAAGAACGTGGCGTCGCGCAGGGCCGCAAGAAGGATGAACAGAACCACGATCTGGCCCATGTACACCCCGAGCGCCACGTTCAGACCCAGCGCAGGATTGCTCGCCAGGACCTTCTGTACTGCCAGCTGGCCGAGCGCGAAGAAGGCGAGCACCACGACGGTGGCCATGACGGCGGCGATCACCCCGGCAGTTCCGGCGACCAATGCCCCCCAGACAGCACCCAGCAGACCGACCACAGCGGTCGCGATCGCCGGACGCACGAGGGCAGCCCGGGTAGGGATGGGGGAATCGGGATTCATGTCCTTCAACTGTAACGGTCTCGTAAGGACGCCCCGGCGGGGGTGGGGGCTTAGCCGCCCTGTCAGCGCGCGCGGGATGTCCCTGGCTACCACCCGGGCGCAGATACGATTTCGCCACGAATGCACCTGCTTGTGCTGGTGCGATCCGCACTCGCAAGGTGGTCACCCCCGCGACGCGTCACCGCCGCGACAGCGACGCCTCCGGCCGCGAGACCATCAGCGCCAGTCCGCCCAGACCGATCAGGAACACGACCAGCGCCAGCGGCCACGGGATCAGGGCGACCGCCACCGCCGAGAACGCGATCAGTGCGGTCCAGGCATGCATCAGTCCGACGGCTCGCCGGTGGGAGTGACCCAATTCGATCAGCCGGTGGTGCAGGTGCTCCTTGTCGGGGGCGAACGGGCTGCGACCACGGCGGGTGCGCCGCACAACAGCCATCCCGACATCGATCAGACGGGACCGCGATCACCGCCAGCGGCAGGAGCAGGGGCAGGATCGCCGGCAGCAGCAGCTCACCGCGCACCGCACTCGGGTCGACCCGCCCGGACAGCATGATGGCGCTGGCCGAGAGCAGCAGCCCGATGAGCATCGAACCGGTGTCTCCCATGAACAGTTTGGCCGGATTCAGATTGTGTGGCAGGAAGCCCACACAGATCCCGGCCAGCAACGCGCAGATCAGGGCGGCCAGCGTCGCCCGGTCGAATCCGAACTCAACGGACAACAGGAACGCGTACACGAAGAACGCCGTAGCGGCGATGCCCACGATGCCGGCGGCAAGTCCGTCGAGACCGTCGACGAAGTTCACGGCGTTGATGGTCAGGACGACGAACAGCACCGTCAGCAGCACGCTGGTCAGCGGGTCGAGCACCAGCGTGCCGCCGATCGGCAGCCACACCATCTGGATGCCCAGGAACGCCATGGAGCCGGCGGCCAGCACCTGGCCGGCGAACTTCGTCGGGGCATCGAGACCGAAGCGGTCGTCCAGCAGCCCGAGCACCACGATCAGTGTCGAGCCGACGATCAGGGCCAGCGGTTGTCGGTTCGCCCCGAACACCTCGCTGAGTTCGGGCAATCGACTGGCCACGAGCATCCCGGCGAGAAACCCTGCGTACATCGCGAGCCCGCCCCACCGCGGCGTGGCCTTGGCGTGGATGTCCCGGTCACGGACCTCCGCCATCGCCTTGGCCGAGATCGCCAATCGGCGGACCGCCGGCGTCAGCAGATAGGTCACCGCCGCCGCGACGACGAAGCAGACCAGGTACTCGCGCACGGCGCGGCGTCAGCCGACGGGATATGCGGGGAACTCCCCGACCAGGCCGTCCACACCGGCACGGACCTCGGGACCAGCATCCGGTTCTCGCACCGCACGGGCGATCAGCCCGGCGATCTCCTTCATCTGGGCAACCCCCATGCCCTGGGTGGTCACGCTGGGCGTGCCGACCCGGATGCCACTGGCGATACTCGGGGGCTGCGGGTCGAAGGGGATGGCGTTCTTGTTCAGCACGATTCCCGCGGCGTCACAGCGCTGCTCGGCCTCGGCACCCGTGACGCCTAGCGGCTGCAGGTCGAGCAGCGCCAGGTGGGTGTCCGTGCCGCCGGTGACCGCGCGCATGCCCTCGGCCTCCAGACCAGCGGTGAGCGCCTGCGCGTTCTCGATGACCGCGCGGGCGTATTGCTGGTACTGCGGCGTGGACGCCTCCTTGAGCGCGACGGCCTTCGCCGCCACCGCATGCATCAGAGGACCGCCCTGCATCATCGGGAACACGGCCTTGTCGATCGCTGCTGCGTGCTCTTGTGTGCTCAGGATCATGCCGCCACGCGGCCCGCGCAGGACCTTGTGGGTGGTGAATGTGACCACGTCCGCGTAGGGAACTGGACTGGGGATCGCCTTGCCCGCGACCAGGCCGATGAAGTGCGCGGCGTCAACCATGAGCACGGCGCCGACTTCATCGGCGATCTCACGGAAGGCCGCGAAGTCGATCAGGCGCGGTATCGCCGAACCACCGCAGATGATCATCTTGGGCTGGTGCTCACGCGCCAGATCGCGGACCTGGTCGTAGTCGATGTCCTCGGTGGCCTGGTCCACTCCGTAGTGGACCGCCTCGAACCACTTGCCGGAGAAAGAAACCTTGGTGCCGTGGGTCAGGTGGCCACCATGCGGGAGACTCATCGCCAGGATCTTCTCCCCCGGCTTCACGAATGCGCCGTAGACCGCGATGTTCGCCGACGCCCCCGAGTGGGGCTGCAGGTTGGCGTGATCGGCCCCGAACAATTCCTTGGCCCGCTCGATGCCGATGGTCTCCGCCTTGTCGACCTCCGAGCACCCGCCGTAGTAGCGGCGTCCGGGATAGCCCTCGGCGTACTTGTTGCTCAATGTCGATCCGAGCGCGGCAAGCACGGCCGGACTGGTGAAGTTCTCGCTGGCGATCAACTGCAACCCGTTGCGGGCACGATCGAGTTCGCTGAGCAGGATCCCGGCGATCTCGGGATCCTCCGCTTCCAGCATGGCGAAGTCCGGACCCCAGAATGGGACGTTGGTCATGGTTGCTCCTGAAGAATGGTCTGCCCGCCAGTGTACGGGGGTAGCAGCGTCTCGGGTCGGCGCGGCGTGACCGGCGCGTATCGGTCGAGAGGCGCACCCAACGCCGGTGGTCGCCGCAAGCGGGTGGGAGGCCCTGCCACAATCACCCCATGATGCGCACGTATCCGGGCGACGACCCTGGTCTGCGCGCGGCCGGCACTCGAGCCGCCGCTTCAGCGATGCGTTCGGGCCGCTTGGTGCTCGCACCGGCCGACTACCACTACGCGATCGTCACGGACGCGTTCTCGCAATCGGGCCTGCAACGCCTGCGCGAGTTGCGTGAGGTGCCCGCAGGCTCGGCGGTGCCCGTGTTCATCGACCGGCGAACGACATTGCATGCCCTGTGGGGAAGAGTTCCCCGGGACGCCGAAGTGCTGGCTCGCGCTTTCTGGCCCGGGCCCCTGACACTGATCGGAAAGCCTCAACTGTCCCTCGCGTGGTCCGCCGGCGTGTCGGACGCAGTCGCGATCCGCATGCCTTTGCACCCATGGATGCTGCAGTTGGTGGCTACGGTGGGGCCGATCGCCGCCACCGGCGCCGGGATCGTCGGCGAGCCCTTGCCGATCGAGTTGTCGGCATGCGACACAACGGGCATCTCGATCGGACTGGACGCAGGTCAGCTACCCGGCGGGCCGGTATCCACTGTCGTCGACCTGCGCAAAGGGGTGGACGTGGTTCGAGAGGGCGCGATCAGCGCCGACGAGATCGCCGAGTGCGTCGGCTAGAGACCAGTCGCGATCGGGGCGCGGTGGCGTGCGCTTCAGGCGCGTTGGCGTGACAGAAGCGCGTGACCCGGCCTTGCAGGCCGCCAACGCGGATCGAGGAGTCGGAAGGGCCGGGGAGTCGAAAAGCGCCCCGTTCGCACTCCAGGGTGCCAAGCGCCGACCCAGCAGATCAAACCAGCACTCCCCCGGTGACCCGTGGTCGACCCGTCAGGTCCGGCCACGTGCGCACATCTGCGAAGCCCTCGAGCAGCGCACGAAGGCTGGCACCCTGCAGTTCCCCGTGCTCGATGAGGAGCCGGCCCCCCGGCCGGAGCAGTCGTCGGGCCTGAGCCACCACACAACGGACAACGTCCAGACCGTCGGCGCCGCCGAACAGCGCGACCTGCGGATCGTGCTGAGCCACTTCGGGGTCGCGCGGAACCATGTCGTCAGGGATGTAGGGCGGATTGCTGACCACGAGGTCGACAGGACCCAACGCGGAAAGGTCCTCGAGGCAGATATCGGCTTGAACCAGCGTGTATCGGCCCTTCGCGTTACGTCGGGCCCACTCCAGGGCCCGTGGATCGACCTCCACGCCGGTCACCGACGCCGTCGTCTCCGTGGCCAGGCTCAAAGCAATTGCACCGCTGCCGGTGCACAGGTCCACCGCTGACCCGAACGTCTGAGCCAGCGCCAACTCGACGAGGACCTCCGTCTCGGGACGCGGTACGAATACTCCGGGGCCGACCTGCATGTCGAGGTACCGGAACCCCGCCGAACCGGTCAGGTGCTGCAGCGGCACGCGGCGGCACCGTTGATCGACGAGTTCCTGCAGTGTCTGCTCCTGCTCGTCCGACAGTTCCGGATCGGGCATCCGGGAGCCGGTCACATGCTCGATCAGCCGCCGGGCGTCGGCGTCCGCCGAGGGCACCTGGGCTTGCCGCAACCGGGCCGCGATGCGGCGGCGCAGGCTCACATCGACTCCGCCGACTCCAAGCGCGCCTGCAGGTCGGCGTCGACGCATGACTGGATCACCGGGTCGAGCTCACCGGCCAGGACGGCTTCGAGGTTGTACGCCTTGAATCCCGTGCGGTGGTCCGACAGCCGGTTCTCGGGGAAGTTGTACGTGCGTATGCGCTCCGAGCGGTCGACGGTGCGCACCTGCTCCTTGCGCGTCGCAGAAGCCTCTGCTTCCTTCTCCTCCTCGGCCAGCGCCACCAGACGCGCACGAAGGATACGCATCGCCTGTTCCTTGTTCTGCAGCTGCGATTTCTCGTTCTGGCAGGAGACGACGACACCCGTGGGCACGTGCGTGATGCGCACTGCGGAGTCGGTGGTGTTCACGCTCTGACCACCGGGGCCCGATGAGCGATACACGTCGATGCGCAAATCGTTCGGATCGATGGTGATCTCGACGTCCTCGGTCTCGGGGAAGACCAGGACCCCCGCTGCCGAGGTGTGGATGCGACCTTGCGACTCGGTGACCGGTACCCGCTGCACCCGATGCACGCCGGCCTCGAACTTGAGCCGGGCGTAGGGCATGTCGTCGATCTCGGTCTGACCCTTGGCCTTGATCGAGATGGTCGCATCCTTGACCCCGCCCAGGTTGGTCTCCTCCATGTCGATGACCTCGACGCGCCAACCCCGGGCCTGCGCGTAACGGTCGTACATGCGCACCAGATCGCCGGCGAACAGCGCGGACTCATCCCCGCCCTCGCCGGCCTTGATCTCCAGGATCGCGTCGGAGTCGTCGAGGGGGTCGCGTGGTACGAGCAACTGGCTCAGGCGTTCGGCGACTTCCTCGCGCTGCACTGCGATCTGCTCGGCTTCCTGCGCGAACGCAGGGTCGGCTTCGGCGAGTTCGCGGGCGGCCCCCTCATCCTCTCCGAGCGTCAGCCATTGCTGGTACAACTCCACGACCGGCCGCAACTGGGCATGCCGCTTGCCGACGGTCCGGGCTTTCGCAGGATCCGCGTGCAAGGCAGGGTCGGCGAGTGCCGCCTCCAGCCCGTGCAACTCGTCAACCAGGAGAGCAACCCGCTCGAACACCTACTTGGAGGTCGACTTGCCGAAGCGCTTCTCGAACTTCGCGACGCGGCCGCCGGTGTCCAGAATCTTCTGCTTACCGGTGTAGAAGGGGTGGCACTTGTTGCACACGTCCGCGTGGATGGTGCCGTTCTTGGCCGTGCTGCGGGTCGTGAACTGGTTGCCGCACGAGCACGTGACAGTGGTCTCGACGTACTCAGGGTGGATGTCGGGCTTCATGATTCTCCTTTGATGGTCCCGGGTCGCCGAAAACGCACAGCGTGAACCGGGGCGTACAGCGAGTGTAACGCGCGGGGTGGTTGCGCCTATTCCCCGCCGCTCCACCCTCGGCGCAGACTCCACCAGCCCTCGGCGGTGTCGAATAGCACGATGGCCACAACGATCCAGGGCACCGGGTTCAGCAGACCACCGGGGACCGCCTCGAGGATGCCGGGCGAGAGCAGCGATCCTTGCGCCCAGAGCACCACCACGATCGACACGAATCCGAGGTTGAGAACGGTGTTCCACGTGGCCAATCGAGGCGTCCAGCGACCTGCACGATACTTGACGATCTCCAGGACCACCATCGCCAGCAGGACCACGAGCAGCAGCGTGATCCAGGGAGACCAGGCCGCGGAGTTGAGCACTGGGACCAACACACCGTCGACGGTCACGAGCCAGTGGTCGCGCTGCCAGAGGATCGCCCACATCAGCACCGTCAGAAGGCTGATCCCGAACACGGTTTCACCAAGTCCGATGCGACGGTTCACGACCTCCGGCAGGTCGTCAGGAGTCCACTGCCCGTGTCGGCATCGGTGTGTGCGAACGCTCGAGTGCAGCGAAGACGACGGTCACCCAGAACGCAATCTGGACCCCGACCTGGAACACGACACCCAGCGCGCTGAGCACGCCCTCGATGGGCGAGGCGTCTGTCAGGCCTTGTGCGATGCAGGGAGGCGACGCCGACGATCGGGAGCACGACGAACAGAAGAGTGCGCAACAGCTGCACGTAGTGGCCGAAGTAGGCAGGACCGATCAGGTGCCGTGGCCTTCCGCCGAACCGTTCGGCAAGCGCCGCGGGATCGCCCAGGTCAGTCAGCGCGCGGACCTCGGCCTCATCGGGCGGGAGACCCTGCGCCGTCAGATCGTCGACCGCGTCAGCAAGCGACGTACGGAGCTCGGCTGCAACATCGTCACGCTGGGATTGGGCCACTCCGGAAACCGCGGCATCCACGTATCTCTCGGTCAACGTGGCCATCAGGATCGCTTCCCTTCTGTCGTGAGCTCCTCCAGCGCGCCGTTCAAGCGCGCCCAGTCCGCAGCCAACCGATCCGCCACGTCACGGCCCGCCGCCGTGGTCTGGTAGTACTTGCGCGGGCGCGTGTCGTCGGTGTTCCAATCGCTGGTCAGCAGGCCTTGCTTCTCCAAGGCGCCGCAACAACGGGTACAGCGTGTTGGCGTCAACGCCGATCCCGGCGGCTGCCAGCGACTCGAGGAGTCGGTAACCGTACTCGGGAGTCCGCAGGATCAGCAGACTTGCCAGCACGACCGTGCCGCGGCGCAGTTCCTGCAGATGCATATCCATGCTCGCTGTCACGCTTCAACTATACCGTTTGTCACACACTATTGTGAAGAGCCTTGAGAGAACGTGACTGCCGGAGGTTCGTTCGCCACATGTGGAGATGCAGTCGGCCTCACCGCTGGGTTCGTGACCTCAGAGCCGCATCGCCGGAGACGCGGCAGCCGGACCGACCCTTCTGCGTGGCTCAGTCTCCAACCAACGCAGGATTCGGGCTCTCCGGCCAGTACCGATCACTCGACGTCTACGCTGCGGTCAGCCGGATTCTCGCTCACAATCCACCGCGTGACCTTTGGACCTGCTGCCAACAGAAATCCGAAGAACCACACTGCCCACGCGAGGCGCCCCTCCCCGCCGGAACTCCCGGGAACCACGATGCCCGTGTCACGCATTTGCTGCGACACACCCTGGTCGTGGCGGCAACGTCGTGACACGGGCATCGGTGACCCGTCGCGCCCGGCGAGCGGGCGATCAGACCCTCTACAGTTCGCCCATCCCGTCCGGAACCTCTGCCTCGAGGCCGGCCGGCGTCGTCTGCTGTACCTGGCGCAGGAACTCGTAGTTGTTCTGCGTCTCACGCAGTTTGCTGAGCAGCAACTCGATCCCTTGCATGGTGTCCAGAGCGTGCAGCACGCGGCGCAACTTCCAGACGATCTTGAGCTCCTCGGTGCTCATGAGCAGCTCTTCCTTGCGGGTACCGGACGCATCCACGTCCACCGCCGGGAAGATCCGCTTGTCCGCCAGGCGGCGATCCAGCTTGAGCTCCATGTTGCCGGTGCCCTTGAACTCCTCGAAGATGACCTCGTCCATACGCGATCCGGTCTCCACCAGAGCGGTGGCGATGATCGTCAGTGAACCGCCTTCTTCGATGTTCCGCGCGGCACCGAAGAACTTCTTCGGCGGATACAGCGCGGCAGAGTCCACACCACCGGACAGGATGCGTCCAGAAGCGGGGGCTGCGAGGTTGTAGGCACGGCCCAGGCGCGTCATGGAGTCCAGCAGAACGACGACGTCCTGTCCCATCTCCACAAGTCGCTTAGCGCGCTCGATCGCGAGCTCGGCGACGGTGGTGTGATCCTCCGCGGGACGGTCGAAGGTCGAGGCGATGACCTCGCCCTTCACCGAACGCTTCATGTCGGTGACCTCTTCAGGTCGCTCGTCGACCAGGACCACCATGAGGTGGACCTCTGGGTTGTTCGTCGTGATCGCGTTGGCGATTCGCTGCAGCACCATCGTCTTGCCCGCCTTCGGGGGCGAGACGATCAGTCCGCGCTGGCCCTTGCCGATCGGGGCGACCAGGTCGATGATGCGGGTGGTCATGTTGTGGCTCTCACCCTCGAGCCGCAGTCGCGCCTGGGGGTACAGCGGAGTGAGTTTGCCGAAGTCCTTGCGCTCGCGCGAGTTGTCCGGGTCGAGTCCGTTGACCTTGTCGATGCGAACCAGCGGGTTGTACTTCTGCCGCGAGTTCTCGTTGTCACGCTGCGGGCGGATCGCGCCGACCACGTGATCACCCTTGCGCAGGGCGTACTTCTTCACCAGGCCCAGGCTCAAGTAGGCGTCGGTCGGGCCGGGCAGATAGCCGGTCGTGCGCAGGAAGGCATAGTTGTCGAGCACGTCGAGGATGCCGGCCACGGGGACCAGGACCTCGTCCTCGCCGACCTCGGGTTCGCTGTCGTCGCGGCGGTTGCGGTTCTGGTCGCGGTCGCGGTCGCGGTCGCCGCGGTTGCGGTCACGGCCACGACGGCGGCGACTGTTGCGACCGCCGCCCTCGCGGTTCCCGCCTTCGCGGTTGCCGCCTTCGCGGTTGCCGCCTTCACGGTTCTGCTCGCGGTTGCCGCCTTCACGGTTCTGCTGACGGTCGCGGTTGCCGCCTCGCGGTCCTGCTGACGGTCCCGGTTGCCCTCGCGGTCCTGCTCGCGGTTGCCGCTCTCACGGTCCTGCTCACGGTCGCCGCTCTCACGGTTCTGCTGCTGGTCATCGGTGCGCGCGGAACGAGCTTGCGGTTCAGGCTTCTCAGAACTGCGCTGCTGATCGCTCGACGCATCGGAGGACGACGCGGAGCCGGAGTCCTGCGGGGAGTCGGAGCCGGAGGCCGCCGGCGCGGTGGTCTTGCTGGAGCCGCCCAGGGCGGCGATGAGTTCACTCTTGCGCATGGATGAAGCCCCGGAGATTCCCTGATCGGAGGCGAGTTTGCGCAGGTCGGCCAGGAGCATGCCGGACAGACCGGGACGACGCTTGCTGGCGGGGGCTGATTCGATAGTGGTGTCAGTCAACTGACACGTCCTTTCATGGACGTCGGGGCGAGATCGCCCAACAAGGTGAACGAAGGTCGTTCACAGCGGACAGGTATTGCCGGGAGGCGTCTACGTGGAGAAGTGAGGAGTTTGAAGTCTGCTCCGGTGAATCGCCACGAGTGCTAACGCCCTGGCTGCCCCTACTGTAACACTCCCGTTACCAGCAGTGAAAGAACCCGGCCGGGGCAACATCGCGTAGGGGCGGTCTTCGTCGTCCGCTCGACCCCCCAGGAATGGCCCGCGTCCGTGCGACCAGGAGCGTAGAATCGGTCCTGTCACGAGGAGATGGTGCCGTGAAGATCGCCGATGCCGCCGCCGAATTCCTGAACCAGAAACGTATCGCCGTCACCGGCGTGTCGAGTCACCCCGAGGGCCACGGCAGCAACACCGTGTACACACGACTGCGCGAGCGGGGTTACACCGTTTTCGCGGTCAATCCCAATGCCGAGTCCGCCGAAGGCGATCCGACGTACCCGGATCTCGCGTCGATTCCCGGCGGGGTGGACGCCGTGGTCATCGCGACCGCCGCCGACCGCGCGCCCGCCACGATGCGAGAGATCGTGGACCTGGGCATCAAGTACGCCTGGATGCATCGGTCCTTCGGGGCCGGCAGCGTCTCGGACGAGGCGACCCGGATCGGCCGGGAGGCCGGGGTGATGGTCATCGACGGGGGCTGCCCGCTGATGTTCGGGCGGGCCTCCGACGGCGGGCACCGGATGATGTGTCGAATGATGAAGCTCACGGGCAAAGTGCCCCGGACGGTGTGAGCCAGCAATCGCGGCGCCTCGGAGTCCTTCACAGCTGGCTCAGGGGGTAGGGAAGTGCCGACGGCCATGGCGCTCTCGCGTTGAGCGATCACAGGTCGGACAGGGCTCGTCACAGAAGCCTGAAATCCGGAGGACCGGTTAGCCCGCCAGATGAGCCTTCTACTGCCCGGATACGCGGACCCCGTCATGGGCGACCGGAACCTCGAGGCAGCGCCATCCGTCGGGCACCGAGAATCCCCGACCGAAAGCGATCACACTGGGTCCAGCCCCGGAGATAGCCGCAGGAATACCTTGTTCACGGAGTTCCTCCACCAGCGCCAACGACTGCGGATAGGCCTGGGCGCGGTAACGCTGATGAATCCGGTCCTCGGTCGCGGGCATGAGCAGTTCCGGATGCGAGGTGAACGCCGCAACGGCCAGCGCGCTGCGTCCGAGGACATGAACAGCGTCGCCGAATGGCACCTGATCCGGCAGCAGTGACCGGGCGGTGGAAGTCGGAAGACGGTCGTCGGGCACCGCAACAGTGGCGGCCAGCCCCGGAGCCGGGTCCAGGCGCACTGCCCGGCCGCTGAGTCCCTGCATCCAGGAGATCGTCAGACCACCGAGCAACGCCGGTGCCACGTTGTCGGGATGACCCTCGATCCGGGTGGCCATCGCCAGTAGGTCCGCCTCGTCGAGCTTCGCGCCGAGCGCCCGGGCGCCGGCCAGCCCGGTCACGATCGCCGCGGACGAACTGCCCAGGCCACGCCCGTGCGGGATGTTGTTCTCACAGTGCACGGCTATCTCGGGTACAGGTTGCCCGCACTCCTGAAAGGCCGTCCGCACCGTGGCCAGGATCAGGTGGTCGGGTCCGCGGTTCACTTCACCGGCGCCTTCGCCGTTGACCGTCACCGAGGTCTGGTCAGCCATCTCGAAGGTGACCCGATCCCGGAACTCCAAAGCCAGACCGAGGCAGTCGAAGCCAGGGCCGAGGTTCGCAGAGGTGGCGGGCGCCTGCACCACCACCGTCATCAGATGAGGCCCAGTTCGGCGGCGGCCGCGGGGGCATCGACCGCGATACGGACCGGCTGGGGAGCACCGGAGATCGCCCATTGCGGATCCTTGAGCCCGTTGCCGGTGACCGTGCACACGATGGTCTGCCCGGAGTCCAGTTGACCTTCCGCGTGGCGAGCCAACAGGCCGGCCACGCCGGCGGCCGAGGCCGGTTCCACGAAGACCCCTTCGCCGGCCGCGAGCAACTTGTAGGCACTGAGGATCTGCCGGTCGGTGACCATGTCGATCAGGCCACCGGAGTCGTCGCGAGCCGCCTCGGCCTGCTGCCACGAGGCTGGATTCCCGATCCGGATGGCGGTCGCGATGGTCTGGGGGCTGCGCACGGGCGCTCCGCGCACTATTGGAGCGGCGCCGGCGGCCTGGAAGCCCCACATCCGGGGCTTGGCGGAGTACTCCTCATAGCCCTTCCAATAGGCCGTGATGTTGCCGGCGTTGCCGACCGGCAGGCAGTGGATGTCCGGCGCCTTGCCCAGTTGGTCCACGATCTCGAAACTGGCGGTCTTCTGGCCCTCGATCCGGGCGGGGTTGACGCTGTTGACCAGGGCCACCGGGTAGTCCTCGGACAGTTCGCGGGCCAGCGTCAGGCAGTCGTCGAAATTCCCATCGACCTGCAGCAAGCGGGCTCCGTGCACCAGGGCCTGCGCGAGTTTGCCCATCGCGATCTTGCCCGCGGGCACCAGGACCGCGCACACCATGTCCGCGCGCACGGCGTACGCCGCCGCACTCGCACTCGTGTTCCCGGTGGACGCGCAGATCACCGCCTTGGCGCCTTCCTGAGCGGCCATCGAGATCGCCATGGTCATCCCGCGGTCCTTGAACGACCCCGTCGGGTTGGCCCCTTCGACCTTCAGGTAGACATCACAGCCGGTCATCTCGCTGACCCGGTTCGCCCGCACGAGCGGTGTGCCGCCCTCGCGAAGGGTGATGATCGGCGCCTCGGGGCTGATGGGCAGGTGTTCGCGATACTCCTCGATGATCCCCCGCCAGACGTGAGCGCTCATTCCTCACCCTCCACGCGCATGACGGCGGCCACCTCGTTGACGATGTCCAGGTCCCGCAGCGCGTCGACCGTCGCGGCCAGATCCGCTTCGGAGGCCGCATGGGTACGGATGAGCAGCGCTGCCCGGCCGCTCTGCTCGTCGGTGTCCTGCCGGACGGTCTGGATGGACACGTCGTGATCGCCGAAGCAGGTGGCGACCTGGGCCAGCACGCCGGGACGGTCGACCACGTCCAGGTTCACCGTGTACCGGGTGGTCGCCTCCCCCACGGGGCGCGGGGTGAGACCGGCATACACCGACTGGGCCTGCCCGGACGCCCCCGCGCGGCGGTTGCGCGCAGCGCTCACCAGATCACCCAGCACCGCACTCGCGGTCGGCTCGCCACCGGCACCACGACCGTAGAACATCATCGGGCCGGCGGATTCCGCTTCCACGAACACGGCGTTGAACGCATCTCGGACACTGGCCAGCGGGTGTGACCGCGGCACCATGGCCGGGTGGACCCGGGTGACGATCCCGGAATCGGGGGTGCGCTCGGCGACGGCCAGCAGCTTGATGACAAAACCCAAGTCGCTGGCGGCCTGGACGTCGCGCAACGTGACCGAACTGATGCCCTCGCAGTAGACGTCGGACAGCGTGACGCTGGAATGGAAGGCCAACGTCGCGAGAATGGCGGCCTTGGCCGCCGCATCGTGGCCCTCGACGTCCGCGGTGGGATCCGCCTCGGCGTAACCGAGCCGCTGCGCCTCAGCGAGCACCTCGTCGTAGTCGGCGCCCTCCTCGTCCATCTTGGTGAGGATGTAGTTGGTGGTGCCGTTGACGATACCCAGGACCCGCTGCACCCGGTCGCCGGCCAACGATTCGCGCAATGGTCGCAGCAGTGGAATCGCGCCGGCCACAGCCGCTTCGTAGAACAGGTCGACGCCGTGCTGGAAGGCGATCTCGTGCAGACCGGCCCCATGTTCGCTGAGCAGGGCCTTGTTCGCCGTGATGACGCTGGCCCCGTTGCCCAGGGCGACCTCGAGCAGTTCCTTGGTCGGCTCAATGCCCCCCATTACTTCCACGACGATGTCGATGTCCCCACGCTTGACCACCGCGAACGGGTCATCGGTCAGCAGGTCGGAGGGGATGCCCGGTCGGGGCTTGTTCACGTCACGCACGGCGACGGCCACCAGCTCCAGCGGAGCTCCCACTCGGGCCTGCAGGTCCTCGGCCGAATCGGTGAGCAGGCGGGCGACCTGCGAACCGACAGTTCCGCCTCCGAGCAGGGCTACACGCACCACAGAATCAGACACGCTGACAGTCTCCCACGCCTGGCATGGTCGACGTCAGGGGCGCGGCGCTGTTGTCGAGGGGTCCTTCGGATTTCAGGGGGGGTTGACTGGGGCTCTGTTGGCGGCTCGATGCTTCGGCCGCGGCCGGAGCTCCTTTCGGTGACCGATGGACCCCTCGGATCTTCGCCGAGAAGAGTTTCCTCGGTTCCAAGGCCAGTCGGGTTCGACCCTCATGCAAGGACGGCTGCTGCTTGAACCGCGTCACCGGTCTCGCCAACGCGCACGGTGCATGGGCCTGTTTGGTGGCGTTCGTGCAGTTCGTTGGCGTTCGTCGCGCGACGAGCAGCAGCCAACTGCACGAACGGCACCAAACGCAGAGTTTCGGTTCGCCGACGCAAATACTCGATGCGGCGATCAGCCAACTCCACGCTCGCGGTTTGGGTAGCGTTTGCGTTTATGCCCGGCACAGGAAGGGTCGGCTACCAACACCGACTGCCGCTGAAATCCGAAGGACTTGTCTACTCGAAGGCGGCGTCTGCGCGGATCAGGTCCTCAAGGCTCTCGCGGTGCAGAACCACCGAGCACATTCCGTCCAGCGCCGCCACCACCGCGGGCCTGGGCACGTAGTTGTAGTTGCTGGCCATACTGCGGCAGTACGCACCGGTGGCCGCCACCGCCAGCAGGTCCCCCGGCCGAACGTCGGCCGGCAGCCACGCATCGCGCACCACCACGTCCCCGCTCTCGCAGTGCTTGCCCACGACCCGGCTCAGCACCGGCTCGGCACTGGACTCCCGACCCGCCAAGACCACCGTGTAATCGGCACCGTAGAGCGCCGTGCGGATGTTGTCGCTCATCCCGCCGTCCACCGAGACGTACAGCCGCGAGCGACCACCGAGGTCCACCGGCTTCACGGTGCCCACCTCGTACACGGTGATCCCGGCGCTGCCGACGATGGCCCGTCCAGGCTCCACCGCCAGACGCGGCACCGGCACCCCGGCCAGTTCGCACTCGCGGGTGACGATCGACTGCAACTGCTTGGCCATGTCCTGCACCCGTGGGGGGTCGTCGTCGGGGGTGTAGGCGATGCCCATTCCGCCGCCGAGATTCAGTTCTTCGATTCCGGTGCCCGTCGGTCACCAGGTCGGCGACCAGACCCGCCATGCGGTGCGCGGCCACCTCGAAACCTGCGGCGTCGAAGATCTGGGAACCGATGTGGCTGTGCAGACCGATCAGGTTGAGGTGCGGGTCGTCGGCCACGGCCTTGGCCGCCGAGGCCGCCACCCCACCGGCCAGCGCGAGGCCGAACTTCTGGTCCTCATGGGCGGTGGCGATGAACTCGTGGGTGTGCGCCTCCACGCCTACGGTCACCCGGATCAGCACATTGGGGCGGACCCCGGCCTGCGGCGGCCAGGCGCGACAGCCGGCCGATCTCGTCGAACGAGTCGGCCACGATGCGGCCGACGCCGACGTCGAGCGCGCGCCGCAACTCCTGCTCGCTCTTGTTGTTGCCGTGGAAGAGCAGACGGTCGCCGGACACACCGGCCCGCAGGGCGACCTCCAACTCCCCCATGGTGCATACGTCGATGCGCAACCCCTCCTCGTCGGCCCAGCGCGCGATCCGCCCGGAGAGGAAGGCCTTGGCCGCGTAGTAGACGTCGGCCCCGGCGTAGGCCTGTGCGTAGGCTCGGGCGGCCTGCCGGAAGTGACGTTCGTCCAGCAGGAACAACGGCGATCCGTATTCGGCCACGGCCTCGGTGACCGGGATCCCGGCGAGTTGGAGCACGCCGTCGACGCGGGCCGCGGTGGATGGCCACACGGACTCGGACAAGGCGTTAAGGTCGGCGGGCGGTTCCCCGATCGGGGCCGAATGCGTGAGGTCCTCGTGCCGGGGGCCGGCGGGGTGAGCTGGCATGCACGTCAGCGTATCCGTGCGACGTCGGCGGCGACTACATCCGCTCGGGAGCCTGCACCCCGCACAGATCCAGGCCGTTGGCCACCACCTGTCTGGACGCGGCGCACAGCCACAGCCGCGCGATGTGCAGCGGTGCGAGTTCCTCGTCGTTGCGCGGCAGGACCCGGCACGAGTCGTAGAACTTGTGGTAGGCGGTGGCCACTTCCTCCAAGTACCGCGCGACCCGATGCGGTTCGCGCAGTTCGGCGGCCGTCGCGATGATCCGGGGGAACTCAGCGAGCACCCCGAGCAGCGCCGACTCCCGCTCGTGCTCGAGCAGACCCGGGTCGAATTCTGCGGCCCGCCAGTCGATGCCCAGTTCCGCCGCATTGCGCAGGACCGAGGAGATCCGGGCATGGGCGTACTGCACGTAGTAGACGGGGTTGTCGTTGGTGCGCTGCACCAGCAGGTCGAGATCCATCGTGAGCGGCGAGTCGGCCGGATAGCGGATCAGGGTGTAGCGCGCGGCATCGACGCCGACCTCGTCGACCAGATCCTCCAACGTCACCATGGCGCCGGCCCGCTTGCTCAACCGCACCTCCTGCCCGCCCTTGAACATCTTCACCAACTGCCCGATGAGGATTTCGATGTTGTAGTCGGGGTCGTCTCCGGCGCAGGCAGCCACCGCGCGTAGCCGGTTGACGTAGCCGTGATGGTCGGCACCGAGCAGGTACACGCAGACGTCGAACCCACGGTCGCGCTTGTTGACGTAGTAGGCCGTGTCCGAGGCGAAGTAGGTGAGTTCCCCGTCTGCCTTGATCAGCACGCGGTCCTTGTCGTCGTCGAAGTCCGTGGTGCGCAGCCACACCGCGCCGTCCTGCTCGTAGACGTGACCCTCCTCGCGCAGCTTCTGCATGCCACGGTCCACCGCACCCGATTCGTGCAACGAGCGTTCGGAGTACCAGACGTCGAAATGGGTGCGGAAGTTGTCCAGCACGTCCTTCTGCTGCTGCAGTTGCAGGGCGTAGCCGGCCTCCCGGAACGCGATCCACCGCCGGTCCTCCGGCAGTTCCAGGATCGCGGGGTCGTCCTGCACGATCTTCCGTGCCAGATCGTGGATGTAGTCGCCCTGATAACCGCCGTCGGGCACCTGCGCGCCGCGCGCCGATGCCTCCAGCGACTGACCGAACTTGTCCATCTGGACGCCGCGGTCATTGACGTAGAACTCCCTGGTCACCTCGGCTCCCGCCGCCGCCAGCACGCGCGCCATGGCGTCCCCGACGGCCGCCCAGCGGGTGTGGCCGAGGTGCAGCGGACCGGTGGGGTTCGCAGAGATGAACTCGAGGTTGAGCGCAGTGCCCTGCAACGCATCGATGGTCCCGTAGTCCGCGCCCTGCTCGACGATCGAGCGGGCGATCGCTCCGGCGGAGTCCGCGGCCAGCGTGATGTTGATGAACCCAGGGCCGGCGATCTGCACCGCCTCGATACCGTTCTGGCCGCGTAGTTGCTCGACGACCTTGGCGGCCAGATCCCTCGGGGCCAGTCCGGCCCGCTTGGCCAGGACCATCGCGATGTTCGTGGAGTAGTCGCCGTGGTCACGGTTCTTCGGGCGGTCCACGCGGACCTCGGCGGTGATCCCCTCGACCTCGGGGACTCGGGTCAGGGCCGCGCTGATGACTTCGGTGAGGGCGTCGGGGGTCATGGACCCAAGACTAGGGGCTCGGGCTCGGGGTATCTTCGGGTCCGGCCTCACGCACGGCCACCACGACGCGCAGCGGGTTATCACCGGCGTACGACTGCCCTTCCTGCGGCACGTTCTCCCCGAGCACTGCGACGCTCACCAGATTCGGAGAGGTCGGTCGACGGGCCTCGTAGAAGACGTCACGGCTTCTCGCCCCGGCCCGCACCGGCTGGTAGCCGGTGGTCCGCAGGCCGCGCACCAGCAGACTGGCGTCCTCGTTGACGTACTTGCGCACCTCCTGCGGGGTTTCGCCCTGGAACAGCGGCCGGGCGTAGATCCACAGGTACCGGTTCCCGCCGTCTGCGCTCTGACACCACGGACCGGCGTAATACGACGGCGCCAACTCGTCGAGTACGGGCGGATACTGGCGCAACTGCTTGCGCGTGCATATCTCCCATTGCTGATCGGCCACGGAGATCGCCGCGTCCGGTGCGCCCGCCGCAACCGGTCCCGGCAGCGCTGTGGGTTGCACGGTCGGCGTCACCGGGCCGCATCCGACCAGTAGAGCGGCAAGTGCAACCACCGACCAGCGCATACCACGACGGTACTGCCCGATCCGCACGGTCCGGGACAGGACCGGCGTTGCTACGCTGGGGAATGCCCAGAGCCCCCGTAGCTCAGGGGATAGAGCAGTGGCCTCCGGAGCCATGTGCAGGCGTTCGAATCGCCTCGGGGGCACCCATCGCCGGTCGGCGCCTGTCGCCGGGCCCCTACGCCGGGGTCGCAAGTCCTATCCGCTCCCGGCCCCGCGTCCAGTGGTAGTCGTCGCGTGCGTTGAAGTACATCCGCGGCCCTACCGGCGTGTCCCTCACGTCGAGCGCGTAGACATGGGTGGCCATCCAGCCGGAGCCGGTCGGGGCGATCGCTGGGGCGTCGGACAACACCTGCCACCGCAAGCCGTCGGTCGACCCCAGCACCCAGATCTCCGAACCGGAGTGTTCGCCGTTCCAGGTGATCGCGTTCTGGAACCCCACCCAACCGTCGGTGACCCGCAGCACCTTGATCGCACCGGCCGACAGACTCGCCGGACCATCCCCGGGACCCAGCAACGGTTCAGGAAGCGTCCGGAACGGACCATCGACGCCGGCCGACTCGGCGACCCCGATGTACGTCGGCTCGGAGAACCCGCAGTCGGGCAGCGCGGTCAGGCCAGCCGAGTAGTACAGGCGCCAGCGGCCGTCGGGCAATTCCACCAGGCAGGGGTTGGACACCGACCGACTGCGTCCGTTCAGGTGCCACGCCAGGCTCGGGTTCAACAGCGTGACCGGCGCGTGCCAATGAACGAGGTCGTCACTGCCACGGGACTCGATTCGGGAACGCCACGGCAGACCCAGGGGCAGGAACAGTCGTGTCTTCTCGTAGAACAGGCGGTAGCGCGCCGACTGGTGCGTGTCCACGATGTACCCGCGCAGAGCGTTGCGCGCCACGGTGCCCGAACGGCGCCACCGGAGACCGTCGTCGCTGCGCAAAGCGTGCAGACCGATCAACGAGTGCGCCCACATCCGCCAATCACGTTCAGGTGTGCTCCCCGGCCCCAGAAAGGTCGGGTCGGCGATGATCGGCGACGGGAACGGCGGACCGACCAGCGGCTCCGGAACCACGGTCCAGGTCAAGGACGCCACCTGCTCGGCCGTCATCTGCGACAGCAGCATCACTTGACCTTCTTCGGACTCCGATGATTGTCGTCGGCGGCACGCCGGACCGCCCGGCTCTCATCGGCGGCCAACTTGCGGATCACGCCACTGGGGGCACTGCGGTTCTCCGCGACACGCTGTCGTACCACCGCTGACTTGTCCTTGGCCAGCCTGCGCAGTGCGGCACCGGATGCCTTCGGATTGAGCGCGACGGCCGTCCGCACCGACTTGTTGTCGTCCTGCGCCAGCAGCTCCAGAACCTTGGACGAGGCGTGGTGGTTCAAGGCGACTTCGGTGCGCACCTCCCAGCGCTTGTCCTCCGCCAGGCTCATCAGTGCCTTGGCCGGGGTCCTGGGATTGCTGGCCACGTCGGCTCGCACCGACCAACTCTTGTGATGGGCAAGTTTGGACAGGGTCTTGCCCGGAGTCTGGGGGTCGCGGGCCAACGACGCACTGCTCCGCGCCGCCTCAGCCACGGATCATGCTCCCGATCATCGCCCGCATAGCGAACAATCTACGCGAACCGGAAGCACAATCCATCGGATTGACCCGCCGTCCACCGTCGCAACCCCCGATCCGCGTTGAATCAGGACGGGCTTGAACCGTCCGGCATCCCTACGCTGTGCACATGGTCGACTGGTACTCCCGCGAGGTCCTCGAGCCGGGACGCCAGCCGATGCTGTTCGCGCTGTTGGCGTTCCTGGTCACGTTCTTGGTCACCCGCATGATCACGCGCATGATCCGCGCGGGCAGAGGCCCGTTCCGCAACGTGTCCACCGGCGATGTCCACATCCATCACGTGGTCCCCGGACTGATCGTGCTACTCCTGGGCGGCGTCCTGGCCCTGGGTTCCACCGAGAGGGGGCTCTGGCGGCAGGTCGCGGGCCTGATGTTCGGGGTGGGCGCCGCCCTGGTCCTCGACGAATTCGCGATGGTCCTGCACCTCGACGACGTCTACTGGAGCAGTGAGGGCCGCCTGTCCGCCGATGCGGTCACCCTGGCGGCTGTCGTCCTGTTCTGCGCGCTGCTGATCATCGCGCCCAACAAACCCCCCGCCGACGAGGTGACGAGTTTCTGGCTCAGCGTCACCTCTTCGGTCTTGTTCGTCCTGTTCTGGCTGCTGCCGATCTCGGTCACGATCCTCAAGGGCAAACTCTGGATGGCCGCATTGGCCATGCTGTTCGCGCCGATCGGCTGGTTCGCGGCCGTCCGGGTCGCGCGGCCCGGATCCCCATGGGCACACTTCCGGTACCGGCAGGCCCCGGCGAAGCAGGAGAAGGCCCAACGCCGCGCGGAGAAATGGATCCGTCGACAGGAGCCGATCAGGAACTGGATTTCCCATCACCTCTTCGGTCTACCTGCGGACACCGGCGGCCGTCAGTGAACTACGGTTACCTGTGTGCTGGACATCACATACCCGCCCATCATCGCCACGGCATACACGTTCTTCCGCGCGTTCAACATCCACTTCTCCCTGACCGGGGGCGAGCACGTGCCGCGCACCGGCGGCGCGGTCCTGGCAAGTAACCACGTCTCCTATCTCGACTTCATCTTCTGCGGATACGCGGCTCGGCCGTCGAAACGGTTGGTGCGCTTCATGGCCAAGAAGGCGACCTTCGACCACAAGGTCTCCGGGCCCCTGATGCGATCCATGCACCACATCCCGGTGGACCGCTCGGCCGGCGCCGGGTCGCTGGACCACGCGGTGGAATGGCTGCGCAACGGCGAGGTCGTCGGCGTGTTCCCGGAGGCGACCATCAGCCAGTCCTTCGAGGTCAAGGACTTCAAGACCGGTGCGGTACGCATGGCTGCCGAGGCCACCGTGCCCGTGGTCCCGATGATCACGTTCGGGGGTCAGCGACTGTGGACCAAGGGACGCAAGCGGGAGATGACCCGCGGCACCCTGGTCGCGCTGCGCGTGGGCGAGCCGTTCATGGTGACCCCGGAGGACGACCCGATCGAGGCGACCGCCCACCTGCGTTCGGTGATGCAGGGTCTGTGGGACGAGACACTTGAGGCGTACGAACCCAAACCGGAGGCGGGCGCCTGGTGGTGGCCGGCCAGACTTGGCGGGGGCGCCCCGACACTGGACGAGATGCGGCTTCGCGAAACGCAGGAGAAGTCGCGCCGCGAGGGCAACGACTAGCGGCGCTCGTGCTCCAGCAGGGCTTGTGCCTCGTCGACGCTGATCCGGCCGGCCGCGAGGTCGCGCATCACCTCGTCGGGTTTGACGACCGGCTCATCGAACCCCAAGCGACTCAGCAGGTCGTTGAACCGCTGGCGCGCCGTCGGGTAGGACACCGCGAGGTGGGCTTGCACGTCGCGCAGGTTGCCCCGTGAGCGCAGGAACACCTCCAACAGTTGCTGGTCCGCAGCGCTGAGTTCACAGAACCGGCATTGCGCGAACGTCCCCGAGATCTCCGTGTGGCAGGAGGGACAACTCAAACGCGTGGTGATCAACTGTTCCTGGCACACCGGGCAGGCCGACGGTGGCGCGTGCATGTCGCTCATGCCATCGTCACCTGGGCGGACCCCATCCGGGAACTCACGGTGAGCGCTCCGGTGCCAGCCCCCACCGTCACCGGCACTGTGGTCGCGTCCTGCGGTGCCTTCAGAATGCCGTGATGGGACTTGACGATGGCCTGCCCCAGCGAGGTGTCCGCCGTCACGACCACGTCGGAGTCCGGGCGGACCGTGACGCTGACCGAGCCCATGTCGGCGCGGACCCGCGACTGCCCGCGGAACGTCCAATCGACCCGACCGCTGCCGCTGGCCACGTCGAACAGCAGAGGCCCTTCACCGGAGAGCTGCGCAGACCCGGCTTCCACCCCCACCGACGCGCCCGCTCGGGTTCCGGACATTTCCAGGGGTCCACCCACGAGCAGCACCTGGATGGGTAGATCCGGGTTGACCCGGATGTCCAACGTCGCACCTACCCGGTTGACCATCTGTCCGACCCACGTCATGAACGCCGACCGGGGTGGTTCGACGGCGTAGTCGCCGGCGGTCGTGTTCGTGTCGATGAGCAGCGCGTCGCCCTCGCGTCGCATCGTGTGGGGGCCATGGGCGACGGCCTCGGAGACGTTCGGATCGCCGTGGATGTTCAGGCGCACCGCCCCGGCCTTGATCACGATGCGGGCCACCGGCTCTTCGCCCACCGCGACGGCGGCGCCGTCCCCCTGCAACTTCTCGATTTGTTCCGCGGCCTGCTCCGCAGGCACCTTTCCTGACGCCACATCTTCCAGAAGTGATCTCAGTTTCTCGTCCATACCTCAAAGTATAAACCGATCTTACCGTTCTGGTAAGTCCGGGTCAGCCCACGCCCAGTTCGTGGAGGCGGTCGTCGTCGATGCCGAAGTGGTGCCCGACTTCGTGCACCACGGTGATGTACACCTCGCGGACCACGTCGGCCTGCGTGGAGCACATCTGCAGGATCGGAATCCGGAAGATGCGGATACGGTCCGGCATCGCGGCCACATACCAGGCGCCTCTGGCCGTCAGCGGGATCCCCTCGTACAGCCCGAGCACGCCAGGATGGTCCTCGGGCGCGTGGTCCTCGATCACGATGGCCACGTTGTCCATGTGGGCGGCGAGGTCGGCGGGGATGACGTCGATGGCTGCGGCCACCAACTGCTCGAACCGCTCGGGGCTGACGTCTATCACTGCTCCATGATCCCACCGTTTGTCAGGTCCCGCCGCCCTCGATCCGCGCAACGACCTGCGACAACTCCCGCCGGGAGGGTCGCCACCGGCGTTCCTCCAGTCCCACTCGGCGACCGTCGACCTGGACCTCTTCGGCAGCCAGCAGGGCACTTGCCCGTGTGGCGGACTGGTTCAGCCAGCGTTCCCGCCGCTTGCACCACCCGCCACCACGGCACCTGGTCACCGTGCTCGGACAGCGCCCGGGCCACACGGCGAGGACCGCACGGATATCCGGCCTCCGACGCGATCTCGGCCACGTCCGCGTAACTGACCAGACGGCCGACCGGGATGGCCGCGACCACCGCGAGGATCGCCTCATCGAGCAGGTCCGGCAGCCTCACACGTGAACCTCCAGCGTGCTGACACCGGGACGGACGGGATCGCGACGCACACTGATGCGGGGATCGATCCGGCTCTTGAGCAGGTCCACATGACTGATCAGGCCTATCACCCGGTCCTCTCCGACCCGGACCTGTTCCAGCATGTCCATGACCTCCTCGAGCACCTCGAGATCCAGTGACCCGAAGCCCTCGTCGATGAACAACGTGCCGAGCTCAACGCCACCGGATTCGGCACGCACGACGTCGGCCAGGCCCAGCGCGAGCGCCAAGGAGACGTAGAAGCGTTCGCCGCCGCTCAACGACCGCGTCGAGCGCTTCGAATCCGAGCGGCCGTCGTAGATCCGGAGATCCAGGCCGGCCTGGGTACGGGCGTCCAGGCCCTGGCCTTCCACCGCCAACTGGTACCTACCTTCCGAGATGGCATCCAAGCGGTCGTTGGCCGCTCTCACGACGTCCTCGAAACGGCGCATCAGCACGAAGGAGGACAGTTTCACCCGGTGTATCACCTCATGGCGCTGTGCGGTGGCAAGGTCCGCCATCCGGATCACCGGTTCCGTGTCGGCCCGCACCTGCGATGCGTGCTCGAGCCTGAGCTGCAGTTGCTCCCGGCGGGGCCTGGCGCGCGCGAGCCGGTCCTGCAGTGCACTGGCCAGCGCCGCCGCCTGCCGAGCATGCGCGGTGGCCGCCGCGCACCGTTCGCCGATCGTCTCAAGATCCAGCGTGTTGTCGATATCCACGTCAGCCAGATCCCGCAGCGTCCGCTCGACGTCGGTGAGGTCGTCGTCCCAGGCCTTGACGTCCTTGTCCAGCTCCTCGACCCGGCTCGGGTCCAGCAGGCCGGCCTGCGCCGCATCCACGTCGGGAAACCCCGCCCGTTCGAGAGTGTCGTCCAGCACCTCGACGCTGCGACGCAGCTCCTCACGACGACGATCTTCGAGCCGCAGCGCGTCCAGCGCCACTCGATGCGCGTCCCTCACGGATTCCAGGTGGGCCACCCGCACCGCCACGGAGGGATGATCCGACCGCCCCTGCTCGACAATCTGTTCACTGGATGCCAGTGCTTCCGCTGCTGCCTGCACCAGGGCCGCGCAGCGCTGCTCTGACAGCCGCGCCTCGGTCACTGCTTCAGTGGCGTCGGGCCGCTGACCGACCAGCACCTGCAGGTCAGCCGCCACCTGCTGACGGCGCCGTTGCTGGCTCTGAGTGTCCGCAAGCGCCGACTGCGCGTCGGCCAGTTGCCCGGGCACCTGATCCGCGTCGGGACCGGCCTCCGAGGCAAGTCGTTCCAGCAGACCGCTGAGCCTGGTGGCCTCTCCGTGCAGACGCATGGCCTGCGCCTGCCGCTCCTGCGCACGTTCCTGTAAGGCCGCCAGGTCTTCGACGGCTGCCCCATCGTCCGGGCGGGCCGGCGCGGGATGACTCACCGAGCCGCACACCGCACAGGGCTGACCGTCCACGAGTCCGGCCGCCAGTTGCACCGCGTGATCGCGCAGGCGCGCCTGCGACGCCGCACGCACGGCCGCATCGGCGGCCTGCCACGACTCCTGGGCCTCGGCGGCCCGCTTCACTGCCGCAGCGTGCTGACGCTCGACGTCGCACCACTGCGCCCACGCATCGTGCCGACGCTGCAACACCTCGACCCGGGTGGACAGATCCACCACCTGCTCGGAGACATCGGGAAGCCCTTCCACCTCGTGCATGCCGCGGGTGATGCTGGTCTCGAGATCGACCACGGCGTCCTGCGCCCAGCGCAGCGTCACCTGGGCCTGCTGCACCTGCACGTGGGCCTGCTCGAGATCGGTCCGCAGCGCCGGCAGCGCGGCTTCCGTCTGCAACGACGCGCCGAGACCGCCGAGTACCCCGACCAGCGCGTCCAGGCGTTCGGGGTCGGGGGTGGGAGC
The DNA here is from genome assembly GCA_963704075.1 of uncultured Actinomycetota bacterium. Lineage (GTDB taxonomy): Bacteria > Actinomycetota > Actinomycetes > S36-B12 > UBA10799 > JADKAV01. Next base: position 299,579 of record CAVPGV010000004.1, read on the forward strand.
CTCACCCAGGTCCTGGAGGCGCGCTGTGGAGTCCTGCAGACCCGACCGTGCCGCAGCCGCCTCGACGACTGCCGTGCGCCAGGCCCCGATCGCCGGAACCAGCGGGATCGCGCGCCGGTGCGCCTCGAGGGCCGCCCGCCACGACTGGATCTGACTGCGAACGGCCTCCAACTCGGCTCGCCGCGCCAGGGCACGGCGCTTGCGTGCCTTGATCGGCAGCCATGTTCCTGGCAGCCCGCAGGTCTTCCTCCGCGGCGAACATCGCCACGCCGGCACGATCGGCGGTGGCCCTGACCCCGTCCACCTCGGCGGTCAGGTCCAACAGGGCGGCGTCCACGGCGCGCAGTGGGTCCGCCTGGTCGAGTTCAACCTCCAGCACACCTTTGCACTGCTCGACCATGTCGGCCACCGCATCGTCAGCATCCTCGCGGCGTTTTCGGGCGCGCCTGCGCATGGTCTGCAACTGCTCCTCGACGCGCTTGTAGAACTCGGTACCGAAGATCCTTTCCAGGATCTGAGCCCGCTCACCGGTCCCCGCATCCAGGAAGTTCGCGAACTCCCCCTGAGCCAGCACGACCGTGGACACGAACTGCTGCTTGTTCAGACCGATGATCTCCTGAACGTGATCCGCCACGTCACTGGCCCGCGTGGCCAACTCCTGCGGCCCGTCCGGCGCCAGCCTCATCAGGGATGCCGTCGCGTTCACCGAGGTCGTGCCGTCACCGCGCTTCTTGGCCCGTTCGTGCGCCGGACTGCGCCGTACCAGATACGTCGTCCCGGACACCTCGAATTCCAGTTCGACCCAGGGCGAATCCGAGCGCATATGGGAGTCCAGCCTGCCGAGATCGGAGGCGGAACCGGCCACCGACCCGTACAGGGCGTAGACGATCGCATCCAGGATCGTCGACTTTCCAGATCCCGTGGGTCCCTCGATCAGGAAAAGACCGGCGCTGGTCAGCCCCTCGAAGTCGACCGACGCCTGCTGGGCGAACGAGCCCACCCCCTCCATGCACAGACGACGGATCCTCATGCCGACTCCTGCGCGCGCACGTCCTGCACGGCGCGATCGAACGCCTGCGCTTCACCGACTTCGATCTCGCCGTTCGTGACGAACTTGACGAAGTCACCGGCCACCTCCGACGGTTTCTCCTCGACCGACCGCAGACCCGGCCGGGCGTCGACGCTGCCGCACGCCGGTTCGTGTCGCACCAGCAGGGCGTGGGGGAATCGCTGCTGAATCCTGGGCCACATCTGCGACGGCCTGCGATCGTCGGTGACGGTCACACTGACCCACGAGTCGAGATGCTCGGCGAATACCTCGGGGTCGAGCAGCTCGGCCATGAGCCCACGCAGGTTGGCCATCGCACGTGGCTGAACGATGCCCACCTCCTGGACATCAACGACCCCTTGCACCTCCCAGGTCCACGATGGTCACCGTCTTGTCCTGAGCCGCCTCGCTGAACGAGTAGCGCAAGGGTGAGCCGCTGTAGCGCAGGCGGGTGCGCTCATCCGGGGCACTGATCTCCTGTGGCCGGTGCAAATGGCCGAGCGCAACGTAGTCGATACCGCAGAACAGCTCGGCCGGTACCGTGCCGAGCCCCCCGACGGAGATGTCCCGCTCGGAATCGGTCACCCCACCGCCCATGACCCAGGCGTGGGCGAGCACGACTGTGCGCGCATGCTCCGGATTTCGCGCCAGGTCGGCGTTCACGCGGTCCATCGCGGTCGCCATCACGGCGGCATGCGTACCCGGCACTTCCTCGTCTGGTGCGAGGACGTGGCGCGCGGTGTCGGGGTGCAGGTACGGGATGGGATATACGAGCACCGGCCCGTGTTCATCGCTGAAGCGCACGGGCTGTCCCACCTCCTCCAGGCGCGTGCGCAGGAAGAGCCGATCGGTGAACAGCCGCGATCCGTAGCCAAGACGGCGCAGGGAGTCGTGATTGCCCGCCGTCACGACCGTCGGGGCGATGACCAGCAGCCGGCTAAGGGTGTGTTCGAGCAGTTCCAGGGCCTCGGCCGACGGCACCGCATGATCGAAGACGTCCCCGGAAACCACCACCAGGTCAACCTCGTGATCGGCGGCGATCGCCACGATCTGATCCATCGCGGACTCCTGCGCGGCCCGCAGGGAGGTCTTGTGCAAAGTCCTGCCCAGGTGCCAGTCGGACGTGTGAAGGATTCGCATCGTGCCCCCTCTGCTGGTGGTGTGACTCCATGGTGGAACGGGGGTACGACATTTTCCGTGAGGCTCGCACGCGGCGGGGACTGTCAGCGGCCTCAGGTGCGGCGAGCACCGCCCATCCGCTCGGCGACGAACCCCACCACGACCCCCACGAGGGCTCCCAGGATCAGGCCCCAGGTGTTGTCCACCAGGTCCTGGAACTGGCATCTCCGTCCGAGCACCTGCGCGTACCGCTGGATCCCCTCCACGAGCAGTGGCACGCAGAACGCTAGCACCAGCACCCACACCCGGCGCACCGCCAGAAAACCGGCGAAGAACCCCAGCGGCACGAACAGCCAGGTGTTGAGGGCACGATCCGAGCGACTGACCAGGTCGCGGGGATCCAGCGGCGAGACCATGGATCGCAGGCAGGAACCCGCAATGCCATTCGTTGACGGGCTGAGCGTTGCCGCAGCGATGAGGCTCAGACTCAGGCCCAGAGCCACCACCGCCCATACCGGCAGATCGAGCCTGACCGCGACCCGCGAGGCCAACAGAACGGTGAACAGAACCCCCGCACCCAGGACGATGGGGAACAACGGCACAGCGCTCAACCAGCCCCCGATACTCGCTCCCACCTCGATGCAGCGCCTATTCGCCGGTTAGTCGGGTCACCAGTAGTTCGCGGACCCGCCCGGCGTCGGCCTGACCACGGGTGGCCTTCATCACGGCACCGACCAGCGCACCGACGGCTGCGACCTTGCCGTCACGCACCTTTTGCGCCACATCGGGATTGCCGGCGATCGCCTCGTCCACGGCCACCAGCAGCGCCGTGTCGTCAGACACCAGCGCCAACCCACGGGCCGCGACGACCTCGTCGGCCGAACCCTCCCCGGCGAGGATGCCGTCGATCACCTGCCGCGCCATCTTGTCGTTGAGTGTGCCCTCGGCGACCAGAGCTTCGATCCGCGCCACCCCGGCAGCATCGATCGGAAGGTCGGGCAGCGCGACACCGCTGTCGTTGCTGCGACGAGCCAGTTCCCCCAACCACCACTTCTTGGCCCCCGCCGCCGACGCCCCTGCTTCGATGGTCTGCTCGATGAGTTCCATTGCCTGTGCATTGACCACGTCGCGCATCTCGAGGTCGGTGAAGCCCCACTGCTGCTGCAGTCGCGCCCGGCGCTGTGCGGGCGGCTCGGGCAGCGTCTCACGCAGCTGTTCCACCCACTGCTCCGACGCGGCCACCGGCGCGAGATCCGGCTCCGGGAAGTATCGGTAGTCCTCGGCCTCTTCCTTGGTACGCCCCGGTGTGGTCTTCCCGGTGTCCTCGTGCCAGTGCCGAGTTTCCTGCACGATGGTTCCGCCCGCGGCCAGGACATCGGCCTGGCGCTCGATCTCGTGACGTACGGCGCGTTCCACCGAGCGTAGGGAGTTGACGTTCTTGGTCTCTGTCCGGGTCCCGAACGGACCCTGCGGATCAGGGCGCAAGGAGACGTTCGCATCGCAGCGCAGGGAGCCCTGCTCCATACGCACGTCGGAGACTCCCAGCGACCGCAGGATGTCACGCAGGGCGGCGACATAGGTACGTGCCACCTCGGGAGCCTTTGCGCCGGTGCCCTCGATGGGCTTGGTGACGATCTCGATCAGTGGGATGCCTGCCCGGTTGTAGTCGACCAACGAGTAGTCCGCGCCGTGGATCCGGCCGGTCGCCCCACCCATGTGCAATGACTTGCCGGTGTCCTCCTCCATGTGGGCGCGCTCGATCCCGATGCGGTAGGTGTCGCCCTCCACATCCACATCGAGGTAGCCGTCGACAGCGATCGGCTCGTCGTACTGGGAGATCTGATAGTTCTTCGGCATGTCGGGGTAGAAGTAGTTCTTGCGCGCGAACCGCGACCGCGGCGCGATGCGACAGTTGAGGGCCAGACCGATGCGGATGGCCGATTCGACCGCCGTGCCGTTCACCACCGGCAGCGAGCCGGGCAATGCCAGACACACTGGGCACACCTGCGTGTTGGGGGCGTGCGCCGAACGTGGTCGAGCACCCGCAGAACATCTTCGTCTCGGTGTTCAATTCGACATGTACTTCCAGCCCCAGTACGGGATCGAAGTCGCTGATCGCCTGTTCGAACCTCATGGCCGGGCCTCCCAACCGATGGCGGCTTCCAGTGCTCCCCCGGCGACGTACAGGCGGTCGTCGGCCATGGCCGGCGCCATGAACTGCACGCCGATGGGCAGTCCCTGATCGTCCAGTCCCACCGGGACCGACATCCCCGGAATACCTGCGAGGTTCGCCGGGATCGTGGCGATGTCCTGCAGGTACATGCTCAAGGGGTCGTCCACCTTCTCCCCGAGCCGGAAGGCGGTGGTCGGGGCGGTCGGCGTGGCCAGGACATCGGCCTGCGAGAAAGCCGCGGCGAAGTCATTGGCGATGAGAGTCCGCACCTTCTGGGCCTGACCGTAATACGCGTCGTAGTAACCGCTGGACAGCGCGTAGGTCCCGAGCATGATGCGCCGTTTCACCTCCGGACCGAAGCCGGCCTCGCGGGTCATCGCCATCACTTGCTCGACACTGTGGTCGCCGTCGTCGCCCACCCGCAGGCCGTAGCGCATGGCGTCGAACTTGGCCAGATTCGACGACGCCTCGCTCGGCAGGATCAGGTAGTACGCGGCCAGGGCGTACTCGAAGTGCGGGCAGGAGACCTCGACGATCTCGGCACCGGCATCCGCGAGCGCGTCCAACGACTTGCGGAAGTGCTCCTGGACCTCCCGCTGGAATCCCTCGCCGGTCAATTGCTTCACGACCGCGATCCGCATGCCCTTGACGTCCGGGTTCGCGGCGGCCTGGACCACCGGCGGGACAGGGGCGTCGATCGAGGTCGAATCGCGCGGATCATGACCTGCCATCACCGCGTGCAGCATGGCCGCGTCCGCAACAGTGGTGGCGAACGGCCCGGCTTGGTCCAGCGACGAGGCCAGGGCGACCAGCCCGTACCGGGAGACCCCACCGTAGGTCGGCTTCACCCCGACCACGCCGGTCATCGCGGCCGGTTGCCGAATGGAACCGCCGGTGTCCGTACCGACGGACAACGGCGCCTGCCGAGCGGCAACCGCCACCGCCGACCCCCCACTGGAACCACCCGGGATGCGACCTGCGTCCCACGGGTTGCGCGTGGGACCGAAGGCGCTGTTCTCGGTCGACGACCCCATGGCGAACTCGTCCATGTTCGTCTTGCCGATGATCACCGCGCCGGCCTTGCGCAGATTGGCGGTGACGGTGGCGTCGTAGGCGGGGATCCAGCCCTCGAGCATCTTCGACCCGCAGGTGGTCGGCAGCCCCTTGGTCGTCAGCACGTCCTTGACGGCTACTGGCACGCCGGCCAGGGGCCCGAGTGCCTCACCGCGCGCTCGCGCCTCGTCGACGGCATCAGCGGTGGCCAAGGCGCCGGAGACGTCGACGGCGAGAAAGGCGTTGAGTTGTCCGTCGGTCTCGGCGATCCGATCCAGGAACGACGTTGCAACCTCCCGTGCCGAGAAGTCACCTGCGGCGATGCCCGCGGCCAGGTCGACCGCATTGGTGTACGTGAAGGGCACGGTCACTCCTCATCCAGGATGCGTGGGACCCGGAAACGGCCGTCCTCGACCGCAGGGGCCGCCGACAGCGCCTCTTCGGCGGTGAGTCCTGGTTGCAGGAGCGTCGGCCCGGAACACGTTGTCCAGCGCCACCGGATGGGACATCGGTTCGACGTCCTGCGCGGCGACTTCCCCCACCCGTGTGACGGCGGTGAGGATCACGTCGAGCTGTTCGGCGTAGTGGGACAGTTCGTCCTCACTGAGATCGAGCCGGGCCAAGCGCGCCAGGTGCGCGACTTCGTCGCGGGAGATTGCGGGCATGGCGTCAAGTCTACGGAGGCCGATCGAGCAGGTGTCGTTGGCACACTGCCGGGACGCTCGCGTCACCGTCGACTCGAACGCTACTGACGGGCGCCGAGCGTGACCGGCCGACGATGGCACCCCCACTCGCGAGCCCTGCACAATGGCCGGGTGGAGCAGTCCGCGATCGAGCACCTCGTCGGTGCCGTTCATGATGCATCGACCGACGACCACCTGCTACTGGTCGGGATCGCGGGGCCACCGGGATCAGGTAAGACCCATCTGGCCGCGGGATTGACGAGATCGCTGGGAGCAGTCACGGTGCCGATGGACGGCTTCCACCTGGCCAACCGGCAGTTGGACGCACTAGGGCTGCGTTGTGTGAAAGGGGCGCCGGAGACGTTCGACCGGGTGGGTCTGCTCGCAGCGTTGCAGCGCCTGCCGGCTGATGAACCCGTCTACTTTCCCGACTTCTCCCACGAACAACACGAACCCATCGCGGCCTCGATACGGGTGGACCCGGACTGCCCGGTTGTCGTCGTGGAGGGCAACTATCTGCTGCTGGACCGTCCTGGCTGGCGGGAGGTGACGGCGCTGTTCGGCATAACTGTCTTCGTGGACGTCCCGTGGCAGGTGTGCCGGCCGCGCTTGCTGGCCCGCCACGAGGCCGCGGGCATGAGCCCACCGGACGCCGAGCAGTGGGTCGATCGCTCGGATCGCGCCAACTTCGAACTGATCACCGGCGAGCGCCTGCCCGCGGACCTGCAGGTGGATGAGTTCGGTGTCGTGGTCCGGAACGCACCGATAGCCTGTGGGCATGATTGCCGCGTTCGACCTCTCAGGACGCACAGCCCTGATCACGGGGGCCGGATCCGAGACCGGCATCGGAATGGCGACCGCACGCCTGCTCGCGAAGATGGGCGCGGAGGTGGTACTGACCTCGACCACGGACCGGATCAACGACCGCGTCGCTGCGTTGCGCGCCGAGGGTTTGTCAGCCCGGGGTGTCGTTGCCGATCTCACCGATGAGCAACAGGTCGCCCGACTGCCGGAGCACGTCGATGTCCTGGTGAACAACGCGGGCATGGTCAGCGTCGGCACCGACTTCGAGGCCGGGCGCCTCACGGACATGAGCCTGCACACGTGGCGGACCGGCATTCAGCGCAACCTCGATACGGCCTTTCTCGTGAGTCGACATGTCCTGCCAGCGATGGCCGACCGTCGATGGGGACGAGTTGTCAACGTCACCAGCGTGACGGGACCGGTGATGGCGATGCGCGACGAGCCCGCCTACGCCGCCGCGAAGGCGGGGATGATGGGCCTCACCCGCTCGATGGCCCTGGACTTCGCAGATTCCGGGATCACCGTGAACGCCGTCGCGCCCGGGTGGATCGCAACCGGTTCACAGACCGCCGATGAAGCGCGACAGGCCCTCATGACACCGGCGGGTCGCGCCGGCGAGCCCATAGATGTGGCGGCCGCGATCGCGTGGTTCTGCTCCCCCGGGGCCGCGTACACAACGGCGCAATGCCTGGTCGTCGACGGCGGGAACTCGATCGCCGAAGAGCGGGCCTGAGTTTCCCGGGCGACTCTCGCTGGGTGCGGCCACCGACGACGAGGGCGGCGATGTTGGGCAGGACCGACGACGAGGGCGGCGTTGTTGGGCAGTACATGCGCCGAAAACGCCCAACAACGTCGCCCTGGTTAACGGTGGACCCCAACAACGACGCCCCGGGTCGGACGAGGTCTGCTGGAGGCGTTCAACACGTTGCGCGCGGCCGCTATGGGAATCACGCCGATCCGGGGCGGGACGCCTGCCGCACGCCTGCCTAGACTTCGGCCCCCAACTCCCCGAGGCGGTCCTCGGTCAGGATGGGCACCCCGAGCTTCTCCGCTTTCGCGTACTTGGACCCCGCGTTGTCCCCGGCGATCAGGTAGTCCGTCTTCTTGGACACCGAGCCCGTGACCCGGGCACCGAGTTGCTGCAGGCGCTCGGTGAGATCGTCGCGGCTCCATCCGGTGAGCGTGCCGGTGATGACGACGGTCTTGCCCGTGAGGGGTCCGGGGCGACCGGCACTCTCATCGGCCATCCGCACCCCGGCGGCGGCCCACTTCTCCACGATGCGTGCGTGCCATTCCACGGCGAACCACTCGTGCAGCGCGCCGGCGATCGTCGGCCCCACTCCCTCGACCGAGGCGAGTTGCTCCTCGGAGGCGGCCCGGATCGCATCCATGGAACCCAGCTCCCGGGCCAGCGCCTGGGCCGCGGTCGGACCGACGTGCCGGATCGACAGGGCCACCAGCACCCGCCACAACGGCCGGCTTTTGGCCAAGTCCAGTTGTTCGAGCAGCACCCGGGCGTTCTCGGTCAGCTCGTTTCCCGAACGGGTGAAGAACGACGAGCGCAGCAGCGCGGCGCCGTCGAGGTCGAAGAGGTCGCCCTCGTCAGCGACCAGGCCGTCGTCGAGCAGGGCGCTGGCCGACTTCCAGCCAAGACCCTCGATGTCGAGGGCTCCCCGGCCGCCCACGTGGTTGAGCCGCTCGCGCAACTGCGAGGGGCAGCCGCGCGAGTTGGGGCACCGGATGTCCACGTCCCCCTCTTTCGCGGGGGCCAACGGCGTGCCGCACGACGGGCACACCGTGGGCATCACGAACGCGCGCTCATTGCCGGTCCGCTCCTCGACGACCGGCCCGATCACCTCGGGGATGATCTCCCCGGCCTTGCGCAGGAAGACCATGTCACCGATCAGCACGCCCTTGCGCCGCACCTCCTGCGCGTTGTGGAGCGTGGCCATGGACACGGTGGTGCCCGACACGCGCACCGGGGTCATCACCGCGAACGGCGTCACCCGGCCCGTGCGGCCCACGTTGACCGCGATGTCCAGCAGCCTGGTCCGCACCACCTCCGGCGGGTACTTCACCGCGATGGCCCAGCGTGGAGCCCGCGACGTGGAGCCGAGACGCTGCTGCACCGCGATCTCGTCGACCTTCACCACGACACCGTCGATCTCATGGTCCAGGCTGTGGCGTTTGCGTTCGAACTCCTTGACGTAGGACTCGACCTCGTCCAGCGTGTCCGCGACCGCGATCCTCGGCGACACCGGCAGCCCCCAGCGCTGCAGGTCCCCGTAGGCCTGCGACAGCCGCTGGGGCCGGGGCCCGGAGATCTCACCGAGGCCATGCACGATCAGACGCAGCCGACCGAGAGCCGAGACACCTCGCTCGAGTTCGCCGCGCTGCTTGTCCGAGACCTTGCGACCGGCAGCCTCCCGTTCGGCGATCTCCGCCTGCCGGCGATCCACGCGCTGACGCAAGGTCCCGGCACCGGCATTACGCGGATTGGCGAACGGCGAACGCCCCAGTTCCAGCATCTGTTCGTTGAGTTCCGCGAACTCGGCCACCGGGAAGTACACCTCACCGCGCACCTCCACCAGATCAGGAGCCCCCGACAGCCTGGTCGGGATCGCTGGGATGAACCGGGCGTTGTAGGTCACGTCCTCACCGACGCGGCCGTCACCGCGCGTGGCCAAGGTGGTCAACCGGCCATTGCGGTACACCAGGTCGACGGCCAGCCCGTCGATCTTCAACTCGCACAACATGGGCGGCACATGGCCGAGGTCCTTCTCCACCCGGGCCGACCAGGCGCGGAACTCGGTGAGGCCGAAGGCGTTGTCCAGGCTCATCATGCGCTGCAGGTGCTCGACCGGCTCGAACATGTCCGACCGGGCACCGCCGACCGTCTGCGTCGGGGAATCGGCCCGCTGCAACTCCGGGAAACGCTGCTCCAACTCCCGCAACTCGACGAAGAATTGGTCGTACTCGGCATCCGACAGCCGCGGCGCGTCCTGCTGGTAGTACGCGTAGCGGGCCTGCTCGATCTGGGAGACCAGCTCTTCCCAACGCTCACGATCGGTCGGTGTCGGGCCGGCCATCAGCCCAGCCTCTCGTTGAGCGACTCGACGACCCGGTGCCAAGGACGGTAGTCCGCCACCATTCCGCAGGGCGGGCTGATCAGCATAGGGGCAGGCGCCAGCCCGGTGCGATCGAAGAAGTCCAACACGTTGCGGACGCTACCCGGAACCGGCGACACACCGAAACCCATGGTGACCCCGGCGGTGGACAACTCGGCCAGCGATTCGTCATCGGCGACCCCGAGTTGCTCCTGATCGATCATTATCCCGTGCAGGGAACGCAAGCGCTCCCAAGGAATCCGCCCTGCGCAACAGTGCAACAGGTCCGCCCCCAGATCCAGATCCGGTTCGAGTGCCGGTAGGACGGACATACCACTGGTGGTGCGGACCATGCCGGCAGCGACCGCGGGCAGCGAGGGTTCATCCAATTGGATCAGCCACGTCGCCCCCACTCGTTGCCCCAGCTGGGCCCTGTGTTCCACGATCAGTTGCCGGTAGGCCGTCAAGAGATCACGCATCAGGCCGCGGTCCGACAACAGCCGGTTGCCTCGGCGCTCCACGGCGGCGGCCAGCGTGTACGGACCCGCGAGTTGTTGTTTGGCAAGTCCGGTGTGACCACTCCACGACGACTCGACGGCATCGAGGTCCTCGCCGAGCAAGGAGCGCGCGCGGCGCATGTCCTTCGACGCTGCGCTCAACTCCCACCCCGTCACCGTCGTGGTGGCGCAAGAAGTCCGAACTGATGGCGGACAGCAGGCCCAACGTTCGGCCGATCATGTCGGCCCCAGGGCCCCGCTCGGGCAACTCCGGGACGTGCGGCAGATCGGGCAGCTGATCACTGATCCGGGTGGGCCAGTCCCTCACCGCGGTGCCCGGCACAGAACCCACGCCGGTGAGGGTTACCGGCACTGTCAACGCGATGGGCACGGCTCATGGTTGCATACCCACGGGCCGCAGTGAACCGGGGCGAAACGCAACGGGCCAAGACCCGCATGTGCCCACGCCCGGACGGCCGGCGACTACGGTGAGGGACATGCCACAGGTCTATACCGGGGTGACCGCCTTGCCGGAATGGACGCTGTATCTGGCCGTGGTGGTCGGTGGCCTGGCGGGTGCGACCTACGCCGCGCGGCGCGGATTCGACGTCATCGGGGTGCTCACCCTGTCGGTCACGGCGGGGCTGGGCGGACTGCTGATCCGGGACATCCTGCTGGCCCGCGGGCCGATCGTTCTGCGCGACGCAAGTTTCATCTGGTCGGCACTGGCCGCCGCGGTCATCGGCTTCTTCTTCGCCGGATACATCGCCCGCTTCGACCGAGCACTGCTGGGCCTCGAGGCTCTGGCAATGGGATTGCTCGCGACGGTCGGCACCGACAGCGCTCTGCGCGCCGGACTCGGAGCGCTGCCCGCGATCGCGGTGGGCACGATCGTCGCTACGGCCGGGCCGTTGCTCCGGGACATCCTGGGCGGTGACGCACCTCAGCTGCTGCGCCCCGGAGTGTTCCTGGGGGTCCTTGCCGTCGGCGCGTCGGTGCTCTACGTCGGCCTGGATGCGTGGACCAGACAGCCACTGTTCGCCCAGATCGTAGTCATTCTCATCTTCTTCCTCGCCCGCATGGCCGCAGTGGTGTGGGGTCTGCAGACAGCACCGGCCGCCGATGTCTCCGACCGGGTCTGGTCTTTCTGGAGCAGGCGGGGGCCCCACCGATGAACGAAGTGCCGACCGTTGTCCTGCCGACCGTCCTGGAGGCCCTGGCCATCTCCGTCGGCGGTATCTCCGGCGCGTTGCACGCCCGGCGCCGGCAGATGGACGTGATGGGGATCCTGGTCGTCGGGTTCTGCGCCGCGCTCGGTGGCGGGGTCATCCGCGACATCCTGCTGGTCTCCGGACCCCCGGTGTTCCTGACATCCCCTGCCTTCCTGATCTATGCCATGTTCGGTGCGGTACTGGGGTGGATCTTCGCGACGCTGGCCAGTCGCGCGACGATGCTGATCTACGTCATTGACGGTCTGTTCATCGGGGTCTGGGTCCTGGTCGGCGCGGGCAAGGCGATCGGCACCGGCCTGGGCTTCCTGGCGGCCGCCCTGGTCGCGGTCATCACCGCGACCGGCGGCGGCAGTCCTGCGCGATCTCTTCTGCGGCGAGCGGGTCAGTCTGCTGCTTCCCGGTCAGTGGCTGGCAGCTGCCGCCCTCGTCGGCGCTGTGACGTTCCTGTCCGCGTTCTGGCTGGGCGTCGACGTCTACGTCGCGCAGTGGATGTGCATCATCGTGGCATCCACGATCCGCTTCGTCAGCGTCGCTTTCGACGTTCGGACCCCGATGCCGATGGATGTCAGCAAGCTCTTCGTCACGAAGCCGGTAGTCCGGACGAATGCCAGTGCTCAGCGACCGGTGGCGATGATCCGTCCGGAACCCAGGACCCGGTCCTGCTGGTAGAAGACGGCGATCTGACCGGCCGCAACTGCTGCAAGCTCCTCGGTCAGCGAGACGCTGCCCGACGACGCATCAGTGAGCGCGAACCGCGCCGGCACCGGGTCCGCGTGGGCCCGGATCTGCACCTGATCGACCAGCGGGGCCAGCAGATCCGGACGGCCCGTCCAGCGCAGCCTGTCGACGGTGAGTCCCCGCACACGCAGCCGGGCAGGGGGACCGACGAACACGGTGTTGCTGGCACATCGACGTCGACGATGTAGCGGGGGTTTCCGTCGGGCGCGGGTTGCCGCAGATTCAGCCCCCGGCGCTGACCGATGGTGAATCCGACCGCACCAGGGTGGGTGCCCACCCGTGCACCGGACGCCTCGTCAACGATCGGCCCGCTGTCACCGCCGAGCCGGTCGCGCAGGAAAGCCCGGGTGTCGCCGTCGGGGATGAAGCAGATGTCGTGGCTGTCCGGCTTGTCCGCCACCAACAGCCCTCTGGCGGCGGCCTCTTCGCGAACGTCGGACTTGTGACTGTCGCCCAGTGGGAACAACGAAGCCGCCAACTGCTGGGCGTCGAGTACACCCAGCACGTACGACTGATCCTTGCCGGGGTCAGCCGCACGGTGCAATTCGACCCCATCCTGGCCATCCACGAGGCGGGCGTAGTGGCCGGTTCCCACAGCATCGAATCCGAGCGCTTGGGCACGGTCGAGCACCGCTGCGAACTTGATGTGCTGATTGCAGCTCACGCAGGGATTCGGGGTCCGACCCTCGCTGTACTCGTCCAGGAAATCGTCCAGCACGGTCTCTCGGAACCGCTGCGCGAAATCCCACACGTAGAACGGGATCCCGAGCATGTCCGCGGCCCGGCGGGCATCATGGACGTCCTCGAGCGTGCAACACCCGCGGCCGCCACCGGCGTATCGCTTCTCTGCCAGGGCGAGATGCACGCCGGTGACGTCGTGGCCGGCATCGACGAGTCTGGCGGCCGCGACCGCCGAATCCACGCCCCCGGACAGAGCAGCGACAACCCTCATGTCCGACCCCGATGCGTCATCGCCGACCCCCGGCGCGACGCGCCCGCTCCACGGCTCGCGGCAAAGCGTCCACGGCGGCGAGGACATCGTCGCTCGTGGAGTTCCACCCCAACGAGAAGCGCAAGGAACTGCCTGCCACCGACTCCTCGGCACCCATGGCCAGTAGGACGTGACTCGGCTGCGGAATGCCCGCGGTGCAGGCCGAACCCGTCGAGACGGCGACGTCGGCGGCGTCGAGGAGCATGAGCAGGGCGTCACCCGGGACACCCGGGGAACGAGAAGTGTGCATTATTCGCTAGGCGCTGCACCGGATCGCCGTTGAGAACGGCGTCGGGGACCACCTCCCGGATGCCCGCGATCAACTCGTCGCGCAGGGGCCGGATGTCCACCGCGGGCGCAGCGAGTGCCGCCGCGAAACCGGCGATGCCGGCAGCATCCAGTGTCCCTGATCGGACGTCGCGTTCCTGACCTCCGCCATGGATCAACGGTTTGACATCCAGGTTCCGGTCGAGCACCAATGCGCCAACACCGACCGGGCCGCCCACTTTGTGCGCCGACAGCGCCACGGACGGGACGCCCGTGACGTCGAATTCCGGGTCACCCAGAATCTGCACGGCGTCGCAGTGAAACGGGATACCGTGCGCAGCGCACAACTGCGCGATCTCGGCGATCGGCTGGATCGTCCCGACCTCATTGTTGGCCCACATCACGGCGACCAGTGCGACCTCGTCGTCGAGCATCGACGCAAGTACCTCGGGGTCCACCCTTCCCGTCGCATCGACCGGGATTCGGTCCACCCGGAACCCCTCCTGGACCAGGGCGTCCGCAGGGTCCAGGACGGCATGGTGCTCCACCGCCGAGACCAGGACACGGCGTTTGGAGCCGCTGCGGGCGATCCCTTTGACAGCAAGGTTGTCCGCCTCCGTGCCCCCGGAGGTGAAGACGATGTCGGCGGGTTTGGCTCCGATCAGGTCCGCGATCTGTTCGCGGGACTCCTCGACGGTCCGCCTGGCCTGACGGCCGGCATTGTGAAGGCTCGAGGGGTTGCCCACCTGCTGCCACTGCCGCTGCATGGCCGCGAGGGCTTCGGGCCGCAACGCGGTGGTGGCTGCATGGTCGAGGTAGTGCACCCTGCCCATGGTAGGTGGCCGCTGCGCGACGGCCGTCGGCTACTTGACGGGAACCGCCGGAGCATGCCAGATCCGGTCCAGGTAGTCCTGGATCGAACGGTCGGAGGAGAAGTAACCTGAGCGTGCGATGTTGTGCACCACCATCCGACCCCACAAGGCCCGGATCGTTCCAGACCTTGTCGACCTCGTCCTGAACGCTGATGTACGACGCGAAGTCGGCGAGCACCATGTACGGATCGTGGGCCAGCAGGCTGTCCACCACGTGTCCGTAGGTGAACGCCTGCCCCTTGCTGTAGTCGCCGTGGCTGATCGCATCCAGAGCCCGCCGAAGAACCGGATCGGACTCGTAGTAGTCCGAAGGCACGTAGCCGGACGCCTGCTTGGCCGTCGCCTGCTCCTCGGTCATCCCGAACAGGAAGAAGTTGTCCTCCCCGACCAGTTCCCGGATCTCTACGTTGGCCCCGTCCAGCGTGCCGACCGTGAGCGCACCGTTGAGGGCGAACTTCATGTTCCCGGTGCCCGAGGCCTCTTTGCCCGCCAATGAGATCTGCTCGGACAGGTCGGCCGCCGGGATGAGGGTTTCGGCCATGGTCACGTTGTAGTTGGCCGGGAAGACGATCGACAACTGACCGGCCGCCTTCGGGTCGTTCGCAATGGTGGAACCCACCGCGTTGATCAGACCGATGATCTCCTTGGCCATGGTGTAACCGGGTGCTGCCTTCGCGCCGAACAGGACGGTCCGCGGGACGATCTGCTCACCGTCGCTGATCCGCTGGTGCAGGACCACCACGTGCAGCAGTTTCAGTAGTTGTCGCTTGTACTCGTGCATGCGCTTGACCATCGCGTCGAACATCGTGTCCACGTTGAGCACGGTGCCGTCACGCTTCTTGAGCATCTCGGCGAGCCGGACCTTGTTCTCCCGCTTGATCCGGGTCATGGCGTTCACGAAGTCGGGGTCCTCGGCGTACTGATCGAGCTCGCGCAGTTTCTCGAGGTCGGTGACCCAGTCCTGGCCGATCTTGTAGCTGATCAGCGCAGACAGTTCGGGGTTGGCCAGTTTCAGGAACCTGCGCGGGGTGACCCCATTGGTGACGTTCGTGAAGCGGTCGGGGTACAACTCGGCGAAGTCGGGCAGGACCCGTTCCCGCAGCAGCTTGCTGTGCAACTCCGCAACCCCGTTGACCTTGCTGCTGCCCACCGTCGCCAGATATGCCATCCGCACTGCGCGCTCCGGGTGCTCCTCGATGATGGACATGCGCCGCACGCGCCAGTCGTTGCCTGGGAACGCGTCGGCCACCTCCTCCAGGAACAACGAGTTGATGCGGTAGATGATCTCCATGTGCCGGGGCAGCATGCTCTCGATCAGGTCCACCGTCCACACCTCGAGCGCCTCGGGCAGCAGGGTGTGACAGGTGTAGGCGAAGCACTGCCGGGTGACGTTCCAGGCCTCCTCCCAGCGCAGGCCGTTCTCGTCCATGAGCACCCGCATCAGCTCCGGGATCGCGATCACCGGATGGGTGTCGTTGAGCTGGAACACGACCCGTTCATGCAGGCGGCGCAGATCGAAGTCGCCGGGCAGGACGTTGTGGATGAAGTCATGGATGGACGCGGCGACGAAGAAGTACTGCTGCTGCAGGCGCAGGCGTTTGCCGGCCGGGGTCGAGTCCTCGGGGTACAGCACCTTCGAGATCGACTCGGCCTCCGTCTGCTGGCGCACCGCACCCTGGAAGTCACCGGAGTTGAACTCCTTGAGGTCGAGGTTCTCCGCAGCCTCCGCCCGCCACAGCCGCAAGGTGTTCACGGCATCGGAGCGATACCCCGGCACCATGTAGTTGTACGGCACCGCGAGGATCTTTGTTTCCGGGTGCCACGTAGCTTTGTCCGCACCGTTCACGCTGTGGGTCACCGTCCCGCCGAATCCCACATTGACCGACATCTCCGGGTGCGGGAACTCCCACGGGTTGCCGTGCTTGAGCCACGAGTCGGCGATCTCGAGTTGTCGACCTTCCTCGTTGAAGACCTGCGTGAAGATCCCGTACTCGTAGCGGATGCCGTATCCCACCGCAGGGATCTGCATGGTCGCCAGGGAGTCGAGGAAACAGGCGGCCAGCCTGCCCAGGCCGCCGTTACCCAGGCCCGGTTCGGTCTCGAGTTCCCGCAGTTCGTCCAGGTCGAGGTCCAGGGAGGCGAGCGCATGCCGGGCGGTGGCCTGCAGGTTGGTGGCCAGCAGCGCATTGTCCAACTGCCTGCCCAGCAGGTACTCCGCCGACAGGTAGACGACCGCCCTGGTGCCGCGGCGCATCTGGGTGTCGAGCGTCTCGATCCAGCGGGAGATCAGCGCCTGCCGGACTGTGCGTGCCAGGGCCATGTACAGATCGGTGGGATGCGCCCGGACGAAGTCGACGCCCTGCCCGAACCGCAGTTCCTCGGTGAACTCATGGGCGAACCGCTCGGGGTCCTGCAGATCAGGACCGGGACGTTGATTGCGTGTCAAGAGAGGCCTCCGTGCGGTTGCGTGGAATCACATCACCATAAACCGTTTCCAGCGCCCGCACCTCTTCACGGGCGGGTGGCGCGGCCCCCGGGTATGTCCAATGAATGCCATCGCGCTGACGCGCGGTCACCCGCTGGCCGTCGATCATCTCCTCCATCGCGAACGGTTCGCTCTCGTCATAGAGGTCGACGTACTGCACGCCGGGCACCGCGGCGGCCGCACGGCTCAGGGCGTCGTTCACATCCGCGTAGGTCGCGTTCCACTGCGGGTCACGTGCGGTGGGCGGTCCGGACCAGAAGACCCGCTCAACGCCCTCGGACATGATGGCACGCATCACGACGCGGGCCCGCCGTTCGTACTCCGCCTCCCACTGCGGGGTGCCTGGCACGAGGGTCCGCCCCTTGACCGTCATGTCGTTGCGCTCGTTGCCGCCGATGAGGACCACGACGGCGTCGGGACGCTCAGCGCGCACCATACTGCGGGCTCCGGCCTCCCAGTTGAAGAAGGCCGGGTTGGTCAGCCCGGTGCCGTTGCGCCAGACGGTCTTGACATTGATGAGCTCCGAGTCTGCCAGTTGCGCGGACATCTGCTGCCCGACATACGTCGCCAGTGAATCGCCCACGACGAGCACGTCCACAGGATCCGCGGGCGTCGGTGCGGTGATCGGCGGCGCCACGGCGGCAGCGACCGGTTCCGGGACATCGGAGGTCAGAGCTGCACCATCGGCGTCGTCGGTGGACTGGCCGAGCGCGCGCGCCAAGGCCTGCTGCGGGGTATCCAATCGCAGCCATCCAGCGACCGTGTCGACCGGGGTCCCGATACCGATCATCACGGTGCGGGCCAGTCCGGGACGCATCCCGTGTGCGTCGCGCAAGAAGCCGCCGGAGTTGAACATCAGCGCCACGGCCAACGCGATGACCACCAGCAACCACAGGTGACCGGCGGGCATCCGGCGGCCCCGGAACCCGTGCATCGCCGGGTGGTAGGAGTCCGTCCGGTTGCGCTTGGGCGGCCCGGCCGTCGTGTCGGGCACCGGCTCGTGGAGGGTGTCTGTCATCGTCGGCCTCAGAACTGGAAGTAGATGAACGGGGCCACGCCCTGCTGGCCGACCAGAGTGTCGATGATGATCAGGAACACCCCGAACGCGATCCCCTGCGCCCAGAACGGCAGGCGGCTGAACGAGACCGCGATCCGGTCCCACAGCCGTGGCGGGGTCACTTGGGTGCTGAAGGCGACGACCAGCGCGAGTATGACCGCCGGTGTCACCAACGTCACTGCCGTCGTCCATCCGACGATCAGCCGGGAGAGCACGGTGAACGCGGTGGCCATGTCGGGCGCCCGGAAGAACACCCACGCGAAATTGACGAACGCGAACGTCGCCGCCCACAGCACAGCCTTCGGGTAGTGACGTTGGATCGCGGCGTCGATACGGGGTTTGGGTTTCACCATGACCAAGGTCTGGGTCATGTGCGGGCCCTGCTCGTCAGGAACCGGGCCGGCCGGTCCATCGCGCAGGTCGATCTGGGGTCCGCCCCGAAGGAGTTTGAGCCGCTGGCTGACCCAGCGTTCGAAGGCCAGACCTGACCCGTGCAGAGCTCCCCAGACCACGAAGGTCCATGCCGCGCCGTGCCACAGTCCACCCAGAATCATGGTGATCATCAGATTGATCGTGGTGCGCCGGGGGCCCTTGCGGCTGCCTCCGAGCGGGATGTAGAGGTAGTCGCGCAGCCACCGTGAGAGAGTCATGTGCCAGCGGTGCCAGAATTCCTGCAGGCTGGCCGCCCGATATGGCTGGTCGAAGTTCTGCGGGAACCAGAAGCCGAGCAGCATCGCGACCCCGATGGCGATGTCGGTGTAGCCGGAGAAGTCGCAGTAGATCTGTGCCGCGTAGCCCAGAATCGCGAACCCGGTATCCACGGCTCCGAATGCCTGCGGACTGCCGAACACCGGGTCCACGAGGTTGACCGCGAGGTAGTCGGCAAGGACCACCTTCTTGATCAGCCCTCCCGCGATGAGGAACAGCGCGGGCGCCACCGGGATGTTGCGGGGACTGCGCGGAGTCGCGAGCTGCGGGATGAATTCCGTGGCACGTACGATCGGGCCCGCAACCAGGTGCGGGAAGAACGACAGGTACACCGCGGTATCGATGGGCTTGGCCAGCGGCGCCTTGCCCCGGTACACGTCCACCACGTAGCTGATCGCCTGGAACGTGAAGAACGAGATACCGATGGGCAGGGCCAGTTCCAGTACCTGCTGTTCGCCCTCGAAGCCGAAGGCAGTGACGAGGCCGTTGACGCTCTCGACGAAGAAGCCGAGGTACTTGAAGACGCCGAGGAGCGCCAGGTTGCCCACGATCGCCGTGATGAGCACGGCCTTGCGGCCTGGTCCGCGCGCCATCTTGCTGATCACGGTCGCGGCGGCCTGATTTCCGACGATCGACGCGACCAACAAGAACACCCACCGCCAGTCGGCCGCGGCATAGAAGGCCAGCGAGGCGAAGAAGATGAACGGCTTCCAGTACCTGGGCATGGGCATCAGCAGCCACGACGCGAGCAGCACCACGACGAAGAACGCCGCGAACTCGATCGTCGGGAAGACCACGCGATACCCCAATGTCCGTCTCTGCCAAGGGCCACGCGATGGGGAAGTTGTCGCGTGACTATCGCGAGGCTAACCCGCGGGTCGGACAAACCGGTTCAGGCGCCGTCGGCGGGTCGTGGGTCCGCCACCGACTCCTCTGCGTCTGGCTGCGCTACCCGCCGTCTTGGCCCGTTACGTACGGGGCAGAACGCAGGTAACGGGCCAGAACGTGCCGGACCTACATCGTGGCGGTGTCCGAAGTCGACACATACAAGAAGCCCCACCGCCAGGATGGCGGTGGGGCTTCTCCGGGAAGTTGCTGGATTACCCCTTGCGCTTGCCGATCTCCTCGGACAACTGCGGCACGACGCTGAACAAGTCGCCCACAACGCCGTAGTCGGCGAGTTCGAAGATCGGAGCCTCCGGGTCCTTGTTGACGACCACGATCGTCTTCGAGGTCTGCATCCCGGCGCGGTGCTGAATCGCTCCCGAGATGCCGTTGGCGATGTACAGCTGCGGGGAGACGGTCTTGCCCGTCTGACCGACCTGGTACTGGTGGGGGTACCACCCCGCGTCCGTGGCCGCGCGCGAGGCGCCGACCGCAGCACCGAGGGAGTCGGCGAGCTTCTCGATCACCTCGAAGCCTTCGGCCCCTCCGACCCCGCGGCCACCGGAAACGACGATCGCGGCTTCAGTGAGCTCAGGACGCGCACCCTTCTCCTCCTCGACCCGGTCGACGATCTTCGCCGCCGTCGCCTTCTCGCTGAGTGCGACCGTCACGTCTGTGCGGTTGCCGGCGGCCGGCGCAGCCTCAGGGGCCGCAGAGTTCGGGCGCACCGTGATGATCGGTGTTCCCGAGGTGACCTTCGAGTGCACGATGGTCGAACCACCGAAGATGGACTGGGTGGCAACCAGGTCGCTGGAGATCCCGACAGCGTCGGTGATCACGCCGCTGTTGGTCTTGATCGCCAGGCGTCCGGCGATCTCCTTGCCCTCCGCCGTGGAGGTGATCAAGACCGCCGCCGGTGACTTCTCGGCGACCAGCTGCGCGAGCAGTTCGGCCTTGGGAGCGACCACGTGCCCGTTGAGTTCGGCAGCGTCGGCCACGTAGATGTTCTCTGCGCCGTACTCGGCGAGGGTGGCAGCGGCATTGTCGATGCCGTCTCCGACGAACACCGCCGAGGGCTGCCCGACCGAGCGGGCGAGGGTGAGCAACTCCAGCGCGGTCTTCTTCACCGAGCCGTCGACGTGCTCGACGAGTACCAGGATTTCAGCCATTTGTCGTTCTCCCTAGATGAACTTCTGCTCGGACAGGTAGTCGGCGATCTTCACGCCGCCGTCACCCTCGTCGGTGACGATGGTCCCGGCCGCACGCGGTGGCGCCGCGGCGAACTCCGCGACCTCGCTCCACGCGGCGCCGAGGCCGACCGCAGCCGGCTCGATACCGGCGTCGGCCACCGTCACGGTCTCGACCGGCTTCTTCTTGGCGGCCATGATGCCCTTGAAGGACGGGTAGCGGGGCTCGTTGATCTTCTCGACCACCGAGATGACCGCAGGTGTGCTGGCCTCGACCACGTCGTAGCCGTAGTCGGTGAGGCGGTGGACCTTGACCGAACCGTCGCCGGGCGCCTCCACCTTGTTGGCGAACGTCAACTGAGGAAGCCCCAGCCGCTCGGCGACCATGGCCGGAACGACGCTCATACGGGCGTCAGTGGACTCCGAACCGAAGATGATGAGATCGGCACCCCGGCCCTCCAGAACGCTGGCGATCGTCAGGGAGGTGGCCACGGCGTCAGAGCCGGCCAGCGCGTCGTCGAGGACGTGGATACCGGCATCGGCACCCATGCTCAGTGCCTTGCGGATCGTCTCGGTCGACTGCTCGGGACCCATCGACAGGACCGTCACCTCACCACTGGTGGCTTCGGCGATCTTGAGCGCCTCCTCGACGGCGTACTCGTCGAGCTCGTTCATGACACCGTCCACAGAGGCCCGGTCCAGGGTCTTTGTGGCGGGGTCAAGCTTCTTCTCCGACCAGGTGTCGGGCACCTGCTTGACGCAGACGACGATCTTCATGCGGCGGTCGACCTCCTTGGGTGGGTTGCCGCGCCAGCGCACGGCACTTGATCCTATGTTACTCGCCAGTAGTAATCGCGCCATCGCTGGCCCCGCCCCACCGGTGGGTCGCGGCGAGAAACCAGGTCGAGCCGTCGTCGACCGAGCACACCTCCGACCATGCGCGAACGCACACCCCGGGCGCGGCACGACCGACCGGGAAGTCCGGCCGTAGCCTGAACGGTGTGACCTCAGGACTGCCGCTCACCGGTGAGCGCACCGTGCCGGGGATCGCTCGCGAGCAGTACTGGTTCGCCCGGCACGAAGTCGTCTACCGCTGGCTGGCCGCGCGGTGCGCTGGCGCAACCGTTCTCGAGGCCGGTTCCGGCGAAGGGTACGGAGCGCAGATCCTGCATGAGGCAGGAGCGCGGGTCGTCGCGGTCGACTACGACGCGGCCGCGATCACGCACAGCGCCGCCACCTACCCACTACCCCACGTACGAGCCAACCTGGCAGCGCTGCCCTTCGGCCGGATGGATGCCGTGGTCAGCCTCCAGGTGATCGAGCATCTGTGGGACCTGTCGGGATTCCTGCGGGAGGTGCGGCGGATCGCGGACTGGACCTGTCTGAGCACCCCGAACAGATTGACGTTCTCACCGGGACTGGCCCGCGGAGCCAAACCCACCAATCCCTTCCACGTTGAGGAGTTCGACGCCGATCAACTACGCACGATGCTCCGCGCAGCAGGATTCGGCGAGGTGGCGATCCATGGGGTGCACCACGGCCCCCGGCTGGCGGACCGACCGACGCTGCTGGCCGAACAGGTCCGGGCGGCCCTCGACGACACCTGGCCGGCCGAACTGGAGCGGTACGTGGCAACGGTAACCACGGCCGATTTCCGGCTCTCCACCGAGGACCTGGACGACAGCCTGGATCTGGTGGTGATCGCGCGGTGATCGGCCGGTTCGCACTCGTCTTGCACAGTCATCTGCCCTGGGTACGCGGGCACGGACGCTGGCCGGTGGGCGAGGTGTGGCTCCACGAGGCGATCGCGACCAGTTACCTGCCCGTGTTGGAGGTGCTCGCGCGCCTGGCGGAGAAGGGGCACCGCAACCTGGCGACCGTCGGCATCACGCCCGTGCTCGCGGCACAACTCGACGACCCGGAGTGCCTGCAGGCCACCCGGAGCTGGGCTGCCGACTGGTTATGGCGCACCCAGGAATTGGGTCAGTACGATCGCGGCGCCGCCGCGCGCGAGGCCCAACAGGCGAACGCGACGCTGGACGCCCTGCAGACCACCCATCGGGCGGGGCTGTCCCCGGCCTGGCGGAGACTGGCCGACGCCGGAGTCGTGGAGTTACTGGGCGGGCCGGCCGCGCACCCGTTCCAACCCTTGCTCGACGATCGCACCACCGCGTTCAGCCTGCTCACCGGGATGGACGACCACACGGCCCGTTTCGGCAGCCGGCCGGCAGGGATCTGGGCTCCCGAATGCGGCTACCGACCGGGGCTGGAACGGACCTATGCCGACCAGGGGGTCACCCATTTCCTGATGGATGGTCCGACGATGTTGCACGTCGGCCGGCCGACTCACAGCGCCTGGACCGTGGGTGACACCGACGTGTTGGCGTTCGGCCGCGACCTTGACGTCACCTACCGCGTATGGTCACCCCGCAAGGGCTACCCGGGACATCACGAGTACCGCGACTTCCACGTCATGGACGACCTCGGATTCCGGACCAGGCGGGTCACGTCGACAGCAGTGCATGGCCACGAGAAAGCCGATTACGACCCTGCCGCGGCGGCCCATGCGGTGACCCGAGACGCCCACGACTTCGTCGACGTGGTGCGTGAACGACTGATACATCTCGCCCATGAGCGACCCAACCCGCTGGTGGTCGCTGCCTACGACACCGAGCTGTTCGGGCACTGGTGGCACGAGGGTCCTGCCTGGCTCGAGCAGGTGCTCACGCTGCTGCCCCACGCCGGGATCGAGGTCACCACACTGTCCGGCGCGCACGGCTGCGTCGGCGGGAGGATCGACCCCGAGCCGGGCTCCTGGGGCAGTGGCAAGGACTTCCGCGTGTGGAGCGGCCCACAGGTCGCCGACATGGTCGACGACAACGAGGACCTCCTGCGGCGGTGGCGCAAACTCGCCGACCCGCGGCGCCGCGACTCCCGTCAGGACGAGCTGGCTACGCAGGCACTGCTGGCCCTGTCCAGCGACTGGGCGTTCATGGTCAGCAAGGACAGTGCCGCGCGATATGCCCGTCAACGGCACGAGGAACACCACCGGCGATTCGCGGCCATCGCCACCGCGATCGAGACCGGGCGTCCGGTGACGCCCGGGGAACGACCGTTCCCGCATCTGGACGCACGGCTCTTCTGATGCACGTCCTGCACCTGACGTGGGAGTACCCACCGGTCGTCTACGGCGGTCTCGGCCGGCACGTGCACGCGCTGTCGAAGGCACAGGTGGCCGCGGGCGACGAGGTCACCGTGGTGACCCAGAAACCCGAGGGCGCAGCCGCCCGCGAGACCGTCGACGGGGTCCGGATCGTACGGGTGCCCCCGAGCGGACCCTTCCCCTACCACCTGCCGTCCCTGCTCACCTGGGTGGGATTCCTGGACGACGCCATCGGGCGGGCAGGGATGCAGCAGGATCGGGCGGACATCGTGCACGTCCACGACTGGGTCACTGGCCGGGCGGGTACGGCGACGGCGGATGCTCTGGAGGTGCCGCTGGTCGCCACCGTGCATGCGACGGAGGCGGGCCGGCACCGCGGCTGGTTGCCCGACGACGTGTCCCGTGCGGTCCACGTGATCGAACGTTGGCTGGTCGACGAGGCCGACGCGCTCATCGTCTGCTCACAGTCGATGGCCACTGAGATCCGACGTGCGCACGCAGCCGATCCCACACGGATCGCGGTCATCCCCAACGGCATCGACGCCTCCGCCTATTCACCGCAGGACAGCGTTCCGCCGGATCTGCTCGAAGGTTCACCGCGGATCAGTTTCGTGGGTCGCATCGAGTGGGAGAAGGGGGTCTTCACCGCGGTCGAAGCGATGTCCGCGGTGCTCACGAGGTACCCGGATGCCCGCTTGCGCATCGTGGGGACCGGCGGCCAGTCGGCGGCTGTGGCCGAGCTGGTCGCGCGATCAGGGCTCACGACCCACGTGCGGCTGCTGGGTCACGTGGACGAACCGACCCTGCGTGCGGTGTACACGAGTTCCGACCTCGTCATCGCCCCGAGTTCGTACGAACCCTTCGGCATCGTCGCCCTGGAGGCTGCCGCGATGGGCGCGCCGCTGGTCGTCGGGGACACCGGGGGGCTGGCGGAGTTCGTCACCGACGAGCGCGGGCGGCGGTGCCGGCCGAACGATGCCGCCGATCTAGCAGCGCAGATCCTGGCCACCTTCGACGAGCCCGAGGAAACAGCACGCCGCCGCGCGAACGCCAGCGCCGCTCTGAGCCACTACACCTGGAACGAGGTGGCACGCCGCACGGCCGAGGTGTACGACACGGCACGGCGACATCCGCGTCCGGCCCGGGTCACGAGCGCGCCAGGCAACCCGATCTGGGAGTGAGCCGGGCTGGTGACCTCCGGCCGGAAGCCGCACGCTGGGCTGATCGACGTTGGCGGGCGCCTGGCGCTGACGAACCCTGTCCAACAGGCCGGGGCCCTCAGGTCCGCTGGCGCCGGGTCATGCTCGAAGGGAGCCTGTCTCACGCCGCGCGGTAGGACCGGGCCCTGGCCGAACTCGCGTAGGAGCCCATGTCGATGAAGAAGGCCAGAACCACGAAGAACCACGTGAACCCGGTCACCTCGCCGATCCACCAGTAGAACAGCACGTACGTCAACGTGGTGTAGGGCAGCAGGAGCAGCCCGATCAGCGGCACGATCCAGTCACCGCTGAAGGCGCGCTCGACGGCGTCGCCGAACAGCCAGATCAATGCCAGGGCGATCCGAGGGAAGAAAGCCCCCAGCGCAACGACGAAACATCCGCACATGATTCCTCCGACCTATCGGGACCGCATGCGCCCCATCATGTCAACTATCGCCTCGTAATCGGCGATCGCGTCGTCGAGAGTGTCGGCGATGCAGGTCACCCCGACCTTGCCGTACTCGGACAAGGCTCCGAGCATGTGGAACACACACCCGCGCTCGGTGACCGGATCGAAGATGAGGCGGTTGCTGACGGCGGCGGCGAGTAGGTCGGACACCGACATGCCCCGGTAGTCGTCGGAGTGCAGGTTGTCGGTGGCGTAGTAGCACTTCGGCGAGCCCTGGCCGGACACGAAGGTTCCGGTCGCCGGCTCGTAGTGCCCTTCGGTGATGACGGCCATCGACAGCATCGGGTGGGTGGTGCCGCCTTTGCGCAGGTTGATCTCGATCGCGGATAGCCGCTCCCCCGCCTCCACGAAATCGACCGCGAACCGCCCACGGGCGCCTTTGGCCTGCAAGACCTCACCGACCTTGAGCGTCGCCTCCTGCACCCGCAGGCGATACCTCTGGTCTGCGGGAAAGGTGGAGCCCTCGAAGACCTGGCCGTCGGACCCGCCGAGCACCTGGTCGTGGGTCGACAACGCCCGCAGGGTCCCCAGGGGTCCGATGTACCCCTGCCCGGACGGTGAGGCGCTCACCGCGTCCACGAACTCCTCGACGATCCCGCCCATGATCTCGAAGCGATCGGCGAAGGATTCGTACGTCTCGGCCGGAGCCTGCATCTTCAGGTGATGGGGCAGCGCCGCCCGGATGGACTGCTCATCCTCGCCGTGCTCGTAGCGGAACAGTGCGTTGCCCTCGCCGGAGAAACCCTCCTCCAGCTTGACCACCCCCGTGTGCAGGGCCGGATGCTCGCGTTTCAGGTCCGCCAGCGCACGCACCACGTCGTTCATGTCTCGCAGCTCTTCGTACCCGGCGGGCAGGTCGATCCCCGCCTCTCGGAAGATCCCCCGGCTGCCGGATTTGGAGCCTAGGTGGTCGAGATCAGGCGGATTGCCGATCAGTGGCAGACCGAGTTCGACCGCGAGTTTGCGTTCCAGACCGGTGGTGTTCATACACACCAGCGCGGCGATCTGCGAGCGCGACAGCACCTGCTTGATCTCGGCGAGGCGGGCAGGGCGCTCAAGCAACTTCTCGGTCAGTGGCCGCCGTGACAGATCATCGCAGCTGATCATGGTCAACCGGGACCGCGCGTGCGACGAAGGCACGCCGGGGATGAGGTCCAAGTAGTAGTCCACGATCACATCGGAGATGGGCGCGCTGGAGCAGAAGATGACGTGCATGGGCGG
The DNA here is from genome assembly GCA_963704075.1 of uncultured Actinomycetota bacterium. GTDB lineage: Bacteria > Actinomycetota > Actinomycetes > S36-B12 > UBA10799 > JADKAV01. The sequence continues at coordinate 326,537 of CAVPGV010000004.1, forward strand.
GCTGTGCAACTGCAGCAACATCGCCAGCAGGCGTTCCTCGTAGTGTTCGACCCCCAGGACGTTCTTGAGCAACTCCTGGTCGAAGGACATGCTGGGCACGATCACCAGGCACTGCGGGGCATCGGGGTCGGACATGAACGTGTCAACCATGTCCGGCAACGCCGATTCCAAGGCCTCGAAATCGCTGTGCCCGTTCATTGGATCAGGGTAGCCGCATCGCGTGGTCCGCTGGTAGGACAAACCGCGGTTCGATGTCATTCAGCCACCGGCTGCGTGTCTGGGCCGTTTCCGGTCTTGCGTGACCCTGCGTGGGGTGCTGGGATTCACTGACCCGTGCGGTGCTCTTGGGCGGCGACGCGGGTCTTACGGGCGATGTCCTCGAGGGCCGCGCGCCGGGCGGCGGCGGCGTCGTACTGCTCCTGCCGGTTCTTGAGCACCCGCGCGGGAACCCCACCCACCACGGACTTGGGGGCGATCGTGCCCCGCACGACCGAGTTGGCCGCCAGCACGCAGCCCGGCCCCACGAAGGTGCCGCGGGTGACGGTCACTTTGGTGCCCAGCCAGCAGTCGGGGCCGATCCGTACCGGGCTCTTGACGATCCCTTGGTCCTTGATGGGCAGCTTGACGTCCTCGAAGACGTGGTCGAAGTCGCAGATGTAGATCCAGTCGGCGAAGATGCAGCTCCCGCCGATCTCGATGTCCAGGTACGTGTTGATCGTGTTGTCCCGGCCGAACACGGTCTTGTCGCCGATCCGCAGCGTCCCCTCGTGCACCCGCAGCCGGTTCTCCTCCCCCACATGCACCCACCGCCCGAGGATCAACTGGCCGTACCCCTTGCGGGCGTACAGTTCGCAGTTCCGCCCGATGAAGACGAACCCCTCGGTGATGATGTGCCGGTGGCGCACTTTCAGCCAGAGGAACCGCCAGTAGCGCACCAGGTACCACCAACTCCAGGCCCGGTTGCGGACGATCCACTTCACCGACGCCCAGGTGAGGAAACGCGCGTTGCGCGGATCGCGACTCACGCCTTGGTTCCGGTCACACTCACGTTGTAGAAGTACTGCGCGGGGACGATCCTGCTCATGACCTTCGCGTCGAGGGCAGACAGCCCCAGCCACGTGCCGTAGGCGAAGTACGCCCATTTGAAGCCCAGCGAACCGGGCTTGACCGCTGCCTCGATCGTGCGCACCGGCCACCCGAACCACGAGGCGGTGAACTCCTCGGTGACCGTGTGGACGTCCACCGCCCCTGCGCGCAGGCACAACCGGCGCAGCTCCCCCGGGTCGAAGGTGTGGACATCCACAACTGCCTCCAGCAGGGCGGCCCGTGACGACTCGTCAAGCTCGGTGTCCGTCTTGGCGTACTTTCCGCGCAGACCCGGCAGGTGGGTCACCCGCTTGGCCACGTTCCACGTGAGATGGGACAGTTTGCGAGCTACGAAGTCACCTTTGGCAGTCGGTTCCCCCGCGAACACGAACCGGCCACCGGGTTTGAGGACCCGCAGGATCTCGCGCATGGCTTGCTCGAGGTCGGGGATGTGGTGCAACACCGCATGACCCACGACCAGGTCGAAGGTGTCATCGGGATAGGGCAGCGTCTCAGCGTCGGCAACGCGGCCCTCGAGTTCGAAGCCCAGGTGCTCGGCGTTGCGCTTGGCCACCTCGACCATGCCCGGGGACAGGTCGGTCACATGCCCGTCATCGAGCACCCCGGCGAGTTTCAGGTTCAGCAGGAAGAAGCCGGTCCCACAGCCCAGTTCCAGGGCGCTGCCGTACGGCCAATCGGCCTGCCCGGCAACGTTGACGAAGCGATCGCGGGCGTACGTGATGCACCGTTCATCGAAGGAGATCGACCACTTGTCGTCGTAGCTGTCCGCCTCCCAATCGTGGTACAGGAGGTTGGCCAGTTTCGGGTCGTCCCAGGCCTGCTGGATCTGTTCGGCGGTGGGTGGGTTCATAGGGTCATCGTCCTTCGAATTTCGCCTGGCCGGGACCGGATTCCAGGAAGGTGTTCATACCGATCGTGCGGTCCTGCGTGGCGAACAGACCCGCGAAGTGCTGCCGTTCGATCTCCAGGCCGGAGCGCAGGTCGACTTCCAGCCCGCGATCCACCGCGGCCTTCGCCGCGCGAAGGGCCAGCGCCGGACCACCCACGAAAGAGCGCGCCCACGTCACCGCCTCATCATGGACGTCGTCAGGAGCCACGATCCGGTCCACCAGGCCGATCCGCAACGCCTCGTCTGCGCGCACGTGGCGGCCGCTGAAGATCATCTCCTTGGCCCGGGCCGGCCCGATCAACCGCGGCAGACGCTGGGTACCGCCGGCTCCGGGGATGATGCCCAGTTGGATCTCCGGAAGACCGAGTTTCGCATTGTCCGCGCACACCCGGAAGTCGGCGCACAGCGCGAGCTCCAGGCCACCCCCGAGCGCGTATCCGGTGATGGCTGCGATCGTGGGTTTACCGATCTCGGTCACCGCGATGAACGACGCCTGTAGGCCGGTCGAACGCTCCACCATGGTGCGGTGGTCCCAATCGGCCATTTCCTTGACGTCCGCGCCGGCCGCGAAGACCTTGGGCCCGCCGTAGATGACCACGGCGTGAACATCGCGGCGCTGATCGGCTTCCCGAGCGGCCCGCGCGAACTGCTCCTGCACCTCGATCGATAGGGCGTTCATCGGGGGCCGCTGCAGCGTGATGACACCCACCCCATCGCTCACCTCGAGTGACACGTACCGGGCAGGTTCATCGGGTGTTTGCACCACGTCGTCCTCCTTTGAGTTCCACTGGGAGGCTAACCTCCACTAGGGACCCTGCCGTCGACGGGTTCTCGCGACAGGAGGACTATGCGCACGCCCGAGGGTCTGCCACCGATGGGACTTCGCCGCGATCCGGACCACCCGGACCGAGCAACCGTCAACTACTTCGCCCCCGCAGCCGATCAGGTCGTCCTGGAACTGATGGACAGCGCGACCCGTATCGAACTGGCGTCCGGACCCTACGGACACTGGATCGGCGAACTGCCCGAACCCGCGCCTGGGAGCACCTACGGGTTCCGCGTCAGCGGCCCCTGGGAACCGGAGTACGGGCTGCGGCTGAACCCGGCCAAGCTCCTCATGGACCCCTATGCCCTCGCGGTGACCGGCGAGTTGCAGGTGCATGACGCCATCCACCCTTATCGCATGGACGACCCGGACGTTCCCGACGACACCGACTCGGCCCCGTACGTTCCGCATGGCGTGTACACCAGAGCTCTGGAGCCCACTCCGAACCGGCCCCCGCGCATCCCGTGGGACCGCACGGTCATCTACGAGATGCACGTCAAGGGCTTCACCAAGCTGCATCCGGACGTGCCCGAGGAACTGCGCGGCACATACGCCGGCCTGGCCCACCCGGCGGTGGTCGACTATCTCGCCGGCCTCGGGGTGACCAGCCTGGAACTGCTCCCTGTGCAGCACTTCGTGCCCGAGCCGATGCTGCTGGGCAGCGGCCTGACGAACTACTGGGGGTACAACCCGCTGGGCTACTTCGCCCCACATGCCGGATACGCAGCCCACGGCCAGCGGGGCCAGCAGGTGGCCGAGTTCCGGGACATGGTCGACACCCTGCACGCCGCGGGCCTCGAAGTGATCGTGGACGTCGTCTACAACCACACCGCCGAGGGCGACCACCTCGGACCGACCCTGGCGTGGAAGGGCGCGGCCAACGCGGACACCTACTGGATGCTCGAAGGCGGGATGTACGACAATCCCACAGGGTGCGGGAACGCGATTCGCGCGGAGTCCCCCCGGATGGTGGAGTTGATCCTGTCGTCCTTGCGGTACTGGGTCACCGACCTGCACGTCGACGGGTTCCGGTTCGATCTGGCCACCACTCTGGCGCGCACCTCGCACATGGTGACGACCTGGGCCCCGGTGCTCTCGGCGATGACGGCTGATCCCGTCCTCTCGCAGGTGAAACTGATCGCCGAACCGTGGGACATCGGGATCGGCGGGTACCAGGCAGGGAACTTCCCCGGACCTTGGGCGGAGTGGAACGACGTCTTCCGCGGGACCGTGCGCGACACCTGGCGGTCGATCAGCTCACTGTCCGAACTCGGTGCCCGGATGACCGGTTCGGCGGATCGGTTCGCGCACAACGGCCGACGGCCGTACCACTCGATCAACTTCATCACCGCCCACGACGGCTTCCCACTGGCCGACCTCGTGTCCTACAACGACAAGCACAACGAAGCCAACCGCGAGGACAACCGCGACGGCAGTGACGACAACCGCAGCTGGAACGGCGGGGTCGAAGGGCCCACCGACGACCCGGACGTGCTGGCCAACCGCCGGGCCCGGCAACGCTCCCTGCTGGCCACTCTGCTGCTGAGTGCGGGGACTCCGATGATCCTGTCCGGCGACGAGGCCGGTCGCACCCAGAACGGGAACAACAACGTCTACTGCCAGGACAACGAGCTGTCCTGGACGCATTGGGACCAGCAGGACACGGGACTGATCGAATGGACCAAGTTGTTGCTGCAGATCCGCGACCGGTACCCGGTGTTGCGCCCGCAGGTCCACCCGTCGCCGGAGGATCTGCACTGGTTCAGCGAGGACGGAACCGTTCTTACCTCCGAGCAGTGGAATGACCCGGACGTTCGGGTGGTGCAGGCCATGTTCGAGGGCGACCCGTCGGTGTTGCTGTGCCTGAACACCGGACCTGAGACGGTGGCCATGACGTTCCCCGTCCCCGCCCGGGTGGTACTGGCCAGCGAGGACGTGACGCTGGCCGGCGACGACCCGGCCGCTGGCGTCAAGGTGCCCGGCTACTCCATGGCCGTGGCCGAGGTGCTGCCCGACGAGTAGGCCGACCTGTTTTGGCCCATCGCGTGCGTTCTGCCCCGCTCCGGACGGGCCAGAACGCACGTAGAGGGGCAGAACGTGCAATCTGCGCAGCGGACCGTCACAGCAAGCAACACCGCTCAGGCGAACCGGGCCCGCGGGCATACGACAACCCCCGTGCGCACGGAGTAGCGTCGCAGTTGTGCGTGACAACTCGACCGAGGGCTCGGGGGCCCCTTCCCAAGCAGCCGAGAGTTACTGGCGGAACCTTCCGTCGAACAATCTGACCCCGCCGCAGACGCTGACCGGACGGTTCACGGTGCTGGATGTGTGGCCACGGGTCGAAGGCGGCCGGCGACCGGTGAAAGCAGCGGTGGGTGAACTGGTCATGGTCAACTGTGTCGCTTTCCGGGAGGGCCACGACCGACTCGGGGTGGACCTGATCGCCAGCGACGCGCAGGGCCGCAGTGTCCGCTCCCCGATGGTCCCCCGGGACAACGGAACGGACATGTGGGACGGCAACTTCCGCCCCGACCGCGAGGGTGACTGGTCATTCAGTATCGCGACCTACAGCGACATCCTCGCCACCTGGCGCCACCGGGCCGAGGTCAAGATCCCGGCGGGCGTGGACATCGAACTCGAACTCGAGGAGGGCGCCCGGATCCTGGCCCGCGCCCAGGTTCCCGACCGCACTGCGCTCGACAAGGCGATCCGCGGTCTGCGCAACACCGCCTTGACACCGGCGGGACGGCTGGCCGCCGGCCTGGACGAGTCCTTGTGGAAGATGCTGCGTGAGCACCCGATCAGGGATCTGGAATCGCTGTGCGGGCCGTGGCCGGTCTACGCCGACCGGCGGCGGGCACTGTTCGGCTCCTGGTACGAACTGTTCCCGCGCAGCGAGGGAGCGAGCCTGGACCCCCCGCGCAGTGGCACTTTCCGCGACGCCGCACAGCGACTGCCGGAGATCGCCCGGATGGGGTTCGACGTGGTGTATCTGCCGCCGATCCATCCCGTGGGAACGGTCAACCGCAAAGGCCCGAACAACAGCCTCACCCCCGGACCCGGCGATCCCGGATCACCATGGGCCATCGGATCGGCCGACGGCGGACACGACGCCGTGCACCCGGACCTGGGCACGATCGACGACTTCGACGCCTTCGTGGCGAGCACACGAGAACTGGGCATGGAGGTGGCACTGGACCTGGCTCTGCAGGTCGCACCCGACCACCCGTGGGCCACCAGCGGCCGGCCGTGGTTCACCGTGCGGGCGGATGGCAGCATCGCCTACGCCGAGAACCCCCCGAAGAAGTACCAGGACATCTACCCCATGTGGTTCGACGGCGACCCGGCCGGCCTGGTCGCCGAGGTCCTTCGCGTCATCCGCTACTGGATGGATCACGGGGTGCGCATTTTCCGCGTCGACAATCCGCACACCAAGCCGGTGCGCTTCTGGGACCACGTGCTCGGCGAGATCAAGCGCACCGACCCCGACGTGCTGTTCCTGGCCGAGGCGTTCACCCGCCCGCCGATGATGCGGGCGCTGGCAGAAGTGGGTTTCCACCAGTCCTACACGTACTTCACGTGGCGCAACGAGAAGTGGGAACTCGAGGAGTATCTGCGCGAGCTCAGCGGACCGTCGTCTGCGTTCATGCGGCCGAACTTCTTCGTCAACACCCCCGACATCCTGCACTCCTACCTGCAGTACGGCGGACCCGCCGCCTTCTCGATCCGGGCCACCCTGGGCGCCACGATGTCCCCCACGTGGGGCGTGTACAGCGGCTTCGAGTTGTTCGAGCATGTGGCTGTGCGACCTGGCAGCGAGGAGTACCTGGACTCCGAGAAGTACCAGTACCGGCCGCGCGACTGGGACCGGGCCGCCACCCAGGGCAAGACCCTGGCGCCCTACCTCACCATGCTCAACGAGATCCGGCGCGAACACCCGGCATTGCAGCAACTACGCCACATCGTGTTCCAGCAGATCGACAGCGACCGGATGATCGCGTTCAGCAAGCGCGACGGTGACGACACCATCATCGTGGTCGTCACCCTCGACCCGTTCGGTCCGCGCGAAGCGACTCTGCACCTGGACATGCCTTCGCTGGGGCTGGACTGGCATGACCGGTTCGTCGCCCAGGACCTGATCAGCGGCCAGAGCTTCTCATGGTCGGCCACCAACTTCGTGCGACTGGATCCCCACCTGTCGTGCGCCCACATCATGTCCGTTCGCCCTGGAGTCGTCTCATGATCCCTGTCCACACCGATGCTCTCGCCTCCCTGGTCGACGGCACCCACAGCCAGCCCCACGCGATCCTCGGCCCACACGCTGACGCCGACGGCTTGACCATCCGGGTGCTGCGGCCCGACGCGACCTCGGTCGACGTCGTGGTCGACGGACAGCATCAAGCGATGGAACACGAGCACGCCGGGGTGTGGGTCACCGAGCTTGCAGGCCCGGACATCCCCGACTATCGACTGGCCGTGGCTTACGGCGGAGACAAGTTGCCCGCAGACGACCCCTACCGATTCCTGCCCACGCTGGGCGAGATCGATCAGCACCTGATCGCCGAGGGCCGCCACGAACAGCTGTGGGAGGTGCTCGGGGCGCACGAGCACATCTACGAAACGCTCAACGGGCCCGTTCGAGGTGTCGCCTTTGCGGTGTGGGCGCCCAACGCCCAGGGAGTTCGAGTGGTCGGCGACTTCAACTACTGGAACGGGACCGCCACCCCCATGCGATCACTGGGCAGCAGCGGGGTGTGGGAGGTGTTCGTCCCCGAGATCGGGGCGGGTACCCGCTACAAGTTCGAGATCATCGGTCGCGACGGCGTCCGCCGACTCAAGGCCGATCCGATGGCCCAGGCCACCGAGATTCCGCCGGCCACCGCCTCCGTGGTGTTCGCCAGCGACTACGAATGGGACGACGGTACGTGGATGCAGACCCGGACCCATCACCCGGTCCACGCCAGTCCCATGAGCGTCTACGAGGTACATCTCGGGTCGTGGCGGCAGGGACTGAGTTACCGGCAGCTGGCTGAGGAGCTGACCGACTACGTGGTGGCACACGGCTTCACACACGTCGAGTTCCTGCCGGTCATGGAGCATCCGTTCGGCGGCTCATGGGGCTACCAGGTCAGCGCCTACTACGCACCCACCGCGCGTTTCGGCACCCCCGACGACTTTCGCTATTTGGTCGACCGACTGCACCAGGCAGGGGTCGGGGTCCTGGTCGACTGGGTCCCCGCACACTTCCCGAAGGACGACTTCGCGCTGGCCCGGTTCGACGGAACACCGCTGTACGAGCACGCCGACCCATTCCGCGGCGAGCACCCGGACTGGGGCACGTACGTCTTCGACTTCGGGCGTCCGGAGGTGCGCAACTTCCTGGTCGCCAATGCCGTGTACTGGTGCGAGGAGTTCCACATCGACGGTCTGCGGGTCGATGCTGTGGCCTCCATGTTGTACCTGGACTATTCACGCAACGAGGGGGAATGGTCGCCCAACGCCTACGGCGGCCGGGAGAACCTCGACGCCGTGCAGTTCATCCAGGAGATGAACGCGACGGTCTACAAGCGGGTGCCCGGGGCGTTCACCGTCGCCGAGGAGTCCACTGCGTGGCCGGGCGTCACCAGGGCCACCCATCTCGGTGGGCTGGGATTCGGACTGAAATGGAACATGGGCTGGATGCACGATTCGTTGGGCTATCTGGCCCGCGAGCCGATCCACCGGCAGTGGCACCACAACGAGCTCACTTTCGCGCTGGTCTACGCCTGGAGCGAGAACTACCTACTGCCGATCTCGCACGACGAAGTGGTGCATGGCAAGGGCTCCCTGCTGGGCAAGATGCCCGGCGACCACTGGCAGAAGCGCGCGAATCTGCGGGCCTTCCTGGCCTACATGTGGGCACATCCGGGCAAGCAGTTGATCTTCATGGGGTCGGAGTTCGGCCAGGAGTCCGAATGGTCCGAGGGTCGCAGCCTGGACTGGTGGCTGCTCGACCAGCCCGACCACGAGGCGTTGAGCAGACTCGTGACGGACCTCAACGGGGTGTACCGCTCGAGTCCGGCGCTCTGGAGCCTGGACATCGAACCGGCCGGTTTCGAATGGATCGACGCGAATGACGCGGGCGGGAACACGCTGTCCTGGATCCGGCGGGGTTCCGACGGGGAGCTGATGGCCTGCGTGGTCAACTTCAGCGCGGTCCCGCACCACGACTACCGGGTGGGGCTACCGGTCGGCGGCACCTGGTCCGAGGTGATCAACACCGACGCCCTGGAGTACGGCGGCAGCGGCGTCGGCAACTTCGGCGCAGTGCAGGCCGAGCAGATCGAGTGGCACGGCCGACCCTTCAGCGCGAGCCTCTCGGTGCCGCCGCTGGGAGCGGTGTGGTTCCGGCCGGAGTGAGCGGGGACCCGGGTCGAATGACCCGTTGGTTGCGAAATGGCCCCTTCCCAACGGGCTGCTCGCGGGCAACCCGGCTAACCCCATTCGGCGTACATCGCGGTGGTGAGATCCATGGGATCCAGCCCGCGGACGGTCTCTGCCGTCGCGGCACCTTCGGCCGAACCGGTGTAGAGGAGATCACCCCGGGACACGAAGGCCCGCCACTGTTCGGCGTAGGCCGCGGCCGACGTCTTGTTGACACCGAAAGCGTCCGGAACCGCGTGCCACATGATCGCGCGCCCGGTGCCGAGCCTGCGGGAGACGATGTACCGCGGAAAGTCCACCGGGAGCAGGATCTGCTCCACCGACTCTGCGAACAGCCGCGAGGCCTCGGCGGATTCCCCCTCCAGGCGCAGCACCCACGACCCATCCGGGTCCGGCTCCACGACGACCGCCGCGGAAAGGCCCGGGGCCATGGCCTCCGCCACTGCCCGGCCGAAGGCCAGCAGCATTCCGTCCGCGCCGAGTTGCTTGCGCACGCGCCTGGCCCGCAATCCGCGCGCGCCACGTTCGATCGCCCAGCCCGTACCGGCGCCGATCACCCCAGCCACCGCCACGAGATCCGAGACCTGTCCGGCCACCGCGAGTCCCCCGGCGACTCCCGCACCGACAACGCCTGCCAGCCACGGGCGACCCGCCCATGATCGAACCGCCGGCTCCGGTACCCCGATCTGCTCCGCGGCTCGTTGTACACGAATCCGCACGGCCGCCCGGATGACGTCCTGGTAGGGCGACCCGAGCTGCCACAGCGCGCGGGTCTGGTCGATCCGGCCGGCCTCCGCGAGGGACGCAGCGTTGATCGATGCCCGGATCTGAGCGCTCGGCGGGGCGTACTCGTTGCACCTGGGGTCCAGATGCTCGACGCCGGCAAGGATCCGTCCGGTGGCATCGGGTGAGAGGTATCCGCGGTGTTTGGCGACCAGGCGGCGGTAATCGAGGTCACCGCGCGGATGCTCGTCGTCGACCGTGGTGACCGACCAGATGTGCGCCACCTTGCCTGGACGCTGCGGGTCCCGGCGGATGGCACGACCCCGGATCTGCACCACCGCGGTGGGGGTGGTGGCAGCGGTGAGATCGATCAGTACGTTGGCCGCCGGAGCGTCCCAGCCCTCCCCGAGCAGCCCCCTGGTACCCACCATGACGTCGACCTCTCCGGCCAGGAAGAGCTCGGTGATATGCGGCACCCAGTCGCGCGGCCCCCAGGCGGCCTCGATGTGAGCCAGGCCGTCCTCTCGATCCACGAGCCGCTGCCCGGGCCGCAGAACCGCGGAGAGGCTCTCCCGGGTCCCGCCCACGGAGGCGCCGGTCACCAGCACGACCGTCAAGCCTGGGTTGGCCGCTTGCACGGCGGCGAGCGCCTCCCATGCCGAACCCGCCTGCCGCGCCATCACCGATCTCGTGTCGGCCGGCGGTGTGGCAGAGGCGTTCTCGAAATCGGTCAGGACCACGGCACGCAGATCGTCACCGCGCACCAGGTACTCCTGCTCGACCAGGTATCCCGCGGCCAGCGCCTTGGACGCGGAACGCGACAGCACGCGGTCGACCGACGACTGCCCCCTGCGGGCACCGTTGCGGGTCAGGGTCCAGCCGACCGACCGCAGGCCGGCACGCAGCTGCTCCCATCCCGGCGCCGGCGGGTCCGGGGCAGCCAGGACCGTCCGACCGTACTCGGAGAGGATCGCGACCCAGTCCTCCACCTGCAGCGGTTGCCGATGCTCGTCGAGAACCCGGGCTCCCTGCGGCACGGCGATCAGGCTGTTGAACGACGCCCGGACCAGCGCGCGGGCCAATTCCGGCCGACTGCGTTGGATGTGGCTCCAGGACACGCCCTCATGACGGACCCACGCACTGTCGAGGTACGTGAGCAAACCGACGTCGGCGAAGTCCGGCGCCATCACCGCCGTGACCAGTTCCCGCCACCTTTGCGCACCTCGCGTCAAGTAATCGCGTTCGGCAGGTGTCGGGTCCACGAACCACGCGAACTCGCGGTACGGCGCGAGCACCCCGTCACGCACGAGGGCCGGCGTGCTCACCGAGTACAGGACCGGGCCGAAGAGTTCGTCGACCAGGGCGGCCTGCTCCGCGGACAGGCTGTCGCGCGGGGTGGCCGTCAGCGCTACGACGACGGGGCCGTCGGACCGGCCACCGTGCGCCTGCCTGAGCACTTCGGCCAGTAGCTCGCCCCAGGTCGCCGCCAAGTGATGCGCCTCGTCCAGCACGAGCGTGTAGGGCTCTCCGCCATGCAGCCGGTCGATCATTTCGCGGGCGTTGGGATGCAGCCGCGCCATGGGCGAGGCATCGTCTTCAACCTCGTCGTCGAAGGTGGCCACCGCCTGGTACGTCAGAACCGTCACGTCGCAGTCCAGGCGGCGATCAGAGCCCACGGTGGGGGCACCGACTGCGACTTCCGCGTTCAACCCCTCGGGCCGCCACAGATCCATCCATTGAGCCGCGATGGCGGTGTTCGGCACCAGAACGACCAAGCGGCGTCCGACCTGTTGGGCGATGACCGATCCGAGCAAGGTCTTGCCGGCGCCCGGCGGCAGTACGAAATGGAACCGGCTGGCGCCGTGATTGTCCTCGAACACTGCTAGAGCCGCCGCCTGATGAGCCCGCAGTTCCGGGAACGCCAGGGACCGTATCCTGCGCGCCACCTCCGAAGTCACACACCGACAGTGGCAGACACCGACCCGATGCGCGAGGCATCGGCTCACCCCGAGAGTTGACCGACCGCGCCCGATGCCGGTTCCGGCCGTGGCCGGGTAAAGTCGCCGTTGTGACGCTGTCCGCCAGAACCCGAGCCGCCGCCCGCCTGGGACTGCTGACTTCGTCGCTGTCGCGACGGATGGGACGCGGCGAGGGCATGGTGATCGGCGGCCGGGTGATCCTACGACTGGCTCCCGATGCGATCGCCGAGATGGCGCACGACCGGGTGGCGGCACTGGTGAGCGCGACGAACGGGAAGACGTCCACCACGCGACTGCTGGCAACGGCCGTCGAGCAAGCCGGCGCGGTGATCAGTCAGAACACCGGAGCGAACATGACATCCGGTGTCGCGGTCACGCTGGCCAGCGGCGACCCGGCGGCCCAGGCTGTGCTCGAGGTCGACGAGGCCTACCTGCCGGCGATCTTCCAGGCCACGAAACCGCGCGTCATCATCCTGGGGAATCTGAGCCGCGACCAACTCGACCGCATGAACGAGGTCGCCATGATCGCCCGCCGCTGGCGGGACATGCTTGCTGACGCAGGCGACACCACAGTGGTGGCCAATGCCGACGACCCCTCGATCGTTTGGGCGGCCAGACACGCACCTCATGTGGTCTGGGTCAGCGCCGGGCAGGTGTGGACCGCCGACTCGGCGGTGTGCCTGGACTGCGGCTCCTTGCTGCAGCGAGGCGATTCGACCTGGGGCTGCCCCAACTGCGGCTTCGCGCGCCCGACTCCCGCATGGACCCTCGAATGGGTCGATGACCACGGTGTGGTGCACGGCCCGCAGGATCAGCGCTTCGACCTGCACCTGAGCTTGCCGGGCCGCTTCAACGCGGCGAACGGGGCATTGGCCCTGGTGGCAACTGTCGAGCTGGGGCTTGATCCGGCGGAGTCCGCGCGTCGCATGGCCACGGTGGAGTCCGTCTCGGGGCGGTACGCCGTGGTCAAGGTGGGCGAACTGACGATTCGCCTGCTGCTGGCGAAGAACCCTGCCGGCTGGTCGGAACTGGTCGACGTGATGCCGCCGGCGCCCACCCCCGTGATCGTGACGATCAACTCGAACGCCGCCGATGGTCGCGATCCGTCCTGGCTGTGGGACGTGCCATTCGAACGCCTGCGCGGCCGGGTGGTGGTCGCCACCGGAGATCGCCGGCGCGACCTCGCGGTACGACTGCTGCACGCGGAAGTGGATCACGTCGTCATCGAGGACCCCTACGCACCCGGCGCAGAGTTGCCCGACGGGATGCGGGAGCTCGCGGTGGTGGACTGCGCCGCGACCTACACCGCTTTCCACCATCTGCGCACCTCCGCCGATCGACAGGCGGCACGACGATCATGAATCTGACGCTGGTTTCGGTCTATCCCACGTTGCTGGGCACCTACGGTGACGGCGGCAACGTCCTGGCCCTGCGGCACCGCGCCCGCTTGCACGGCATCGGGGTGGACGTCATCGACATCGAGCCGGGTGATGCGGTTCCGGAGTCCGCCGAGTTGTACGTGTTGGGTGGCGGCGAGGACAGTGCGCAAACGGCTGCCGCGAACGCGCTGCGGGACGACGGCTCGTTGAAGCGCGCCGCCGAGCGCGGCGCTGCGGTGCTGGCTGTGTGCGCCGGGTATCAGCTACTCGGCGAGTACTTCCCAGATGCGAACAGTGCAGCCACCCCCGGTCTGGGCATCCTCGATGTCCGCACCGACCGCCTGCCCAAGCGCGCTGTGGGGGAACTGGCGGCCGCTGCGAAGGGGCCCTTGACCCAGACCCTCACGGGGTACGAGAACCACGCTGGTGCGACCCACCGCGGCCCGGACTCTTCTGCCCTGGCCATAGTCCGCGCGGGCATTGGCAACGGCGACGGCTCGGAGGGCGCGACCAGCGACCACGTGATCGGCACGTACCTGCACGGGCCCTGCCTGGCCCGCAATCCGCAACTCGCCGACCTGCTGCTCGGATGGGCGATCGGACGCGACCTCCCCTTCATCGAAGAGGCAGAGGTGACCCAATTGCGCGAGGAGCGGTTGCGCACCGTGTTGGGCTAGACGGCCCTTCGCCGATTCACCGGCGGCCTGCGCGACCGACGCGGGATCAGAACAACGCGTTGGCCAGTTTGGTTCGAGCGGCGATCACCGCCGGGTCTGCGTCACCCACCAATGCGAAGAGGTCCACCAGCGCGTCCCTGGCCGCGGCTTTGTCGTCGCCGACGGAAGCGCGGACCACGACGAGCAGGCGGTCGAACGCCGCGGCGGGTGAGCCTTGCGCAACCTCGATGTCAGCGGCGGTCTTGGCCTTCTCCAAGTTGGTGGGGTCGGCATCTGCGGCCGCGATGGAACCCGAGGGGTCCACCCCCTCTGTCCGGCGCACGAGTTGCACCTGCGCGATGGCGGCCTGCGCCTGCTCGGGATCGACCGCCCTCAACTGCTCGTACAGCGCGATGGCCTCGTCCCAGTTGCCGGCCTCGATCGCGTCGGCAGCGGCATCCCAGCGCGGATCCTCCTGGGGCTGCTCGGCCTCCGTCGGGGCGGAGCCGACCGGTCCCGTGACACCGGCCTCGCCCGCGACCCGGAGCAGTTCCTCGATGTACTGGCGCACCTGGGGTTCGGGAAGGGCACCCTGGAACAGGGGCAGCACCTGTCCCTTGATCACCGCGACGATCGTGGGGATCGACTGCACCTGAAAGGCCGCGGCGATCTGCTGTTGTGCATCCACATCGACCTTCGCCAAGACCCAGCGCCCGGCATACTCCACGGCGAGTTTCTCGAGGATGGGGCTCAGCTGTTTGCACGGCCCGCACCAGGTGGCCCACAGGTCCACGACCACCGGAACGGTCTGCGACGTGGCGATGACCTGCGACTCGAACGACGCCTCGGTGACATCGATGATCACTCGCGCTGCGTTCGGGTCGGCCTTACGGGCAGCGGCTTGCGCCTGCGCCTCACGCGCAGCGGCCAGGGCCGAGAGATCCACGGCACCGCGCATCGCCAGATTCGGATTGGGCTGAGTAGTCATGGACCCATTGTTCCCCACGTCCTGCCAGCCGCACGATGCGCGTCAGGGTCACTGCGCACCCCGCAAGGGAATGCACCTACTTCACACCAGAGCACGCGTCCGATGTGCGCGCGGGCAACCCGGCGGCCACTGAGGTCGAGTGGCCCGCTTGTATCATTTACCGTCTATGGGCAGACAGAACGGCAAACCGGGGCGACCGCGCGATCCCCATGCAGATGAGGCGATCCTTGAGGCGGCACGCGATCTGCTGGCCGAAGGCGGCCTGTCCAACCTGACGGTCGAGGGAACCGCACAGCGGGCAGGCGTGGCCAAGACCACGGTGTACCGCAGATATCCGACGAAGCTGGACCTGGCGGTCGCGGCCGTGGCGGTCCTGGTGTCAGGCGGGGCGCCGGAGGTTGACAGCGTTGAGAATGGGGTCCGGGAAGGGTCCGACCTGTTCCAGAAGTCGTTCGGCCCCCGCGGCTCCCAAGCGGCCTACCTCGCGGTGGCCGCGGCTGCCGCCACGAATCCGGAAGTCCACGAACGGTTCACCCGCGACGTACTCACACCGGTGAGCAACGACATCGAAGCCATGGTGCGCGATGCGCGTGAGCGCGGGCATGCCCGGCAAGATGCGTCTGCGGATTTCATCTACGACGTGATCATGGGCACACTGGTCCATCGCCACATCATCCGCCAACTGCCGCCCGACGCTGAGTTCCTCGAACACCTCACCTCACTCACCTGGTACCTGTATCAGGGATGCCCGCGGGACTGAGGTTCTGCCGCAGGGAAGTGCGCGGCGATGCGGCGTTGTAGATCGGCGGGTTCTTCTCTCACGCCTGTACCTATGTCCAACGCCTGTGCACAACTCCAACCGCTGCTGAACCCAGCTCGCACAGTCATTTCCGGCGCCGTCAAACTTGTCGTACCTTTGTTCGACAATTGGGGTATGACAGTTCACGAGGCCGCACCGCCCGGCACCCTGGCGGATCTACTACAGCACTTCGAACACCTCGATGATGAGGACCTCGCCGCGGCGTTGGGCGACACCGAAGCCGAGTTGCGCGCCGCGTACGCCCGGCGGGCGGCGGTGATCGCGGTGGTCCATGACCGGATCGAGGCGATGGGACATCGGATCTCCGGGGCTGCGGCCACCATCGCGGCGATCACCACCACCTCGGCACGCTCGGCGGGGTACCTGATGGACACCAGCCTGGGAATCGTGGACCGCCCCGCGGTGTGGACCGCGCTGGCCACCGGAACCATCGATCACCCCCGCGCCCAGGCGATCGTGGACGGGCTGATCCAACTGCACGACCCCGACCGGGGCATGCTCGAAGCCAAAGCGTTGGTCTATGCGACCAGCCACACGGCGTTCCAGACCCGCCGGTACGTGGCCCGGCTACTGGTCGACCACCGCCCCGACCTCGCCGATCAGGAAGCGGACAAGGAGCGGGCCAAAGCCTGGGACCGCCGCCACCTGGCAGTGTTCGCCCGCGCCCACGGCATGGTCGACCTGTCCGGCTACCTACCGGCCGGCACCGCCCAGATCCTGCTGTCCGCCCTAGAGGCGGTCGCGGCCACCTATGACGACGACCGCACCGGTGACCAGAAACGCGTCGACGCCCTCGCCCAGATCCTCGCCGCGAACACCCGCATCGACGTGCACGTGGACGTGGTCATCCCCGCCGACACCCTGACCCGCCTGCGCAACACCGGCGCGTCGATCACCGGGTTCGGCCCGGCCGACGCCGACCACGCCCGCGCCCTGGCACTACGCAAAGATGCCCGCTGGCAACTGCTGATCACCGATGCGACCACCGGCCGGCTGATCGACATGACCACCAAGGCCTACCGGATCCCCGACCGGATCAAAACCGCCGTGCGGGCCCGCGACCGACACTGCCGGTTCCCCGGCTGCACCGTCCCCGCGGCCCACACCGACACCGACCACCTGATCCCCTGGCCGGCCGGTCACACCACACCGACCAACCTCGCCCCCGAATGCCGCGGCCACCACCTGGTCAAAACCCACTCCGGCTGGACATGTGAAACCCACCCCGACGGGTCACTGACCTGGACCAGCCCCCTAGGCACCCACCACACCACCTACCCCTGGAACTACAACCACCCCGAAGCCTGACCACCGAACGAAGATTCACAACAGCGCCACCGGGACAGCACGAGTCACTTCGGCACGCCATCCCGCAGCCCACCCGCGCGACACCCTGTTCGGAACACCACCGAACAGCAATCCCACCTGCCCAGCGCTCAGATGTGCGCGGGCTCGGAGTACTCTCCCCACTGCTCTCGCAGTACGTTGCAGATTTCGCCGAGAGTTGCCTCACGGCGCGTGGCCTCGACCAATGACCGGGATCATGTTCGTGTCGGTGGTCGAGATCTCACGCAACGCTCGCAGGCTCTCGGTCACCGCGGCTTCGTCGCGCGCTGCCCTGCGCTCATTCAGCGCAGCGACCTGAGCTTTCTCGACCTCGTGGGAGATGCGCAGGATCTCCAGCGGTTCCTCGATCGTCTCGGTGTGCACCGTGACCCCCACTTGGTGCTTGTCACCCTTCTCCAGGGCCTGCTGGTAGGCAAAGGCTGAGTCGGCGATTTCACCGGTGAAGTAGCCGTCCTCGATACCCCGCAGCAATCCCGACAGGATCGTCCCATCGCCACCCATGTCCTCGATCCGCGCGAAGATCCGTTCGGCTTCTTCCTCCATGCGATCGGTCAGCGCCTCGATGTACCACGAGCCTCCCAGCGGGTCCGCCACATTGAGAACCCCGGTCTCCTCCATGATGACCTGCTGCGTGCGCAGGGCGATCTCTGCGGCCTTCTCACTGGGCAGGGCCAGCACCTCATCCAGGGCGTTGGTGTGCAAGGAGTTGGTCCCGCCCAGAACGGCGGCCATCGCCTCGACCGCGGTACGAACCACGTTGTTGTCAGGTTGCGCCGCGGTCAACGAGACCCCGGCCGTCTGGGTGTGGAAGCGCAGCCACTGAGCCCGCGCGCTGGTCGCTCCATAGCGGTCACGCAGCCACCTGGCCCATATGCGGCGCGCAGCGCGGAACTTCGCAATCTCCTCGAAGAAATCGATGTGTGCGTCGAAGAAGAAGCTCAGGCCTGGCGCAAAACGGTCGACGTCCAAGCCGCGAGCTTGTCCGAGTTCCACGTAGCCGAAGCCGTCCGCAAGCGTGAATGCGAGTTCCTGCGCGGCGGTCGCGCCGGCCTCCCGGATGTGGTAGCCGGATACGCTCAACGGCTTGTAACGAGGCATGTCCGCATCGGTGTACTCCATCAGATCACCGATCAGGCGCAGGTGCGGCTCGGGCGGGAAGATCCACTCCTTCTGCGCGATGTACTCCTTGAAGATGTCGGTCTGCAGAGTTCCATCGAGTTGCTCGGGGGAGAATCCCTGACGCTCGGCGGCGACCAGATACATGCAGAAGATCGGCACAGCGGGTCCGGAGATGGTCATCGACGTCGTCGTGTCCCCCAACGGAATACCCGAGAAGAGCACATCCATGTCGGCAGCCGAGTCGATGGCGACCCCGCAGTGACCGACTTCGCCCAGAGCGCGGGGGTCGTCGGAATCGCGACCCATGAGCGTCGGCATGTCGAAGGCGACGCTGAGCCCGCCGCCACCGGCCGCGAGCAGCATCTTGTACCGCTCGTTGGTCTGCTGGGCGTTGCCGAAGCCTGCGAACTGCCGGATCGTCCACGGCCGACCCCGGTATCCGGTCGGGTACAGCCCACGGGTGAAGGGATACTCACCGGGCCAGCCGATCCGTTCGAAGCCCGGCGTCGCCGCTGTCGGCGCGTACAACGGGTCGACCTCCAGTCCACTGAGGGTGGTGAAATCCACGTCGCGGGTGCGTGACTCGCGATAGTTCTGCTCCCAGCGGCGGCGGCCCTCGGCGATCTGCTCGGCGTCCATGGTCGAAGTCTACGCGCGCCGATGTGAGCAGAATCACGCCTCGCACGGGCTGATGCAGGCCCTCGTCACCACCCGGGAGGGTTCAGCCCATGGCTCGAGCATGTAACCATGGAGTGGATGCGTTCTCTGACTGTCGCGCTCGTAGCGCTGATCCTGGGAGCCGGAGTGCTGCCTGCCGTGGCCGAGTCCGGACCGTCCCCGGACCCCAGCGGGAGTCCCAGCCCATCCGCCAGCGGGAGCCCGAGCGCGAGTCCCAGCGCAAGTCCGAGCCCCACCGCCTCCGCGACGCCGAACCCGCAGGTCTACCCCGTCTTCAACTATCCGGGGCCGGGACTTCCTGATCCCGCGCTGAACAACGAGTTGGTACGACTGCTGAACCTCACACCCGCCGACGCCACGATCAATGCTTCCTTCTACGTCATCCAACCCAACTATCCGGTGGTCAACGCACTCATCAACGCGCATGCCCGTGGCGCCGGGGTGCGCGTGGTGCTGGACAGCGGCGACGGACAGTCCGCTTCCACCAACCAAGCCGTCGACGCGGCCTTCGCCCGTCTGGCCGCCGCGCTTGGGAATGATCCGGCGGCACCGTCGTTCGCCATGCAGTGCGTGCTGGCGTGCATCTCGAAATCCGCCGACAGCATCAACCACAACAAGTTCGTCACGATGTCGCAGGCCGGCGATCTGCAGGATGTTGTGTTCCAGTCGACGGCGAACCTGCGCAGTGACGGGTCCGGGGATGCCGCCTGGAACGCCGCCGTGGTGACCAGCGGCAACCCGGATGTCATGGCGCAGTACGAGTCCTACTTCAACGATCTGGCAGCGCGCAGGGCCGTGCCCGGTAACGACTACCACGCGGTACGACCTCCCCTGACGTACGGCGCTTCCACGCCCTATTACTTCCCCCGCACCGATGGCCGGGACTCACTGTCCCAGGCCCTCATGGGAGTCGACTGTGCCGCGACGCCCACCAATGTCGACGTGATGGCCGCGTTCTTCACGCGCCGAAAGGTGCGCAACCGGCTCAACGAGCTGGCCGCAGCTGGCTGCGCGGTGCGGGTGATCGCACGGACCGACACGATCACCCGCGAGTTCTGCGACACTCTTCAGGCGCCGGTCCAGGTCAGGATCGCCGACAAATCGTCCAGAACCAAGGTCGGCATCCATGGCAAGTACCTGACCATCTCCGGCGGATTCGAGGGTCAGACGGATCGCCGCGTGGTGTGGATGGGCAGTCACAACCTCACGCGCAACGCACTGGTCCGCAATGACGAGACGTTCCTGCTCACCGACGACGCACCCTTGCACGCGGCCTTCACGAAGAACTTCGATGCGATCTGGTCCCACCCGTCCCTGACCGCCGGATGCGGCAGGGCAGGGGGAACCAGCGAACAGGCCATCGAAGAGGAGGCCAACACCGAGGTGACCCCGCTGATCAAGGAGAAGCAGCGCATCAAGCGCAAACTCCCCAAGCGACTGAAGAGGAAGCGCACCGCGCTGAAGTCCACGCGCACGGTCCAGGGCACGCCAGTTGAAGACAATCGCGAAATGCAAGGTGGTCGGCAGTGGGAAGAAGCTGAAGAAGCGCAAGATCTGCGTCATTCGCAAACCCAAGACCAGTCCCACGCTCGTACTGTCCAAGCCGAAGCGCACGCTGAGGGTCCGGATCACCCAGAAGGCCAAGGGGTCGGCCACGTTGCTCCGGTTCGAACGGTCCAAGAAATACACTCGCAAGGCGAAGAAGTGACACCTCCAAGCAGCCGACCCTCCCGCGGGCCGTGGCAGACTGTCGCGATGGGACACACCGTCGAAGCGCCGCGGCGCTCGTCGCGGGCGCCCTCCTGCTGGGCTCCGCAACGTCGACCAGCGCGGCTCTCGACGGCCCGCCGCCGGTGGACCCTCCGCCGGTGGAGATCACTGTCCCGCCAGGCCCGGCACCGGAGCCCTCCCCCACGATGCGAACCGGTGAGGAGGCGCTGTTCAACTACCCGGTGCCGGGCACCCCGGACCTTTCCATCAGCGACGCGCTTGTGGACCTGGTCGACGGCACGCCCGCCGGCGAATCGATCGTCTTGTCGTACTTCGTGATCCAGCCGGGACACCCCGTCATCGACGCACTGCTGCGCGCCTACAGCCGTGGGGTGTCGGTCAAGGCGGTGCTGGACAGCGGCGACGGGCAGAAGGCGAAGAAGAACGGTGCAGTGGATGCGGCGTACGCGACGCTGGCAGAGACCCTCGGAACCGCCGGCGACTCCTTCGCGCGGCAATGCAACCGCTCGTGCATCACCGACGAGCCGGACAGCATCAACCACAACAAGTTCGCCGCATTCTCCCGGACCGGCGACGCGGTGAACGTGGTCTTCCAGGGGACGGGCAACCTGCGGGTGGATGGCAGCGGGGACAGCGCCTACAACGCCGGCGTCATCATTCGGGGCGACCAGACCACTTACCAGCAATACCTCGGCTACTTCGACGACTTGTACACCGAGCGCCGCGTGGACAAGCGACAACTACCACCTCTGGCGCCCGCCCCTCACCTCCGGACCGGTGACCGCGTACTTCTTCCCCCGCACGGACAAGACCGACACCGTGTCCGCGGCGTTGCGCAGCGTCAACTGCACCAGCCAGCCGACCACCGTGCGGGTGATGGCCCCGTTCTTCTCCCGCAAGCGGATACGCAACACCTTGCGCGACATGGCCTACGCCGGGTGTGCCGTTCAGGTCCTCGCCCGGCAGGACACCTTGACACGCGACTTCTGCGACAGACTCGACACCCGCAAGGTCGCCGTGAAGATCGCGACGAGCCCGACCAAGGACCGGGTGACGATCCATGCGAAGTACGTGCTGGTCGATGGCTCGTACGGCGGCGGGGTCGACCAGCGGATCACCTGGATGGGCAGCCACAACTTCACCGACAACGCCCTGCAGCGCAACGACGAGACGTTCGTGCAGTTCGCGGACGCCACGGTGTCGGACGCCTTCTCCCAGAACTTCGACCGGCTGTGGAACGATCCATCGATGAGTTGGGGATGCGGCCGGGCCGGGGCCGAGGACAACGCCGCTGTGGAGAAGAGCGGTGACACCGAGGTGACGAAGATCGCCCGGCGTTCCCAGACCGCCAAACGCGCCCTGCCGAAGGCCCTGCGCGAGCGCCAGGTGGTGCGCCCGGTCCGCACGGCGCAGGGCCGGAAGATCACCACCAGGGCGTACTGCAAGCGCGCCGGATCCTCGTCGAAGATGCGCAAGCAGGATCGGTGCCGGGTCGTCAAGGGCAAGGTCCTGCCCAGGGTCGTCATCCGCTCGGACAAACCACTGCGGGTGCGAATCGTGCAGACGGCGAAGGCCAGCAAACGTCTGCTCCCGTTCAAGCGCTCGGCCGCCTACCGGTACATGCCGAAGAAGTCACGCGCCGTCCGTTTGTAGACATCGCCCCCGTCGACCAGGTCACGCCGTCACAGCAGCCAGCGACGGACCGTCGGTGTTGTACAGATCCCTCTCGATCGGTGTGAGGTGCATCGACACCGGAAGGCCCGGGCGGTGACCGGTCTTGATCAGATACCGGCCACGTCCCGGATGCCGGGCACCGGCACGCCAGCTGTCCGCCGACGCCCATCCGGCGACCAGATCCTTCTCGGCCTCGCTGAGCGCGACGACCTCGCTGACCAGACTCAATTCACGTCGTGGCAGCCCAGAAAGCACCACGATCGCGCTGCGGTCGATGAAGCCCATGGCCTTGGCCACGTCGTGGGCTCCGGGCAGCGCCTGCAGATCGCGCAGCGAGTGGGTCGCCATCAGGCTGGCCACCCCCTGGCTGCGGTTGAGCCGGGTGAGGGCGTCGGCATGGTCCACCAATCCGGGGGCACCGCGCAGAGCGCGCCACAGCTCGTCCATGACGATGAACCATCTGGACCGTTCGTTCGCCGCCGAGGCGGCCGACACCGCGGCCTGGCCCCAGGACCAGCTCGACAGCATCGCCGCCCCCATGAGGGTCTCGTCGTCCACGGCGGACAGGTCGACAGCCACGGCCGGAGCGCTCGGGTCGAACTGGCGCGTGCTGGCCCTATCGAACACCCCCTTGAGGGAACCCTCGCACAGCAGGCTCAGCGTCCATCGCAACTCCTGCGTGACACTGTCGTACTGCTCGACGCTGCGAACCTGGGCGGCATCCATCACATTCGGGGTGGGATCCTGCAGGGCCCGTAGGACATCCGGCACGGTCGGGTCGACACCGCGTCTGGACAGCCCGTCGATGGCGGCCGCCAGCACCACCTCCTCCCCGTTGCCCACGACCCGGTCCTTGCGGACCAACCCGCACAAAGCCAGCACCAACGTCAGCCGCCGAGCCCTGGTCTCCATCGGATCGGCGGCTGCGAAAGCCTGCGAGTCCAGTGGGTTGATCCGGTCGAGCCCACGCCCCACCCGGATGACCTGCCCGCCCATCCGCCGGACGAGTTCGCTGTATTCACCCTTCGGATCGCCGAGCACCACCGGACGCACGCCCGCCCCTGCCATTCCCACCATCTGCCGCTTGGCGAAGGCGGACTTGCCCGTACCGGGTTGTCCGAGGTGGAAGACCCCGGTGTTGGTCGTCAGTCCTGCGGCCAACCAGGAGAACGGGTCGGCGCGGACCGGCTCGCCCCACATGAGATGCCGACCGACCGGCACCCCCTCACTGGGCGCACCGGCCCCGGCCACGAAGGGGAAGAGCCCCGCGGCGGCAGCCGTGCTGGCCGTGAAAGTCCGCGACCGACTGACCCACGTTCGTGCGTGCACCGCCATCTCACAGACCTCTGCGCGGCACGAAACCGACCGCTGTCGTGCTGGCGAACGTGGCCGCCTGAGCTCCGTAGTTGCGACGTAGCCGGATTCGCGACTCGCCTGCCCGGTTCTCCAGATCGGTCGTGCATCGCCGCAGTTCCGCAAGGTCTGACCGCGGTCGCCACCGCGTAGAGTCCGACGTCGACCAGTCCCGCACCCCCGACCTGATCAGTCGCGGTCTGCTCGGCACGACGCAGGTCAGCCCGCTCCTTCGCGGTCTCGTCACGTCCAAGGCGTCTGCGGTACTGGCTACGGAACGCCGCCGCCGCGGCCTGCCGGTCGACCTCGCGCACGGCGACGTGGGCGGCCATCGGCTCGTAGACCAGACTCACCCGCTTGTGGTACTCCGAGGGTCCCAGCAAGCGGGCGAGCACGTCTGGAGGCACACGCTGGCCCGGGGTCTCGTCCCAGACATAGGCCGCTGAGACGGCCCCGTCGTGTTGGTAGTGCGCCCAGGACTCCTCGGTGGAGGTTGGTCGGCCGTCGACCCAGTTCGTGCTGGCGGCGATACCGGACGACGTCGGTTCGTACACAGCGCGCAGCCACTGCACGATGTCGTGCGGGGGCATCGTCGCAAGCACGCTTACTCCGCAACGACCCAGCGTGGAACCGAGCGCGCCGCACAACTCCACAACATCGGTGCAGGCTGATTCGAGGTGGGATCGGTCCGGGACATCGACCGTGATGCTGACCAGGGTGCGGGAGAATCGCGCCGGACCCCGCTCGTCGAGATCGACATCCAGTTGCCGGATGACCTCCTGCACCACGGTGCCGTCCCCGGCGCTTGTGGGCTCTGCAGGACAAGTCGGCGGGCTAGGTCCGGTGTGCACGGTGACGACCACATGCTTCACTCCGGGCAGGTAGCCCAGATGCGACAGCCAGTCGCCCCACCCCGAGACCCACTCGCGGACCTGTTCCGCGCCGACAAGAGTGAGCCCGAGCGGCTGGACCGGGATCATGGCGGTAAGACCGTGCGTCTTCTGATCCCAGGTCAGGCCCACCGGAAGTCCGGCCGGGTCCTGCACCTCGAGCAGTGTCATCCCGGCCAGCACACCGGGGAAGTCGCCGGTGTCGATGGTGCGCGCGGTGGTCCATCCACGCCGTCGGTTCCATGCCCAGTGCGCCATGCCGGCCGAACCACGAGATGAGCGCCTCGTCGCGCACCCGCAGGACTACCAGCCCGACCCCCAGGCTCAGCGGGATTCCCAGTACGCCCACGAACCCGGGCCTGACAAGGGCCACCGCCAGCAGTACGAGGACCGCACCCAACGCAGCTGCGGTCTGTCTGCCGGACAGACCAGCCAGTCCGAACCCGCGTCGCTCCCGCCAGCCGCCGTAGCTGCGAGATGTCCGCACTCATCGCATCATCACCACCGGCGCCAGGCCACTGGTCAAGCTCGCGATCCCGGGCAACAGTGCGGCTGCGAGCAGGAACGTCAATGACACGGTGAGCAGGACCAATACCGGATCCTCGGTCGAGGACACCAGCCCATGACCCACGCGATAGACGATCGCGTTGACAGGCTTGAAGGCAATCACAGCGACGACCCAGGACAGACCTAAACGCATGCCTCCTGCCCCACGTACCACGGTGATCGCGGCCATGGCCGGTAATCCGACGGCCAGCAGCACCGCGATGACGAAGCGCGCCAGCACCGCAGCCACGAACCCCAGACATGAAGCGATCCCGACGATCGACAACGTCAGGCCGATTGCAGGATCCACCCGGCTCATCGCCGCCGATACCGCACCTTCGTAGGCGTCCATGTCCGGCCTGCTGCCCAACAGCCATCGGGACAAGCCGTCGGACAGCGACCACGAACTGGCCAACAGCAGCCATCCGGCGGAAATGACCAGTGCGCTGCGTGTCAAACCGATGACGAGCGCAGCGAGGTCCGCCCCACTCCGACGGACCATCACCACGACCGCCGCCACCACCACGGACACCCCCAGCACCACCGCAGCCACCCAACTGGTGACCGGCCGGATCGCTGTCACATCCGCCCGCAGCATGCCCAGGTCCGGATCATCGCCACCCACCCACCAGGCCAGCGCCCAACCCACCAGGGAGGTGAAGGCTTCCCCGAAGGACTGCGCCACTCCCACCAGCGGCCCCGTCGTCGTGTCCATCACATGAACAGGTTCACGATGGGGACGGCCAGGGCCACGGTCGACAGACCGCCGATCACCCAGGGAATGCCCACCGCCCCATCGGCGGCCGTACTGGAGCGGTGCCGGCGTCCCACACTCATCATCACGCCCGCAACGAGCAGTCCTACGGCTCCGGCGGCGAACGCTACCCACTTCGCCAGGCCCATGATCTTCGACCACTGGGCCGTGACTTCGGCCGGAGCCTGTGGGGATGGGTTGCTCAGATCGGCCAACAAGCCCGTCAGCGCAGTCCAACTGGTCATTCGTGCCCCCTTTCCATGACCCGACATTCGCACGTATCGCGACATCCTCGGCCCTCTCGAACCCGATGTGTGGATAACTGCGTCGACACCTGGCGGGCGGTGCACAGTCAATCCATGAGCGCCTCGGAACCCACCACTTCCACCCCGACGTCAACCGCTGTCGCGGATGGCCGATGAAGATCTTCGCCGGACTGCTGGCCCTGTTCACCGTGGCCGCTGCGGGCTCCGCAGGGGCGGGAGCGGCCACGGTTGGCAGCGCTGATCCCGCTTCGGCGGTGTGGGCGACCCGCTCTAGCGGCGACAGCACGCAGGTCGACGCCGCACTGCCAGCGGGCTACCGCAATCCCCGGTCTGCGGAGCAAGCCGTCCGATGGGCACTCGGCCAAGTGGGGGTCCATCGCGACGCCGGCCACTGTCTCCGATTCGTCAATCTTGCCTACGGCCGCCCCTCCGGGCCACCTTCGGCCTACCTGGTCTGGACGCGGTCCAATCCGAACCTGCACCGCTTCACCGGACCTCCCCCGCGTGGTTCCGTGGTCGTGTGGTCCAACGCCATCGGAGGCGGGCACGGGCACATCGGGGTGTCGCTCGGGGACGGCACGATGGTCTCGACCACATCGGGGGCGGTGTCGATCCTGTCGATCAAGGGGTACGCCGACAGCGCCTACTTCGGATGGATGCCGCCGTACTTCTACATGTAGGAGGCAGACCGGTTCAATCCGGCGATTCATGAACGATCAACGTGCGAAAACCGGGCTCAGAAGCCCGGTTTCGTGGTGGTGCGCCGCCAGGAGAACCCCGAACCCGCTGGGTTTGCCAGGGGGGTCCATGGGGCCGCTGAATGACCCGCTTGTGGGGTGACCGGCACACGTGGACGAGTACGGACAACCGTGTACGTCGCCGCGCTGCTACATGCGTTGCTACAACCCGGGCGTCACCCAAAGTCCATTATGTGGCTCGGAATCTTGCTGGGGTCGGGAGGCGGACTAGCGGGATAGCCGGCTTGACGCATCAGCATGAAAGCCGCTGAGACCAGACGAGCAGAGAGCATACCTCAGCGCGCCAGGCATTCGCTCCTAGCCGGGCAGGTAGATCAAGCCAAAAAGGGCGCGCTCGATGGCGTCGACTGCCTCTTTCACGAGGCGTGCTGTCAGATGTGAGTACACGTCCTGAGTGATCCGAGTCGATGAATGACCGAGCAACTCCGCTACCACCTTGATCGACACGCCTTCCTCGAGGAGCAGGGTCGCTGTGGCGTGGCGCAGGCTGTGCGGGGTCGCCCGGGCACACCTCCTCTGCTATCGGCCGGAGACTTCTTACGGGCGTTGTGCGCGTCCCACTTCGTCCCGCAGTCGCTGGTCAGCACCCACACCCCGGCCGAGTTGCTGTACGAAGATCCGCCGGAAGGGTGACCCTCTGAAACACAACCAGATTGACATCGGGCACGTCGACGCCTTCGTTGAGCACACGAGATCGGACTCACGCGCTACGTCGTCGACCTGCGGTCGATGTCACGCGGCACCGGTCACTTCCGGGCCTTGGCGTACTCGGGGACTCCAGGCGCCCAGTTCGTAAGTTGCGTCGGCGCACGCCTCGTCAGTTTTCGCGGCGCAACGACACCGGACAGTTCGAGCAGATCCACGCGCCCACCCGTTCGCGCCGGAACGCTGATTGATGTGCAACTGATCGATGCGCACGGTGATGAGATCCACCTCGCCGGGGTTCCCGCAGGTGGACACCGCGAGGGCTTTCTGGACCTGCCACTGCGTCTGGAAGGCCTCCTCGCTCGCCGCCTGATACTGCGCGAACGCGGTCCGGAACTCCTCGTACTTCGCACGATCGCGTTTCCCGCACCACTCCGGCGCGTAGTTGCGGCGGGCCGAGGTGACCGATGAATCACACCGGTCAAGGGGCCGCGCTCACTGCCCCGCCCATGGGGACCAGAAGAACCGCACTGACCGCGAACGCAATGAGAAACTGAACATCACACAACCGAACCAAGTCGCGGACATCAATCACACTAATGCTCGCCGAGAACATCAGGTCAGCGACCACAGCACACGAGCAGGGTGTGACGGCTCGGGTAGAAGTACTCGGCCAGGGGGGCCAGCCTCTGCTATCACGCGAACCGCGCGCGCCCACCGGAGTCACGTCGCGACCCCAAGTGCTGAACGTCCCGGCCGCGTCGGCCGCATGAATTTCTCGGCAGTCTCGGGTGGTTCGCGGCGAGGTGCAGCATGATGATGAGCCGTTGTACTCCTAATGACGATGTCGACAGACCACCGAATGTCAGAATCAGCAGCGTAGACGTACGCCATGACAAGCAAAAATTACGAAAAGAGAACAGAAGAGTACCGGCTCGAGAAGGGCGAACTTGAGGAACATCCAGATGGTCGCAAGGAATCACTGCCGGTCGCGATCGGTGAGACAATTTCGTATCAACGTCTTCAATGGCCCGAGCCCTACGCGCGTCAGATGACGTGCCAGGCCAGATCGAGAGTCCTTTCGGAACTGCGACAGGATCTGTCGCGAGACAGTCAGTGACCTCGTGACCGAGGTAGACTGGGGGTGTAGCCGACGAGGGGTTGGGTCGGCACCCGGGCGCTGGATGCCCGGCACCTTCCCTGGTGGGGAGTGTGCATCATGTTCCGACGAAGACACTCGTGGCGGTGGTGGCCGGGATGGCGGTGGCCGGGTCGGTGCTGGTGGCACCGCAGGTCGTTGCCGAACCATCGGCGGGCGCGCCGTCGTGGGGCGACAACGAATACGGGCAATTGGGCAACAACAGCACCATCAGACTCGGCGGTGCCGGTGGCGGTGAACACCGACGGGGTGCTGGCTGGCAAGACGGTCACCGCGATCAGCACGAGGAGCTACCATTCGTGTGCGGTGGCTGACGGTCAGGCCTACTGCTGGGGCAACAACGTCTACGGCCAGTTGGGCAACAACATCACCACCGACTCCAGCGTGCCAGTGGCGGTGAACACCGACGAGAGTGCTGGCCGGCACGCACGGTCACCGCGATCAGCACCGGGGTCTACCACTCGTGCGCGGTGGCCGACGGGAAGGCCTACTGCTGGGGCTACAACGGCGACGGGCAGTTGGGCAACAACACCACCACTGACTCGTAGGTGCCGGTGGCGGTGAACACCGCCGGGGTGCTGGCCGGCAAGACGATCACCGCGATTACCGCCGGAGGCCTCCACTCGTGTGCGGTGGCCGACGGCAAGGCCTACTGCTGGGGCGACAACTACTTCGGGCAGTTGGGCAACAACACCACCGCCGACTAACGGTGCCGGTGGCTGTAAACACCGGCGGGGTGCTGAACGGCAAGACGATCATCGCGATCAGCGACGGGGACGTACCACTCGTGTGTAGTGGCCGACGGGAAGGCCTACTGCTGGGGCTACAACTACTACGGACAGTTGGGCAACAACAGCTTCATCAACTCGAGCGTTCCGGTCGCGGTGAACACTGCCGGGCCGCTGGCCGGCAGGACGGTCACCGCGATCAGCGCCGGGGTGCATCACTCGTGTGCGGTGGCCGAGGGTCAGCGCTTCGTGCTGGGGCTACAACGCTACGGGGCAGTTGGGTAACAACAGCACCACCAACGCTTCAGCGTGCCGGTGGCGGTGGACACCGACGGAGCCGCTGGCTGGCAAGACGGTCACCGTCGATCACCGCGGGAAGTCTCCACTCGTGTGCGGTGGCTGACGGTAGGGCCTACTGCTGGGGCTGGAACGTCTACGGACAGTTGGGCAACAACACACCACAAAATCCAGCGTGCCCGGTTGCAGTGGAGACCAGCGGGGTACTGGCCGGACAAGACGATCACCGCGATCAGCGCCGGGGTCTCCCATACGGCGGCGCTGGCGGCGGCCGCCCCGCAGCCGCCCGACCGCAGTCACCGGTGCGCGCGGTGAATGGGCAGGTGTCGGTGTCCTGGACCGTGCCCGGCGATAACGGCGGCTCCCCGATCCTCGACTACACGGTCACCGCGATCCCCGGCGGCGCCGGCTGCACCACCAGCAGCACCGCGTGTGTGGTGTCCGGGCTGGCCAACGGCACTGCCTACACGTTCACCGTGACCGCCCGCAACGCCATCGGCACCTCGGCGCCGTCGACGCCGTCGGCACCGGTCATACCCACCGCCCCACCGGTCCCGCGGTCACGCCGGTCAACCCGGCGAAGCAGACACAGACCGCGAAGGTGAAGGCGCCGAAGAAGATCAAGTACAAGGGCAAGACCGTCCTGCTGAAGAAGGCCGTGAAGACCAACGCCGGGCAAAAGGCCAAGTCCAAGGTCACCGTCAAACCCAAGAAGAAGAAGTACGCCAAGGTCACGACCACCAAGAAGGGCAAAGTCAGGATCAAGACGTTCGGCAGGAAGAAGCTGAAGGTCACACTGAAACTGAAGGCACCCGCCACCGATCAATACACCGCCTACACCTACACCAAGAAGTGGACCGTCAAGAAGAAGCGCTGATAGTAGCCAACCCGCGTCAACACCAGGGTCCGTGCGCCGCGCCCACACCGGGACGCCGCCGAGAACATCGGGCGCTGGGGCTGTTCTGCCGACACTCCAGCCTCGGACCGGATCCTTACAGTGCAGCGGTGGGTTGACGTTCTCACGATCCTCAGTGCCACAATCGCTGCAGGGGACATCGGGGAGGGGGATGGGGGACTTGATCACGAAGAAGACGATTCTTCCGGCGGCGGTGGCGGCAAGCCTGGTGTCGACGATGGTGGGGCTGCAACCCGCATCAAGTCGGCAACTGGAAACTCTCACTCTGAAGGCCAAAGGCTGCAAGAACTGCGTGGTGTACTTCGGATCACTTCAAGCCGGGATCAGTAAGCGGGTGCAACTGCGCAACGGTCGTGCCGAGGTCAGGCTGCCGGTGGACGCAGGCTGGTACGGCCTGTCGGTCGAGACGCGGAGCGGGATGTCAGGCGGTGGTGCGGCGACGCTGGTAGTGATGAACTACGCAGGCTATGGCGCGGGTGACCGGGTATCGAACCGCAAGTCGAAGCGGGCCCCGTTCGGCACGAGTTGTGCCTACTTCTATGGCCCGGAGAAGGTTCGGTTCGTGGTGAAGCGGGACCGGCTACCGAAGCGATACTGGGGACAGCCTGGAGTTGGGCCCTGAAAGAAGTACCTGCGGGCGTGGGCATCACCTCAGCAGGACGCAGTGACCACGGACATGTACAACCCGACCAACAAGGGGCAGTTGGCCACGCAGAACGCGAACTGCGACTACCAGCCGTAAGGGTGCCCACGCCAGTAGTGCCATCCGGCGACCGCACGACGCACCCTGACTGTCATGAGGTGGGAGCAAGACAGTCATCAAGCCACGAGCACTTCTCACGGGAGTCGTGTTGCTTTGTCCTGCGACCAGCGCCGTCGCGGTCCCGCCACCACCAGGCGACTCCTACTGGGCAGAGGACGGCAGGGTCGGTGGCAACGACATGGGCTTGATGTTCCTGCGCACTCGTGGTGACCGATTGTGTTTCGCGCAACCCCTCGGCCACGGATTCGTCGATAGGAAGATCAAGCCGCACACCTACAAAGGGCTCGGTGTCCGGTCCGCAGCGGAGCACTCGCCAGCGCGTGCATATCGCTTTCGCCCCCCGCGCTTCGGGGTTGTTTGTCACCCTCACGTCTAGAGGCCGCCAGGTAGTTCCTGACAGTTGCTATTTGCGCGTGACCAGGCGAGAGATCATCCGGTCAACTCTCGGCAAGCAACCCAAGAAGTCACGGCCGGCGAAATCGCGGCGCCAGGTGTTGGACGATGTGCGCGCCCACGCCCCGTAGCCCGAGAAGGAATCCCCGCCGGAACGGCTACGGCGCCAACACCTGGAGCGCGGCGGCGCGTAGCGCGCGTTGCTACATGCGTTGCTACAAGAAAGGTGCGAAAACCGGGCCCAGAAGCCCGGTTTCGTGGTGGTGCGCCGCCAGGGACTCGAACCCCGAACCCGCTGGTTAAGAGCCAGCTGCTCTGCCAATTGAGCTAGCGGCGCAACGAGCACGAGCATAGCAGCCAGCATGACTCGCGCTGCATGCTGGACGCGGCTGCGAAGCGTGCCTCGCTGACGACCGGTGCAAACCGGCACTCCTGATTTGAGGGGGAGCTGGCGCGGGATCGGTCGGCTGGGCGACCTGCGAATATCGGACCCGCGCCTTGCGGTGACAGGACGACCTCTCACTGGTCGCCTCTTCACCGAAAGACCACAGAACTGCGTCAGGCAACGGCTTTCAGACAATGCGCCGCACGGGTTCGCGGATCTTCCTCTGCTGGTGGTGTGGAATGCAGCGGGTGCCAGCAGCCCGGTAGTCTCGGCACCGACGGCCTACAGGTACAGCCCCGTCTCCTCGGAATCGAGGTGCTCGGCCGCCACGGCATGCACGTCCCGCTCCCTCAGTAGCACGTAGCTGCTGCCTTGAAGTTCCACGACGGCGCGATCCTCGGGCTCGTACAGAACCCGGTCGTCGGTGGTCATGTGCCGCACGTTGGGGCCGGTTGCCACGACGGTCGCCCACGTGAGCCGCTTGCCGACTGAGGCTGTCGCAGGGATCAGGATGCCCCCGGAGGAATGGCGCTCCCCGTCGCTCTCGGCGCTGACCAGAACCCGATCGTGCAAGAGCTTGATCGGGAGCATCAGTCGGTGATCCGCCTCCACGTGCGCCGCACCACGATGATCGCCACCACGACACCCACCGTGCCGGCGACCCGGTCGACCCGCACGGCGCCGTACTCATCGGTGTAGAAGGCTTTGACTTTGGTGACCTGGCGCGAGGCGATGTTCTTGGGGCTCGCGGCCACCTTCAGTTCGTCGAGCGTGTTCGCCAGGCGCTGACGGGTCGCTTCCATGTCGGCCTCGATCTCGGCCATACTGCGTGGCGCCGGTTGCGCGGTGACCACGGCTTCACGGGGCTTCTGCTTGTCCAGTTCACTGGAACCTGTGCGGACAACGGCGTCGCCGGAATCAGACATGGCCTCACTCTATCCGGCTGACCCGCCTAGACATCGTCAGTGCGCAGAATCACCCCGTACGGCAACTCCAGCCGGAATCGGGCCAGCAGTTCGGCATCGGTGAGAAGCTCGTGCGTAGGCCCGTCGTATCGGATCCGACCGTCAGACAGCACGATGCTGCGCGGGCACAGTTGCCATGCGAACAACAGGTCGTGGGTCACCATGAGCATCGTGACGTCCAGGCTCTCCAGGACCTCGGCGAGTTCTCGACGACTGGCAGGATCCAGGTTGGAGCTCGGCTCATCGAGTACGAGGATCTCCGGATCCATACTCAACACCGTGGCGATGGCCACGCGCCGCCGCTGCCCGAAGGACAGGTGATGGGGAGCGCGTTGTGCCACCGCTCCCATCCCGACGGCCTCCAGCGCCCGCTTGACCCGCCCAGGCACGTCGGGCAGCTCGAAGTTGGTCGGTCCGAAGGCGACATCCTGGGCCACTGTGGGCATGAACAGTTGATCGTCGGGGTCTTGGAAGACCATCCCGACCTGCCGGCGCGTCTCGCGCAGTGTGGAGCGCTCCACACGCTGACCCGCGACGCGGACCTCTCCCTCCTGGGTCTCCAGCACGCCGTTGAGATGCAGCGCCAGAGTGGTCTTGCCCGCTCCGTTCGGACCGAGTAACGCAACCCGCTCATCGCGAGCAATGCCCAACGAGACGTCCTGCAAGGCCGCTGTGCCATCGGGATACGTGTAGTC
The DNA here is from genome assembly GCA_963704075.1 of uncultured Actinomycetota bacterium. GTDB lineage: Bacteria > Actinomycetota > Actinomycetes > S36-B12 > UBA10799 > JADKAV01. The sequence continues at coordinate 360,389 of CAVPGV010000004.1, forward strand.
GACACCGCGCAGTTCGATCACCATTGCGCCACCACACCGATCCCGAGAATGATGCCGGCACTCACGGGAAGCACCGCGGCGATCGCCCAGGAGTGTGCGCGACCGGCGGGAGGTGCGGGCAGTTTGCCGTCGTAGCCGCGACTGACCAGGGCCAAGTGGACCCGTTCACCGCGCTCGTAGGACCGGACGAACAGCGCTGCGAGACCGGATGCGATGACCGGCCAGGACCGCGGGGAGGTCGAGCGCATGCCCCGGACGTGCTGCGCGACCCGCATCCGCGTGTACTGGTCGGCGACCACGTCGACATAGCGGACGAAGAACGTAAGGATGGCCACGACCGCCGACGGCATGCGCAGCGACTGCAGGCCTGCGACTAGGTCCACCGGGAGGGTGGTGGCGGACAGCAGAGTCGCCGTCAGGACTCCCAGAGACGCCTTGATCAGGATGTTCCATGCCGCCCACAGACCGGCGATCGACAATCCACCGACACCATCCGGCGGCGGGCCGACGAAGGGTAGGAGAAGCGCGAACAACACGAACGGGATCTCGATCGTCAGCCCCACGAGAAGCCGGCGGATCGGGACCTTCGCCACCACTAGGGAAACGGTCAGCACCACCGCGTATGCGACGAAGGCAGCCACCCATTCGCGCGGGGTCAGAACCACGATGAAGACGAACGTGATCGCAGCGACCAGTTTCGACTGGGCGGACAGCCGGTGGGCAAGCGACGCGGCGTCGACGTAGCCGCGGTGCAGGAGCCCGGTGTCGCTCAGTGTCGCCGTTCCCGGATCAGATAGAACAACCCGAATCCGAGGCCTGCCGTCACCGCGACGCCGACGACCCCGGCCGCCGCACCACCGAGCCGTTCGTCCGACGCCCCGGACAGGGAGTAGCCGGCCAACGGAGACGAGCCTGCGGCCGAATCCTGCTCGTTCGCGGCGATGCCGTGGTCCTCGGCGACCTTGTTGAGGCCGTCGGGTGCCGAGGATGCGTACAGACTCACGACAGCGGCCAGGGCGACGGCGATCAATCCGCCGATGATCAGAAGCCGTTTCATGCCGACACCACTTCCGGTCGCCGCACTGGGCGCGCCAGAGCAGTGCCTTGCACGCCGGCGACGATGTCGGGCCGCGAGGCCAGGACCGCCGCCACGACCAAGCCCGTGATGATGCCCTCCCCGATGCCGATGAGTACGTGCACCCCACCCATGGCGGCTGCGACTGCGGCCAGCGACACCGGAGCCGTACCACCCAGGGCGTACTCGGCCACAAATGCCAAAGCCGACGCCGGGACCGATAGGAACGCCGCGACGCCGGCTACCAGCGCAGCCCCCTTCGGCGTTTTCACGAACCGAACCCCAACGCGGAAGACCAGCCAACCGACCACCGCGGTCACGATCGCCATGTTCAGCACGTTGATGCCCAACGCGGTCAGGCCGCCATCTGCGAACAACAGGGCCTGCACCACCAGGACGACGGTGACGACCAGCATGCCCGCCCACGGCCCCACCAGGATCGCGGCCAGTGCCCCGCCGAGCAGGTGCCCACTGGTCCCGGCGCCGACGGGGAAGTTGATCATCTGCGCGGCGAAGATGAAGACTGCGGTGAGGCCGGCGAGCGGCGCGGTCCGATCGTCGAGTTCTGCACGGGAGCGAACCACCGCCACGCCGAGCACAGCGGCAGCGAGAACGAACGCGAACAGGCTCACCGGCGCGTCGATGAATCCATCGGGGACATGCATCGCGAGCAGTTGCATGGCCCCCAGCATACGGGGTTATTGCGAACTGTTCGCAATAACGGTCACGGTCCTCAGCGGTCCCGTACCCGGATTGCCGACCCGCAACGACCCCTCTAGGCTCACGATATGACCACGAATGTCCGACTTGAACCCGGCGACGCCGCACCCGATTTCACCGCCACCGACGACCAGGGCCAGACCGTGAGTCTGTCCGACTTCGCCGGATCGACGCTGGTGCTGTATGCGTATCCCGCAGCGATGACGCCCGGATGCACCACACAGGCCTGCGACTTCCGCGACTCCCTGGACGCCCTGGCCGCAGCGGGTGTCAAGGTCGTGGGCATCAGCCCCGACAAGCCGGAGAAGCTCGCGAAGTTCCGGGAGCGTGACGGCTTGACGTTCCCGCTGCTCAGCGACCAAGACCACAAGATCCTCGAGGCCTACGGCGCCTGGGGCGAGAAAAACCTGTACGGCAAGAAGTACGTGGGAGTCATTCGGTCCACGTTCGTGATCGACGCTGAGGCGAAGATCGAACGCGCCATGTACAACGTGAAGGCCAAGGGCCACGTCGCGAAACTGCGTTCGGAACTGGGTGTCTGAGCGTGACGCAACGCCCAGACGCTCCGACTTCACCGTGCATGCCACAGATGTGAGACAAAAGGCACAGCCGTGAGAGATCGGTACAGGCGTTCGACAACCACGGCCCGTGCAACTCCAACGCCTGTGCCTTTGTCCAACGCCCGTACGCAACTCCAACGGCTGTCAAGCACCCGCTAGCCCCGCGCTAGGCTGGGGCGGATCGCGGGTGTGGCGGAATTGGCAGACGCGCAGGATTTAGGTTCCTGTGTCCTCGGACGTGGGAGTTCAAGTCTCCCCACCCGCACAAATTCCCCCCACAGGATGGGGAGCTGATGGGCTCCCATCTACTCCCCATCTACCGCCTTCCGTAGGGGCCGCACATTGTCGCCGCCGTAGGAGCCGATGAGACCTGCCACCATCGCTGCGGCGCTGTAACCGTCCTCGTCGGTGAGGTGCGAGGAGATCGCCAGTGTCATCGACCCGTGGGCATGCCCGAGCTGGCGCTGCACCTTCTTTGGGTGCACGCCGGCGGTCAGCGCCAGCGTGGCCCAGGTGTGACGCAGGTCGTGCAGGCGGATAGGGCGCAGTCCTGCTCGTTTCACCTCGCGCGCGAACGCGTTGCTCACGGTCTCCGGGTGGATGGCCTGGCCCAGCGCATCTGTGAACACGAGGCCGTCGTGGCGGTATCCC
>CAVPGV010000005.1:0-61360 GCA_963704075.1 uncultured Actinomycetota bacterium
AGTTCAACCCCGTGTTCAAGCGGGCAGCTCGCCTAGATCAGGGACTTGGTGGGTTACGGCACGCCACCAACTTCTACGAGGGAGCCGTCACCAGCGCCAACTCTGTCCAACACGACCGCTGGGTTGCGGCTGCTCGGTGGGTGCACCGAGACTGACAACAACGGTTCGGATTTCGTCGCTGGTGTGCCCAATCCCAGGAATACTCGTCCGTCCGGGCGACCTGCGCACCCGGCGCGCCGGGTTGGATTCGGCGCTGCGGGTGGGGATCAGAAGATCACGGTGGCGTGGACCGCGCCGGGTCCGATGGGGGCAGTCCGGTCACCGATTACGAGTATCGGCTCGACGGTGGGGGTGGTTGGACGTCGTTGGGGACCACGGTGTCGCCGGCGACGATCACGGGTTTGACCAATGGCACGACGTACGGCGTTGAGGTGCGGGCGGTGAATGTGGCTGGGCCGGGTCCGGCGAGCGAACAGTCTGGAGGCGACACCGCGTACGACGCCGGGGGCGCCGGTGTTGGATTCGGCGACGGCCTGGGGATGGGTCGATCGCGGTGGTGTGGACGCCGCCGGGTTCGGATGGGGGTAGTGCGGTCACCGATTATGAGTACCGGCTCGACGGTGGCAGTTGGACGTCGTTGGGGACCACGGTGTCGCCGGCGACGATCTCGGGTTTGACCAATGGCACGCTGTACGGCGTTGAGGTGCGGGCGGTGAATGTGGCTGGGCCGGGTCCGGCGAGCAACAGCGTGGAGGCGACACCGCGTACCACGCCGGGGGCACCGACTTTGGATTCGGCGACGGCTGGGGACGGGTCGATCGCGGTGGTGTGGACGCCGCCGGGTTCGGACGGGGGTAGTGCGGTCACTGATTTTGAGTTCCGGCTCGACGGTGGCAGTTGGACGTCGTTGGGGACCACGGTGTCGCCGGCGACGATCTCGGGTTTGACCAATGGCACGCTGTACGGCGTTGAGGTGCGGGCGGTGAATGTGGCTGGGGCGGGTCCGGCGAGCGAACAGCCTGGAGGCGACACCGCGTACGACGCCGGGGGCACCGATGTTGGATTCGGCGACGGCTGGTGACGGGTCGATCGCGGTGGCGTGGACCGCGCCGGGTTCGGACGGGGGTAGTGCGGTCACCGATTATGAGTACCGGCTCGATGGTGGGGGTGGTTGGACGTCGTTGGGGACCACGGTGTCGCCGGCGACGATCTCGGGTTTGACCAATGGCACGCTGTACGGCGTTGAGGTGCGGGCGGTGAATGTGGCTGGGGCTGGTCCGGCGTCGAACAGTCTGGACGCGACGCCGCGCACGACTCCGGGGGCGCCGGTGTTGGATTCGGCGATGCCGGGGGATGGGTCGATCGCGGTGGCGTGGACCGCGCCGGGCTCCGATGGCGGTAGTGCGGTGACCGACTATGAGTACCGGCTCGATGGTGGGGGTGGTTGGACGTCGCTGGGGACTACGGTGTCGCCGGCGACGATCTCGGGTTTGACCAATGGCACGCTGTACGGCGTTGAGGTGCGGGCGGTGAATGTGGCTGGGGCTGGTCCGGCGTCGAACAGTCTGGACGCGACGCCGCGCACGACTCCGGGGGCGCCGGTGTTGGATTCGGCGATGCCGGGGGATGGGTCGATCGCGGTGGCGTGGACCGCGCCGGGCTCCGATGGCGGTAGTGCGGTGACCGACTATGAGTACCGGCTCGATGGTGGGGGTGGTTGGACGTCGCTGGGGACCACGGTGTCGCCGGCGACGATCTCGGGTTTGACCAATGGCACGCTGTACGGCGTTGAGGTGCGGGCGGTGAATGTGGCTGGGGCTGGTCCGGCGTCGAACAGTCTGGACGCGACGCCGCGCACGACTCCGGGGGCGCCGGTGTTGGATTCGGCGATGCCGGGGGATGGGTCGATCGCGGTGGCGTGGACCGCGCCGGGCTCCGATGGCGGTAGTGCGGTGACCGACTATGAGTACCGGCTCGATGGTGGGGGTGGTTGGACGTCGCTGGGGACCACGGTGTCGCCGGCGACGATCTCGGGTTTGACCAATGGCACGCTGTACGGCGTTGAGGTGCGGGCGGTGAATGTGGCTGGGGCTGGTCCGGCGAGTAACAGTGTCGGGGCCACGCCGATGGCCACACCGACACCGACACCGACCGAAGCCGACACCGAAGCCGACACCGAAGCCGACACCGAAGCCTGGCAAGAAGGTGCAGAAGCCCGCCAATAGCGAGGGTGTGCCACCGAAACGGATCAAGCTCGCCGGGGTGACGGTTCTGCAAGGCCCGAACGCGCGCACAAACGCAGACCAGCGCATTCGGATCCGTGTGAGGGGCGGGCCGACGCGATCGTCCGCCGCAGGCGAGGTGCGGTACTTCACGGTGATCCGTGGGCCGAAGGGCAAGACCTCGATACGCACCTACGGTCGACCGGATCTGCGCATCGTCGTCCGACAGAAGGCTCCCGCGACCAGCAAGTACCGGAAGTTCACCAAGAAGACGGTGTACGTCGATGGCAGGCGGCGCTCCAAGAACTGATCCCCGGTCACCAGCCTGGCCGTTTTCAGCCCGGTGTCCTCGGCGCTCACCGATCCAGGGTCGAGGGGACCCTTGATCGGTGAGCGCGGCCGGGCTGGCAATCAGCGGGAAACCGAACGACCCCTTGGCAACCCTGGACGGAGGTCGGGATTCACCGGGCAGATTCGGATCGCTGCCCCTGTTCCCGAGGCGGCTCCGCCGACCCGGTAGTTCCCGTCGCACGCCCAACCCCAGTGAACCCGTGGTGGCCCACCCGCCTGCGAAGTACGGTGAGCCCATGAAGACCGCCTGTGTGATCGGGGCCGGTGCGGCGGGACTCGCCGCCGGCAAAGCCCTCAAAGACCGCAACATCGACTTCGACTGGTTCGAGAAGGGCTCCTACGTGGGGGGCCTGTGGCAGATCGACAACGACAACGGGGGCGCCGCGGCGTACCACTCGCTGCACCTGAACTCCTCGCGGCCGCGCACGCAGTACCCGAGTTACCCGATGCCGGAGGACTGGGCCGACTACCCGCCGTACTACCAGGTGGCGCAGTACTTCGAGGACTTCGCCGATCATTTCGGCCTGCGCGAGCTCATCACGTTCAACACCGCCGTCGAGAAGGTCGAGCCGGTCGACGGGCATTGGCGCGTGACCACCTCCGACGGCACAAGCCGCGAGTACGCCAACGTCCTGGTCGCCAACGGCCACCACTCCAGCCCCAAGACCCCGCACTTCGACGGGGAGTTCACCGGCGACTCGTTCCACGCCCACGACTACCGCGATCTGTCGGTGTTCGCCGGCCAGCGGGTGCTGGTGATCGGCGTCGGCAACTCCGGCATGGACATCGCCTGTGACGCCGCCCGCAACGCCGAGGCGGTGTACCTGTCCACCCGCCACGGCGTGCACGTGATCCCCAAGTACGCCCTGGGCAAGCCGGTGGACCAGTTGAGTTCCCCGATGATGGCCTACGTCCCGTTCCCGCTGGAACGGTTGGCGTACGAGGCGATCGTGCGGGTGGCGACCGGTCGTCCGCAGGACCGCGGGCTGCCCAAGCCGGACCACAAACTGCTCGGCGCCCACCCCACCGTGTCGGCCGAACTCTACGACCGGGTCGGCCATGGCGACATCACGATGAAGCCCGACGTCGCGCGCTTCGACGGTGACAAGGTGGCCTTCGTCGACGGCACCACCGAAGAGGTCGACGTCGTGGTCTACGCCACCGGGTACAACGTCTCGCTGCCCTTCCTGGAGCGCGGTCTACAGCACCGAGCACAACAAGATGCCGCTGTACCTGCGCGATCGTTCCGCCCGATCTGCCCGGGTCTGTTCTTCATGGGCTTCATCCAGACCGTCGGGTCGGGCATCCCGCTCACCGAGTACCAGGCCGAGTGGGTCGGGGACCTCTTGACCGGGCGTGTTGCCGATGCCGTCGCGCGACGAGATGCAGCAAGTGGATCGACGCGGATCAGAAGGCCATGGCCAAACGCTACGTGCGGTCGGAACGGCACACCATGCAGGTCGACTACTGGCGCTACATCAAGACGATGAAGGAGGCCCGCGGCCCGGGGCGGGCTGTTGAAGTCCAAGATCCCGGCTGGCTGCCGATGAGAGCGGTGCTCGCGGATCTGTCCACGCCGCGGTACCTCTGGACCGCGGCGGCGGGCAAGGTCAAGCACGACGCCGGCTGGGGTCCGGGCGGCTTGATGCGGCTGACGGATATGCCGGAGCCGCAGTTGCCGCGAGAGGGATGGGTGCGGATCAAGCCCGAACTCGCGGGGATCTGCGGCAGTGACGTGGGGCTTGCGCACGCGAAGAACTCCTTCGTCATGTCCGCCTTCTACGCCGAGCCGAAGGCCATCCCGGGCCATGAGGTGGTCGGAGTCATCGTCGATGGTCCGCGCGAGGGTGAACGGGTGGTGCTCGACCCGATCCTGTCCTGCGTGCACCGGGGATTCTCGCCGTGCCGGACCTGTCGCGAGGGCCGGCCGTACGCGTGCGAGCGCTTCGACGAGGCCGGGGTCACGGGCTGCCACGCCCCGGGTCAAGGTTTCTCCGATGCGGTCGGCGGCGGCTGGGGCGAGTCGCTGGTCGCGCACGAAAGCCAGTGCATCCCGATTGGTTCCGTGCCGTCGGCTCGGGCGGTGCTGGCCGAACCCGCCTCGATCGGACTCCACGCCGCGCTGCAGTGGAAGCGCGACGGGCGACCGGGTCGTAGTGATCGGGCCGGGGACGATCGGGCTGCTGGTCACCGCGGCGCTGCGGATGCTGCATCCGGACCTGGACATCGCGATGGTGAGCCCGGGTCAGTTCGGGGCTGATCGAGCCATGGAAGCCGGCGCCTCCCGGATCCTGCCCACCGGGGCGGCCGCGGTGGAGACGTTGGCCGCCAGCGACGGCGGCCGGGTGGTGCGCCCCCGGATGACGAAATTGCCGATCCTCGAGCAGGGCGTGGATGCGGTGTTCGACTGTGTGGGCTCTCCGGACACGATCGACTTGTCGTTGCACCTGCTGCGACCTGGCGCGATGCTCGTCCTGGTCGGCGCGGCGGGCAAGCAGACCGTGGACTGGAGCTTGGTCTGGAGCCGGGAACTCACCGTACAGGGAACCATCAACTCCGGCCCCGAGCCGGCGCTCGGCGGTCGCCGGACGATGGAACAGGTCGCCGAATGGCTGGCCGACCCGGCGTACCTCGTCGACGGCCTGGTCACCCATCAGTACGACCTCGACGAGTGGACACTGGGCATGGACACTGCGTCGGCCGGCCCGAAGGCGGAGGCGGTCAAGGTGACGTTGCGTCCGAACCAGGACGTGCCGTTGGTGTGATGGCGCTGTCGCGTTTCGCGGCATCGCGACTGTTGCGTGGTTGCTGGTTCCGGGGCTGCAAAACCAGCGACGGCGCAACACTCGGCAATCAGGAGGCGAGCGGACCGGACCTGCCGGGCGCCCTGAGCAGTCGGACTCTACGATTATCGGGTGCCCGACAATGCCCCCGCCTCACGACTCGAGTTGATCGGCGTCATCCTGCTGTCTGTCACCGCGATCCTCACGGCGTGGACGGCGTTCCAGTCCAGCAAATGGGGCGGTGCGATGTCGATCTCGTTCGCGCAGGCGTCGACGGCGCGGATTGAAGCGGCGCGATACGACGGAATAGCCAACCGTATGACCTCGGTGCAGGTGACCCTGTTCACGCAGTGGTCCCAAGCCGATGCCGAAGGTGACCAGGAACTCGCTGGGTTCTACGAGGAGCAGTTCCCGGAGCCACTCAAGACCGCGTTCGCCGCGTGGCAGGAGGATCCAACCGCCGGGAACCCCTTCGCCATGCCGGAGTATCAACTGGAAGCCACCAGACAGGCCCAAGAAGCTGACGCTCTGGCGGACTCGAGGTACCAACAGGCCCTGGACAACAATCAGCGCGGTGACAACTACACGGTGCTGACGGTCCTGTTCGCCAGCGTGCTGTTCTTCGCGGCCATGTCGGGAAGGGTGATGAGCGCGGTGAGCGCACGAGTGCTGCTATCCGTCGCGTTCGCCCTGTTCGTGATCGCGACGGGTTTCCTGATCGCCTTTCCAAAACTGATCTGAGCCGCAGGCGTTCCGGGGTGGTTGAAGGCCCGCGCCTTTCAACCAGTCCGGAACGCGACCCGCGGGAGCAGTTGGCCAGCGGGCACTGGCGCGTGCCAACCAGTCCGAAACGCTACAGCGCCTGGTGCTCCTCCGCGTACGCCTTGAGCACCTTCTTACGCGCTCGGGCGGACAGTCGGTCGATGTACAGCATGCCCTCGAGGTGGTCGTACTCGTGCTGCAGGCAGCGCGCGAGCAGGCCGTCGCCGCTGACCTCGATCGGTGCGCCGGTGTGGTCGAAGCCGGTGACGGTGGCGAAGTCCGGCCGGGCCAGCGGCGTGAACTGCCCGCGCACCGACAGGCAGCCCTCCTCGTCCTCATCGAGGTGGCGTTCGGCCGGTGGGACGAGTGTGGGGTTCACCACGACCCCGCGGTGGTACTGCTGCTCGGCGTCCGGGCAGTCGTACACGAACACCCGCAGGCCCACGCCGATCTGATTCGCCGCCAGCCCCACGCCGTCGGCGGCGTACATGCTGGCGAACATGTCGGCGATGAGTTTGTGCAGGTCCTCCCCGAACACGGCGACCGGTTCGCACTTCGTGGACAGCACCGGGTCGCCGACCTGCACGATCGGATGCACGACCCCTTCGATTCCCAGGAAGCCCCGTTCGCGGTCGGTCATCAGCCCACCGGGATCCAGACCAGCCGCAGGTCCGTGACCCGGATCTGCGTGCGTTTCGCAGTGATCTCCACGGGCACAATGTTCGCAGCCTTCGCCTGCCATTCGTTCTGCAGGGCGTGTAGTTCGTCGATCAGGTCCGCTTCCAGGTTCTGGATCTGCGCCTGCACCTCGTCGACCTTCGCGGCGGCCGCATCGGCGCGGGACTTCGCGCTCGCAGCCCGGCGCGCGGCGCTGCTCATCGACGACACGGAGCGCCGCCCGCCCAGGAGGCCTCCCAGCACCGAGGCGGCGGAGTTGAGCATGTCGCCGTTCGCACTCGACGCTGCGCGCTGGGCCTGGTGGCCCGCGGTGTCCAGTCGTGTCTGAAGCGTGCGCAGCTTCGTCTGGTACTTCGACTGCAGCGGGACCGCCTTCTTGTCCGCCGCATCCTCGGCGGCCTGCCGGCAACGGGTGGCGAAGTCCTCCGCAGACTCCCCGATGCGCGAATAGACCTTGAGGTCCGGGTTGTGCAGGACTTCCAGCGTCGCGCTGTTGGCCAAGTGATCGGTCAGGTCCCTGCTCAACGTCGACCAGTAGGTCTTGTTCGCGATCTTGGCGGCCGGCAGGACGTACCGCGCTGCGGCGGGGGCTTGTGCCAGCAGGTCGCGGTCGTCGTAGTCGACCACGAGCGGCTCAAGGGTCACGGTCTGTTCCGGCAGGGGACTGATGACCGCCTCGTACTCTTCGTCATGCGAGACGTCGGCGCGCGCCAGCTGGTAGCGCAGGATCACGCGGGCTGCGGCCGCGGCCTGCAGGCGCGGGCCGGTCGGACCTGCCGGAACCGCACCCACGTGGGCGGCCCAGGATGCGGCCGGGTCCAGGTAGGAGACGGGCACCCCGTCGGCAACGGTGGGCATCACCGGCGTCTCGTCGTCGGCGGGGGCGGGTTCGGGCACCTGGTCGGGTACGGCGGCGGCGGCAGCGGGCGCTGCGGGCGCGGCCTTCATCACCAGCTGCGATCTGGTCACGGGTCATCGGCCCGCGCAGGTAACTGCGCACCCACCTCGTGCCGAACTGCTCGGTGTCGTTGCGGCCGGCCTTGCGGATCAGGAACTGCCGCTTGCCCAAGCCGGAGATCGCGTCGGACACCGCGGCGATGTCCACCCCGGTGCTGGTCATCCCTTCGAGCAGACGCGCCTTGTCCCGTTCGGTGGTCAGCCGCCCGATCATCCACGTGCCCGCGTTGCTGATCGCCTTGTAGTCGACGTCCACCGGGTTCTGCGTGCTCAGCACGACCCCGACGCCGAAGGCCCGGGCCTGCTTCATCAGCAGCATGATCGGCTTCTTCGTGGGCGGGTTCGCGGTGGGGGGCAGGTAGCCCGCGACCTCGTCCATGTAGAGCAGGACGCGCAGGTCGGTGGTTCCGCTCTGCCGGCGCATCCAGGTGACGAACTTGCTCAAGACCAGGGAAGTGGCGCTCTGGCGGTCCTCGTCGGACAGGTGCGCGGTGGTGACGATCGCGCAGCGCGGCCTGCCGTCGGGGCTGCGCAGCATCGCGTCGATGTCGATCGGCTGGCCGGTGATCCAACTGGCGAATCCGGGGGCCGCGAGGACGCCGTTGAGTCTCATGGCGAACGCCTGCCGGTCCTTCGGCGGGAAGAACTCGTCGAGGTCGAAGACGCCGAGCTTGCGCATGGGGGGTTGTTGCACCCGCGCCAGCACCGTCGGCAGGTCGATGTCCTCCCCGGTGGCCCACGCGGACGCGATGATGTTCGACAGCAGAATGTGCTCGCGGCTGGACAACGGGTCGGCCGCGACGCCGATCACCGACAGCAGGCTCGTGACGTAGCCGTCGATCTCGTCGGCGATGACCTCCTGGTCGTCGGTCTGCGGCGCCTGCAACGACCCGAGCACGTTGAGCGGGATGTCCGGCACCCGAGCCCGGGGTGTAGATCGCGACGTCGAACTTCGCCTTGAACGCCGCGAGTTGCTCCTCGCGCGATACCCCAGGGGGCCAGGCCCTCCTTCCACAACGCCGCCTGTTTCGCGGCGAACTCGGCCGGACTCGAGCCGTCGGCCTTGGCCTGGGCCGGGTCGATCCAGGGTTCGAACTCCGGGCCGCTCAACGACGGGAACACCAGCGCGAGGTTGGTCAGATCGCCTTTGGGATCGATGAGCAGCGTGGGCACGCCGGCGTCGAGGCACTCCTCGATCAGGCCGATGCCGAGGCCGGTCTTGCCGGATCCGGTCATGCCCACGATGACCCCGTGGGTCACCAGGTCGTCGGTCGCGACGGTGACGTCGGCGTTGTCGGAGGTGCGTCCCAGCAGAAGATCGGCCACGCAGCGAATCTACTGGCCGCTCGATCGCACTCGCCGGGTTCTGGTGAGGATCCTCACCGAAACCGGTAGCGTCGGGCCGTGCTGATCTACTCGATGAGCGTTTCGGCGGACGGGTTCATCGCCGACCGTGAGGGTGACTTCCAGTGGTCCGTGCCCAGCGCGGAGCAGTTCCGTTTCCACCTCGACGAGGTCCGTGAGCTCGGCGGATTTCTGTGCGGACGCAGGCTGTACGAAACGATGCTGCCCTGGGAGACCGACCCCTCCATGCGTGACGACGAGGATCAGGCAGCCTTCGCCGACGCGTGGACCGCCCTGCCCAAGGTCGTCTTCAGCCGCACCCTCGACGGCGTCCAGGGCAACGCCCGCCTGGCCCAGGCGTCGGTCGCAGAGGAAGTCGAGGCGATGCTCAGCGACAGCGACAAGGACGTCGCGATCGGCGGTGCCACCCTCGCCGCGGAAGCCATCGGGCTCGGCCTCGTCGACGAGTTCCGTATGTTCCGCAATCCTGTGATCGTCGGCGGCGGAACCCCTTTCCTGCCGCCGGTCGCCGAGACGATTCCGGCTCGACCTGATCGAGTGCAGAACCTTCGGCTCGCGGGTGATCCTCGAGCGCTACCGACGCGTCGACTGAACGTCGATGAAATCCTAAACGCCCTGACACGGCCATACCGATCCCTCTAGGTTCGCAAGTGGACACGAGGAGGTCGACATGGCGAAGGGACTCACCGGGGGTCAACTGATCGCGAAGATGCTCGCAGCCGAGGGCGTCGAGGACATGTTCGGGATCATCGATGGAACGTACTTCGGGTTGTACCGCGCGCTGGGCGACAACGGGATCGAACTGCACTCGCCGCGCCACGAAGCCGCCGCGATGCACATGGCCGGCGCCTACGCCCGGCTCACCGGCCGGCTCGGGGTGGCGATGGCCTCCAACGGCCCGGGTGTTGCCAACGTGCTGCCCGGCGTCGCCGTGGAGGAGGGCGAAGGCAACCGCATCCTGCTCATCACCTCGTCTCGCCGCGTCCCCATCGCGTACCCCGACCGTGGCGGCACGTATCAGTACTTCGACCAGGTCGGCGTCGACGGCGGCGATGACGAAGTTCTCCGTGCATGTGCCCTCGGCCGACCGGATTCCCGAGCTGATGCGCCGGGCCCTGCGGGTGAGTTTCACCGGCCGCCCCGGCGTGGTCCACATCGACATTCCCGAGAACATCATCAACCAGCCGACCGAGATGGACGAGTCGGCGATCCGCGCTCCGGAGACGTACCGCCGCACGACCCCCATCCAGGCCGATCCGGTACTGGTGGCCAAAGCCGCCAAGATGCTGGTCGACGCGCAACAGCCGGTGATCCATGCCGGATCGGGTGTGTACCACGCGGGTGCCGAGCCGGAACTCGCACGACTGGCCCAACTGCTCGCCGCGCCGGTGACCACGTCCTGGGCTGCCCGCGGCGCCCTGCCGGAGAACCTCCTCGAGGCGATCCCGATGACCGCGCTGGCGGTCAACGACGAGGTCCGCTCGAGTGCGGACGTGGCGCTCATCGTGGGCTCCCGGCTGGGTGAGACCGACTGGTGGGGCAAGGCGCCGAACTGGGCCAAGCCCGGCGCCCAGGCGACCATTCAGATCGACAACGACGAGGCCCGGCTGGGGGTGAACAAGCCGGTCGCGGTGGCACTGCTCGCCGACGCCAAGGAGGCGCTGCGGGCACTGGCCGACGCCGTGGAGGAACTCGGTGCACCGCCCAACAAGCAGGTGCGCATCAAGGCGTTGGAGGGGTGGCGCGAACAGTGGGACTCCGAGCGCGCGAAGCTCGACAAGCCGCTGGCCAGCCACGGTTCGCCGGTCCATCCCGCACACGTCCCATCGATCGCCCAGTCGGTCATGCCCGAGGACACGGTCTGGGTCTTCGACGGCGGCAACACGGCGGTGTGGTCGAACTTCTACCACGACGCGAACATCCCGCGGACCACGCTGTCGACGTTCAAGTTCGGGATGCTCGGCGCCGGGATGGGACAGGCGTTGGGTGCTGCGGTGGCAGCACCGGATCAACGCGTCTGTGTGCTCACCGGCGATGGCGCGTTCGGCATGCACTCCAGTGAGGTCGAGAGTGCGGTGCGGCTCAACCTGCCGATCGTGTTCGTCGTGCTGGTGGACGGACAGTGGGGGATGGTCAAGATGAGCCAGCAGATCGCGGCGCATCCGGTGGCCACCGTGGCCCGCAAGATGCTGACGAACAAGTCGCTGCCCGACGATCAGGTCGTGTACGCCGACTTCGCGCCGTGCCGCTACGACCTGATGGCCGAGGCGTTCGGAGCGCACGGCGAGCACGTCACCGACAGCACGCAGCTGCGTGGAGCGATGGAGCGGGCCCGGGACTGCGGAAAACCGGCCGTGGTCCAAGTCGACGTCGACAACGTCGAGCACCTGTGGGCGCCCGCGCTGCAGTCGTTCAAGAAGATGCACCAGGAACCCAAGGGCTGAGCGGTCATGAGTTCTCCGTCAGACGGGCAGGGCGCTCCGTCGCGCGACACGGTGCTGGTGACCGGCGGCACCGGCTATCTGGGCTCGCTGGTGGTGGCCCGGTTGGCTGCCGCGGGAGTGCCGGCGGTCGCCCTGGACATCCGTGCCGCGCGCGAGCCGGTCGACGGCGTGGCGTACGTCACCGGCGATCTGCGCACCGTCGATCTGGGTGCCCTCTTCAGCGAGCACCAGGTCGGCGCCGTGGTTCATCTGGCCGCGATCGTCGAGCCGCCCAAGACCATGACGGAGCAGGAACTCGAGGACATCGAGGTGGGCGGCACCCAACGCGTCGTCGATGCCTGCGTGGATGCCGGCGTGGGGCATCTCACGGTGACCTCGTCGGGTGCGGCGTACGGGTACTACGCCCGCAACGACGGCCGCGCGCTCACCGAGGACGCACCGGTCACCGGAAGCCCCGAGTTCGCCTACTCCCGGCACAAGGCCGCGGTCGAGGCGCTGCTCAAGCGGGCGCGGCGCCTGTATCCCCAGCTCGGACAACTCGTCCTGCGGCCGGGCACGATCCTGGGCGCAGGGACCGACAACCAGATCACGGCGCTGTTCACGGGCCGGTTCGTCATGACGTTCCGCGAGTCCGACGGTCCGTTCAACTTCGTCTGGGACCAGGACGTGGCCGACATCGTGGTCAGCGGTGTGACCCGGCGGCGCACGGGAATCTACAACGTCGCGGGCGACGGGGTGATGACGATGCGCGACATCGCCAAGGCGGAGGGCAGCCGGCTGGTCGTGATCCCGGCCGACGTGGTGCGGGCGGCGCTCACCGCGACCCGCCGCCTGGGCGTCGGGCGCTACGGGCCCGAGCAGGTGGACTTCCTGCTGCACCGGCCGGTCCTGGACAACACCCGCCTGCACCGGGACTTCCCGGGGCTGCCCACGAAGACCACCCGAGAGGTGTACTCGATCTTCCAGGCGGGCCGTCGTGGCTGACCGGGTCGCGGTGGTCACCGGCGCGGCGGGTCAGATCGGCCGCTGCCTGGTCGACACGCTGACCGCCCGCGGCTACGACGTGGTCGGACTCGACCTGCCTGCTGCGTGCCCCGACGACCCGCGTTTCCGGGGCTGCGACCTCACCGACGACGAGCAGGTGGCCCAGGTCGTGGCGGGCGTCGTCGACGAGAAACGCCGCATCGACCTGCTGATCCACAGCGCCGGGCTTTCGGCCATCGGCTCGTTCACCGACCACGACATGAGCGTGCACCGCAAGGTCATGGACGTCACCCACTTCGGTGCGGTCTCGGTGACGCAGGCAGCCCTGCCCGGCCTGCGAACCGCGGGGGGACGGGTGGTACTGATCGGCTCGGTCACCGGGTTCGCTCCGGTTCTCGGACGCCCGCCCTACGTCGCGGCCAAGCACGCGGTGACAGGACTGTTCACCGCCATCCGCCCGGAACTCGAACAGCAGGGCATCGGCGTGACCATCGTGCACCCGACGTTCGTCACGGGTGGGATGTCGGAGGCCGCCCGCGGCGGAGAACGCACCACATCCGGTCCCGAGGTCACACCGCAGGACGTCGCCGACGCTTTGCTCGACGGGGTCGCGCACGGTCGCGATCTGGTCCTGGTGGGACGGACCGCCAAGCTCTCCTGGACGGTCAACCGGCTGGCCCCGGGCCTCTACGTGAAACTCATGCTCCGGCGACTGCGATCAGAAAGAGGTGCGGCATGACCGAGTTCATGAACGTTCTGGCGGCGACCGGGGACGTCGACGCCATCCGGATCTCGTTCAACGAGAACTCCATGGTCATCCTGCGGGTGGTCATCGCCACGATCATGTTCGGCATCGCCCTGGGCACGACGGTCGACGACTTCCGGCAGGCGGTCAAACGCCCGAAGGCCATCGCCATCGCCATCGCCGCGCAGTTCATCCTGCTTCCGTTCATCACGTTCTGCCTCACCCTGATCCTCGGGGTGCGGGGGTCGATCGCGCTGGGAATGATTCTGGTGGCCTGCTGTCCGCCGGGCAACGTCTCGAACATCGTGACGCACTTGTCCGGCGGCGATGTGGCCCTGTCGGTGTCGATGACCGCGGTCGCCAACCTGCTTGCGATCTTCCTGATGCCGCTGAACTTCGCACTCTGGGGAGGGTTGCACCCGACCGGCTCGGAGATCATGCGGGCGATCGACCTGAATGCGATCGACATGCTCAGCGAGGTGTTGCTGGTCATCGGGGTGCCGTTCGCGGTCGGGATCACCGTCGGGCACTTCTTCCCCAAGTTCGCGGCCAAGGGATCGAAGATCGTCGGCCCGGTCGCCTTCGCCGCGCTCGGTGGTCTGATCCTCGTCTCGCTGCTGGGCAACTGGGCGCTGTTCGTGGCCTGGATCGGCGTGGTCGCGATCGCCGTCGCGATCCACGACGGGCTGGCCCTGGGCCTCGGCTACGGCATCGCCCGCGCATTCAAACTGCCGGTCCCGCAACGCAAGGCGATGACGTTCGAGGTGGGCGTGCGCAACGCAGGGCTGGGGCTGCTGCTGGTCTTCAGCTTCTTCGACGGCCTGGGTGGCATGGCGCTCGTCGCAGCGTGGTGGGGGATCTGGGACATCGTGGCCGCGCTGGCAGTTGCGCGGATCTGGCGGATCGCCGACCGCGAGGGTGACTTCCAGTGGTCCGTGCCGAGCGCGGAGCAGTTCCGCTTCCACCTCGACGAGGTCCGCGAGCTCGGCGGTTTCCTCTGCGGGCGCGCGCTGTACGAAACGATGCTGCCCTGGGAGACCGACGCCTCGATGCGTGACGAGGAGGAACAGGCGGCTTTCGCCGACGCCTGGACCGCCTTGCCCAAGGTCGTTTTCAGCCGCACCCTCGACATGCTCCAGGGCAACGCGCGGCTGGCCCAGGCGTCGGTCAGCGAGGAAGTCGAGACGATGCTCAGCAACACCGATAAGGACGTCGCGATCGGCGGTGCCACCCTCGCGGCCGAAGCCATCGGGCTGGGCCTCGTCGACGAGTTCCGCATGTTCCGCAATCCCGTGATAGTCGGCGGTGGAACACCCTTCCTACCGGCTGTCACTGAAGCGATACGGCTCGACCTGATCGAGTGCAGGACGTTCGGCTCGCGGGTCATCCTCGAGCGCTACCGTCGCGCCGACTGAGCCCCGGCGAAATCCCAATCGCCTGACACGGGCATACCGATCCCTCTAGGTTCGCAAGTGGACGAACGAGGAGGTTGGCATGGCAAAGGGACTGACCGGGGGTCAACTGATCGCGAAGATGCTCGCGGCCGAGGGCGTCGAGGACATGTTCGGGATCATCGACGGAACGTACTTCGGGTTGTACCGCGCGCTCGGCGACAACGGCATCGAACTGCACTCGCCGCGCCACGAAGCCGCCGCGATGCACATGGCCGGCGCGTACGCCCGGCTCACCGGCCGGCTCGGTGTGGCGATGGCCTCCAACGGCCCGGGCGTGGCCAACGTGCTGCCCGGCGTAGCTGTGGAGGAGGGCGAAGGCAACCGCATCCTGCTCATCACCTCGTCTCGCCGCGTCCCCATCGCGTACCCCGATCGTGGCGGCACGTATCAGTACTTCGACCAGGTCGGCGTGACGTCGGCGATGACGAAGTTCTCCGTGCATGTGCCCTCGGCCGACCGGATCCCCGAACTGATGCGGCGGGCACTACGCGTGAGTTTCACCGGCCGCCCCGGGGTCGTCCACATCGATATCCCCGAGAACATCATCAACCAGCCGACGGAGATGGACGAGTCGGCGATCCGCGCGCCGGAGAGCTATCGCCGCACGACCCCGATCCAGGCCGATCCGGTGCTGGTGGCCAAGGCCGCCAAGATGCTGGTGGACGCCGAGCAGCCGGTGATCCATGCCGGATCGGGGGTGTACCACGCGGGTGCCGAGCCGGAACTCGCGCGACTGGCCCAGCTGCTCGCCGCGCCGGTGACCACGTCCTGGGCCGCCCGCGGCGCCCTGCCGGAGAACCTCCTCGAGGCGATCCCGATGACCGCGCTGGCGGTCAACGACGAGGTCCGCTCGAGCGCGGACGTGGCGCTCATCGTGGGCTCCCGGCTGGGTGAGACCGACTGGTGGGGCAAGGCTCCGAACTGGGCCAAGCCCGGCGCCCAGGCGACCATTCAGATCGACAACGACGAGGCCAGGCTGGGGGTGAACAAGCCGGTCGCGGTGGCGCTGCTCGCCGACGCCAAGGAGGCGCTGCGCGCACTGGCCGATGCCGTGGAGGAACTCGGTGCACCGCCCAACAAGCAGGTGCGCATCAAGGCGTTGGAGGGATGGCGCGAGCAATGGGACTCCGAGCGCGCGAAGCTCGACAAGCCGCTGGCCAGCCACGGTTCGCCGGTCCATCCCGCGCACGTCCCATCGATCGCCCAGTCGGTCATGCCTGAGGACACGGTCTGGGTCTTCGACGGCGGAAACACGGCGGTGTGGTCGAACTTCTACCACGACGCGAACATCCCGCGGACCACGCTGTCGACGTTCAAGTTCGGCATGCTCGGCGCGGGGATGGGGCAGGCGTTGGGGGCGGCGGTTGCAGCACCGGATCAACGCGTCTGTGTGCTCACCGGCGATGGCGCGTTCGGCATGCACTCCAGTGAGGTCGAGAGTGCGGTGCGGCTCAACCTGCCGATCGTGTTCGTCGTGCTGGTGGACGGACAGTGGGGGATGGTCAAGATGAGCCAGCAGATCGCGGCACATCCGGTGGCTACCGTGGCCCGCAAGATGCTGACGAACAAGTCACTGCCCGACGACCAGATCGTGTACGCCGACTTCGCGCCGTGCCGCTACGACCTGATGGCCGAGGCCTTCGGTGCGCACGGCGAGCACGTCACCGACAGCACGCAGTTGCGCGGGGCGCTGGAGCGGGCCCGGGACTGCGGAAAACCGGCCGTGGTCCAGGTCGACGTCGACAACGTCGAGCACCTGTGGGCGCCCGCGCTGCAGTCGTTCAAGAAGATGCACCAGGAACCCAAGGGCTGAGCCGGTCATGAGTTCTCCGTCAGAAGGTCGGGGGGAAGCGGCGGCGCCGGCGCGCGACACGGTCCTGGTGACCGGCGGCACCGGCTATCTGGGCTCCCTGGTCGTGGCCCGGTTGGCGGCCGCGGGCGTGCCGGTGGTGGCCCTGGACATCCGTGCCCCACGCGAGCCGGTCGACGGTGTGGAGTACGTCACCGGTGATCTGCGCACCGTCGATCTGGCTGCTCTCTTCAGCGAGCACCAGGTCGGCGCCGTGGTTCATCTGGCCGCGATCGTCGAGCCCCCGAAGAGCATGACGGAGCAGGAACTCGAGGACATCGAGGTGGGCGGCACCCAACGCGTCGTCGATGCCTGTGTGGAAGCCGGCGTGGGGCACCTGACGGTGACCTCGTCGGGAGCGGCGTACGGCTACTACGCGCGCAACGACGGCCGTGCGCTCACCGAGGATGCCCCGGTCACGGGAAGCCCCGAGTTCGCCTACTCCCGGCACAAGGCCGCGGTCGAGGCGCTGCTCAAGAGGGCGCGGCGCCTGTATCCCCAACTGGGACAACTCGTCCTGCGGCCGGGCACGATCCTCGGCGCCGGGACCGACAACCAGATCACCGCGCTGTTCACCGGCCGGTTCGTCATGACGTTCCGCGAGTCCGACGGTCCGTTCAACTTCATCTGGGACCAGGACGTCGCCGACATCGTGGTCAGCGGTGTGACGCGTCGTCGCACGGGCATCTACAACGTCGCAGGCGACGGGGTGATGACGATGCGCGACATCGCCAAGGCGGAGGGCAGCCGACTGGTCGTGATACCGGCCGACGTGGTGCGTGCGGCGCTCACCGCGACCCGCCGGCTCGGCGTCGGGCGCTACGGTCCCGAACAGGTGGACTTCCTGCTGCACCGGCCGGTGCTGGACAACACCCGCCTGCACCGGGACTTCCCCGGGCTGCCCACGAAGACCACCCGAGAGGTGTACTCGATCTTCCAGGCGGGCCGCCGTGGCTGAACGGGTCGCTGTGGTCACCGGCGCGGCGGGTCAGATCGGCCGCTGCCTGGTCGACACGCTGACCGCCCGCGGCTACGACGTGGTCGGACTCGACCTGCCTGCTGCATGTCCCGACGACCCGCGTTTCCGGGGCTGCGACATCACCGACGACGAGCAGGTCGCTCACGTCGTGGCCGGCATCGTCGACGAGAAGCGCCGCATCGACCTGCTGATCCACAGCGCCGGGCTTTCGGCCATCGGCTCGTTCACCGACCACGACATGAGCGTGCACCGCAAGGTCATGGACGTCACCCACTTCGGCGCGGTATCGGTGACGCAGGCAGCGCTGCCCGGCCTGCGAACCGCGCGGGGGCGGGTGGTGCTGATCGGCTCGGTCACCGGGTTCGCGCCGGTGCTCGGGCGCCCGCCCTACGTCGCGGCCAAGCATGCGGTGACTGGACTGTTCACCGCCATCCGTCCGGAACTCGAACAGCAGGGCATTGGCGTGACCATCGTGCATCCCACATTCGTCACCGGTGGGATGTCGGAGGCCGCTCGCGGCGGAGAACGCACCACATCCGGTCCCGAGGTCACACCGCAGGACGTTGCCGACGCTTTGCTCGACGGGGTCGCGCACGGCCGCGGTCTGGTCCTGGTGGGACGGACCGCCAAGCTCTCCTGGACGGTCAACCGGCTGGCTCCGGGCCTCTACGTGAAACTCATGCTCCGGCGACTGAGATCAGAAAGAGGTGCGGCATGACCGAGTTCATGAACGTTCTGGCGGCGACCGGGGATGTCGACGCCATCCGGATCTCGTTCAACGAGAACTCCATGGTCATCCTGCGGGTGGTCATCGCCACAATCATGTTCGGCATCGCCCTGGGCACGACGGTCGACGACTTCCGGCAGGCGGTCAAACGCCCGAAGGCCATCGCCATCGCCATCGCCGCGCAGTTCATCCTGCTTCCGTTCATCACGTTCTGCCTCACCCTGATCCTCGGGGTGCGGGGGTCGATCGCGCTGGGAATGATTCTGGTGGCCTGCTGTCCGCCGGGCAACGTCTCGAACATCGTGACGCACCTGTCCGGCGGCGATGTGGCCCTGTCGGTGTCGATGACCGCGGTCGCCAACCTGCTTGCGATCTTCCTGATGCCGCTGAACTTCGCACTCTGGGGAGGGTTGCACCCGACCGGCTCGGAGATCATGCGGGCGATCGACCTCAATGCGATCGACATGCTCAGCGAGGTGCTGTTGGTGATCGGGGTGCCGTTCGCGGTCGGCATCACTGTCGGGCACTTCTTCCCCAAGTTCGCGGCCAAGGGCTCGAAGATCGTCGGCCCGGTCGCCTTCGCCGCGCTCGGTGGTCTGATCCTGGTCTCGCTGCTGGGCAACTGGGCGCTGTTCGTGGCCTGGATCGGCGTGGTCGCGATCGCCGTCGCGATCCACGACGGGCTGGCGCTGGGCCTCGGGTACGGCATCGCCCGCACGTTCAAGCTGCCGGTCCCGCAGCGCAAGGCGATGACGTTCGAGGTGGGCGTGCGCAACGCGGGGCTGGGGCTGCTGCTGGTCTTCAGCTTCTTCGACGGCCTGGGTGGCATGGCGCTCGTCGCAGCGTGGTGGGGGATCTGGGACATCGTCGCCGCGCTGACGGTGGCGCGGATCTGGCGGCGCCGCACCGGGACCATGCGCGAACCGATTGCCGCCTGAGCAGGGGGTCTTCGGCGGACGTTCAGGCAGGCGGTCCTTCGGATTTCAGGCAGCAGTCGGTGTTGGTAGTCGACGCTTCCTGTGCCGGACATGGACGCAAGTGCGTCGGTGCCCAAACTGCGAGCGTAAGTTGGCTGATCACCGCACCGATTCCAGCGCGAACCCAAATCCTGCGTTGGTTGGCGTTCGTGTAGTTGGTTGCTGCTCGTCGCGCGACGAACGCCAACACACTGCACGAACGCCAACAAACCGACCGTGCGCGACCGTGCGCGACCGTGCGCGGGTGAAGTGGGTCAAGCAGCAGTCGTCTTTGCGCCAGAGGGACGGTTCGTCTGTTACCGAAAGGGGCTTCGGCCGCGCCTTTCAGTGATCATTGGCCGGGTCGTCGCCACAATGGTTCCTGAATATCGGGTCGAGCTTTCCCGCTTTCACGGTTTGGCCAACCAACGCAGGCTTCGGGTTCGACGGCCCTGAAGTCCGCGCCGGCACCGAATGCGTCGGCTTCGGATCCCGCGACTTGCGCAGGCTGCTTGACACAGGAGATGTCAACGGGGACCTCCCCCAGAAGGAGATCTCGGGGTCGAAGGTCGCTCGGCGGCCAGCCTCATTGGCGCACCC
Source organism: uncultured Actinomycetota bacterium (assembly GCA_963704075.1). GTDB lineage: Bacteria > Actinomycetota > Actinomycetes > S36-B12 > UBA10799 > JADKAV01. Next base: position 19,857 of record CAVPGV010000005.1, read on the forward strand.
ACCTGGAATCGGAGCCCCGAACCTACTCCGCGAGCCGCTTGATCTCCTCGGCGTCGACCTCGCGTCCGATCCACTCCGAGATGCGCTTCTCGACCTTCTCCTCGGCCTCGGCGCGCTTGTCCTCGGGTGCGGATTCCGCGGCATCCCAGTCGCGCTGAACCTCGAAGCGCAACTCCCGTTCGCGCAGGGACTTCTGCACGCGCTGCATCTGCTCGTCGGATGCCTGCAGGTCGAAGACCTGGCGAATCGCCTCGGGGGTTTCGCGGCGGTAGTCGTGCCCGCCCTCGTCGAACTGCCCGGGGGTGGGGGTCAGCGCGTTCTGCATGTCCAGGAACGTCGCGAAGAACGTGACCACCGGTTGCCACTGCGATCCGCGCGGCGAGCCGGGCGGACGTCCTGCCTGCGGGCCCAGCCAGTCGGGCTGGCGCCATACGATCTCCGGGCCGAATTTCGGGATCGGATCGTCGCCGTTCTGCAGCAACAGGTACCGGACCCCCGCGCGTTGTTCGGGGGACAGGCCGCGCCAGTCGCGCACCGCACGGGACAGATACACCGCACCGGGACCGACCGGCGGGACCTGTGACACCGTGCGGTCGCCCCACAGTTCGGCACGCCACTTCGTCGCGTTGGGCGTGCCGATCCACACTGCCGCGTCCAGCGAGATCCCGGCCGGCCCGGTGATCCCCTGCCCGCGGAACATCTCCTGGCTGACCTGCGAGCCCAAGCTCTCGCCGAACATGACGAACTTCGGACGTTTCTCCGGCGGACGTGCCAGCAAGCGTTCCACGATGCCGTTGACGACCATGCGGGTCTGCCGGGTGCCCATGTGGACGCGGTTGAGCGACAGCGCCGAGGGCAGCACCGAGTACTGGATGCAGGCCGATGCGCAGTCGCCGCGGGTGAGGTACTCCAGCGTCTCGGTCGCCACGTAGTTGACGTAGCCCGACCCGGTGGGGGAGAACAAAGCGAACACCGCACGGTCCAGGGCGCCGGTGCGGTCGATCTCGGCGAGCAATAGGTCGGCCCGCTCGGCCTCGGTCTGTGCACTGGCCAGGGACGCGTAGACCCGGATGGGCTGCTTGGCGGGTTCCTGCATGATCTCGGTGATCTGGTCTGGCCGCAGGACCTCACGCAGCCAGCGCGATGCCTCCCGCGACTGCTTCTCCCAGGGGATCAGCGACCCCGGCCCGCCGGTGACCTCGGACAACTCCGGGGCCGACAGGTTGGCGTTGTCGGGCGCGGAACCGCCCACGGCGAGTTTGCGGTTGACCAGTGTCACCGCACCCCAGCCGGCGGCTGCGACGGTCGCGAACGACGCCAGACGTCCGGCGGTGCGGTGGTCCGCGGCATTGCCGCCCAACACTGCAGCGGCGGCCCGTGCGAAGCCTGCGCTCAGCTTCGCCTCCCCGTGGCCCGCGGCTATGAGCAGGCCGGTCGTCACCGCGCCTGCCACGATCGACTTCGGGGTGGAGATCGTGCGGCTCACGTCCTCGTGCGCGCGGCCGTCCGTGGCATCCAGCGAACCCGGCGTCGCGTCGTGCACTGTCGCGTACCCGGCGCCGGCGATGCCCAGCGCGACGCCCGACATGACCACCGACGGATTGCCGGGGATGAAGCGGGCGCCCGCTGCCACCAGCCCGGCGGCGGCGTCGGAGGCCTTCGCGATACCCGCCAGGCGCAGCAGCGCCCGCCGGGGAGGTTCGTGCTCGTGTGGCGGGCAGGGCCCGGACCAGGCCGACGGCGGCGGCCAGGGTCACTACGTCGATCACGGCACCGGTTCCGAGGCCACCGCGGCCCGTGCGGCGGGCCACCGCCCGCAGCAGCGAGTGCCCGGAGGTGCCCCAGCCGTAGCCGGTCGCGGCGGCGACCCCGGAGAGGATCGCCTGGTCCTTCGTGGCGCGGCTGAGCAGGTTCGGTTGGAACGACCGTCCGGTCATGAACGCGCCCAGCAGAATGCCGGCTTGTGCGGAGAGGTCGAGGTTGTCGGTCACATCAGTCACCGGGTCAGTCTCGCAGGTATCGCCGGTTCTGCGCCCGGCTTCTCGCCCGGATCACCCGCCGCGGGGGTATAGCCGTACCCTCCCCGGGTAATCGCAGGCCGTCCCCGGGCCGGGGTCACCCACCCGAGCCCGGGTGTGATTCGTCCCCCGCCCGGGGACGCCACCGCGAAGTGAGGAGTGGTCGATGAGCACATCGTTCGAGAAACCGCCAATGGACCCCGACACCGACGAGGCGACACAGCGTCATGGATTTGGCCCGCGCACAGGGGGACGCATACGCCGAAGCGGTGCAGTACATGGCCACGGAGGTCGCCGACGACGGCGGCCAGAAACCGGCCGGCGACTACATCGTCGCGTATGCCGTGGAGAAGGCGCGAGGGGATGTACGCCTGGCAGGACGGCGGACTCGTCTGGCAGGAACCGGAAGCGGAGAACGCCCACATCGAGATCACCGTCCTCGAGCGTGGACTCAGGTACAGGCGTTGGAGATCGGTACGGAGGTTGGAGATCCGCCGCGCGTGTGACTCCAACGGTTGTGCGGTTCTCCACGTCTGTGCGCAACTGCCAACGGCTGTGCGCGAGCGCGCCCGCGCAGAAGCAGGTCCCTACGCCAGCGTGCTGACCGTGATCGACTCCCAGGGCGACTGGTTGCCCGCCTCGTCGAGGGTCGCCACCCGATACGTGTAGGTGGCATTCGGCGTCAGGCCGGTGTCGGTCAGGCCGTCCCCGGCGTCGTTGAGTTGGAAGTCGAGGGGGTCCAACGATGTGCCCCCGGACCGCTCGACCTTGACCTCCAGCAGGTCTTCGGGCAACTGCCAGGCCAGCCGGATCGAGGTCGAGGTCCGCTCGACGAGGCGCAGGTCCGTCACGGGGTCAGGGGCAGTGGTGTCGGGTTTCGGGGTGCGATACCTGAACTTGACCTTCGCGCCCTTGGCTTTGCGCACCCGCACGGTCTGGACACGTTCGGTGGGACGGGCCTTGCCCGACTTCTTCGCGATGATTTTGTAGCGACCGGGACGCAGTTGGGTCAACCGGACCCTGCCATTGACACGCAGTGTCCTGGCGTACTTCTTCGGTCCCTTGACCTTCACCTTCACCGTGGTTTGCGGCCCGAGCCCGTTCACCACGACCACCAGCGTCCTGCCGGGGACTGTCTTGGCAGCGACTGTGGCCGTCCCCGGCGCGGTCACCATGCCAATCCCCAGTAGGGCTCCCCCTGATAGCGCCAACGCCCGACGCCAAAACCTGGTGCTCATGTTCACAGCCCCAAACCGCGGCCTCCCGGTCGCCATTCCTATCTTCCTCCTCCGAGGCCGCGACACGCCAGGCAGGGGCTGGAATCGGCATCCTCGCGCGTCGCGCTCTGTGCCACACTGCCGGTGTGCCCGACGACTTCGTCATTGCGCGCAACCCGGACCCCGACTCGACCTTGCCGTTCCTGGTGAGGATCCCCGTCGGTGACCACGGGATCGTGCTCAAAGTGCGTGACACCTGGCCGCGGACGTCGAAGGTCTACTGCCACCGCGCACCCGGGCTGGCCGGACGATCCCGAGATCGTCGAACGGGTGCCGGTGCGTTCCTGTGTGCGGCGCGGGGCGGCCATCGACCTGGTGCTGGATCGCGGCCGGGAGAGTCGTTCCCAGTTCGTGATCACGCGTATCCGCGGCGGGCGAGAGGCGATCTTCTGGCAGTCACCGCGTACGACCAAGGCCGCTCGCCCGAACGTGCCGCTGCCGACCGGGCGGGCGCAGGGACTGAGCGGCATGATGGTGCTCGTCGACTCTCACGAGCGGTACCCCTACACGTTCAAGCGGCAGTCGGGGCGCGGCCACGTCGAGACGGTGCGCCGTGGGCCTGTCCGGCGGGGGACTACGCGGTGGAACTCGAGGGTCGGATCGCTGTCTCCGTGGAGCGCAAGTCGCTGGCCGACCTTTCGAGCAGCCTGCTGAACGGCAAACTGCGTTTCGCGCTGGCTGAACTGTCCGCCCTGCCGCGAGCAGCGGTCGTCGTCGAGGACCGGTACTCCAAGATCTTCGCCCTCGAACACGTGCGCCCATCGGTGGTCGCCGACGCATTGGCCGAGGCGCAGATCCGCTGGCCCGGTGTGCCGATCGTGTTCGCCGAGACTCGGACCTTGGCCGAGGAGTGGACCTATCGCTACTTGGCCGCCGGGCTCGCGGAACTGGCGCAGCAGGCGGCCGCCGATGATGTCGACCTGCCCGCTGCGGGACCGTTGCCCAAGGCCGAACCCACGACCCGCGAGGTCCGCATTTGGGCGATGGCGCAGGGCTTGCCGGTGTCCGACCGCGGCCGTCTGCGGCCCGAGGTATGGGAGGCGTATCGTGCGGCGCAAGAGGGGGTCTCGTGAGAGTTCTGTACGTCTGCACCGCCAACATCTGCCGCTCGCCGGCCGCGGCGGCGCTTCTGCGGGAGGCCGACTTGCCGGGGGTGGAGGTGGTTTCGGCCGGCACCCATGCCGCGGTCGGATCCCCGGCGTGCTCGGTCGTGCGGGAGCTGCCCGGCCACGAGTCACAGCCGTTGACGCCTGCTCTCATCGAGCCCGCTGACCTCGTCCTCACCGCTGCCCGCGAGCACCGGACCGCCGTCATCGACATGTACCCGGCGGCGCGCAGTCGCACCTTCACCATTCGGCAGGCGGGACGTTTGGCGCAGTGGCTGCTCGACGCCGGGATGGTCGACGCCGCGCTCCACGGGGGTGACTTCGCCGACGGTGATCCGCGCCGGCTCGTCGCCGCGCTTCCCACTGCGGCACAAGCGCGAGCACGTTGGGTGGTCGAGGAACTCGATGCGGCGCGCGGGATGGCCCCCGCCCCGGTCGCGTCCGAACCCCATGGCCGGCGGTGGGGACGGCGGGCTGTTGAGCCGCAGGTGCATCCCGACGATGTTCCGGACCCGCACGTTCTCGGGGCGGACTGGCACGAGCCGTCCCACGAGCAACTGCGCGAGTCGACCGAACAGGTGGTCGGGTTGCTCCGGGCGGTGCTGTGAATCGGCAGGTCAGCCCTGCTCGAGCAACCCTTCCAGATACTGCCCGTATCCGCTCTTGCGCAAGGGTTCGGCCAACGCGAGAAGCGCGTCGTCGTCGATCCAGCCGTTGCGCCAGGCGATCTCCTCCAGGCAGGCGAGTTTGACGCCCTGCCGGTCCTCCATCACGCGCACATATTCCCCGGCGTCGTGCAGTGTGCGAAAGGTGCCGGTGTCCAGCCATGCGGCGCCGCGCTGCAGCACGGACACGGTCAGCCGGCCTTCGCGCAGGTAGTGCTCGTTGACCGCGGTGATCTCCAGCTCCCCGCGCGCGGACGGGCGGATCGTCTTCGCGACCTCGACGATGTCGGGGCCGTAGAAGTACAACCCGGGGACCGCGTAGTTCGACTTTGGTTCCGCCGGCTTCTCCTCCAACGAGATGGCCAGGCCGTCGGCGTCGAACTCGACGACTCCGTACTCGCGCGGGTCGCGGACCCGGTAGGCGAAGATGTGCCCGCCGTCGACGTCGGTCAGGTCGCGCAGCCGGCGCCCGAGCCCCGGGCCGTGGAAGATGTTGTCGCCGAGGACCAGGGCTGCGGACTCCCCATCGAGGAAGTCCTCGCCCAGCAGGAACGCTTGGGCCAGGCCCTCGGGCCGGGGCTGGATGACGTAGTGGAACTGCACGCCGAGGTCGCTGCCGTCGCCGAGCAGACGGGTGAAGGCCGGCTGGTCCTCGGGTGTGGTGATGATCAGGATCTCGCGCAGCCCCGCGTTCATGAGGGTGGAGACGGGGTAGTGGATCATCGGCTTGTCGTAGACCGGGCAGCAGCTGTTTGCTGACCGCACGGGTGATCGGCCACAGCCGCGACCCGGTGCCCCCCGCCAGCACGATCCCCTTCATGGGGGCAAGTCTGGCATGCGGCGGATCGGTAGCATCGAGGAAACCATCGAAGGGGGCTCATGAAGATCCTGGTAACCGGTGCGGCTGGCTTCATCGGGTCGAACTACGTCCGACAGCAGTTGGCCGACGCGTATCCGCAGACCGCGGGGGCGCAGGTCACGGTGCTGGACAAGCTCACGTACGCCGGTTGCCTGGACAACCTGGCGCCGGTGGCCGATTCGCCGCGCTACACGTTCGTGCAGGGTGATATCTGCGATGTGGATCTGGTCAACGACCTGATGGCGGGCCAGGATGCGGTGGTCCATTTCGCTGCGGAGTCCCATGTCGACCGGTCGATCACCGGGGCCTCGGATTTTGTGGTGACCAATGTGCTGGGAACGCAGACGCTGTTGCAGGCTGCGTTGAACGCGAAGGTCGGCCGGTTCGTTCATGTGAGCACCGATGAGGTGTACGGGTCGATTTCGCAGGGGTCGTGGGACGAGGCCCGCCCGCTGGAGCCGAACTCCCCGTACAGCGCGTCGAAGGCCGGCTCGGACCTGCTGGCTCGGGCGTATGCCCGCACGTTCGGCCTCGATGTGGTGGTGACCCGCTGCTCGAACAACTACGGCCCCTACCAGTTCCCGGAGAAGGTCATCCCGCTGTTCGTGACGAACCTGATGGACGGCCTGCCGGTGCCGCTGTACGGCGAGGGGCTCAACGTGCGGGACTGGTTGCACGTCGACGACCACTGCCGGGGGATCAACCTCGTGCTGGACAAGGGCCGCTCCGGTGAGGTGTACAACATCGGGGGCGGCACCGAGCTGACGAACCTGGAACTGACGCGGCGGCTGCTGGCCGCGATGGGCGTGGGCGAGGAGATGGTCGAGCGGGTTCAGGACCGCTTGGGCCATGACCTGCGGTACAGCGTGGACATCACGAAGATCTCCGACGAATTGGGCTATGCCCCGCAGGTGCCGTTCGAGCAGGGTCTGGCCGACACCATCGAGTGGTACCGGGCCAATGAAGCCTGGTGGCGGCCGCTCAAGGCCGTGAGCGGCTGACGACCCCTCTGCGGTTGGGGGCGCCCTGCCGGAGGGGGCCTCGAGTAGCCTGTGGTCTCACCCACAATGACCTCCGAGCGGAGAACACATGGCGCAGGCCATAGCCACAGAGAATCCCCAGCCAACCCACGACGAGTTGGCGCCGGCACCGGTCCCAGGCCCGCCGCGAGTCTTCTCCCCGCGTTTCAACGGCACGGGCATGGTCTTCGCAACTTTGTTCTTCGGATTCTCGCTGTTCCCGTCACTGCTGCCGAGGGCCGGCTACGTGCAGGGAATCGCCTCGGGCATCACGATCATGATCGGCTACGCCATCGGGGTCGGGATTCAGACGTTGTGGCGTTTCCTGGAGATCCCATCGCCCAGACCGTCACGCGTGCGTGTGATCAGGGCCATTGTGCTGGCTCTGGTCGGTCTGTCGGTCGTGACGTCGATCTGGCAGTACGTGGGATGGCAGAACGACGTACGCAGCATCTTCGACCAGCCGTCCATCTCCCCGCTGACCTGGCCGGTGATCCTCGTGGTCACCGTGCTCGTCGCTGGCTTGATCCTGATCGTTGCGCGCTCCCTGCGCAGACTCGTGGTGTTTGGGACCGATCTGCTTGGTCGGCGATTGCCACCGCGGTTGGCCCAGGCGATCAGCTTCGCCACCATCGCTCTCATGGTCTGGCTGCTGGTGACCGGCGTGCTCGTGAACGGCTTCTTCGCTGCCGCGAACGCTCTGTTCGCCCCCCGCGACTCCGCCACCACCGAAGGTGTGGTTCAGCCCGCGTCGACGTTGCGCTCAGGGGGTCCGGAGTCGCTGGTCGAATGGGACACGCTGGGTCGCAAGGGCCGTGACTTCGTCGCGACCGGGCCGACGGTCGAGCAGATCGACGAGTTCAGCGGCGGGGGAGCGGTGGAACCGATCCGGGTGTACGTCGGTCTCGACAGCGAGCCGACTCTGCGGGGCCGGGCCGACCTGTTGCTGCAAGAGTTGCAGCGCACAGGTGCGTTCGAGCGGGAGGTGCTCGTCGTCGCCACGACCACCGGGACCGGTTTCCTGGATCCGGCGGCGGTCGACCCCCTCGAGTACATGTACAACGGCGACACCGCGATCGCGGGGGTGCAGTACTCCTTCTTGCCGAGTTGGATCTCCCTGCTCGCTGATCAGGATGCGGTCAAGCTGACGTCGCGCGAGGTGTTCGACACCGTCCACGACTACTGGTCCACGCTGCCTGACGACGACCGGCCAGCCCTGTACTTGTACGGCCTCTCGCTGGGTTCGTTCGGTGTCGAGAGTGTCTTGACCTCGATCAATGTCGTCAACGAGCCCATCGACGGGGCCTTCATGGCGGGGCCGCCGTTCGTCAATCCCCTGCACAACGAGATCGAAGCCGACCGCGACCCCAGCAGTCCAGCCTGGCTTCCGAAGTTCGAGGACGGGCGAACAGTTCAGTTCACGTCGTCGGGCTCACAGATCGATGCGGTCATCGATCAGCGATGGGGGCCCAGCCGCCTGGTGTATCTGCAGCACTCCTCCGACCCGGTCGTGTTCTTCAACCAGAGGCTGGCGTTCGAAGATCCCGAATGGCTGGTGCCCGGTCAGCGGGGGCCGGACATCCCCGCGGCGATGACGTGGGTGCCATTGGTCACGATGTGGCAGGTCGCGCTGGATCTGCCGGCGGCCGGCTCAGTCCCGATCGGGCACGGTCACATGTACTCGAAGCAGTCCAACGCGGAGGCCTGGGCCGGGATGACCAGGCCCGAAGGCTGGACGGCGTCTGACACCGAGCGGCTCGTGGCACAGATGGATGCGGATGGGACGGGCTGAGTCGGGCAAGCGGCGCACGACTGGGGGTGCCGACGCATTGGCCTCGGATGTGTCACACAGCCCGCGGCAGCATGGACGCCTTTCCGTGCGGATCGATGAGAGTTTGGCCTATCAGTGAGCGAGTGGCTTCGCGACTAGAACGAACTCGGACGCGAGACACGTCGCCGCGCCCACCCCCGCGGGTTCCGAGACACCCCCCGCGCAATCGAGTGCTCTCCACGCGCCTTCCGAATCCAGCGCCGGACCCCGGCGTAGCCTTGTGGGGGAGGCGGTAGACCGTGCGTAAGGCGAATCGTGGTGGGGATCGGAACGGCGGCCGTGGCAGCTCTTGCTGCGACGAGACTGCGCCGGGCACTCGGAGGACTCGTGCCGGACAACGGGACCTTCGCGAACGGCATGGAATACGCGCGCTGGGGCGACGGGCCAAGGACCGCCCTGTGGATTCCCGGCGGCCCGGGCAGCGGGGTACCAGCGGGCACTTCCGGAGCCGTGATGGGCATGCAGTTCAAGGCTCTGCTCGAAGCCGGTTTCACGGTGTGGCAGGTGACCCGGCGACGCAACATGCCGGCCGGGCACACCGTCGCGGACATGGCCGACGACTACGCGCAGTTGATCAAAGACCAGTTCGGCGGGCGCGTAGAGGTGGTCGTGGGCATCTCCTACGGCGGGATGATCGCGCAGTACCTGGCCGCGAACCATCCGCGACGCATGGCTCGGGTCGTGCTCGCCCTGGCCGCCGCCCGGGTCAGCGACTGGGGCAACGACGTCGACGAGCGGTGGGCGATGGCGCGGGCCGAGGGGCGCATGGACGACGCCGGCCGGGTCATGGCTGAGTACATCTTCCCCGAGCCGAGCCAACAGAGGGTGCGCGCACTGGTCGGTCCGGTGATGCAGAAGGCCTTCGCCGGCGACCAAATCCCCGCCGCGGATCTGATGGTGGAGGCACACGCCGAGGTCGCCTTCGATGCCCGCGAGATCCTGCCGCGCATCGCTGTTCCGGTTCTGATCGTCGCTGCGGAGGAGGACATGTTCTTCCCGCCGGCGTTGATCGATGAGACCGCGGCGTTGATCCCCGACTGCACAGTTCTGCGCTACGAGGGCCTGGGTCACCTGCGGGCGGGGTCGAGCAGCAGGCTCGCTCGGGACATCGCGGACTGGGTGGACGGCCGCTGACCGGGCGCCAGAGCCGCAGCGCCTCTCAGTGACCGCGCTTCTCCGCCGCCTCGGCGATGTCGGCGAGGTCCTGTTGCATGAGTTTGCGCGTACTGCCCTCCATCACCTTGCCGACAACCGCACCGAGGGTCTTGTTGAGCAAGCCCGACGTCTGCGCGTCGAAGTGCATCGACAACCTGCAGGCGTCCTCCCCCGTGGGCTCGACCGACATCGTCGACGTGTAGTGGGTGTCGCCGTGCTGAGCCTCGGTGGTGTACGAGCGACCCGGTTCGACCGCGCTCACGGTCATCTCCTCCTGCGCGGACCGGCCGAACATCACGCGGGTCTCGCGCCATCGGGTCCCCACCCCGAACTCCGTGCCGTCGTCGAGCCGTTCGACCGACTGGATCCCGGTGATCACATGGGGGGAATCCTCGATCGCTGTGATCAGGTCCCACACGACCGGGGCGGGAGCGGCGATGTCCTGACTGATGTCGATGGGTCCGGGCATGGTTGGGCCTCCTCGTGCCACCGACCCTACGTCGCCGAGGCCACGGCGACCAGAGCCGACCTGCCCCGTCGCACCGCGTCGCGCCCCCGTCGCGCCACTCGCTCGACTGTTGCACCGTTGCGGGTTCGAGGCCCCCGAAACCGACAACCGCGCAACAGTCGACCGGGACGGAGGCCGTTGGCGCAACAGTCGACCGCGGAGGTCCGCCGGATCGCCGCCCACCGCGCTTGGCCGGAGTCGACCTGAACGGCCCCTATCCAGATCCGCGGTTCCGTGTCTACAGTCGGTGAACCGGGGCAGCACTGCTTCATCTGTGGAGGAAGAGGGTCTGTGATGAAGCTCCGCACCGGGTTGGCAGTCGGCGTCTCCGCGCTCATGGTGGTCGCGGTCCCCGCGAGCAGTTGGGCGTCGCCCGGCGGAAAGGGGAACGGCAAACCTGTGGCCGGCGAGCGGACGCTGAACGACCCGCTCCTACCCCAAATCGGCAACGGCGGCTACGACGTCGACCACTACCGGATCTACCTGAACTACGACCCCGCGACCAACGAGTTCAAGGATGCGCGGACCACGATCTACGCCCGCGCCGATCGCAAACTCAAGGAGTTCAGCCTCGACTTCCAGGACCTCGACGTGTCCAGCGTTCAGGTCGGCGGACGTTCGGCGCAGTTCGAACAGGTCGACGCAACGCCGCAATTGAGCACGAATCCCGACGTCACCCAGCCGATGAAACTGGTCGTGAAACCGCACCCGTCGACTTGGCCGAAGGCTGGCCGCTCCTTCCGCGTGGACGTGCGGTACTCCGGAACCCCTGAACCCATCACCGACGCCGACGAGTCGATCGAGGGCTGGATCCGCGCCTGCTACCCGCTGGCCGCACCGCAGACCTGCGACGGGTCGTTCGTGGTCAACGAGCCGATCGGCGCACAGAGCTGGTTCCCGTCGAACAACTACCCGAGCGACAAGGCCACGTTCGACACCCGCATCCGCGTTCCGGAAGGCAAGACCGCGCTCGGCACCGGCGAGAGTGTGAGCACCAAGGACAACGGCGACGGGACGTTCACCTGGCGCTGGCGCGAGGACGATCCGACCGCGACCTACCTCACCACGGCCACTGTCGGCGACTTCAACTACGTCGTGGACTCCATGACCGAGACGTCCACGGGACGGACCCTGCCGCTGTACAACGCGGTGGACAGTTCCGCGACACCTAAGCAGGCCGCGGCGATCCAGGCCTCGCTGGACCAGGCGCCCGGGCAGCTCAACTTCCTGAGTGATCTCTTCGGCCCGTACCCGTTCGACTCCTCCGGTGCGGTGGCCGACCGCGGCGGCCGGCGTCGGCTACGCGCTCGAGGTGCAGGGCAAGCCGCACTACGCCGGTGGCTTCACCACCGGTAACCCGTCGATCAACCTCGGCACGCAGTTGCACGAGATCGCCCACCAGTGGTTCGGCAACAGCGCGACCCTGCAGACCTGGGCCGACATCTGGTTCAACGAGGGCTGGGCGAACTGGAGCCAGTGGTACTGGAGCGCGCAGACCCAGGGCGGAACGGACCCGGCGGTGCGTTTCGACACCCTCTACGCGAACACCCCGGCGGAGGACTGGGAAATCGCACCGGCGATCCTCGACGGGGACCCGGCGAACCTGTTCGCGTTCTTCCCGACGTACCAGCGTGGGGCGATGACACTGCAGGGCTACCGCGAGATCGTGGGCGATGCCAAGTTCTTCGGGTTGGCACGCAAGATCGTCGACAAGTACGCGTACAGCAACATCAGCACCAAGCAGTTCATCGCCGAGGCCAAGAAGGCCAGTGGCCTGAAGGGCGCGAAGCTGACGAAACTGGACCAGTACTTCCAGCAGTGGTTGTACGGCGAGACGAAGCCGACGATCCTGCCGGAGGACTTCGCGTAGAACGCTTCGGGAGTCTGAACCATCGGTAGACGGGACGTGGCGCAACCGGCAAACGGCGTGGGTCAGATGTCCATGCGGAGGGCTGACACCTCGCGGATGCGAACCACATCCAGGAGCCGTCGTCGGGGGCCTCCGTGCCGATCGGGCGCGGGCGGTGGTCCAAGGAGTCCAACGCGCAGGCGTGGGCCGCGATGACCCGGCCGCAGGGATGGCGACACCGACCGGCTCGTGGCCCAGATGGACGTCGACGGGACCGGCTGAGTCCGCGGCTGTGGACTAGCGCACGCGCCAGGTACGCACCCAGACGGTGGGGGTGGTGTCGGGCCCGTCGGCCCGGATGCGGATCTGCACGCGGGCCCTGCGTGAGTCCCGGGTGCGGACGATGATGCTGCCGTCGTCGCGGGTCCTCACCCTGATCGCCTCGCGGGCACGTTTCGGTCTGACGGTGATCCGGGTGCGGGTGGTGGCGTCGGTGGTGACTTCCTGCACCAGCGACACCTTGCCGTTGCGGGGGATGGCGTCGCCAGCCGCTCGCGCGACGACCTCGAGGTACGTGGGGACGGTGATGGTCGCCTGCGGCGTGGGGATCGGCCGCGGGCTCAGCGACGGCCGGGGCTTCGTCTGCGTCACATCGGGGGCAGGGTCGGCCTTGGCGGCCGCCGCCCCTGCGACGAGCATTCCGATCCCTACGGTGACGGCGCTCGCCCGGGCGAGGGTTGGCCGGATCTTCCGGAGAGTCATCGTGGGCAGCCCCTCTCAGGTGGTCACTGAGGTTACTCCCGTCGTGGGCGTTCGGGAAGCCCGGTCGATGCCAACCGGCCGGAATCCTCCGCGGCGGAATCGTACATAGCGGACAATCCGATGGCGGGTCCTGTCCTCTGGCGCCGACCGGTCGTAGCGTGGAAGTACCACAAGGGGGTGGTGGCCATGCGTTACATGGCAGTGGCAGCGTCCTTGGTCCTGGTGTGCGGCGGGATCGTCCCGATCGCGGCACCAGTGGTCGCGGACAGTTCAGCGGCGGCCGGTTCCACGGTGATTCCATACGACTTCGACGGTGACGGGTATGCCGACATGACTGTCGGGGTCGTCGGAGAGGACCTGCGGGGTGTGGTCAACGCCGGCGCGGCCCAAGTGCTGTACGGGTCCAGTACCGGTGTCACGTCGCGCGATCAGTTCTGGCACCAGGGCAAGAAGGGCGTGAAAGGCGCGTTGGAGCGCGGCGACGGCTTCGGCTGGGCGCTGGCCTCGCGGGACTTCGACGGTGACGGGTACGCCGACCTGGCCGTGGGTATCCCCAACGAGGACATCCGCACGACGAGGAACGCCGGCGCCGTGCAGGTCCTGTACGGCAGCGCAGCCGGATTGACGACGCGGGACCAGATCTGGCACCAGGGCACGCCCGGAGTGCCCGGGGGCAACCAGAGGGACGACATGTTCGGAGCGACTCTGGCCGCCGGTGACTTCGACGGCGACGGATACGCCGATCTCGCGATCGGGCTGCCCTACGACAAGAACGGGGCGGTCGTACTGCTACCCGGATCCAGTGCGGGTTTGACCTCGACCGGCGCGGTCAGGTTGCGCCAGGGCAAGGACGGCATGCCCAGCACGCCAGCGGGCTACGAGAACTTCGGGCGGGAGTTGGCCGTCGGGGACATCGATGGGGATGCGCTGGACGACCTGTTCATCGGTGTGGCGTTCGAGTCCGACAACCTGCCCAGCGACGATGCCGCCGGATCAGCGGTGCATGTTCTGCGGGGCAGCGCGACCGGGGTGAGCCCGACCGGGAGTCAGTACATCCTGCCGGCGGACCTCGGACTGCCCGCCTACTGGCAGATCGGTGACATGACCCTGTCCGACTTCAACGCCGACGGCCGCGACGACCTCGTGCTGTCGTCGAACGTGACCACGGCGACGGTCGCGGTCCTGCACGGCCATACCGATGGACTGCACCCGGCGGCTCTGACGGCGTCGACGACGCCGGGCACGGACGCGGTGTGGGCGATCCCGTGGTGGGACGACGACACCGGACCGAACGTGGCCTCCGGAGACCTCACCGGCGACGGGTACACCGACCTCGCGGTGGAGATCGATCGGGGGACCCGGGTCGTCCTGGGAACCGCAGCCGGCCTCGGAGTCACGGATGCCAGCTGGCCGGCCAACTTCTCGGAGTGGACCGATCTGGCCGTGTTGCCCTTCAGCGGCGGCACGCACGCATGGCTCGCCGTGAACACCCACAATGACGTGGCCGTCTCGCGAGGAGCCACCGATGGGACGTCCGGCCCGGTCGAGGTCTGGAGTCAGGCCAGCCCGGGCATCAAGGGCGCCAAGGAACGCGGAGACATGTTCGGGCAGCCGATCGGTCACTGACGGACGCCGGCGCTCGCGCCGGTCAGCCACCGGCGCGCCCGCCCCGGATGCCCGCTACATCTCCTCGTGCGTCCGCGGGTCTCCGCCGAACAAGCGCCCGTCGTCCTCGGCCAGGCCCGAGATCGCGGCGACCTCATCGTCGGTCAGCTCGAAGCCGAAGATGTCCAGATTCTCCGCCTGCCGGGACGGGGTCGCGGACTTGGGAATGGGCAACGACCCGATCTCGATGTGCCACCGCAGGATCACCTGGCCGGGCGTGACGCCGAGCCGCTCCGCAGCCGCAACCACTGCGGGCTCGGCCAGTGGCGCCCGCGCCTTGCCCAACGGGCTCCAGGCCTCCGTGACAATCCCGAGTTCAGCGTGCACCGTGCGCATGTGCGTCTGCGGGAAGCGCGGGTGCAGTTCGATCTGGTTGACCGCGGGGATCACCGCCGTGGCCTCGATGATCGCTGCCAGATGCTCCTGCGTGAAATTCGACACGCCGATCGATCGGACCAGCCCCTGCTTCTGCAGATCGACCAGTGCCTGCCACGCCTCGACGTACTTGCCCACGCTGGGGTTGGGCCAGTGGATCAAGTGCAGATCCATGTAGTCCAAGCCGAGCCGGTTCAATGAACCCTTGACCGAGGCAATGGCGTCGTCGTACGCGTGGTGGCGACCGGGGATCTTGCTGGTCACCTGGAATTCCTCGCGCGGAATGCCCGAACGTCGCAGGGCCTCACCGACGGCCTGTTCGTTCTCGTAGTTGACCGCCGTGTCGATCAGGCGGTAGCCGAGTGCGAGGGCGCTCTCCACCGGCTCGGGATCCTTGAGCGGGTAGGTGCCGAAGCCGATCGCCGGCAGGGTGTTGTCGTCGTTGAGGGCGCGCAGGGGGATGTCGGGCATGGTTCCGTTGTACCCCTGCCGACCGGTTCCACTCTCGCTCGCGCACTTGTGATTGGCCAGCGATTCGCCGACACCTTGACCGGTCCTTCTGGTAGAAGTACAGTTTTCTGTACGTCCCCCGAGAGGTCACCATGAAGACAATGAGCTACACCGAATCGCGGGCGCGCTACGCGGAAGTCACTGGACTCCGTCGTGAACGATCGGGAAGAGGTGGTCATCACCCGGGCGGGGCACGAGCCGGTAGTCATGGTCTCGCTTGCCGACTTCGAATCCCTGCGTGAGACCGCCTATCTCTTGCGATCGCCGGCCAACGCCCGTCGTCTCTTGGATGCGATGGAACGCCTGGAAGCTGGTGTGGGTCAGGAGCGCGGCCTGCTGGACGAGGACGAGTGAGGCTCGTCTGGGATGAGCATGCGTGGGAGGACTACCTGTGGTGGCAGGCGCAAGACCGGCGGGTCCTGAAACGCATCAATGCCCTCATCCGGGACATCGCTCGCCATGGCAACCAGGGTCTCGGTAAGCCCGAGCCCCTGAAGCATGACTTCGCCGGCTACTGGTCGAGGCGCATCACCGACGAGCATCGCCTGGTGTACAAGGTCGTTGGCGACGAGGTGAGGATCGCGGCCTGCCGCTATCACTACGGCTGAGCGGCGTTTGCGCCGCCGCCTCGCCGGAGGCTTTGAGCTGTCAGGGCAACAGGTGACGAGCGGACTTTGGACGTAGCGTGCCACCTACTGACGTGTATGGTCCAAGGTCTCCGAGAGGGTGCGACCAACGCCTCGCACCGTGGATGAACTGCTAGCTGCGCGGTGGGGCGGGTTCGGATCTGCGGTGGGACTTTGGACGTAGCGTGCCACCTACTGACGTGTGTGGTCCAAAGTCCCCGTGAGGGCGCGCTCCCGTCGCGCAGGCGCGATTCACCGTCGAGCGATGTCGGTCTGCGGCACCGGCACGACCTCATGCTCAGCTCAGCGAGGCCACGAATTCGCCGAGTCTGGCCATCCCCTCGTGCACGTCCTCCCGGGAAGCCGCGTACGACAAGCGGACGTGGGTGTTGGCGGTGACGACCCCGAAGTCACGGCCCGGGGTTAGGGATACGTGCACTTCCGACAGTGCCCGCTCGCAGAACTCCCACGCGTCCAGCCCCGTACCGGAGACATCGAAGTACACGTAGAACGCGCCATCGGGAATCACTGGTACGGAAAGGCCGATCGCGTTCAAGGCCTCAAGCACGATTGTGCGACGCGCCCGCAGTTCGGCGCTGCGACGCTCGCACTCCGCCAGCGATGACGGTTCGAAGGCGGCCAATGCAGCGTGTTGCGCGGGCGCCGAAGCACACAGGAAGTAGTTCATGGCCAGGCGCTCGACCTGCTCAACAATGTCCCCGGGCACGATAGCCCAGCCGAGGCGCCACCCGGTCATGCCGAAGTACTTGGAGAAACTGTTGATGACCAGTGCGTGCGGATCGGTGCTCAGCACACTTCTGGCCGGTATGCCGTTCTCATCGCGGTCAGCCAGCTCCAGATAGATCTCATCGACGATGCGCCAACCGTCGCGGGAGCGTGTCAACTCGCAGATGGCGGCCAGTTCGCCGAAGGGAATGGATGTGCCGGTCGGGTTCGACGGGCTGGCCAGCATGACCGCGCGGGTTCGGCCGGTCCAGGCCTGGGCAACCGATGAACTATCAAGCTGGTAACGCGATCGCGCACTTGTCGGCACCGAGACAACCCGACCTCCGAAACTGCGTACGATCTCGCGATTGCATGGGTACGAAGGGTCAGCCATGAGCACTTCGTCGCCCGGCTCGACCGTGGCGGCGACAGCCAGTAGTAGCGCGCAAGAGGCGCCAGAGGTGACAACGATGTGCTCGGGGTCGACTTCAACAGCGTGCCTATCCCGGTAGAAGCCGGCGATGGCCTGCCGCAAGGAGGGAAGTCCCAGCGCTGCGGTGTAGGGCAGCGGACGCCCGTCCATGAGCTCGCGCATCGCGTCCCGTACTGCCGGAGGCGCCCCGAAGTTCGGCTCGCCCAGACTGAGTTTGATCACCTGGTGACCTGCGGCTTCCAGTTTCGCGGCTCGCTGGCCGAAAGCCATGGCGTGAAAAGGTTCGGCCATCAACGCCCGCTTCGCGAGTTCCATCATGACCACCTTTCGCCACGTGGCTACTGGCCATCATCCACGACGACTCACGCAAGACCCGCGCCTGCCTGGACCTCGACGACGCCAGCCTGGTCAGCAACGTTCGCCTGGGTGCACGCTGACCGACGTGCGGGCGGTCTGATCGGTGGATGCACGGATGACAATCGCGTGTGTGGGTTGAGGCCTTTGCCCGTCGGCTCCTCGTCTGACTGCCGCTTCGACCACTGCCAACCCGCGAAGTCGACTCGGGCGCCAGCGACGCAAGCCTCACCCAGTCAGGACGCGCGCCCCAAGTCCCAACGAATGCCCGGGCAGGGCACTGCGCGTGCTTGTGCTGCGAAGCTCAGGCACTTTGCGAAGGATCCAGCGTGTATATCCAGAGATCCTGGTGTAGACCGCAGGTTCACGCCGGGCACCGCAGCGATCTGCCCCGAAGCTGGTGATCCCCGCAAGATACGCCCGGCCGGCGGGGGACAGCACGACCAGAGGCCCCCCGGAATCGCCGTCGCAGGTGTCGACGCCGCCAGCTGGCCAGATTCCGGCGCACAGTTGCTTGGACGGATTAAAACCCCTCCAAACCCGTTCACAAATACGGTTCGCTGGAATCTGGACCTGCGCCTGTTTCAGATGATCAGGTGCGCCGCGACCATTCGGACGGATGGCACCCCAACCTGCCACGGCGGCCGTGGTCTCCAAAGCGTGAGTCGCGGTGAGCAGCGGCATCGTGGGCTGTAGTGAAGCCCGACGCAGTTTGATAAGGGCGATGTCGTTGCGGTCAGTGCGCGGGTTCCAGCGGTGACGCACGATCCGGCGGGCCAGGATCTGCTCGCCGGTGTTGCGGGTGAGTACCGGTCGCCCCAAGAAGACCTTGATGGATCTGGTCGACTCCCCGCGCAGGCAGTGGGCTGCGGTCACGACCCACTTGGGATGGATCAGCGCCCCGCCGCAGAACACGGTCTGGTCTGGCGCGCCCATCGCGTTCACCGATGGCCACGATGCTGGGCCAAGACCCTTCCGGGGCATTGTCACCGCCGATGATCATGGGCCGTGACCCGGACCACTAGCGACGGGATTGCCTGGGGTGGACGCCTGCGCCTCGGTGGGCAGCGCGAACACAAGCGTCAGCGCCACCCCGATCGGTGCAATCACCCGGCGCCGCGCAGTGTTCATCTGTCCACTATGCGGTTGCAACACGTTCGGAACAACAGCGTTTGTCAGCGCGGACGATTCCACGGACAGACGCCTAGTGCCGGTCTCGACCGTGTGGCGTCCCGACCGTCCCACACGCACCGGAGTTTCGAATTGGCCGAGGACGTATCCTCCTAGCGGCGCGACCCGGTAGCGGTTGCAGTCAGAGGCATGGCACAGGAACGAGCCGCCCTGTCATGACCAGCCCTCCAAGGACCGATAAACGCTCGCACCAAATCCCAGTCGGCTACCCGGGGCTGAGAACGCGCAATCCCAACCGCCGCGCCGACTCTGCCATGCGTTCGTCGTAGATGAGCACGAGGTCCACGCCGATGCGCACGGCTGCGGCCAGGTGCAGGGCGTCCAGCGATCGCAGAGTGTCACCCGGCAAGGATGCCCGCTTCACGGAGCAATGAGCCGGGCATCGCGCACAGACTCACGCCGGCCAAGAAATCGGCGATCGCAGGCATCCGCAGCACGCCGGCCGATCGCAGCGCAGATCTACCCCTTGTGTGATCGGCACCAACCGCGCCACCGGCACCCCCCGTCGGGTCACGGTGTATTACTCCCCTGTTCGACACCGCGGATGATCACGGCATTGTCGTTGCACAGTTCTCGTTGTCTGATGGTCTTCACCGATAGAACGTGGCAGCTCGTAGCACATGTTCATGAGCGGCTTCGGCGAATATGCGACCAGCGCCTGGTCGTTTCGGTCACCGAGAGGTGTGCGATCGGATCACGCGGGACCCCGGCCGGAACCGATCACTGTGAAGGCCGCCCAGTCGCGCGTCGGTGCGCCAGCCTGGATCATCGCCAACGCGCCATGCCGCAGCGCCTGCGCCGGATCGCCGCCAGGCAGGTGCTCAACGACTCCGTCCATGAGCCGTCTGCCGGCATCATCGTCGACGGGCCACTGCGCTGCGATGACACTGGCCGTGCCTGCCTCAAGTGCCGCCGGGATCAGCCCGAGCGGTTCGTCGCCCGGACCGATCCGGTACAGCCCGCCGTTGCAGACACTCAAGGTGGTGCACCAGGCGCGATGGAGGTCTAAACCGCGCAGCGTTGACGCTGGCAGTCGGCCGTTCGACCCGGCGGACATGCTCAGCAGCAACTGATGGTCCTCGCCGGTCGCGGTCTCCGGGAAGGTGCCGTGTGTGGCCAGGTGGATGATCGAGGCGCGCGTGCCCGCGTCCCGCAATGCGTCGACGCAGGCACGAGCACCGATCCGGACATCGGCCGGCAGACCTGCCCGCTGCCAGACCTGCCCGAGGTGTTCGACTTCGGTGGCGGCCTGTGGCAGGGCGGGCATCCCGGCGTACCCCAGTAGCGGATCGCCGAGCGCTAGCGCAGAGCGACCTTCGCGGGGCCGCGCGGCCAACCGTGCCCAAATGGAGGCGCTGGGGCACACGGTCAGCGTGGTGGTCGTCAGCCACGGGTTGCCGCTCGCGTCGATCAGAGCCATCCACGGCACCGGATGGAGTTGGCGGTGCGGCACGATGATCCACCGCGATTTGCCGGCCGTGAGACCCGCGTCGAGGATCGGCTGGATGAGGGTGTCGTGGAGCATTCGCCCTGCATCACGTGCGGCCTCGGAATCCTGACTCTGCACAGCCCGGCGCGCGCCCACCACCATGTCGCCCATGGGGCTGGCATCAACGGGGGCTCGGCCGTCGATGGCGTAGCTGCCGATGAAGCCTCGGGTGAAACGTTCGGGCAGTGGCAGGTCGGTTACCAGGTGCACCGATTCGCCGGTGATCACCAGTGCTGCGAGGCCAAGTGCGGGGTGCAGCGGGTGGTACGGGACGACGTACTCGATAAGCACCTCGTCGGGGAGCAGCAGCGTCTGGACGGCGGCCAGGGCGGCAGGCTCGGCGCCACTGGAGAAACCCCTGTCACCGGCGTACATCGACTCCACCGCGGACAGGGCCGCTTGGCGGGCCGGGGCGCTGTTGTCGTCGACCGCGCGCACGGCGCTGATCAGGCGCATCTCGCGACGCAAAGGGTCCGGGTCGGGGTCGGGATGGAAGGCCAGCACCCGGTCGGCCTCGCCCTTCTCCGCCGGGTCGCCGCTGTCGCCGTGGAAGCAGCCTGACAACGCATCGAGCAGGACTCGCGCACGGGCCGATTCGGTCAGGGCGAAGACCTCCGCAAGGTCGGGTTGCGGGTCGTCCATGACATCTCGCAGCAGCGGGCCGGTCACTTGGTCTGCGTCCTGGGACACCCACAGGCGCCCTGGCCGACTACGCCATCCGTGACGCAACTGCTCACATGCCGCGATCATGTCCGCGCGCAAGTCAGCCCGGGCCGCGCCGTCGGGTTCCTGCCGGTGGAGCATCTCCTGCAGGGAGGTGGCAGCGGTCAGCCACGCCTGCATGTCACCGGCGCGTACGGCCGCATTCATGGCCGAGCGCAGCCGAAGTGCGGCACGGGTTCGCGCCCGGTCAGAGGTCACCGTAGCGGGACTCCAGTTCGGACAGCAGCGATGCGACCTGTGCAGTCTTCGGCACTCCGCCGGTCGACTCGAAAGCCATGTCAACCGGCAGGACTTCGGTGCCCGCAGCCAATCTGCGCAGAAGGGCGTCCGCTTCCAGCCCCTCCTGCGACCAGACCTGGCTCATGGCTTCACCGGCCACGACGCTGACCAGCGAGGCCAACCGCTCCAGCCACGCGGCCTGTTCACCGACCTCCGGCAGCCGTCCGGCCCAGTCCAGCGCATCGGCACAATCGCGCATTGCCCGGGTCAGACGCTGCGGGGGATCGTCCGAGTCGGCATCGAAGGCGAACCAGGAGCAGTCTGCGATCTGCACCCAGCACCGGAAGACCAGGCCGAACGCGCCGATCTCGACGGCATGTGCCCCGATGTCCTGAGCCTCTGCGCGGACGGACTCGTAGGTGGGGACATCCTCTGCGAGCAGGAACAGCGCTTGGGCGGCATTGAACCTCTCGGACAGGGCCTGCTCGCGTTGTCCGAGCCGCAAGCGGATGAAGGCACCCGTGGTCGCGGCCAGGTACGCGATGTCTGGCCTACCCGCCTCGCTTGCCTGCAGAAAATCCTCGTGGGCTTGCACAGCCACCTCTTCGGCGACGAGTTCGGGCTGGGCGTCGAGGCTCTGCGACAGAATTCCCTCGCTGGTGGCCTTGTACAGCGGCATCAAGTCCATAGTCATCCCTGGTCCGGACGGCACCACTGACGCAAGTGGTCAGCGGTCTGGGGCTGGGAGAAGAAGGAGCAGTGCCACACGCTGGAGCTGCGCCCGAACGCTAGGCGCCGTTGCGCGGGCACCGGGAAGTTTGGCAGACCGGCCGCACCCTCGGTAGGTACCACCATGTCGTTGGCTTCCTGCCCGAAGACGAGATCCACGGCCGCATCCTTGACCCTGACCAGCGACAGCAGACTGCCGGTCGGCTCGAACTCGACATCGATGGCGTAGCGGGCCAAGTCCGGACTCGCCGCGTGGCCCAGGGTGGCCAGCCCGGGGTCGGTCGGATCCATCGCTCGCAGGCCCGGCAGTCCCTCCACCGCACCGGCCGCCAGGATTTTGACGACGTCCAGCACCCCGCTGAGGATGTCCGCCGGGAGCGACAACGGTCCGTCGGGGATCAGGTTGAGCATGGTGGTCATCCGGTCGATGAAGGCCTTGATGTGCTTGTCGTCGGCCAGCGGTGTGCCACCGTTCGGGGCGGCGACGAAGACCGTGCTGCGTACCTGCAGCGGGGAGTCCGCAGAGGCAGCGACATCGGCGATCGCACGCGCGACAAGCCCACCGCGGCTGTGCGAAACGATGTCGAGCGTCGAGTCTGCGGTCCGGCGGGATCATGGACAACAACTCGGCGGCGTTCTGTTGCGGGGTCACGGACAGGCTGGGGTGGTCGAACGCGAGGACATTGCCACCGTACGCGTGCCACAGGCCTGCGATCACGTCGTCGGACAGACCGGAGAAGGTCCCGTGGCTGGTGGCGAAGGTGCCGTGAACGAACAACAGCGCCCGTCCGTTGATGCCGTCCCAACCGTGATCGGCGAGGTTGCCCGCCCCTGCGGTACGAGTCTCGCCGGGAGCGAATGTGCGCAGGCGATACGGGCGCGAGGTCTTCTCGTACTTGGCCGCGAGGACCCGAGCCAGCACACCCACACCCTTCTCCAGGGCCGGGAAGACCAGCACCGACAGCAGTTTGCGCCCGATCAGCGCCACCAGACCTCGGTTGTCGGCGTCGCCCTCGATCGGGGCCGAGGCGACCTCCCGGGGGACGCTGAACTCCAGGGTGCCCGGTGCCATCGCGGTGGGCGGCTCCGGAAAATGCCACGTGGCGATGCCGGCTTCGTCCACCTGCAGCAGGACCTGTGGGGACTCGGGGCCGAGGTCCGGTACCTGCAACAGCATCAGGCCCTCGTCGTGCGGCCCGCGCACATCCAGGCCGATCGTGGGGACCTCCGTGGCGGCGATCTGTACCCCGTGAACTTGTTCCAGTCCTGCCGCGGCCAAGGCGTCGGTAAGTGCCGGCGTCGCGGGAGGCTCTTCATCTGCCCGCCCACCGAGCAATTCCGGTGCGCGCTCGGCCGTGCCCAACAGGCCGGGGGCCACCAGCGTCACCCCAGCTCCGAGATCGACTGGGATGCCGCTGCCGTCGAGGTCCGCCATCAGGGACCACCTCCTGGTTGTCGGTTCAGTTGTAGGTCCGGGTGGCCGTAGAAAACGTAGGCCAGGGGGGTGGCCGTGCCTGCCTCGCCACGTCCGAAGCCAGCACGGATCTGTCGTACAGCTTCTCCGACCGGCAGGCCCTCGCCCAGTGTCCGCTGATAGAAGTCCAGCGCGATCGACTTCGCGACTTCGTCATCGACATTCCACAACGGTGCCAGGAACCCACGACAACCGTTGCTGAGAAAAGCTCCGGCCAGCCCGCCGTATGTGGACAACACGGTGCTGGCCGTGCCCACCTGACAGGCGTTGAGGAACACGAACGGCGCGCTGGATTCACCCAGCAGGCTGCCCTCCACCGTCAACAGGTCCAGTCTCCGGCCTCCCGACAGCAGAATCCCGGTGTATTGCTGCTGCGCAGTGCTGACCTGGCCGTGGCTGGCGAAGTGCACGACGGTGGGTGCGTACGCCGACGCCGTCGCGTTCCAGAGCGCCGTTCATCAGCCGGTCCACATCCCCTTCGCTGACCGTCAGCGGCAGGCCCGCGTAGGCCATGGCGATCGCGCGGCCTTCCTCCACCGCGTACGGCAGGTTGCGGATCTTCGTATCCGCCCCGTAGTCGCCGATCACCACCGCCAGGGCGTCGGCATCCACGCGTGCGGCTGGGGGCACGGCTGGTCGGTCCGGGCCCCGGCGCCGTCGCACGGGCGGCACCCAGCGACCCACCCGCCACAGACTGCCCAACGGCCCCTCGGTCACCCCGGCCGGCAGGAGGGCGGGATCGACCACCTCGTCGTCCACCCAGGCCAGCTCCCATGGCACGAAGGGTTCGCTGGTGGTCAGCAGCAGCGACGGCAGTTCTCCCTCGGGTGTGGCCCGCCACGTCGCCTCCACCATTTCCCAGAAGTCGTCGGGGATCACGCGGTTGACGAGTTTGCCCATACCCCGGACCGTCAGCGGCAGCGACACCGCATCCTTCGCGGTGGGCAGTTGCGCCATCAGCTGCACTGCGAAGGCTTCGGCCGAAGGTGCCTCCAGCATGGTCGTGACCCGTTGCGACGGCCGGTCGATGTTCTCGCGCGGGTGGAAGAGCCATTCCAGCTGCGCCGATCCGGGTTCGCTGCGGATGGAAACAGTCAGGCTCGGCGCGCCGGTGTCGACGTTCAGCGTCACCCCCGTCCCGCCGGAGGCCGATGGCTGAGAGGGCGCGGGTTGAGTCTCCTGCGTGGCGACCACCTGGACGTCGCGCCACGCCAACCCGCATAACTCTCCCTCGTACTCGAACGAGACCTCCAAGGTGCGGGTGGCGCGGACGTTGACGTCGCCCGCCTCGACGCTGAACTCGGCGACCGGACCATCCGGGGAGTCACGGTCGACGGTGAGTTCGCGCCGGATGCCATCCGGGAAGCTGAAGCCGAACCCGCCCACCTGCACGACGAACGTGAGTTGTGGCGGGGCATTCGCGACGATCACTGGCTGCTCGGCCGGATCGGTGCTCGGCGCTTGTGCAGTGAATCGGGCGACGAGCGTGAACCGGTCGCCCTCCCGAACCTCATCAGGGGAATCGAGCGCGGGGAAGGCGCGGAAGCGCGCGATTGTTGCCGGTGCTGCGGTCCCGGGCTCGGCACCTACAGCTGCGGCTTCCTCCGGTGGCGGGGGCTCCGCGAATGTCATCTCCGGAGCGGCTTCGGCGCTGCGGTCGCTGCCGGTGCCATGCACGACTCCGAGCACCTCCCGGCCACGCAGCACCACGTCGCCGGGAGTGGGTTCGACGTCCGGGTCGCCCAACACGACTGTGCGGCTGTGCGGGAAATTGCTCAGGCCGAGGGCGATGCTCAATGGCAGGGCGGTGTCAGCGCCTTCGAGGGCCAATTGCACGCTGCCGGCGTCGACTGCGTAGTACCGGTCACCGTCGGGACCGGTGTCGCGGATGACGACCATGGCTCGCTGCGGAAGGCCCGTGACCGCGGCCCGGGCTGCACCCACTGGCCAGTCGGCGAGCATGAGCAGAGCGTGTTCGGCTTGCATTCGGCGCACTCCCGAGGCCTCGGCTTGGCCAAGCGTAGCGCCGTGCCCTGCGCGTGGCCACCCTCTGCGGAAGTGCATGTGCGCGGTGGGCGTCGTTGACGAGTTCCCGGCGGTGGTGAGCGGACCGAGCAGCGCACGTAGGGCCCGGCCATGTTCGATCGTTGGTTCCACACGACCGCAGTGGGCGCACCCAACCACGCGTCCACACGGTCCATGGCGGCGGCCAAGGACAGCGGACGCGCGAACAGTCCCTCGCGGGGTGGACAACCGGACGAACGCCAGCCGTGCGATCCACGCGAAGCCCACGGTGTCCTGTCCGGACAGGGACGCATCCAGCCAGCGACGGGACACGTCGTGATGGTCGGCGTCGGAGTTCACCGCGTACAGCAGCACGTTGGCATCGACCAGTTCCACGACCCGAGTCGCATTCGGCGCATCAGTTCTTCGTTCTCAAGATCCGCGCTCACGGAACGCGCCCGGTCGTGGTTGGTGGTGCTGCGTCCCATGGAAGCGGTCTGCGTGCGGAACTACTCGCGGTCCGAAGGTGTGCGGGCCCCCTTGTGGATCGCGTCGTTGAGTGCCTGCTTGAACGAGATTCCTCTCTGCGCCATATCCCGCCGAATCAGCTGCTCGGTGCCGGGGTGACCGTCAACGGTGCGCCGGTGGCAACGCTGAATCCAGCGAGGCAGCGTTCGTATCGATCAACGCAGTGGCCGCCCTGACGCTGACGCCGCCGACGCAGAACCTGAACGTCAACAGTCAGGCAAGCCTGGACGCCTCAGTGCTCGACGGCGGAAGCGAGGGGTTGCCTGGCGTCGAGGTGCAGTTGAAGATCGAGGGGGTGAACCCGGCGACCACGTGGGGACTGCCAACCCCGCGACACCAGGGACTTCTTGACCTTCTTCGCCTTGATCAGCTTCTGCTTCTTGACCGGCGGCTTGGGAGGCGTGGCGCACGTCACCGTCGCTGTGGCCCACAGCGCGCGGCGAGGATCGGCTTGTCGGCCTGGAACACCTCCGTCGAGTCTCTGGACGGCCGAGCTCGTCTGGTCAAGAGCGTGCGGACCAGCAAGCCCGCAAGACCTCGATCCGGGTGCCCTGCACTCAAGTGAGGTCCCCGGCAGCCGGTGAGGTCCGTTTCTGCGACACGAACGTGACCAAGAAGGGCAGGATCACCGGGCGCGTCACCGGGTACGACGCAGTACGGGTGCGAGCAGTGGTCCGGGCGAAGCCGAAGAAGGGTCAAGCCGACAAGTGGCAGCCCAGCATCTGGCGCACGACCTGGACGGTTCGTCATAGTCACGGTCCGGTGGTGGGCGCTGCGAGCCTGGGCGTCCACATGCTTCCGGCAGGCCGGACCTCAGGTCGTTCGGACCGCCGCCAGCGGAATGTCTTTGTCCGCGGCCCATGCCTCCCACTGCTGCGCGGTGCGGGTCAAGAAAACTTCCGCGAACGCTGCCGGGGTGCCGTCGACCTCGAGTGCGGTCATGGCGCGCTGGGCGAAGTGGGGTTCGAGCGCCGCCAGCGCCACCCATCCGTCTTTGGTCTTGTACAGTCCGTAGACACCGAGGCCACCGCCGAGCGCGGCCCCTGGAGTCGTGAGTCCCCGCTTGGCAGGTTCGGCCATCGTCTCGGCGACCTCCGACAGCGCGACTTCGCGGTGGCAAGCAACGCCCGTGCGCTCACGCTGGAGCAGTGCCGCGATGCCCTCCTGTGCCGCGCGTTCCGCCCCGGCCATGTCGGCGATGAGCGTCGAGGGCATGGCCGGCGGGTTCAGCAATCCATTGACCGCTTGGTAGGTGAGGTCGTGCCCGGGGATCTCAGCCTCCTCACCCGGATGTCCCACGATCGCGACATGACACAAGTGCGGGTGCCGGGAGGTCAGGCTCGCGGCGTCGAGACCCAACCGCGCCAGTGCCGACGGTCTCGACGAGGTCAGCAGCAGGTCGGCGTCGGCGAGCAGATCATGCAGAACGCTCAAACCCTCCTCGGCCTTGAGGTCCGCAGTCACCACGTTCTGTTCGGCGTGCAGTTGTGCGAACCAGTCCGGCTGGAACATCTGCATGGGGTCGCCCGACGGCGGCAACACAGTTGTCACGTGGGCTCCCAGCGCGGTCAGCCGGGCAGCCGCAGCGGGGCCGGGCAGGTTGATCGCCAGGGACACCACCTTGACCCCGGCCAGCGGGCCGTCTTCACGTTGCGAGGTCGACATAGGCCCAACATACAAAGCGGCCGGACTACCGCCCCAGTATCTCCTCGCCGGATGGCCTTTGCTGCCCCTGGGGCGGCAAACCAAGTGATCACATCGGCACCCGAACCCGCGGCGCACGCCTCAACTTGTCGTAGCCCGCGGTTAGCGTTGTTGCATGTCTGGTGATGATGTCCGCAAGCAGTTCGACGACCTGATTTCCGGCGCGGACATGGATGACTTGCGCAGGGCCAGTTGGCAGTTGTTGGCCGCCGATGCCATCAGCAGGACGATGACCCGGCCGAACCGTCGGCGACCCCGCCTGCGTGAGGTGCTCACCTACCGGATCCGGCTCGAGCTCAACGGTTCCGACCCGGCCATCTGGCGGACGGTGGAGGTCCGCTCGGACCTGACCCTGGACCTGGTGCACTCGATCATGCAGGGTGCGTTCGGGTGGACGGACACTCATCTGTACCGCTTCGCCTGCGGTGGGGGTCCGTTCGACGACAAGAGTCAGCTCTTCTTGTGCCCGTTCGATGTGGAGGTGAACGAGGAGGAGGGGATCGGGACGGACCGTGTGCGCCTGGACGAGGTGCTGCGCGACGTCGGGGACGAGCTTGCCTACGCCTACGATTTCGGGGACGGCTGGGAGCTCACGCTGCGCCTCGAGCAGGTCCGCGAGGGTCGCAGCGGCCCGTCCGCGGTGTGCGTCGATGGCCGCCGGGCCGCGCCGCCGGAAGACAGCGGAGGGATCACCGGCGGCGAGGATCTGGCCCGCGTTCTCGAAGATCCGGAGACGTTCGACGTCGATGAGGCGAACCACTGGCTGATCGATCCGTTCCTCGTGTTGAGCAAGGCCGAGGTCAACCCGGCGCTCATGGATCTGCTTGCCCGGCTGTTGGGCTCGCCGGTCGCCGACACCGCCATCAGCCACGCGCTGCGTTTGGAGGACCCCTGGCCCTCGTGGCCTCCCGACGAGATGCGCGCCGTACTGTCCCCGATCCAATGGTTCCTGGATCGGGCGTACGGCGACGGGATTCCGCTGACGAGTGCGGGCTACCTCACGGCAGAAGAGGTGGAAGCGGCCTCAGTGGTCTTGCCGGTGTACTGGAGTGAGGGGTTGAGCGAGGTGGACGCGCCGGCCCTTCTGCACTTCCGCCGCGCGCTGCAGAGCACCGGGCTGCTACGGCGGCGCAAGGACCGGTTGTACCTGACCAAAGCGGGTCAGATGGGGCGAATCCAGCCCGAGAAGATCTGGGGACAGTTGGCGTCACGGCTCATCCCCAAGAAGGTGGGCTTCGAGCAGGACGCAGCTCTCGTGGCGCTGCTGTTCGCGGCGGTGTCCCCCGAACAGGAACTGCCCGCCGACCTGATGGAGGAGGTGATGGCCGCTTTGGGCTGGCGACTCAAGGACGGCCGGCCCGTCGACTACGACCCGCTGCGCTGGGGGACTCCGGCGATGGACATCCTGCACAACCTCAGCGACCCGTTCACCGATGGCCCTTTGATCGTCGGCCGGGTCGCGGCGTCGCTGGCTCGGGAGGCGTTGTTCTGGTGACTGGTGGCAGCTTCACCGCGGAATTGTGGCTATGGGACGCGCGACGGACGGAGACGTGGACCTTCGTCACCGTCCCTCCGGACGTCAGCGCGGCGATCGAGGACGCCGCTGATTCTCTGGGCCCGAGGGCCGGGTTCGGCTCGGTGAAGGTGCAGGCGCGAGCCGGCGAGACGGTGTGGCGCACGTCGGTGTTCCCGGATTCGGAGTCGGGGTGTTACGTGCTGCCGGTGAAGCGAGCGGTGCGCGAAGCGCTCGGGGTCGGGCTGGGGGATGAGATCACGCTGGTACTGGAGGTGGTGGCGTGACCGAGGTGCGGCGGGATGAGGCGCGGCGGTGAGGGCAAGCCTAGGCCGGACTGAGAACAGACAAGCCCAGTAGCCGCGCCGAATCAGCCATGCGCACGTCGTAGGTGAGGACGAGGTCCACGCCGATGCGCACGGCCGCGGCCAGATGCAGGGCATCCAGGGATCGCAGTGTCTCACCGGGAAGGATGCCTGCTTCACGAAACAGAGAGCCCGGCATCTCGTACAGACTGACACCTGCGAGGAATTCGGACACCACATCCATACCGAGCGCTGGCAGACGCTGCGCCGCTCGCCTCAGCTCGGTCTCCAGGAGCCAGCCGGCGACCAAGTCCGGCTGCTCGCGGTCGACTGTCTGGGCGAGCGCTGGCGATTCCGGCTCCTCGATGAGCAGTTTCAGGGCGGCGGACGTATCGAGGTACCAGACGCTCACCGCTGGCCGCGCAGGTCGTCAAGGACTTTCTTGGATGGCTCCGGGGTCTCCACACGCGGCCACCGGGCGTAGGCAGGCCGCTGCTTCGCCGGACGATCGCAGTGCAGATCTGACCCCCGCGTGATCGGCACCAACCGCGCCACCGGCACCCCCCGTCGTGTGACGGTGTATTCCTCCCCCGATTCGACGCCGCGGATGATCACAGCGTTGTCGTTGCGCAGCTCTCTTTGGCCGATGATCTTCACTGGACAAAAATAGCATGTTGTAGCACATGCCCGCTGCTCAGCACGACACTGAAACCCTCGGGCGGACTTTGGTCATAACACGTCAGTAGGTGACCTGATCTGACCAAAGTCCCTTCGCTCCGTCAACTTCCGAGGTGCGACCAGGGCCCTTCGCCACCGGCATTGTCGATCGCCGCAGGATCGATCGGCACACCCCGGACACCTTGGTGGGGCACCGGCACGCCGTCCTGCACCAGGTACACGTCGGCGCCGGCTTTGAGCAGTGTCCCGTCCGCGGGGACGTTGCGCACGTGCGACCAGCCGTTGAGCCCGCCCGCCAGATCAAGGGCCTCCTGCGCGACGGTGGTGACCGACGGTTTGGGCCGCAGCGCCTTCCACCAGTCCTGCGACATGTGGATGGGCGCACCCCCGGCGAACACGTAGCGCTCGCCCTCGTCGGTACGCACGATGGTTCCGTCGGCAGGCAGCTGCGGCAGGTAGTCGTCGATGACCGATTGCCCGACGGTGACGACGTCGGCGGTGTCGAGCGTTCCGCGGGGCACGAACACCGGGGCGCCACCGGCGATGACGTACGTCTCACCTTTCGCCCGCAGGAACGTTCCGTCGGCGGGCTGGGTGGCGAGCTCGGCGAACTCGTCATCGGTCAGTTTCCGGGCTTGCTTGTCCTTGCTGACCGGGACGGGCGCACCGCCGGCGATGCGGAACACCTGCTTGTCGTGGCGCACGAAGTCCCCGTCGACCACCGGGTCGGGCTTCGGCGTGCGCACCTTGGGTTCCGGCGCGGGAACGACGGTCTTCGAGGTGGTTCCGATGTAGCGGCGAGGGGTGAAGGTCCCGTAGCCGGGCCAGTAGGGGTAGGGGATCTCGTTGAGCTGCGCACCGCCCGACGGGCTCTCCTCGTAGGCGAAGTAGCGGGTCTTGGCGGCATCGGCCCAACCGGCGAACAGCACGACGTGGCCGCTGGTCCCGGGCAACGGGTTGTTGAGGATGTCGCCGGGCTCGAGGGCGTCCTTGGCGATCGGGTAGGAGACGCTGGGCAGTGTCACGGTCGTGTAGGACGAGGCCAACCCCCACGCCATCGACACGTAGCCGGAGCAGTCGGTGCGGTAACTGCCGTATTCGTTGGTGTAGTAGTTGCTGCCGCTGTAGCCGACGCCGGCCTCGGCCCAACTCTGCGCACGCTCGATCGCCTCGGAGCCCGGTTGGGCCTGGGCGGGGATTGGGGTCAGCAGCGCAAGGGCCACCAGCGTTGCGAGCAGCCAGCGTCGCACCGTAGACCCCTTTCGTCTGTAGTTCCAGGGTAAGTCACGCGAGAGTGGCCCGGCTCGGCAGTGAGCCGACGGGACTTTGGACGCATGACGTCACCCACTGGCAGTATTCGTCCAAAGTCCCCCCAGGCTTGAGGTGAGATTGCCAAGGCTGCCGGTCTCAGAGTTGCGCAATTGCAGCAGTGACAACCAACCTCACCGCGCAGAGCGCCAGCCCGCCTCCTGCAGTCGCTCGAACGCGTCGAGCAGAAGGTCGAGGGTGAACTCGAACTCGAACTGCTCGTCGCAAGCGGCCCCGACCTTCGAGAGGTCCCCGCCGACGGCGTCGAGCGCGATCATCGCGATGTACGGATAGGTCTGCTGCACCGCCTGCACCATCGCCTCCCGCGCCGCGAGGTCGGGCGGCGGTTGCAGCGAGTCGGGGTCGTCGAAGGCCTCGGGGCTGAAGCCCCAGATCCGGTGGCCGAGCGCGTGCATCACGTGGTGGGTGAGGTCCGGGGTGAACCCGCCCTCGATGAAGGTCCCCGACAGGCGGTTCATGTAGCCGAGCACCTGCGGCGTGCGGGTCGTGCGGGTCTCGATGACCTGGCGTGCCCAGGGGTGGTCCAGCAGCACGCGGCGGGCGGACAGGATCTGCGCGCGCACCGCGTCCTTCCAGCCCAGCGCCGGGTCGGGTGGGTCGTAGGAGTCGATGAGGGTCGCGACCATGCCGTCGAGCAGAGTCGCTCTTGTTGGTCACGTGTTTGTACAACGCCATCGGAACCACGTCGAGGCGCGCGGCCAGATTCCGCATGCTCACCGCGTCGATCCCTTCGGCATCGGCGAGCGCCACGGCTTCGGCGAGTGCCCGATCCCGCGTGACGGGTCTCCTGGGCGGCATGTCGGAACCTCCGGTCTTGACAGGTATACGGTGTACACCTACTGTGGTATACGCCGTACACCACAGCCTAACAATCCGGAGCCGAAATGTCCCGAACCCGCCGCCTGGCCTTCATCGCCGGCGCTTTGTATCTACTCACCGTCGTCACCTCCATCCCCGCCCTGATCCTCAAGGACCCGGTGCTGGCCGACCCTGCCACCGCCGCAGCCGGAGCCACCGCGCTGCAATGGGCGGCCGGGCTCGAGTTCGTGCTCGCCCTGGCCTGCATCGGAACCGCGGTGGCACTGTTCCCGGTCGTGCGCCGCGTCGACGAGGCCGCCGCCCTCGGCTTCGTCGGCTCGCGCACCCTGGAGGCCTCGATCATCGTGATGGGGGTCCTCGCGATGCTGAGCGTGACGGTCGCCGGTCCCGCCGCGCAGGCCATGGTGGCCATGCACGACTGGGCGTTCCTCGCCGGGCCGGGCACAATACCGGCGGTCAACGCCCTGCTACTGGCACCGCTGTTGCTGCGGGCGGGCCTGGTGCCGCGGATCATCCCCGTCCTCGGGCTGATCGGTGCACCTCTGCTGCTGGCCGCGTCCGTCGGAACCCTCTTCGGCATCATCGACCAGGTCTCCCTGGTCGGCTTCCTGGCTGCCGTGCTGATCGCCGCGTGGGAGATCTCGCTGGGCTTCTGGCTGCTGCTCAAGGGGTTCAACACCGAGGCCGTGGCCCAGCTCTACGCCCCGGTGCGGACGGTCGAGCTCGTCGATGCACACTGAGGCAGTGAAAGCGAGCAATCCCGCCTACGAGCGGCTGCTGCAGGACTACGTCGACTACCACCTCGCATTGGTGGTGGTCGGCGGGTTCTTCACGCTGGCGCTGCTGGCCTTCGGCGTGAGTTCGTGGGTGCGGTTCCGCCGTGCGCCGCGGGGTGTGGAGCGACGCACGCACCTGGTGTTCGGCCTGGCGAGTTCCGTGGTCGGTCTGCTGCTCGCCGTCGTCGTGGCGGCCAACCTCAGCAACGTCCTGAACCCGCGGCAGGGTCTCGCCGGTGCGATCGGAACCCCCCGCGACCTCAAGCCCGCCGCGTCCCCGGAACTCACGGATTCGCTGACCTCGTGGCTGCGTTCGGGCAGTGCGGACGTGCCGCCGGTCATCCAGAACCAGGTGGACGCGCGCCTCGCCTGGCAGGAACCCAAGGCCGTGATCAGCGTGCTGCTGCTCATGGCCTTCGTGGCGTTGAGCATCTACCTGTGGCGAGGTGTCATCTCGCGCTCGCGTACGGGGCAACGTGTGGTCGCACCCGTGCTGGCCGGCTCGGCGTCCGTGCTCGCGAGTTTCGTGCTCATCCTGATGGTCATGGGCAACACGCAGGCGTCGTATGCGCCGATCACGATGACGCTGCTGTTCGGTTGAGCAGTCTTCGCTGAGTCACAGGATGCCCAGCGATCGTTCCGGGTCGGCGGGCGCATTGCCCAGGATCGCGGCGGGGCCGCACGGGAACGTGTGGCTCACGGGGTCATTGGTCCGGAGGGTCGGGCGGATCACATCGGGTTTCCCGCCTGAGGATCGGCAACCGGTGTTATCGGGATCCGGTCAGGTCGGCCTGCCTCTGGTGGGCGCGGCCAGAGTCTGCGTTGTCGGTATCCCGGCGACGGTGAGTTGGCAGCGCGACGGGTCGGTCATCCCGGATGACCAACGCGGCACCGTTGACGTTGACGCTGAAGGGCAAGAAGTCGGCAACCAAGAACGTGTCCACCCACACTGCCAACTGCACAGCTCGCCCAAGCCTCGTCCCGGAACTGACATACTATGAACCAGTGACAGATCATGCGGCGATTGACATGAAGCTCGGTCCAGAAGGGAGGGTCGTCATCCCGGCGCCCATCCGGCGCCACCTCGGTGTGGGCCCTGGGGATAACCTCCGGTTCCTGCTGCATGCCGATGGCACAGTGGAGATCGTCAGCCCACGGGTGCTGGCCGAGGCCCTCTGGGCGAACAACACCGGAGGTGACGCAGTGGACAGCGCCGAATTGGTCCGGGAACTGCGCCGCGAGGACCAGCAGTCGGGGCAGCGTTCTGCGGATGCCCAGGTGGCCGGGCAGTCGCCGCCCGAACCAGAGCGCGTGCTGCGTGAGATGGGCCTGTCTGAGTGACCCGGTTCGCGCTGGACTCCTCGGCGATGGTCGCCTGGATCCTGCAGGAGGCCGGCAGGTGGCAGGCGGTCGACGCTCTGCTCAACGCTCCCGGCGCACGACCGCTCCTGCCCGGGCCCGCATTGACCGAATGCATCGTGGTGGCCCGTCGGGCAGGCAACACCAGCAGCCCTGAGCAGATCGCCACCACACTGTCGGCGATGGGCGTGCGAGTCGAACCCCCGCAGGAAGTGGACATGATCCGCGCCGCCCAGCTGCTCGAGGTCTCTCAGGCGCACCCCGGCCGGCACCCGACATCCGGCGATCCGCTCACCCTGTCACTCGGGGACGCGCTGATCCTCGCCGTTGTGGAGCGACTGGGTGTGAAGGTGCTGACCGCGGATCGCTACTGGTCGCAGGTTGCGGAGGCCGGCCATGACGTCGGCCGTGGTCGTGCAGTTGTGAGGGGTGACTCGCGTACCCTCAGCCGACCTGATCGGCGAGGAGCTGGCCAGCAGGCGTGAGAAGCAGCTCACGCCACGGAACCGTCACGGACACCGCACCGCAGTAGCCCGCGGAGACCTCGTACTTGTCGAACCAGAACTGGATGGCGCGCGGCTTGAGGACCCAGTTGTAGAGCGTCGACCTGCGATACATTTCGGCGTCATAATCGTCGCCCCATCGCCTCCCGGACCAGTCGAGCAGACCTGTCCCGCAACTCCTGCCGGTACTTCCTTGGTGCAGGCATGACACCCCCCTTTCGTGGCATCAGACCCTCCACCAAACCCGGAGCGGTTCGAACAGGCTGAAGGCACCGAAGATCCGCTATGGGGGGCGTGCGGGGCGAGACCATGTGATGCTTGGCCCCCTACCGGTGTGCGCTCCCCGTATCGAAAGGCAGTGGCTGATGATGAGGTTCGCGAGAGTTGCGGCAGCGGTTGCGGGGGCCGTGGTGGGGGTGCAGGCCCTGGTGGTCGCTCCTGCCTACACGGCGACGGTCCCAGGTGTGATCACGGAGTTCCCGGTGCCGACGGCCGGCAGCCAGCCGTCCGGGATTGCGGCGGGTCCGGACGGGAATCTTTGGTTTACCGAGAGCAGTGGGAACAAGATCGGGCGGATCACGCCGGCGGGGGTGATCACGGAGTTCACAGTGCCGACGGCGGGCAGTCAGCCGACCGGGATCGCCGCGGGTCCGGATGGAAATCTGTGGTTTACCGAGAGCGGTGGGAATAAGATCGGGCGGATCAGCCCGGCGGGGGTGATCACGGAGTTCACAGTGCCGACGGCGGGCAGTGCCCCATCCGGGATCGCGGCGGGTCCGGACGGGAATCTTTGGTTCACCGAATACACCGGGAACAAGATCGGGCGGATCAGTCCGTCGGGGGTGATCGACGAGTTCCCACTGCCCCCGTCGAGTGCGCCCTACGGGATCGCGGCGGGTCCGGACGGGAATCTGTGGTTCACCGAATTCGGCGTGAACAAGATCGGGCGGATCACGCCGGCCGGGGTGATCGACGAGTTCCCACTGCCCCCGTCGAGTAAGCCCTACGGGATCGCGACAGGTCCGGACGGGAATCTGTGGTTCACCGATATCGGTTTGAACAGTATCGGGCGGATCAGTCCCTCGGGTTCGATCACGGGGTTCGAGCTGCCGACAGCGGGCAGCACCCCTTACGGGATCGCGGCGGGTCCGGACGGAAATCTGTGGTTCACCGAGATCAGTCCGGGAACAGGATCGGGCGGATCAGTCCGTCGGGGGTGATCACGGAGTTCGCGGTGCCGACGGTGGGCGGTGGCCCGAATGGGATCGCGGCCGGTTCGGACGGGAATCTGTGGTTCTCGGAAGCTCGCCGCCAAGATTGGGCGGATCACGTCGGGGATGTCCCCGGCGGATCGGCAACCGGTGTTATCGGGGTCCGGTCAGGCCGGTCTGCCGTTGGTGTGTGCGGCGGGCGTGTGGGGTGAGGGTCGTGCCGGCGACGGTGAGTTGGCAGCGGGCCGGGGTCACGATCGGCGGGGAGTCCGGGATCGTCTACACGCCGACCGCGGCTGATGTCGGCAGTGCCGTGACGTGTTCCTCGCAGGGCTCGCCGGCGGCGGTGCTGGCCACGATGACCGCGGTGAGCAACCCGATCACGGTGGCGGCGCAGGTGACGGTCCGCCGGGATCGCCCGGCCCGTCGGGAGCGACAGGTCCGACCGGCCCGCCTGGCACGGACGGGGTGGTGGTGCTCGCTGCGGTGTTCGCGCCGGGCACGGTGTCGGCCAAGGCTGGCAAGAAGCTGAAGGTGAAGTACGGCGTGACGAACGCTGCGTCTGTGAAGTTCACGCTCAAGGGCAAGAAGACGGTGACCAAGCAGGTGTCGGCCAAGGCCGGGGTCAACACGTTGAAGTGGAAACTGCCGAAGAGTCTGAAGGCTGGCAAGTACACGCTGCGGCTCAGTTTCCAGGGCACGGTCAAGGCCAAGACGAAGGTCAAGGTGAAGAAGTAGGGCGGGTTGCGGATCGCGACGAGCCGGACTCAGGGACTCGTCGGCAGTCTCGCCAAACACGGCCCAGAAGCCGGCTGTGAGCGTGTCGTCGCTGCTGGCGTGCCGCTCATCTGGGGGATGCCCCGGGTGATCGTGATCGGCGCCGCTGAGCGGGCCCTAAGCCAGGGCGACTGCTTGGTGGCTCAGCCTGCCCAATGTCCCGACCGCGCCGCTGTCGTCACTTCACCTTGATGCGGTACTTCTTCGAGAAGGACTTGACGCCGCCCACGGCTGGCGCCTTCGCCCGCAGGACGCAGGTCCCCTTCCGCTTGGTTCGCAGTGTCGTCTTCTTCACCACGCAAACCCTCTTCGTGGTGGACTTCCACTTCAACTTCGAGCCCGCGCTGGTGCGCTTGGCCAGTTTCGCGCGCTTGCCCTTCTTGAGTTTCGCGGGCGGCTTCTTGACCTTTTGCTTCTTGACGGACGGCGTCGGGGTAGGTGTTGGCGTCGGGGTAGGTGTTGGCGTCGGCGTGGGGCTAGGGATCGGCACGGCAGTCCCGTACAGCCGCGCGATCTTGATACTGGTGGTCTCGTTGAAGAGCCCGAACTGTCCGCCGACCACGATGTTGCCGTCGGGCTGCAACGCGATGTCCCGCACCTGCCCACTGAACCCGGTGCCGGTGTTACTGCTGAACCCGGCGTCGGGTGCTGCCGTTGGAGTTCAGCCGGGCAATGCTCTTGCTGGGAATCCCGTTGATCTTGGTGAAGTTGCCGCCGACCAGCACCTTTCCGTCGGCTTGGACGGCCAACGTACGTGGCGAGCCATCGAAACCCGTTCCGAGATTGGAGCTGAACGCGGTGTCCACGCTGCCGTTGTCGTTCAGCCGCGCGATGCCCGCGCTGACTGTCCCGCTGATGTTCGTGAGAGTTCCGCCGGCCAGGACCTTCCCGTCGGGCTGCACAGCAACTGCGAACAGGGGGCCGCTCGGGCCGATGCCCATGGCGGTGGAGAAGGCCGCGTCGAGGCTGCCGTTGGCGTTCAGCCGGGCGAGGTAGTAACTGGTCGTCCCGTTGACGTTGAAGAAGTACCCGCCCACCACGATCTTGTCGTCGCCCTGCACTGCGATTGACTCGACATCGTCGTTGAAGCCAGTGCCGATGTTGGTGCTGAAGGCTGTATCAACGCTGCCGTTGCTGTTCAGCCGCGCAAGGCGCTTGCTCAGGGTGCCGTTGACGGCGGTGAAGCCCCCGCCCACCACGATCTTGTTGCCGGCCTGCAAGGCGACCGACGAGACGTCGAAGTCGAACCCGGTACCTGTGTTGGCGCTGAACGCAGTGTCGACGGAGCCGTTGTCGTTCAACCGCGCGATCCGGGCACTAGGCGTCCCGTTGACGGCGGTGAACCACCCGCCGATGACAATCCTGCCGTCGCTTTGCACCGCGACCGATTTGACGTCATCGCTCGGACCGGCGCCGAGATTCGCGCTGAAAGCCGTGTCCACACTTCCGTCGGCGTTGAGCCGGGCGATCCGGTTGCTGGTCACTCCGTTGACGGCGGTGAAGGACCCGCCGACCACGATCTTGCCGTCGGTCTGCACGGCCACCGATTCCACGTTGCCGTTGAAGCCAGTGCCGGTGTTGGTGCTGAAGGCGGTGTCGAGCGTGCCGTCGCTACCTGGACCGGCATGCGACCGCGGGTCCAGCCGCGACCAGGCCAGCCATACACAACGCCGCGGCGAGGAGCAACCGGACAAGGAGAGGAGCGGTGTGCGGCTTGGACTGGGTCACAGGGACTCCTCTGGGACGAAGACCCCAAGGTACCGGAGATTCTCGGGGCGCGGAACGTGAACCCGGTAGCGTGGTCATATGGCTGACGACGAAGAGGTGCACAAGAGGTTCGAGCCCCTGGTTGCCGATGCCGGATTCAACGGGCTTCACCTGGTGACCGACGAGTTGATAGCAGCGGGGGCCTTCGGCCACGGGCCGGTGCGCCCGAACCGCCGCCGTCCCCGCCTGTCGGAGGTGTTCATCTACCGGATCCGGGTGGACCTCGACGATTCCGAACCGCCGATCTGGCGGACGCTGGATGTGCGGTCGGATCTGAGCCTGGACGGCGTGCATTCAATTCTGCAGGGTGCGTTCGGATGGAACGACAGCCATCTGCACCGGTTCTCGCTGGGTGGGAAGCCGTTCGCCGATGAGAGCCAATTGTTCTTGTGTCCGTTCGACGTGGAGGAGAACGAGGACGAGGGGATACCCGACCACCTCGTGCGACTGGACGAGGTGCTGCAAGACACCGGCGACACCCTGGCCTACGTCTACGACTACGGGGACTGCTGGGAACTCACCCTGCGCCTCGAGCAGGTCCGGCCCGCGACCGAGGACGCGCCGTTGGCGGTGTGCGTCGACGGGCAACGAGCGGCACCGCCGGAGGACAGCGGCGGTAGCGCCCACGTAGAAGCGTTGGCCAAGGTCCTCGACGACCCGGGATTCTTCGACCTCGAGGCGACGAACCGCGGGCTCATCGACTCGTTCATGATCCTTCACAAAGCCGAAATCCACCCCGCGCTGATGGATGTGTTGTGGCGCCTGCGAGGCACCTCGGAGGGTGACGCCGCCGAGCGCCAGGCACTGCGTCTGACCGAGTCGTGGCCGAGGCTGACGCCGGAGGAACTCCGCTCCTCGCTGCAGCCGGTCCAATGGTTCCTCGACCGTGCGCTGGACGGCGGGATCCCACTGACGAAAGCGGGCTACATGAAGCCGCCGGACATCGAGCACGCCGCAGCAGTCGTGCCGGTCTGCTCGGGGTTTCCGGGAAGCTTCAGCCGCGAGTCCAATGTCCGGGCGCTGGTGTACTTCCGCGAAGCGCTGCAGAAATTGGGGCTGCTGCGCAAGCGCAAGGACCGGCTCCTGCTCACCAAAGCGGGCCAGAGTGCGCAGATGGAACTCGGGAAGCTGTGGGGGGAGCTTTCTACCCGATTGATCCCCGACAAGCCCGGCTTCGAACGCGACGCGGCGGCGGTGGTTCTGCTGTTCGCTGCGGTGCCCGGCGACCTGCCCAACGGTCTTATCGGCGCGTCCATGGCCGGGCTCGGCTGGGTGCACGACGACGGCTCACCAGTCGACGACTACAGCGTGCGGTGGGGCACCCCGACGGTGGACGTCCTGTACAACATCGGGGAAGCGCGGGAGCGTCGCCTGAGCGCGCGGATCAACCCGGTCGCGGCGGCCTTGGCCCGGGAGGCGCTGGCCTGGTGCGAGTGAGGTTCGGCCGACGGGACTTGAGATCCAACACGTCACCCAGTGACCGGCTGAGTCCAAAGTCCAGCGGACCGGGCCGCGGCACGAGCCAGCCCGAACCCCACGCCCCACCGGCCGCGCGATCAAATTGGTATCACCGGAGGTATCATCGATCCATGGCTATGACACTGCGGTTGGACGACCAGGAGACCGACGCACTTCGGATGCGTGCTCAGTTGGAGGGCC
This sequence comes from uncultured Actinomycetota bacterium, assembly GCA_963704075.1. Classification (GTDB taxonomy): domain Bacteria; phylum Actinomycetota; class Actinomycetes; order S36-B12; family UBA10799; genus JADKAV01. Next base: position 60,352 of record CAVPGV010000005.1, read on the forward strand.
GATCTATGCAGGAAGTCGCCCGGCAAGCGGTGCGTGACTACATCGAGCGAACCTCGCGGCGGGATCTGCTGGACCGCGTTCTGGATGAGGAACTCCCGCGCTACGCCGAGGCCTTGCGGCGGCTCGGCGAGTGATCTACCTCGACCTCGACGATCTGCTCCACATCGCCGAGCGCGTTCTGGGCGAGGTTCTTGTGCGTGACATGGGACTTCTGGAGGCTGCATCGGCCCGGCCCCGCGCCACCGCCTTCGGGGCCGACGCCTATCCCGACCTGCACACCAAGGCTGCGGCGTTGTTGCACTCCCTGGCGACAAACCACCCACTCGTGGACGGTAACAAGCGGTTGGCGCTGGCGGGAACTTTCGCCTTCTTGGGTGTCAACGGCCAGCGGTTGCGGCTGAGTAATGGGCAGGCGTACGAGTTGGTGATGTCGGTGGCGTCGGGGGAGGTCGACGATCTCCAACAGATCGCCGAATGGTTGCGGCGGGGAGTTGACTGAGTGCCAGCGGCGGGACGCTGAAGGATCAGCCCACTTCCAGCTCGGGCTCGGATAGCCGGGCCGGCATTGCGTTGTCGCCGCAGGGCCAGAGCTACTGGACGGATGACGTCACCCAGTGACCGCCTGCGTCCATAGTTCGCCTACCGACGCCAGGCACTCCATCTTCCGGCGGGGGTCTCTCCCCGAACCCCTACTTCGCAGCCACCGTCACGTAGTGCTTCGTCCCGTCGTCGAGCTTCACGCCGATGCGGTACTCATAGCCACGTTCGACGCCCTTGGTGTTCCAGACGTAGGTCCAGACACCGAAGATCTTGACGAAGGTCTTGCCACTGCTGGGGTTCTCGTCCGGCTGCTCCTCGTTCACCGGCGCATTGATCGCTTTGCCCTTCTGCGGCGTGAGCCACTCCGGCGCAGATCCCGGCTGGACGGCCGATCCGTCGGCCTTCTTCAGTTGGAACAAAGCGGGCACGGGCCAACCGGACCGGAACACACTCTTGAAGTCCCACTTGG
>CAVPGV010000006.1:0-175552 GCA_963704075.1 uncultured Actinomycetota bacterium
CTCGTCGAGCATCTCCTGGACGATCTCGCGAACTTTGAGCGCGGCCACATCCGAGCTGAGGTTCACCATGGGTCCCGGCCCGTCGACATCGATCACCCGCTGCATGGTTTCGATGGCCGCCGTCACCCGTTGGTAGTAGGAACTGAACAGTTCGGACATACGCCGGTCAGCGTCGGCATCGTCGATCGCGAAGTCGCGGCTGACCCGCCACAGCAGGCGGCTGGAGGAATGCTCCACCGGCGTGACCAGCTGGGTGAACCGCAGGCGGTTCCACTGGCCGTTGTCGGACTGGACGTCCCAGTGGTCGACCCATGCGGCCGGCGACATGAAGAAGCCCTCGTGGCGGTGCTCGAACTGGTCGTCGCTACCGACGCCCAGCAACTCCGCCTGCCATGCCGGCAGCGGTCCCCGCGGGAACGGACGGCTCAACGAGACAGTGGTCTCGGTCACCACCACATCCAGCGGCGGCGCCTGCGATTCCAGGACCGAAGGGGACAGGTCGGGCGCGATGAAGGGGACCTTCGTGACGTCGGCGAAACTCTCGTGCAGCGCCAGGAAGGAGGCGTCCACGTGCATGTCGCCACCCACCGTGGCCCAAGTGGACCCACTCAGCCAGGGGAGTTCCGGGATGCGGTGCAGTCGCGCCCGCCCGGTCTCTCCGAGCCACACCCACACCAGTCCGTCCACCTCACGCACCGGATACGCCGCTACGTGCGCGCCCATCGGCACGCGGCTCTGGGTGGGCACGCTGACGCACTGCCCGTCGACGTCGTAGGTGAAGCCGCACATCCCACACACGACCTGATCGCCGTCCAGACGCCCGGCACTGAGCGGGTAGGGGCGATGAGCACAACGGTCCTCGAGTGCGACCGCGGTGCCGTCCGTGGAGCGGAACAGGACCACCGGTCGCTGCAGGGCGCGCAGGGGCAGTAACTCGTGTCCCACCGCGTCAGAGGGGGCGACTGCGTACCAGCAGTCGGTGGGCAGGGTCGCCGGGGCGACTCGTTGAGTCGTCATCGTGGCTCCTTCGTCGGATCGAACAGTCACAGGTCGAGGGTGAGGCTCTCGGAGCGACTGCGCGAGACGCAGATCATCATCGTCTCGTTGGCCTCTCGTTCATCGTCGTCGAGAATCGAGTCGCGGTGGTCGACTTCCCCCTCCACGACGATCTGCTCGCACGTGCCGCAAATACCCTCCTGGCAGGACGCGAGGACGCTGATTCCAGCCTCCTGCACCACTTCGAGCGTGGTCTTGTCGGCCGGCACCGTGAGTGTGAGGCCCGACCGCGCCAGAAGCAGTTCGAACGGACGATCCTCGGTCCCATCGCCTTCGATCTTCTTCGCGGCGAACCGCTCGAAATGCAGAGCACCGTGAGGCCAGGTGGCACAGCGTTGCTCCACGGCCTGCAGAAGCGGCTCAGGGCCGCAGCAGTACACCAGAGTGTCGGGCTCCGGCGTACCCAACAACGCGTCGAGGTCGGGGAGCCCGGCTTCGTCCTGCGGGACCAGAGTCACCCGGTCGCCGTACTCGGCCAGCTCGTCGACAAAGCCCATGGATTCCCGCGACCGGCCACCGTAGACCAGGCGCCATTCCGCGCCCGCAGCCGTGGCCTCGGCGATCATCGGCAGCATCGGAGTAATCCCGATGCCGCCTGCGATGAACAGATACCGCGGGGCGCCGACCAGCGGGAAATGGTTACGCGGACCGCGCACCCGCACGGTGCTGCCCGGTGTCAACTGCTCGTGCACGAAGACCGAACCCCCGCGGCTGTCCGGCGACTTCAGGACCCCCACCCGGATCGTCCGGCTGTCCGACGGGCTCGAGCAGAGCGAGTACTGCCGCACCAGATCAGGACCGAGGATCAGGTCGACGTGTGCGCCGGGTGTCCAAGGCGGAAGGGCGTCACCGTCGGGATCGACGAGCGTCAGGGCCACGACGTCGCGCGCCACGTGGTCCACGGACTCCACGAGCATGTCGCCCTCGTACTCCCGGACGGTTGTCTGCGTGCTGGTCATGTGTCACTTGACCTGCACGCGCACGGGGAACTGCTTGATGCCGTTGACGAAGTTGCTGCGCACACGCACGATGTCCCCGGTCTGCTGGATCGAGGCGAGTCGGGGAAGCAGCGTCTCGAACATGATCCGGATCTCCATGCGTGCCAGGTTGGAGCCCAAGCAGTTGTGCGGGCCCTTGCCGAACGTCATGTGGTCGTTCGGGTAACGGGTCAGATCCAAGGTGTACGGATCGGCGAACTTCGCGTCATCACGGTTGCCGGAGGCGAACCACATGACGACCTTGTCGCCGGCTTTGATCTGCTGGCCGTGCAGCTCGATGTCGCGGGTGGCGGTGCGCCGGAAGTGGTAGACCGGTGAGGCGTAGCGCACCAGTTCTTCCACGGCGATCTGCGACTTGTCCGGGTTCTCGAGAAAATAGGCCATCTGGTCGGGGTTGTCCATCAGCGCCTTCATGGCGTGACTGATGGCCTGCCGGGTGGTCTCGTTGCCGGCGACCACGAGCAGCAAGAAGTAGTTGTCGAAGTCCGTCGATGTCAGCGGGATGCCGTCGGCCGGGATCCGGTTGATCAGTTTGCTCACCAGATCCTCACCGTCGCCGCCCTTGCGTTCGGCGGCCAGCTTCCGGCCGTATTCGAAGATCTCCTGGGACGCCGGCGACCGGAATGGCAGGTGCTTGTACTGCTCTGCCTCCGGGCTGGTGATCAGCACCCGCGCATATTCCGGATCGGTGGCGCCCACGATCTCATTGCCCCACGAGATCAACTGCGGGGTGAAGTCGTCCGGGACGTCGAGCAACCGGGCGAGCACCGCTATCGGGTAGTCGGCTGCAATGGCGTCCACGAAGTCGAACTCCTCGTTCTGCAGCGCCGTGTCGACCGTCAGCTGGGCCAGACCCCGCAGGAAGTCCTCGTACCGGCGCAGCGTCGCCACGCTGAAGTCCCGCATGAGCAACTTGCGCAGGGCCTGATGACGAGGGCCGTCGGTCTCGAGCAGTGAACGCCGCAGGTCTTTGTACTCCTCGGGCGGCTCCTCGAGGTTCGTGAAGTGCGTCGAGGTGAAGGACTCGGGATCCTTGTCGACCATCTCGATGTCGTCGTACCGGGTGATCGACCAGAAACCGGAACCGCCGTCAGTCTCGTCGTTCCAGTGCACCGGCGCCTCCCGGCGCAGGGTGTCGAACATCCCCCAGGCCTGGCCGCGCTCGAAGACGTCGAGATCGGCGAGGTCCACGTCTTCAAGAGCGACGGGATCTGGTTGCATGGAAAGCTCCTTCGTTCGTTGGTGATCAGAGGTGGTAGGAGTATTCCCGGAACTCCCAGTCGGTGACGAACCGTTCGAATCTCGAGACTTCGTCGCGCTTGAAGGCCAGGAATGCTTTGACGAAGTAGTCACCGAGGGCCTCCCCGAGTTCCTTGTCCGCCTCGAAAGCGTCCAGCGCGTCGGATAGCCGCATCGGTAGCATCGCCGACGCGTCGGTGTTGTAGCCGTAGCCCTCCAGAGGAGCCGCCAGTGGCAACTGATCGCGGATCCCCAGATAGATGGCCGCACAAAGGGCGGCTGTTGCCAGGTACGGGTTCGAAGTGGCATCACCGAGACGTACTTCCATGCGTGAGGCCTCACCTCGTTCCGGAGGGATGCGGACCATCGCACTGCGGTTGTCCAGACCCCAGTCGATCAGCCAGGGTGCGAGGGTGTCCGGTCCGAAGCGCTTGTAGGAGTTGATCGTGGGGTTCAACAGGGCAGCGAGCGCGGGCGCATGTGCCAGAACGCCGGCGATCGCATGACGCCCCACGTCGGAAAGTCCGTACGCGCCCTCGGGGTCACCGAAGACGTTCTTCCCGGAATCGTCGACCAGCGAGATGTGCAGGTGGAACCCGGAACCGCCCTCGTCGTCGAACGGTTTGGCCATGAATGTGGCGCGCTTGTCCTCGTACCGCATGATCTCCTGCACGGCTGACTTCAGGCGGAAAGCGCGATCGGCGGAGTCCAGCATGCCCGAGTGGTTCAGGTTGATCTCGAATTGCCCGCCAGCTGAACTCATGGTTCGCCGCCGTCACCTGCAGACCGGCGTCGCGCAGGTTCCGCAGCATCTTCAGCAGAAGACCGTCCGGGTCGCCTTTGCGCCCGACGACGTACACGTTTCCGGTGGCATCGGAGTACCGGCGGAAACCCGTCGGCGAGTCGTCGGGCTCGAGGACGAAGAACTCCAACTCCGGCCCGATGACCGCGGAGACGCCCAGTGAGGACAGCAGTCCCTCGACCCGCTGCACCACATTGCGAGGGGATTCAGGTGCCGGGTCACCCTCGGGCAGGAAGGCCTCGCCGATGCACCACATGGTTCCCTGCTCCCACGGCATGGGCGTCAGGGTGTTGAAGTCCGGGCGCACATGGATATCCGGCAACCCTGCGTCGAGTCCGCCCTCGATCTCCACGACCGAGCCGATCGGCGTGGTGTGATACACCGATCGACAGAAGGCGATCCCGTGTTTGACGCAGTTGCGCAATTCGTCGATGAGCACGTCTCGGCCACGGTCGATCCCGATGAGGTCGCTGTAGGAGACGCGCACCACATCCACTCCCTTTTCACGCAGACTCTCGATGACCTGCTCGACGTCTGTGTCGTCGTGATCCATGCGCTCTCCTTGCAAGTCGTTAGGGTCCGAACAATAATGAGGCAGTCGTGATGTCGCAAGGGTTTCAGGCAAAGACACGCGAGGGCATCATGCGATCGGACGGGAGATGGTCATGAAGGTGTTGTTCATCCAGCAGGACCACGTGTCTCCGCACGGTCCGGTTGGAGAGGTGTTCACCGACCGTGGCTACGACGTCGTCGAGATGGAGGTCGTGCCCGGCGATCGGTTCCACACCCCGAGTGTCTCGGTGCAGTTCCCCGACCCGCGGGACTTCGACGCGATCGTGCCGATGGGGGCGCCGTGGTCGGTCTACGACCACGACCGGATCGGCACCTGGGTGCGCGACGAGATCGACTTCCTGCGCGATGCTCTTGAAGCGGATGTGCCCGTGCTGGGCATCTGTTTCGGCGGGCAGTTGCTGGCCGCGGCCCTCGGGGGTGCCGTCATCCCGGCCGACCGCCCCGAGGTCGGCTGGACCTCGCTGGAGACGACCCGGCCGGACCTCATCGAACCGGGACCCTGGTTCCAGTGGCACGGCGACCGCTGGGTGCTGCCCGAAGGCATGCAGGCGATCGCATGGACCGATGTGGCCGAGCAGGCGTTCGTGACCGGACGGTCGTTGGGGTTGCAGTTCCATCCCGAATTGACCCCCGACATGCTCGACCTGTGGCTGGGCAACGGCGGCGACCAGCACGCCCTCGATATGGGATTCGACCCCGAGGTGCTCGTGCAGAGCACGCGCGCCCGCGAGCAGGAGTCGCTGGTGCGATCGCGCGCTCTGGTCAACGCGTTCATCGACCGCGTTGCAGGTGCCGAGCGTCCCGAGCCACAACCCTCCCAGTCGTAGAGTTGTCAGGTGAGTTCTCCGGCGCACCGACCGGCGCCCACCGCGGCGCCGAGTCCGGCCACGACCGCGACCTGTGTGCCGGAGAACTGTCCCTGCCCGACCGGCTACTGCACCCTGAGCCGCATCACGGCCGGCCTCAGCGAGGACCATCACACCCTCGATGAGATCGAGGCCGCCGTCGATGCGCGGGTTTCCGGTCTGCCGGTGGATCTGCCCGCGATGGCGGCGATCAGCAATCTCTACCGAGCGGCCGGAGCGGTACGCAACCGATTCGAGCGCACCGTCCTGGCCCCTCATGACCTCACGTGGACGGCCTGGGTGGTCCTGTGGGTCGTCTGGATCTGGGAGGACATCGAGACCCGGCATTTGGCGGAGGAAGCCGGGATCTCCAAGGGAACCCTGACCGGCGTCACCCAGACACTGATCGGCAAGGGTTTGGTCGATCGCCGCAAACATCCCGACGACGGGCGCCGCGTGCTCGTGTCGTTGACACCCGCCGGACGCGATCTCATGCGCGAGCTGTTTCCCGTGTTCAACGCGGCCGAGGCCCGTGTCGTCGAGCCTCTCACCGACGCGGAGATCCGCGCGTTCACCACCACGCTGCGCAAGATCGTTCTGGCAATCGAGGCGCAGCCGAAGGACGTCGGATAGCCGCCGCGCCACGCGACTTGGGCGCAAAGACTTGACAAACGAGGGTCCGTGGCGCAACTCTTGCAAAATCGTTCGGACCAGAACGATTACACCGCGGAGGGCACATGAGCGAGCTCAAGTCAGCACCTGAGGAGACTCCGACGACCGCCTTGCACCACGGCCGGCTCGGCGTGCTGGGAATCGTCTTCTTCGTCGTCGCGGCCGCGGCGCCGTTGGTCGGCATGACCGGCGCCGTCCCCGTCGCGATCGTGCTCGGGAACGGTGCTGCCGTTCCTGGTGCATACGTCGCCGTCGGCCTGATCCTGCTGCTGTTCAGCTTCGGCTATGCGGCGATGAGCCATCAGGTCACCAACACCGGTGCGTTCTTCGCGTACGTGGGTCGTGGGCTCGGCATCGGCCCGGGCGTCGGCAGCGCGTTCGTCTCGCTGGTCGCCTACCTGGCCATCCAGCTGGCGATCTACGGATTCTTCGGGGCGCTTGCCTCCGGCGAGTTCAACGCACAGTTCGGCATCGATCTGCCCTGGTACGCGTGGAGTCTGATCGCATGGGCTCTGGTCACTGGATTGTCACTGTTCAGCGTCGATGTGGGGGCCAAGCTGCTCGGCGTGCTGATGGGCCTCGAAGTGCTCTCGCTGTTCATCATGGCGGTCGCCGTTTTCGTGGTCGGCGGCCCGGACGGTGTGGACGTGGGCGCATCCTTCGCCCCGAACAACATCCTGATCGGTGGCCTGGCGGGCACAGCGGGTATCGCCTTCGCCTTCGCGTTCGCCTCGTTCATCGGGTTCGAAGCCACGGCGATCTACGGCGAGGAGGCCAAGGATCCCAAGCGCACCGTGCCCATCGCTACCTATGTCGCGATCCTGCTGATCACCACGCTGTTCGGCTTCGTCACGTTCGCGGTCGTCACCGCCCTCGGATCCGGATCGGTCATCGATCGGGTGGTCGAACTCTCCTCGGTCGACGACGTGCCCTTGGCGAACCCAGCGGCGGTGGTGTTCACCATCGCGGAGGATTCTGTGGGGCAGTGGCTGGGCGCATGGGCCGGAACTCTGGTCTCGACGACCATGGAATGGCTGGTGCTGAGCAGTCTGTTCGCCGGGCTGCTGGCGTTCCAGAACTCCGCCTCGCGGTACTTCTTCTCGATGGGTCGCGCGGGTGTGTTCCCCGCAGCGCTGGGCCGGGTCAACCGGTTCGGCGCACCGCTCGTCGCCTCCGTCACCACCTCGGTGATCACGGCTGCCGTCATCATCTTCTTCTGGGTGACCGACAAGGACCCGGTGCTGAATCTCTTCTACTGGATGAGCGGCCTGGCGGTGGTCGCGATCGTGTTCGTCGAGATCCTCGTGTGTATCGCGATCCTCGTCTACTTCCGTCGAACCGATGTGGACACCCGCGTGTGGCACACCATGATCGCACCGATCCTGGCCCTGATCGGACTCGCGGTTGGTGAGTGGTTGCTGATGTCGCGCTTCGGCCTGCTGGCCGGCACGGTGCAGGAGGGTGTCGACCCGAGCGTGCAGGCATGGGGCCTCAACGCCATGGGGTGGACCCTGGTCCTGCTGCCCTTCGCGGCCTTCGCCGTCGGCTGGGTGGTCGGGCTGCTGCGGCGCCGGGAAGAGAACGAGGACGCCATCGTGGACCTCGTGAGCTGAACCGGAACGTCGGGTCCGCGAGGGCTCGTGTGCGCTGGGTAGCTGATCGTGAGGTTAGAGAACGTCCACGAGGTTGGAGAACCCACGCGTGTATTCGCCAACCTCGTGCACGTTCTCTAACGCGAGCGATTCCCGGCGGTAGGTTTCCCACCTGAACCAGCGGGTCGGGGCAGCTCAGTGACGTCGTAACTCATGCCGCTCAGCCGGCCTTGTTCTCCCGATGTGCGATCGCATGCTCGACCAGCGCCCGGAAGATGCCCATCTGCACCGGATCGTCGGAGGCCGTGTCCTCGGCGTGCCACTGGATCCCCAGAAACCAACCGTCGCTGTCCGGGTCCACCACCGCCTCCACCGTCCCGTCGGCGGCCACGGCGGCCACCTGTAGTCCGCTGCCGACGTGGCCGAGTCGCTGATGGTGGTAGCAGGAGATCGCGACATCGCCGTCACCCATCAGGTCCACCAGTTCGGGATGGGTCGCGCGAACCTGCTGCACCACGTTGCGATGCGGCACGTCCATGTGCTGATGCAGATCGCCTCCCCGCGCCGTGTTCACCACCTGCACGCCCCGGCAGATGGCGAGGACGGGGATTCCGGCGATCGCGGCCCATTGCGCTGCGACCAGGTCGAAGTCGTCCTGTTCGGAGTCGATGTCGTACAGGTGCTCCGAGGACGGGCTCTGCCCGTACCGCGAGGGGTCGAGGTCGCCGCCACCGGGCAGGAGCAGGCCATCGGCCCACCAGAGTCGCGACGCCATGTCTTCGACCGAAAGCGGTGCACTTGGGTACACAGTGACGGGCTCGCCGCCGGCGTCGTAGACGGCGTCGAGGAGTTTGCGGGCGTTGACCACGGCCCGGTACCGCAGCGCGGAGGCGGACTCGGAGAAACGGCCAGGGATGGCGATCATCGGACGGCGCACGATCCCACCTTGTCATCCGGGACGGCGCACCGCCCGTCTGCAGCTCGACGCAGCCATCAACGGCACGTGGTGTCGGCGCGCCCGCCGCGGCAAAGTTGTCAATATCGGAGTGGTGCACAGATTCGCACGCGTCCAGTAATTCAACATCCGTTGAATATCGGGTGTACCCTGAAATCATGCGCGCCATGATCCTCAAAGAGTTTCGAGAACTGCGCCGCGACCGCCGGACGATGGGGATGCTGATCGGGATGCCGATCCTGCTGCTGGTCGTCTTCGGATACGCGGCGAACTTCACCGTCGACAACGTACCAACGGCGACCGTCGGACCGCAGGCAGAACAGGTGGCCGAGCAGATCACGGTGATCCCGCAGGCACCCTTCGACATCATCGACGTGGACCCCGCCGGTGACGCGACCACCGCTGAAGACCTGTTGCAGCGCAACAGCGTGGACGTGGTCATCGACACCGGCCAGCAGCAACCGGTCGCCTACATCGATGGCTCGTCGCTGTTCACCGCGCAGACATCGGTGGCGGCGTTCAACCGCCTCGGCGACCGGGTCACCGTCGAGATCCTGTTCAACCCCGATCTGAAGACGAGTTGGGTCATGGTGCCGGCCATCATCGGGCTGATCCTGACCTTCATCGGGACCATCATCACGAGCATCGGGATGGTCAAGGAGAAGCAGACCGGCACCATCGAGCAACTGGCGGTCATGCCGATCAAACCCAGCACCGTGATCCTCGGCAAGATCGTGCCCTACTTCCTGCTCGCCACCCTGGACATGGTGCTGGTGACGCTGCTCGGCATGGTCCTGTTCGACGTGCCGTTCAACGGCAGCGTCGGTGTCTTCGCCCTCGGGGCCGGGCTCTTCCTGTTCGTGGTGCTGGGCCTGGGCGTGTTCATCTCGACCATCTCGCAGAACGTCGGCCAAGCCATCCAGACCGCCTTCTTCTTCCTGCTGCCCCAGATCCTGCTGTCCGGATTCATCTTCCCCCTGGAAGCCATCCCGTGGGGGGTCCGCTGGATCAGCTATTTCCTGCCGCTGACCTACTTCACGATGGTGTCGCAGGGGATCATGCTGCGCGGCGCGCCTCTGGACGCCCTGTGGTTCCCGCTGCTCATGCTCGCGATCATGGCGGTGGTCGTCTTCTCCGGGGCCGTCCTGCGGTTCCGGCGGAACCTGGCTCCCGGCGACGGCCGTCGGTCGAAGGCGAAGGTGGCGGCGTGAGTGTCCGCGATCTGACCGTGCGGTTCGGGCACGTCCTGGCCCTCGACGGCGTGAGCCTGCAGACGCCGCCCGGACAGATCACCGCGGTGGTCGGTGGGGACGGGGCCGGCAAGACCACCTTGCTCAACGCTCTGGTGGGGATGGTGCCGATCGAGTCCGGAACCGTCGACACACCCCCGCGGTCCGAGATCGGCTTCATGCCGGCGGGGGCGGGCAGCTGGAGCGACTTGAGCGTCGACGAGAACGTCGCCTTCGTCGGGGGTTCCTACGGCTTGGACGCGGACGTGCTGACCGCCCGTGCCGACGACGTTCTGACCAGGGCGGGACTGTCCGGTGCCCGGGATCGGCTGGCCGGGCAACTGTCCGGAGGAATGCGCAACAAGCTCGGCTTCTGCCTGGCCATGCTGCACGAACCGCGGTTGCTCATTCTGGACGAGCCGAGCACCGGCGTGGACCCGGTCAGCCGGGTGGAACTGTGGCGCCTGATCAGCGAGGCTGCGGCGCGGGGCACGGCGGTGGTCCTGACCACCACCTACCTGGACGAGGCCGAACGGGCCGGATCCGTGCTGGTCCTGGAACGGGGCAGGGCACTGCTGTCGGGGTCCCCCCAGGACGTGGTGTCGTCCTATCCCGGCGTGATCGTGCAGACCGACAGCCCGACCCGCCCGGAGTTCGCGTGGCGCCAGGGCACCGGCTACCGGGAATGGTGGCCCGGCGATCCGCCGGTCGGGAGCACGACGGCAGCGCTGACTCTCGAGGACGTTTCGATCGTGGCGTCTCTGCGCGAGGAGGTGGGGTCATGAGCGGGTCGCTGCTGCAGGCACAAGCGCTGAGCCGGACCTTTGGCCCGTTCACCGCGGTGGATCAGGTCACGTTCGACGTCGCACCCGGCGAGGTCGTGGGCCTGCTCGGAGCCAACGGCGCGGGCAAGACCACCGTGATCCGGATGTTGCTCGGCCTGCTGCGTCCCACAGCCGGAAACGCGCTGCTCAATGGCAACCCCCCGAACCGGGCCGGCCGGGAACGGCTGGGCTACGTCCCGCAGGGTTTGGGCCTTTACGCCGAACTCACCGTGACGGAGAACCTCGAGTTCGCTGCGCAGGCCTTCGGGTGCCCGCCGGCGCAGCCCGAGGGGCCCTTGCGGGAAGCCCAGGACCGGTTGGTGTCGGACCTGCCCCTGGGCCTTCGCCGACAACTCGCCTTCCTGTGCGCACTGCAGCACCGACCGGACGTGCTGGTGCTCGACGAGCCGAGTTCCGGGGTGGAGCCGCTGGGCAGGGCCCGGCTGTGGGACCAGATCCGCGAGCAGTCCCAACGCGGTGTGGGGGTGCTGGTGACGACGCACTACATGCAGGAGGCTCAGCATTGCGATCGCCTGCTGCTGATGTCTCAGGGCCGCCTGGTCGCCCAGGGGACCGAGGCGGACATCGTCGATGGGACCACCGCCGTCGCAGTGGCCTCCGACGACTGGGCGCGGGTCTTCGCTGTCCTGAGCGGCGCCGGCCTGGCCGTGAACCTCGCCGGGCGGGATGTCCGAGTGATCGATCCCGATCTGGCGGTCGTGCGGGAGTTGCTGGCCGGGCAGGGGATCGAGGCCGCGTTGCATGACGTTACCGCGACGATCGAGGAACGTATGACCATGCTGGCGCGGGCATGAGGCCTCGGGGCCGACGTCCCGGTGACGAGGACACCCGCGCGCGGATTCTGACCGTCGCTCGCGAGCAGTTCGCACACAGCGGCTACGAGCGGGCCAGTATGCGGTCCATCGCCGCACAGGCGCAGGTGGATCCCGCGCTCATCACGCACTACTTCGGTTCCAAGCTGGGGCTGTTGACCGAGGCCCTGCGCCTTCCGGTGGATCCCGCGGTGGTGCTCGAGTCGGTGGTCCACACTCCGCCGGACCAGATGGGACCGGCGCTGGTCCGGGCCATGGTCAGCGCATGGGAGACGCCCGTCGTCCGCCAGCACTTCCTGGGGATGCTGCGCACTGCGGCCTCCCACGAGGTGGCTCGGGAGGTGATGCAGCAGACGCTGCACGACTCGGTGCAAGTGGCTGTGGCACGACTGGTCGACGACGACGCGGACCGCCGTTCCGCGCTCGTGATGACCCAGATGGCGGGGCTGGCGTTCACCCGCTACTTCCTGCAACTGCCGGAGGTCGTCGCGCTCACCCCTGAGGAACTCGCCGCCACCATCGGGCCCACGATCCAGCGGTATCTCGTCGAACCGCTCTGATCAGGCCTCCCACCAGACCGCAGTATCCGGCGGCAGCGTGCCATTCGGCGGCTCGGGATCGGAGTGGGCCACGATCCGCCCGGAGGGCACGTCGATGGGCGTGTCCCCGAGGTTCATCAGCACGTCGATGGCCCCGGTGACCCTGCGGCGCTGGAAGTGCACCCGGTCCGGACCCTCGTCGCGCCACTCGAAATCGGCCCCGACCAGGCGCTTGCGCACTCCCAGCCACCGCCTGGTCAGTTCCAGGGTCGAGGCGGGATCGCGCCGTTGACTTTCGACGGTGAACCGCACGAACTCCGGTGGCTGAGGCAGCCACGGGTCGACCTCTTCGTCGCAGAAGCCGAACGGCGGCCGTGAGTCGGACCAGGGCAGTGGCACGCGGCAGCCGTCACGGCCACGATCGGCACCACCGGACCGCTGCCACACGGGGTCGGCCAGGACATGATCGGGCAGGTCGTCGACGTTGGGCAGACCGAGTTCCTGACCCTGGTACAGACACGCCGCGCCCGGCAGGGCCAGCATCAACAGGGTCAGTGCCCGCGACCGTGCCGGACCCAGCCGGCTCGCGCTGCGCGGGGTGTCGTGGTTGTCGATGACCCAGACGGGCGAGGTTTCAGCGAGGACCTCCTGGATCGCCGCCCGAAGCGCCCGGGCGTCCCAGCCGGCCTTGAGGATCGGGAACCCGAACGTCTGCGGGAACTCGTCGGCGCTGCTGTACGCGGCACGACCGGACCAGATCTCGCCGATGGCGGTCGGCTGGTGCTCATAGGCCCGCAGCGTCGAACGCAGCGCGCGTACCACCTCATGCGTGCGGTTACCCGCGTCGTGGGTCAACAGGTCGTTGCCGAACCGCACATCGTTGCGGTCGACGTCCTTGGTCAGATGGTCGGCGACATCGACCCGGAATCCGTCGACTCCCTTGTCCAGCCAGAATCGCCAGATCCGTTCGAAGGCGCTCAGCACAGCCGGGTTCATCCAGTTGAGATCCGGTTGTTCGGCGGTGAACAGGTGGAAGTACCACTGCCCGGACGAGCCGTCGGGTTCCGTCACTCTGGTCCACACCGGCGTCCGCGTGAACGATCCGAGCACGTCCGAGGGCGGGACTGCGCCATCGGTGCCCCGGCCGTCGCGGAACAGGTACCAGTCGCGTTCGGGTGCGCCCCGACCGGCGGCCACCGCGGCCGTGAACCACGCATGCTGGTCCGAGGTGTGGTTCGGAACCATGTCCAGCAGCACCCGCAGTCCTCGATCATGGGCGGCTCGCAGCAGGTCGTCGAAGTCGGCCATCGTCCCGAAGATCGGGTCGATCGCGTAGTAGTCACTGACGTCGTAGCCGTGGTCCACCTGGGGACTGCAGAACACCGGGGACAGCCAGACGGCGTCGACACCGAGGCCCACCACGTGGTCGAGCCGATCGATGATCCCCCGTAGATCGCCGACTCCCTGTTCGTTGTCGGCACAGGCGTACGAGCGGGGGTAGATCTGGTAGAACACCGCGTCGGACCACCACGGCCGATGCTCCGGAACAACAGAAGACCCACCGCCGCGGGATGCGGCCGGTGGGTCTTCCGTTGTCACGCGCGTGGGGCTACTGAATGCGCTGCTCCACGTTGGCTTGCGCCTCTTCCATCGTCTTCTGGGGGTTGGCCCCATCGAGGATGTTCTTCTCGGCCAGGCCCATCTCTTCGTACATCGGGCCCATCTCCGGGTACGGCAGGTTCGGGAACCCGTCGGTGCCGAACTCGGCGACGGCCTTGATGATCGGGTCATCCTGCGCCGCGCTCAGCGAGTCCTTCCACGCCGGCGGGCGCGGGTCGGCTGCGAACAGACTGTCCATGAACTCAGTGTTCAGAGTCGCGTCCAGGAACGCCTGCGCCGTGGTCGCGTTCTGCGAGCTCTGGCTCAGGTAGAAGCCCTGTGCACCGACGATCGGGATCGACGGGCTGTCGGAGCCGTCCCACGTGGGAAGGCCCTCAGCGCTGAACGGCACACCGTCACCCTCGGCGTCCTCGACCACGGCCTTGTTCCAAGGTCCCGTGATCCAGTAGGCGAGCTTGCCCTGCGTCCAGGCGTTGGTCAGGTCGTCGCCGACGAACGTCGACTTGACGATGCCCTGCTTGCCCCAATCGGAGAAGGCCTCGGCCCATGCGATGCCACCGGGGCTCGTCAGACCGATGTCCTGGACGTCGTAGTTGCCTTCTGCGTCCGGACCGCCGAAGAAGTAGCCGCCGGCGGCGGAGAAGAACGGGAACGCGTGGTAGGCGTCACCGGCGTCACCGACCTGTAGGCCGACCGGGAACCGGGTCTCGCCGTCCTTCCTGAGCTGAAGTCCGGTGTCGCCCATCTCGTTCAGCGACGCGGGCGCATCTGGTGCCAGTTTGGTGTTGCGGAACAGCAGGATGTTCTCGGTCGCCACGGGCACGCCGTAGGTCTGACCGGCGATGGTGAAGGCGTTCACCGACGCGGTGACGAAACTGTCGCGGCTGGAGCCCAGGTTGATCGGGGCCACCAGGCCACTGTCGACGAACTCACCGGCCCAGTCGTTGGCCCCGAGCAGGATGTCCGGGCCCTGGCCTTGGGGTGCCTGCTGGACGAACTGGTCCTTCATGCCGTCGAAGTTGACCTGCTGGACGGTGACGTCCACGCCGTTCTCTTCGCCCCAGGTCTGCGCAAGTTCGCCGATCGGTCCGGCCCGTTTCTCGTCGGCCCAGATCGTCAAGGAACTGCCGGACTCGGCCTCCGATCCCGAACCGCCGTCGTCGCTGCCGCAAGCGGCCAGCGCGAAGCCCAGTGTGAGGGTGGCGGCCAGTGCCACTCCTCGTTTGATGCTGTGCATCTGCACTCCATTCCCGTTGGTGGGTCTTGATGTCCGTGTCACAACCTGGATAGGTGAACGTAACCCGGACTGAGATCAACGTATCGGAGACGCACCCGGGACGCACGGGAACACGCGTGTTCGGCAGTGCAGGGTGTGCCCGGACCGGTGGGTTTCACCCGACGAGGGGGAACGAACTTGTGCGGTTCGGCCGTTCTCGTCGTGAGCCAGAGGCTCCTCAGCCCCGGATGGCCTCGCCGCTGTCCGGGTCGAACCAGTGCACCCGTTCCATGTCCACGGTGATTTCCACCGGGTCTTCGCGCCGGACTCTCGAACGCGGCGAGAACGAGGCCACCCATCGGACCTCGCCGGCGGGTCCGGTGTCGAGGGCCTCGTCGCCGGTCTCTTTGGCCACCAGTTTGGTGTCCTCGGTGACGACCGCGTCCCCCTTGAGGCTGAAGTGGACGACGATCTCGGAACCCAGTGCCTCCACCAAGGTGACGGTGCCGTGCAAGCGTCGGTCCAGGGAGGCGTCCGGGGTCAGGCTGGCGTCCTCCATGTCCTCACTGCGTACCCCCACGGCCACGTCGCGACCGATGTACTTGCGCAGTGCCGGCGCGCTTTCCCAGTACGGAGTCGGGGATGACCAGGTCCTTGTCGCCGACGTGGACGGACAACCCGTCACCGGTCTCCGAGAGCCTGCCCTTGACCATGTTCATCGGCGGGGAGCCGACGAACTGCGCGACGAAGATGTTGTTCGGGTGGTCGTACACCTCTTGCGGCGGACCGGCCTGCTGCAGCAGCCCGGCCTTCATCACTGCCATCCGGTCGCCCATGGTCATGGCCTCGACCTGGTCGTGGGTGACGTAGACGGTGGTGGTGCCCAGGTCGTGGACCACCGAGGAGATCTCGGCGCGCATCTGGACCCGCAGTTTCGCGTCCAGGTTCGACAGCGGTTCGTCCATCAGGAACACCGACGGGTCACGCACGATCGCCCGGCCCATCGCCACCCGCTGGCGCTGGCCACCGGACAGCATGGCCGGCTTGCGGTCCAGGAACGGTCCGAGTTCCAGCATGTCGGCGGCCCGCTGGATCCGCTTCTCGATCTCGTCCTTTGACATCTTGCGGATCTTCAGGCCGTAGGCGATGTTGTCCGCCACCGAAAGGTGCGGGTACAGCGCGTAGGACTGGAAGACCATGGCGATGTCGCGGTCCTGCGGGGACAGGTCGTTGACCACGCGGTCACCGATGATCAGCTTTCCGCTGGACACGTCCTCGAGCCCCGCGATCATCCGCAGCGCGGTGGACTTCCCGCAGCCGGAGGGCCCGACCAGCACCAGGAACTCCCCGTCCTCGATCTCGAGGTTCAGATCCTGCACCGCGTGGAACCCGTTGGGGTAGACCTTCTCCACGTGTTCGAATGCGACGTTCGCCACTGCGCCCTCCGATTGACTTGCTTGCCGAGGCTCCGCCCCGGTCTCTTTGATCGCCACGCTAGCGCTAAATGAGTCCTTTGGCGCTGTGGCGGCCGACCTGGCAGGAGCTGTTCACCGGGGGCCGAGGTGCATCCAGATCCCGTGGACGCGGCAGACGAATCCCGCGTGCGTCTGTCAGCCCACCAGGGGGGTTGCGAGCGCGCCTCAGCCCTTGACGGCCCCAGAGGTCAGGCCGGTGACCAGGTACCGCTGTGTGAAGGCGAAGACCGTGATCATCGGAATGGCGGCCAACAACGCACCGGCGGCGAACTTGCCCCACTCCTGCAGGTTGCCCGAAACGTAGGTCTGCATGCCGACCGCCAGCGTGGTGTCAGTCGTGTTCGGCAACAACGTCTGCGCGATGGCCAGCTCGTTGAAGACGAACGTGAATGTCACGAAGAACACCACCACCATGACCGGCGCCGACAGTCGCAGCACGAGGCCGAAGAAGATGCGCACGTGACTCGCGCCGTCGATCTTCGCGGACTCGTCGATCTCGATCGGGACCGTGTCGAAGAAGCCCTTGATCAGGTAGGTGTTGACCCCGAGGGAGCCACCCAGATAGATCAGGATCAGCCCGGCCACCGTACCGCTGCCGAACTGCGGGAAGACCTCCGAGATCTTCGTCATCAGGATGAAGATCGCCGTGATCGCCAGGATCTGCGGGAACATCTGCAGCAGTACCAGCGACAGCAGACCCGGTCGACGCCCCTTGAAACGCAGTCGGCTGAAGGCGAAGGCTGCGGACGCCGACATCAACGTCGAGAAGATCGCCGCCACCAGCGCCACGGTCAGCGAGTTGACGAACCACGTCCCGTAGGGCAGACGAGGGTCGTTGAAGATGGCGCTGAAGTTCTCGAAGCTCACGGTCTGCGGGATCACCAGGCAACTCAGGGCGGAGATCCCCGTCTTGCTTGGAGGGCACGCCGACGACAGGGATCCGACCGGGTTGAGTGCGACGCCGATGATGTAGGTGATCGGGAACAGTGCGAACATCACTGCCGCGATGGTGATCGCGTGGCGCCATCCGAGCTGGGTGATCCAGCGACCGAAGCTCATCCGGGGCGCGGCACGCAGAGTCGTTTCCTTCGGCGCGGTGGCCTGGCTGGTACTCATTGCTTGATCTCCTCCAGACGCTTGGTCAATCGGAAGCTGTAGGCCGAGACCCCAGCCACGATGATGAAGATGATCATGGAGATCGCCGACGCGAAGCCGAGCAGCTGTTCGTTGGTTCCGAACGCCAAGCGATACGTATA
This sequence comes from uncultured Actinomycetota bacterium, assembly GCA_963704075.1. Classification (GTDB taxonomy): domain Bacteria; phylum Actinomycetota; class Actinomycetes; order S36-B12; family UBA10799; genus JADKAV01. The sequence continues at coordinate 17,725 of CAVPGV010000006.1, forward strand.
CGTGATCAGCAGGTCGGTCTGTCCGCCTTGTATCGGAGAGCCGGCGAACGGCCCACCGTTGGTCAGCAACTGGATCAGCGTGAAGTTGTTGAAGTTGAACGAGAACGACGCGATGAGCAAGGGTGAGACGCTGACCATCAGCAACGGCAATACGATCGTGCGGAACGCCCGGAACGCGCTGGCCCCGTCGACGAACGCCGCCTCCTTGAGATCCTGCGGGATCGCTGTCAGGGCGCCGGTGACCACCAGCAGCATGTACGCGTATCCGATCCACAGATTGACCAGTAGCACCGAGAACTTCGCCAGTGTCCCGTCACCCAGCCAGTCGATGTTCGCGCCCAGGATCTGGTTGATGATCCCGAAGTCCCGGTTGAGCATGCCTTTCCAGACCAGTGCGGTCATGAAGATCGGCAGAGCGTAGGGCAGCACCAACGCAAGGCGGTAGAAGCGCTGGCCCCTCATCCGCTTGTCCTGCATCACCAGGGCGAGCAGCAGCCCGAAACCGAACTGCATCAGCACCGTGCCGATCGCGAACACGAACGACCAGATCAGGATAGGCATGAAGTTCGACCGCACGCCCGGGTCGGTGAGAACCGTCGTGTAGTTGTCCAACCCCACCCCGACCGGCCAACCCGGGGTCAGGAACTGCCCCTCGTTCTGCCGGTTGGTGCCGTCAGGGTCGAAGGCTTCGGTGGTGTACAGCCCCACGCTCTCGTTGGCGTAGAAGACCGCCCCCGTGGCGGTGTCGCGGAATGTGTCCGTCTCAGGGTCGTAGGCGAAGTCGGACTGCCGCAACTCACCGCGGGTGGGACTGGACTGCCGCAGGTTGTATCCCTGTTCGACGTCCCACGGCACGGCCAGGTCGCGCCACTGCGCGTCCAGTTGGGGGTCACTGGTCAGCTGACCCAGGTTGAGGGTGTCGTAACCCGGCACGGCTGTCGCGGTCTCGCCGGTGAATTCCGCGTCCGGGGCGGGGGTCGCGCCCTCTGACGTGCCGATCAGCGCGGCGCCGGTCTCCGGATCCGTGATCAGCATGGAGACCTCACCGCCCTTGACGATCGGGCGCACATCGAAACTCGGGGCATCCGCGACCGGCTTCTCGTTCTGCACCAGGATCGAGGCCCGTGCCTCCTCCTGCGAGATCAGGTGTCCGGTGCCGAGGTTCGTGAAGGAGGCGTAGAACGTGTAGCCGGCCGGGTACAACTGGAAGGCAACGAGGAACACGAGCCCGGGCAGCATGTACTTCAGCGGCAGCCCGCCCTTGCGGAAGTAGGTGATGTTCGCGATGACCAGCACGATGGTCAGGAAGCCCACCGCGAGCCACCAACTGGCGCCGTAGGCCTTCAGGACCGCCCAGAGGCCCAGGACGTCGATGATTCCCAGGAGGACGAGTTTGCCGATCCAGGCGTTGATGCTGCCGCTCGGCATGCGCCCCAGAGGGGACTTCCCCGTCGACTGCTCTCCCACGTCTGGCGGATTCGTAGTAGACACAGCCCCTTCCTACCAATAACGGGGGTGATTTCGTCGGCCGAACGCTCGCCTTTCGTTCAAGTGGCCTTCGGTTTCAGGGAGGGAGTGGCAGTGGGTCCAAGATGCCTCGGCTTTCTTCGGGCAGGACGCGGGTTCGGTAAGTGCGCCCAGACGTGGAATCCGAAGCTGACGCGTGTCGCGGGCGCGAAGCTGGCTGATCAGCACGCGGACTGCCAGAGGTCAATGCTGTCCGCGTAGAGTCCGGCGAACCCGAATCCTGCGTTGGTGGGCGTTCGTGCAGATTGTTGCTGCTCGTCGCGCGACCAACGCCAACGAACTGCACGAACGCCAACCAACGGGCCGTACACGCCCATGTCGGCGCTCGCAGGAGTGGTGAAAGCGGGGTGGCACTGCGCTCCCCAGAACTGGTGCATAACGCTGTAGCCCGCTACCCCTTGGAATCCGAGGAAGTAATCACGTGGCCGGTGGCAGACCGAGCACCAGCTGCAGAGCCAAGCGTTCATGCGGATCCTGCAATGCGTCCCCGAAGAGTTCTCGCAAGCGCTGGTGCCGGTAGGAGACCGTCTGAGGATGTACATGGAGGTACTCCGCGATCCGGTGCCGGTCGCCCTGGAAGGCGAGCCAGGCAGACAGAGTCTGCTCCAGCGCCTCCCGCTTGGCCGGCTTCAGGTCGGCCAAGGGCGCGGTCACCCGAGATGCGAGTTCTGCCAGCAACTCGGAGTCGGCCGCCGCGACCAGCTCCGCCAAGTGATCCGCTGCGGCCACCACCCGGGTGTCCGGCACCCGGCCCTGGGCGACCAAGCGCTGCACCCGTCGGGCATGTGCAAGGGAGGTGGGCGCCTCGGCCGGCGGCCGAACCGTTCCCACGAACACCTGCGAGCCCTCCCAGGCCCGTTCCAGGGCCTGCCGGCGGCCCGGACCGGACGGGTCGGGCAGGATCGCCAGGGCTTCCTGACCCTCCACCAACGCCAGCACGTCGTGGGGGGCGGTGGGTTCACGTCCGGACGCGATGGGGACCACGGCCACAGCCATCCGTTCGGGCAGCGTCCAGCCCGCAGCGTCGGCGGCCGCCTGCAGGCCGACCGGGTCGGTGAGAGCCTTGCCCTCGAGCAGCGCCTGTGCCAGGCGGGATCGCAACACGTCGCGCAGCCCGGCCTGTGACGCGTGTCCCTGCGCACTGGCCGCGGAGATCTCGTCGATGTAGACGAAGATGGCCTCGGCCAGGCTCACCAGTTCCGCGGTGTCGACCTTGCAGGCCACAGCCGTGGCGGACATGTTCTCCCACGCGACCCGGGCACCGATCCGGTACGCCGACAGGACCGCCTCCAGGGTCCGGCCCTGCTTGCTCTCGAAGGTGCCGATGCGCCGGTAGAACCTCTGCGCCCGGGGGTCGAGGGCGGGGCTGTCGGTGCCGAACAGGTCGAGCAGGCGGGTCAGCGCGATCTCGGTCCCCTGGCGCACCACCGGGCCCATCTCGCTGTCGAGGGCTCCGGCGTAGGCGGGCACCCCGTCGGCGATGGCGGTCGCCGTCGCGGTGACCACGGCCGGCAGTGCGGGCCGCAGATCGGCGGCAAGTTCTTCGGTCAGGTGTCCCCAGGGCTGCATTTTGTCACTGTATGACAATCAATGCGTCTCAGGTATGGTTCTACGCCACTATTACCCGCCAGTGATTATGGGGACGATAGGAACATGAACACGACAGCCGCATTCTTCGACCTCGACGGGACCCTGATTCCGGGTTCGGCCAACATCCCTTTCGCCAAAGCCGCCTTCCGGCAGGGTTTCATCAGCAAGACCGACCTGGCCAAAGACCTGCGCAACGGGTTGAGCTTCCTTCTCAAGGGTGCCACCGACGAGCGGTCAGCCCAGGTGCGTGACCGGATCCTGCGCGCCGTGCAGGGTCACCAGGCCTCGGATGTCGAGGCCCTCGGAGACCACTTCATCGACGACTTGGTGGCATCCATTCTGCCCGGGATGCGTGAGGTGCTCGACCAGCACGGCGGCGTCGATCGGATCGTCGTCTCCGCCTCCCCGACCGAAATCGTGTCGCGGCTGGCCCTGGCCGCCGGGCTTGAGGACGGGGTCGGGACGACAGCGGCACGCGACGACCAAGGCGTGTACACCGGCGACCTGGTGGGCCCGTTCTGCTACGCCGACGGCAAGGTCGAGGTGATGCGGGACTTGGCGCAGGAGCGCGGATACGACCTCGCCCAGTGTTTCGCCTACTCGGACTCGGCCAGCGACCTACCCATGCTGGAAGCGGTCGGTCACCCGGTCGCGGTCAACCCCGAGCCGGAGCTGCGCGAGATCGCGGTGGAGCGCGGTTGGCCGATCGTGGAGACCTCTTCGGTGCCGCGGGTGAAGCTCACGTCGGTGCGCGGTGTGGTCCGGCTCGGCAGGAACCTGGTCGACGCCGCGGGCCGGCGGGTGCTGGCCTCGATCGCCCCGTCCTACGCCACCCCGGACGTTGTGTAGCCGGGCCAACAGAAAGGTATGGAACGAGCATGACGAGGAAGAGGATGACCTGGCGCCGGCGCGACATCGTCTCATCGGTGCATCACGCCGGTTCACGACCGATTGCGTTGTGCCTCGGGCTGCCGTCCGGCACGGACCACGATGGGGCGGGGTGCTCGTGCTACCTGTCAGCAGAACACTCCGGACTGCACTACTGCGGACACCTGCACCACGGGGGCTGGGCGTAGGACGTCTACGCCGCCCCGGAGGTGTTGTAGTCCGGCAGTTTCGGCACATCGCGGGAGGCAGTCGGTAGCGAACCGTCGGCCATGCGCTCCAGCAGGTTGGCGGTGACTGCGCGGCTGAAGTCCGCGGATTCTCCGGTGATCCCCTTCTTGGCGCTCGGCCCGTTGAGCGAACGCGTCCAGTTCATGGTGCCGGTCGCGAAGACACTGGCGCCCGAACCGACGGAGTAGTAGCTCATCGTCGACCACGTCCCCTTTCCGCGGCAGGTCACCGGCGACAGTGTCGGGACCTCGATGTCCGACGGAGTCTGATGGCCCGGGTAGTAACGGTCGGACTCGATGCCGACCAGGCCGGGGTATTCAGCACCGGCGCGGGTGCGGATCCCGTCGAACAGGACGAAGTCCGGCTGCCGCACCACCATCGGACCCGCAACGGGGAACGCGTCGTAGAGCACCCCCACCACCGCCGACTCGGGCTTGCCGAGGTCGCGCCAGCGGATGTTCTTCGGCTGGATCGCCGCGTCTTTCGCGCAGTAGACCTCATCGCCTTCCAGACCCACCCGCCAGTAGCCGGCATTCGCACCCAGGAATGCGAGGTCCGATCCGGAGTCCCGGGCGTCGAGCAGGCCCTGCCGGTAGGACTGCGGCCAATACTCGTCGTGCCCGGTGGACACCACCCCTGCGGCACCGTTGAGCAGGCCCGGATCGCGGGCGATATCTGCGTTGCTGAACCACACGTGGTCGATGCCGACCTCGTCGGCGAACCGGGCGACAGGAATGTCGAAGCCCATGGCGATCGGTGCGCCCCACAGGGCGTGGTCGTAGGGACGGTCGTAGGAGACCGCGTACGACCGGCCGCCGAAATCTCCCGCGGAGTTCTTGTAGAGGCTGGCGCCGCCCCAGATGTTGTAGGCCTGCCAGGTCATGCTGGCCGCGAGGATGGCCACTTTGCCCTGGGCGGAGGTCGGCCGGACCACGAACGGGATGTTCGTTCCCCCGTCAGTGGTACGCACGACCACCGTGTACAGCCCCGAGGTCCAGCCGGTCGTGTCGACCTCGGCGACGACCGGCCAGCCGGCGGAGACGGCCCGGGTCGTCGGATCGACCTCCTTGCCGGTGAACAGGCGCTTGCCGCCCTCGGTCTCGGCCACTTTCGTGCCGCCCTTGCCGCCGAAGAAGCCGATCCGGTAGATGCTCGCCTTCCAGGGAGCGGCCGCGGACACGTGCAGTTGCAGCGGCTGACCGGCCTGCACGGAGTCGTTGGCGTACGCCGCGAGCAGGGCGGCCGGAGCGACCTTGCCCGCACGCCACCGGCTCGTGGGCGTCTGGGTCGGCGTGGGGGTGGGCGCGGGGCTGGTGACGTCCATCTCGGTGGCTGGTTCCGTGGTCGACTGCGCCGCGCAACTCGCCGTGACCAGACCCGCTGCGGCGAGCAGCATCTGCCGGCGACTCAACTCCACTGTGCAATGGTCGCATGCAGCACCGCGCGGACCGGGCGGCCCGCCGACGGGCGGCGATCGACGCCGCGAACGGGCACAATCGATCCATGGAACATCGCGCAGTCATCGAGTCCACGACGGTGGAGGCCGTCCAGCAGCTCCTGAGCGAGCACGCCTTCCTACAGGCTTTCGCCACGGAGGTGGGCGTCGACACCGGGCAGATCGAGATCTCCGACGACGCGGAGGCGGTTCAAGCGAGCATGCCGTGGGCATTCCGCACCGACCGCGCGGGCATCCCGTCACTGGCCCAGAAGTTCCTGCCCCAGGAGGTGCAGTTGGACTGGTGGCAGCAGTGGAAGCACTCCGATCCCGACGGGGACATCCGGGTCGAGTTGCACGGCCGGCCCGCGGCCACGTGCACCGGGCGGGCGAGTCTGTCGCAGAAGGGTGACGACGTGGAGTACGTCGTGGTCACCGAGACCAAGACCTCGGGGGTGCCATGGCCGCTCGGCGGCAAAGTCGAGTCGATGATCAACAAAGACCTGGTCGGCTGGATCCTGTCGGTACAGGCCCGGGTGGCCAACCGCGAGGGGTGAGTGGCTGTTGCTCCTACTGCCCGATGGAATGGCGCACCTTCGTGACAACGCAGGTACAGCGAAGAGAGACCATGATCAGCGCTGCTGTGTCCTGCCCACCACAATGGGACCGTGAGCGAAGACCACTACCTCGACATCGAAGCGGTGATGGATCTCCAGGAGATCATCGCCAGTCTGCAGGATCTCGAAGACGACACGTTCGAGCGCCACGGCCTGACAGCGACGGGCACGTGGGACGAGGTCGACGACCCCGTGCTGATCGGACCCGAGGGGATGCCGGTCGAGACCTGGCGCGAGGGTTACCCCTACACCGACCGGATGACCCGCCACAACTACGAGTTCACCAAGCGGCTGCTGCAGATCGAACTACTCAAGATGCAGGGCTGGGTCAAGGAGACCGGACAGCGCATCGTCATGGTCTTCGAGGGCCGCGACGCCGCCGGCAAGGGGGGCACGATCAAGCGCTTCATGGAGCACATGAATCCGCGCGGTGCGCGCGTGATCGCCCTGGAGAAGCCCTCGGAACGGGAGGCCGGTCAGTGGTACTTCCAGCGCTACATCCGGCACCTGCCGACCAAGGGCGAGATCGTGATGTTCGACCGGTCCTGGTACAACCGCGCCGGCGTCGAGCGGGTGATGGGTTTCTGCAGCGACGAGGACTACGCCCAGTTCATGAGGCAGGCCCCGGAGTTCGAGAAGATGCTGGTCCGCGATGACATCATCCTGATCAAGTTCTGGTTCTCGGTGTCCCGCAAGGAGCAGATCACCCGGTTCACCATCCGGCGCATCGACCCGGTCCGGCAGTGGAAACTCAGCCCGATGGACCTCGCGAGCCTCGACCGCTGGCACAAGTACACCGCCGCCAAGGAGGCGATGTTCTGGTACACCGACACCGATTTCGCGCCCTGGACCGTGGTGCGCAGCAACGACAAGAAGCGAGGTCGGCTGGAAGCGATGCGGTGGGTGCTCAATCGCGTCGACTACCCCGACAAGAATCTCGACGTCGTCGGCCCCCCGGACCCGCTGATCGTCGGTCCGCCGGCGGAAATCTACGAGTCCGAGGAGAACACGGGCACGGTCTTCCCGCCGCTGTGAGTTGGGATGACGCCGCGAGCGTCTGCGTCAGAAGTAGTTCGCGCCCGCACATGACACACTCGCGGCGTGGGTTTCGACGCCGATGAGTTGAGGAGACTGGGCGGCGATCCGCCACCCCGGTCGCAGCCGGTCACCGCGACCTATCTCCTACGAGTGGGACTGGCGGCCGCGGTCGGCGCGGCACTGTGCAACGTTGTGGTCCTGATGGTCGCCAACAACCGGGCATGGTCGGTGGCGGTCGAGGGCCTCGAACCTGTCCGCGCCTTGAGTGTCGTACTCGTGTGCTCGTTGGTCGGTCTGTTGGCCGCCCTCGCTACATATGTCGCCGCCAGGGTGACCAAACGCCCCGCAGTGTGGGTGGTGGTCGCGGGAGTGGGAATCCTGCTGGCCTCGGTCCAGGGCCTCCCTCCCACACTGCAGGTCATGCACGCGATCACGGGGGTGTGGGTGATCGCGTGGCTGGGCATGGCAGTGCGCGGCGGCACTCATCTACGCGACGACTGACCTCTGGAACTGGGCACTGCCCGATCGTTGATTCGTGAATCTGCCATCTTTTGGTGGTTCATCCGCCCGAAGTATCCCGATACGAGGCGTTTGCTCCACCGAAAGTGGGCATTGAGGGTGGCGCGGTGCCCACTTCGGGAGGTCAGGTGTCGGATGAGCCTCCCGGCTTCCCCCGCTTCGGGTGATCCCGACCGGGGCCTCGCGACGAATACTGCAAAGGACCACGAGAAGAAGGAGCAACCATGGCTGAGCTGCTGGTCATCGGATACGACAACGAGACAACAGGCAGGCAGGCGTACGACACCGTCATCGGCCTGCAACAGGACATGATCGTGGAACTCGAGGGGCTCGCGCTCGTCACGCAGGACGAGAGCGGCAAGAACCACGTCGAGACGCCGGCGAAGCTGGTCTCGTCGGGAGCCGCCTTCGGCGCTCTGTGGGGCATGTTGATCGGACTGCTGTTCTTCGTGCCGTTCTTCGGCCTCGCCTTCGGCGGCGCGATGGGCGCGTTGATGGGCAAGATGGGCAAGTCGGGGGTCAATGACGAGTTCCGCAAGCAGGTCAGCGACATGATGAAGCCCGGCACCTCTGCGGTCGTCATCATGGCCTCGAAGATCACTGAGGACAAGTTCGCCGAGGCCATGAAGTCGTACGGCGGCACGCTGCTGAAGACCTCACTGACCACCGAGGACGAGAAGGAACTCGCTCACGAGCTCTCGGGGGAGTAGTTACTTCGACCCGACGGTTTTGACGGTCACCGCGCCGAAGAGGGCAAGCCCTCCGATGCGTACCCTCGGTGCACCCGCCGGAAGGTCGGGCACGTCGCCCTTGCGTTCGAAGGCCCCGAAGATGCCGGTGCCGTGCAGGTCCACATGTATCCCATCGGGTACAAGGACCCTCACCTCACCGAACACCGCGAATGCCTGAATCGTCACGTCGTGGGATTCCAGCGTGGCTCTGGTCAGGTCGACGTTCACTGCCCCGAAGACCGCCACCATCGTCGTAGCTTCGGCCAGCGTCCACGGGCCTTTGCGCTGGACCTCGCTGAACACCGCGACGAGCGGAGCGCCCGAGGCCGCCGTCGGCACGATGTCCGTGGGCATCCGAGGCACCGGCAGGTTGTGCCCCGGCAGGTCGGCCACCAGCGGTTCGAGGTCGCCGTAGGTCCGTGCCAAGTACACCGCCTCAAGGCGTTCGTCGTACTCCTCGCGCGTCAGACGGCCCTCGGCGAAGGCGTCCTGCAGCACGGCGGTGTACTTGTCCCGGTCTGCGTCCGAGGCGCGCATCTGAGGATCGTTCACGCCACCGAGCGTACGCACTGTGCCCCGGACTGGGGAATCACGACAGTTGGGCGACCCACAGATCCTCGGCCGGCCACCGGCTCGCCCAGCGGTAGTCGGCGATGTCGTAGAACTCAGGATCCTGCGCGTCGTCACCAGCGGTCAACTCGTGTAGTGCCACGACGGAGAACCCATGTCTGCCCAGGATGGCGATCCAGTCGCCGTGACTCGGGTGGTACTCGATGCCGTCGAAGACCATCCGGCCGAGGTCTGCGTGCGGTCTCTGGAGCGTGTCGCTGGCAGGCCCTGATTCCGGCACGCACAGCGTCGACAGCACGCTGTTGACCAAGAAGACGAGTCGTCCCCCTGGCCGCAGGATGCGAGCGGCCTGGGCCACCCACAGATCCGGATCGCACCACACGCTCGCGCCGTGCTCACTGACCACGAGGTCGGCACTGGCGTCGCGCAACGGCACGGCCTGGGCGTCGGCCTGGATCAGCGGGAACACGATCCCCGTCTCCTGCTGACAGCGCTGGGCTGTGGCCAGTTGCTCGGCGTTGAGGTCGACGGCGATGGGGAGCGCACCAGCCCGCATGAGCGCCGCGGAGAAGAACGCCGTGCCGGCGCCCAGTTCGACCACCGTCAATCCGGCGAGATCCGGCAACGTCGCCAACCGACTCTCCGGAGCGCCGAACAGTCCCCAGCGAATCCCGTCGCGATCCCACATGGCACGGGCCGCGTCGTCGGTGTAGCGCTGGTTGACGATCGTCCACAGCGCACGATTGCGATCGAGCTCCGCAGTCATGCCGCTCCCGCCGATCAGTGCTCGACGTGCTCCTTGGAACCCTTGGCCTGGCCGATCCCGGACAGCAGGTCCTCGAACCACGGCTGATCGATGTCGAAGGCCTTGCCGCCGCGGATGCGCGGGAACTCGACGACCCGCAACTCATCGCCGGCGTCCTCGTCCTGGCCGGTCACCCCGGACTCCCCGCGCAGTGCCGCATCCACCGCGAGGTCCGTGCACTGTTTGATCAAGGCGAGGTCCTCGTCGTTCGACGCTGCGGACCGGGCGAAGTATCCGCTCTTCCACACCATGGTCTTCTCCGCCTTGAGCATCTCGGCGAACTGGTTGCCGAACCACTTCCCAGGGTTGATGGTGTCGAGTTTGACGTGCCCGAACGCGTCGCGGCCGACCTCTTCCCCGCGCGCTTCCATCTCCGCGACGATCTCGGCCACACCGGCTCCCTCGGACAGGAAGATGTTCACACAACCGACCTCGTCCATGACCGCGAGGAGTCGCTGTGCCTCGGCCGCGATATCGAAACCCATCTCGGGAACGAAAACCGCGTGCACATCCCAGCCCCTGCGGTCCAGGCCGATTCCCGGGTTCCATTCCTGCCCGTCGAGCCATTCCCGGTACTTGACCGCCGTGGCTGCGGTGAGCCATCCGCAGTTGCGTCCCATCACCTCATGGATGATCAGCATGCGCGGGTTGGACGTGTGCTCGGCGATGATGTTCTGCGCGAAGATCGAGCCCTGTTCCGCGGCTGTCCATGCACCCAGCGACTGCTTGATCGGTATGACGTCGTTGTCGATGGTCTTGGGCAGGCCGACCACCGTGAGTTCGTAGTCGTTGTTGTGCAGGTAGGCCGCCAGGTCGGCGGCCGTGGTGTTGGTGTCGTCGCCGCCGATGGTGTGCAGGACGTCGACGCCGTCCTTGGTCAGTTGCTCGGCTGCCACCTGCAGCGGGTCCTGGCCGGGCTGGACGAGGCCACGCTTGACGCAGTCCTCCACATTGGTGAGTTTCACTCGGCTGTTGCCGATCGGGCTGCCGCCGAAGTTGTGCAGCAGGCCGGCCTTGTCCCGGACCTCCTGGGTGACCTGCACCGAATTGCCCAGCAGCAATCCGTGGTAGCCGTTGATGTAGCCGATGATCTCGATGCTCGGATCGACCTCGGTGTACTTCTGGATCAGGCCACCGACGGCCGAGGACAGACAAGGGGCGAGACCACCTGCGGTGAGCAGGGCAACTTTGCGTACGGGCATGGCCGAAAGGCTAGTCGGCGGTGTGGGTGGGGCGCCACCGACGTCGGTCAGAAGGTGTCGATGTTCGGGTCCGCCTCGTCCAGCAGATGCAGGTGGACCGGCGGGTGATCCAGCACCAGCCTCGACGTCATGGACAGGTCCGGGCCGACATGGATCAGCTCTCCGGGTTCGAGCATGCGCCAGTCCTGCCCGCCATCGATGCGCTCACTGGCGACGATCACGACCTCGACCGGCTCGTCGGTGCGGACGGTGTGCTGTGACAGCCCTGTGCGCAATGCCGCGCCGGTGCTCGGGTCGATCCGGCGGCGCGCCACATGCAACGCCCGCTGGTCCGGGTAGCGAAGAGCCCACAGATTCCCTTGCGTGGCCACCAGGCAGTTCAGCGAATACATCGGCACGGTGTCCGCCAACCAGTTGGCTGCCGCGGCCAGTCCCGCCCCGACATCGCCGTCATGGTCGGCAGTGAACTTGGCGATCAACGCGGCGTACCGCTCGGAGTCGGTGTCGCCATGCACCTGATCCACGAGGTCCCCGAGCTGCGCCTCCACCGCCGGGAGGTCCCCGAAGCCGCCGTTGTGCGCCACGACCAGGCCATCGACGACGAATGGGTGCGTGTTCTCGAGCGCGTCGTGCCCCGTGGTGGCTGCGCGGATGTGAGTGATCAGGGTGCGGGCGGTGACTGTCTTCGCGTCGCCGCTGAACGATGAGTCGGTGAAGGCGCTGGCCGGTTGCTTGTCGATATGTGCGGTGGCGTCTGCGGCGAACCATCCGATGCCGGTCCCGTCGGGGTTGCGGTGACTCTCCGCGAGGATGCTGTCCGGCGCATCGACGAGCCAGTAGTCGACATGGACCTGCGCGGTCCCGGCATTCATTCCGAAGAGGCGGCACATGCCCCCAGTGTGCTGGGCGAGCCGGCGTTTCGCCTCCCCCAGCGCGGGGGCGGATCGAGGGCGGTGCTCCCTGGACTCGAGGGCGGCGTTGTTGGGCACTTCCCGCACCCGAATCGCCCAACAACGTCGCCCTCGTGCGGGGGCCGGCCCAACAACGTCGCCCTCGTGCGGGGGCCGGCCCAACAACGTCGCCCTCGTGCCGGGGCGGGCCCAACAACGTCGCCCTCGTGCGGGGGCGGCCAACGCTGGGAAATGTGGAGGCTTGGCCACTGTTCCGGTGGAGGCAGGGTTGCAGTTGTGTCTTGAGGTATTCCGCGTCGTATCGAAGCGCAATACCGTGGAAGTAGCCGAAGGAGGCGAGCACAGTGACAACGCAGCCCTGGGCGGTTGCGGTCGGATGCTTCGTGGCCGGAAGTCTGGCTGCTGCGGGCATCGCGAACGCGACATCGGCCCCGACGAAGATCCCTGACTCCGACACCGGAGTCATCACCGCGTGCATGAAGAAGAAGACCGGAAAGGTCCGCTTGATCAACGCCCAGAAGGGCAAGAAGTGCACGAAGAAGGAGAAGAAGGTCACCTTCAATCAGGCCGGCCCGCAGGGTGAGCAAGGGCCGGCTGGGCCGGTGGGCGCGCAGGGTCAACCTGGCCCGACAGGTCCCAGCAATGCCTATGTGGCCCTGCGTAGACAGCCCCAAGATCCCTGAGGAGTCTGCCGTTCGGCAACAACATCGTCACACTCGAACTGCCCGCCGGTTCCTACGTGCTCAGCGGCGACACCTCGGTGAAGGCCACGAACACCGCGACGAAGGAGATCCAATGTCAGTGGTCCGGTTCGCCGGGGTCGACAATCACCCGGACCGCCCAGAGCTGGACCGTTTCGGGGCCGAACTATTATCAGCCCTTCACGGTCACCGGCGCGTACACGAACGCAACTGATGGCACCGTCAGCCTCGCCTGCTGGCCCTACGACGAAGCGGTGACCTCACTGGCGCCGCGCAAGCCCTGAGCGGGATCGTGACGGCGATCCGGGTCGGGGACCTGACCGACTCTTGAGCCAGGCGGTGCTGCGGCGTGGAGGGGGCGCCGCCGCACCGCAGGAATACCCCGCCGGGGTTGCATAAGTTACCGACGAGTAGCATTATTAGTTACTGACGGGTAACACGACTCGTCCCGCCTTGGCGGTGTTTAACACGGGAGTACATACCGGTGACCCACTACAAGAGCAACCTGCGCGACATCGAGTTCAACCTGTTCGAGGTTTTCGGCGGCACCGAGCGAATGGGCACGGCTCCGTTCGAGGACATCGACGTCGAGACCGCCAAGGACTTCCTGAAGAACACCGACGCGATGGCCACCGGCCTGCTCTCGGAAACGTTCGCCTCCGCCGACCGCAACCCGCCGGTGTACGACCCGGCCACCTACTCGGTGAAGATGCCCGAGGACTTCAAGGCCGCCTTCCAGGCCCTGATGGACGCCGAGGGCTGGCGCTTGGAACTGCCCGAGGAACTCGGTGGCATCAACTGCCCGCCCAGCGTCCGGTGGGCTGTGGCCGAACTCGTGCTGGGATCGAACCCCGCTGCATTCATGTATATGTCCGGACCCGGATTCGCCGGCATCCTCTACGACCTCGGCAACGAGGCGCAGCAGAAGATGGCCGAACTCATGGTCGAGAACCAGTGGGGCGCCACCATGGTGCTGACCGAGCCCGACGCGGGATCCGATGTGGGCGCCGGTCGCGCGAAGGCCTTCGACAACGGTGATGGAACCTGGCGCATCGAGGGTGTCAAGCGGTTCATCACCTCCGCCGAGCACGACATGAGCGACAACATCATCCACCTCGTCTTGGCGCGCCCGGAAGGCGTCGAGGGCGTCGGCGGCCCCGGCACCAAGGGTCTGAGCCTGTTCGTCGTGCCGAAGTTCATGTTCGACCTCGAGACCGGTGAACTCGGCCAGCGCAACGGCGTCAACGTCACCAACGTCGAGAAGAAGATGGGCCTGAAGGTGTCGACCACCTGCGAGCTCACCTTCGGCGACAAAGAGCCGGCGATCGGCTACCTGGTCGGCGACGTTCACGAGGGCATCGCGCAGATGTTCAAGGTCATCGAGTACGCCCGCATGATGGTGGGCACCAAGGCCATCGCGACGCTGAGCACCGGTTACCTGAACGCGTTGGACTACGCGAAGAACCGGCTGCAGGGCGCTGACCTGACGCAGATGCTGGACAAGACCGCACCGCGGGTCTCGATCATCCACCACCCGGATGTGCGCCGCTCGCTGATGCTGCAGAAGAGCTACGCCGAGGGCATGCGCGCGCTGGTCATGTACACCGCGATGTGGCAGGACAAGGTCGCCCAGGCGCGCCTGACCGGCGGCGAGGACGACATGGCCGAACGGATCAACGACCTGCTGCTGCCGATCGTCAAGGGTGTGGGTTCCGAGCGCTCCTACGAGATGCTGGCGCAGTCGTTGCAGACCCTCGGTGGTTCTGGATACCTGCAGGATTACCCGATCGAGCAGTACATCCGCGACGCGAAGATCGACACCCTGTACGAGGGCACGACGGCGATCCAGGGTCTGGACTTCTTCTTCCGGAAGATGGTCCGTGACCAGTTCCAGGCGATCACCAAGGTCGCCGCGGAGATCACCGAGACCGTGAAGAACACCAGCGACGGTGACCGGCTGGCCGCCGAGCGCGAGTTGCTGGGCAAGGCGCTCGAGGATGTGCAGGGCCTGATCGGCTCGCTGGGTGGCTGGGCGATGGAGTCCCAGAAGGACCTGCCCGAGATCTACAAGGTCGGGCTGAACACCACCCGCCTGCTGATGGCAGTCGGTGACCTGATCATCGGCTGGCTGCTGCTGCGCCAGGCCGAGGTCGCGACCGCGGCTCTCGACGCGGGCGCATCGGCTCGGGACGAGGAGTTCTACAAGGGCAAGGTGGCGGCTGCGAAGTGGTTCGCGCAGAACCGGCTGCCGCTGCTGTCCGGCGAACTCCTGGCTGCCAAGACCACCAACCTGGAGATCATGGAGCTGTCCGAGGACGCCTTCTAGGTTCCAGAAAGCCAGCACCCCGGCCGCCGCGAGGTAGCCGGGGTGCTGCTGTGTCCGGGGATCAGGGCACCTGCAGCCACTTGAACGCGAACGTCTTCTGCTTGCCGAGCGTGACCTTGACCCGGTAGCGCGAGCCGTCCGGCCGCTTGGCTTTGCAGTAGATGACCTTGCCCTTCTTCCACTGCTTCCGCGGGCACTTGATCTTGGCCTTCTGGTTGAACTCGTCGCGCAGCTGGCTCTGGATGGCCTGCTGCATCGCCTTGCGGGGGATGGGGGCGGCTTGCGCCGGGGCGACCAGGAGGGGGCCGGCGACCAGGCCGGCACCCAGGGTAACTGCGACCGCTGACTTGTACATGGTGTCTCCCTTGTTCGCGAGCGTTCATCTCGAAGCCTACGCCCGCGGGCGGTATGTCCGGAACCGTCGATTCCGAGTTGGAACAAAATGCTCTGGTGTCGCAGCAGTACCGACACGGGCGCACGGTGCTTGCTCCCAGACGTGGCAGGGGCCACCTTTGGAGTCATGAGCACGAGTGATCATGCCGGTGAGCCGGGAATCGAATGGCTGCAGCGCCGGTTTCGTGCCGCCGACCTCGACCAACAACAATTCGATGATTCGAGCCTGGAGTACCGAAGACTCTTCAGCGAGGCGTGGGGCACCTTCCTGCTCGTCGTCGTGGCCGCCGGAGGTGGCGTCGTCGGCGCGCAGGCATTCGGCGGGGATCTCACGCTGGCGATGAAGGCTTTGGCTCCCGGCATGATGGTGATGGGCATCATCTTCTTCATGGGAACCATCAGTGGTGCCCACCTGAATCCCGCTGTGACCCTCGCCTTCGCCGCCCGGGGCAACTTCCCCTGGCTGCGTGTACCCGGCTATATCGTTGCGCAGTTCGTCGGCGCAGTCTTCGCGTGCCTGTTCCTTCAGTGGGTGTTCGGAGACATCATCGCCGGGGCGACGCTGCCGGGACCCGGGGTGAGTACCGGCACGGCCGCGCTGATGGAGGGTCTGCTCACGCTCGGTCTGGTCAGTGTCATCCTCGGAACCGCCACCGGCGCCCGGAATATCGGCATTGCCGGGGCGATCGCGGTAGGTAGTTACATCGGTCTGGTGTCTGTCTGGGGTGCGCCGGTGAGTGGCGCCTCCATGAACCCGATGCGCTCACTGGGCCCGGCGCTGGTGGGGTGGGACTTCACGGCGTATTGGGTGTACCTGGTGGGACCGTTGGTCGGTGCGTTGATCGCTGTGGTCTTCGAGCGGATCCTGCGGGGTGCGCCCACGAAGGCCGGGGCGGCCGCGGCACAAGGCATCCTCGGCCCGAACGATGCGGCCGGAATATAGCCAATGCGCATCGCACCGTTGGCGGGCAAACACGCCGCGAACCGTTACGGATGGGTGATCGTCCTGATCATCGTGTCCTACGTGACCTCGGTGAACGCCGACGGGTCGCTCGGGATCACCGTTGTCATGCTGTTCCAACTGGTCACGCTGTGGCTGGTCTTCTCGGCCTCGGAGTCGTACCGGGCACAGCGACTGGTCGGGATCGCGTGCGTGGTCGTCGGGCTGGCAGTCGTCGCCACTGCCGTATTCGGTCGTGTCCTCGATGTCGATAGCACGGCCGAGCGGACCATCTCGCTGTTCAGCGCAGTTGCGTACATGATCGCGCCACTGGTGATCATTCGGCACCTGATACGCCGCCAGATCGTGGACCTGCGCACGGTGCTGGGCGCGGTCGCCATCTACCTGTTGCTGGGCATGATGTTCGCGTTCACTTTCCGTGCGATCGACTTGAACGGAGGGGGTGCCTTCTTCGGCGAAACCGGCGAGGGCACGAACGCGAACTTCTTGTTCTTCAGTTTCATCACATTGACCACGACCGGCTACGGCAACTTGGTGCCCGCGGGGAACCCCGGTCAATCCCTGGCCGTGCTGGAGGCGATCATCGGGCAGTTGTTCCTGGTCACAGCCCTTGCCAAGATCGTCAGTGCCTGGCGTATGCCGGGCCCCGCGAGCAGCCCCCCACCGACACCACCGGTCTGATCGGGCTACGAACAGGCGCCGTGCTGGCGCTTCGGGCAGGCTGGACCCCATGCGCACGCTGAGTCTGGACTGCGGCGGCTCCGGCATCAAGGGGTCGGTGCTCGACGCCGAGGGTTCGTTGCTTGCACCGCGGCTGCGGATCAAGACGCCGTACCCCCTGCCGCCCGAACGCTTCGTGTGGGTGCTGCAGGAGATCGCCGGGCAGATGCCGGAGTTCGATCGGGTGACCGTGGGCATGCCGGGCATGATCCGCCGCGGTGTGGTGGTTTCGACCCCGCACTACCCCAACCTCCACGGGCCCTACACGCACAAGGATCCGGAACTGGATCAGAGGTGGCGCAACTGGGACGTGACAGCGGCTCTGAACGAGGTGTTCGGCAGACCGGTGCGCGTGCTCAACGACGCGGAGGTGCAGGGCGCGGCCGTCATCGAGCGGCGTGGCCTGGAAGTCGTCTTCACCCTCGGCACCGGCCTGGGCTGCGCGGTCTACGACAACGGCCGGCTTGCGCCGCACCTGGAGTTGTCGCACGCCCCGGTTCGCAAGGGCAGGACGTACGACACCTGGATGGGCAAGGCGCAGCTGAAGTCGGTAGGGCCGCGGAAATGGTCACGGCGCGTCCTCGCCACCGTGGACGGACTGCGACCGGTCTTCGCCTGGGACCGGTTGTACGTCGGCGGCGGGAACGCCAAGAAACTCACGCTGTTCCTCGGAGACGATGTGACGATCGTGCCCAACCTCGCCGGAATTCTTGGCGGTGTTCGAGTGTGGGACCTGGATGTGGCACGGTGAGCAGGTGACAGAACCGACCGCCGGCCCGGACCAGCCGGAGATCCCGAAGCTCGACAAGAAGAAGAGCCTGATCGCCGGGGCCATCACGATCGTGACCCTGGTCATCGTCTTCGCCGGGATCCTGCCGAAGCTGGGCAACTACTCGGACGCCTGGGCCTCCGTGCAGGCGATGAACAACGTCGACAAGGCAGCGTTGATCGTCGCCATCATTGTCAACATCTGGGTGTATACCTTCCCCCTGATGGCCGCGATCCCGGGTCTGAAGTATGGCCCGTCGTTCGTCGTGCGCCAGACGTCGTTCACGATCTCCAACGCGGTCCCCGCTGGTGGCGCCGTTGGCCTCGGCGTCCAGTACGCGATGCTCGCCACGTACAAGGTCAGCTCGGCGGCTGCGGCGACCGGCATCGCGATCACCAGTGTCTGGAGCGTCTTCATGACGCTGGGACTGCCGTTCCTCGGGGTCGCCCTGCTGTACCTGACCGGTGAGGGAGAGCAGCAATACGTCACCGCCGCCGTGGTGGGAGCTGCTGCGATCATCGGTGCGATCGTGGTGTTCGCGCTGATCCTGCGCAGCGAGGAACTTGCGCGCAAGATCGGAGGCATCGGGCAGAAGCTGGCCAACCCGATCCTGCACCGCATGCACAAAGACGTGGACGTCGTACAGGAGGTCCTCGACTTCCGCTCCCAGATCGTGGGAGTCGTGTCCAAGCACTGGGCCTCGATCACCCTGTCCAACCTGGGCATGATCTTCGGGCAGTACCTGATCCTGTTCGTGGCGATCCGGGCGGTGTCCGACGGGCGCTCGTCAGGGCTGACCGCGGCGGAAGCGTTCGCGGCGTTCGCCATCTCCCGGCTGGGCACGATGATCCCGCTGACGCCCGGGGGCCTAGGCACTGTCGATGCTGCCCTGACCGCACTTCTGGTGGCGTTCGGCCTCGATCAGAACGATGCACTCGCGGCGACTCTGGTGTGGCGGGCCTGCTCCTGGGTGCCTCAGGTGTTCTTGGGGATCGGCACGTTCTTGTGGTGGCGACGTCACGCGCACAAAGCGCCGGTCGCCACGTCCTGATCGTCGGGCGGGGCTGTGGCCGGGCGGGCAGCCACGGTGCCCGTCCCGATTGGCGCCAGAGCCCTTGGCCCACACCGGTGGCCCGCATAGTCTGAGGCCATGACAATCGAGTATCCGGTGGCCGGCCGGTGGACGACCGGCGAGACGTCACGTGAGGTCCGCTCCCCGTTCGACGATGCAGTGATCGCGCAGATCCCATCCTTCAGCGCGGCAGACGTCGACGCCGCCGTCGAGGTCGCGCAGACGGCCATGCGGCAGGCGCCGTTGGCCACGCACGAACGCGCCGCAATCCTGGACCGGGCGGCCGTGTTGCTCTCTGAACGGATCGAGGACATCGCCACCGATCTGGCACGGGAGGCCGCGAAACCGATCAAGCAGGCGCGCGTCGAGGTTCAGCGGGCGGTGTCCACGCTGAGCTTCTGTGCCGCCGAAGCCCGCACCTTTGCCGGGGAGTTGATCCCCATGGACGCGGCTGCCGCGGGGGTGGATCACCTCGGTTTCGTCCTGCGGGTCCCGATCGGCGTCGTCGGCGCGATCACCCCGTTCAACTTTCCACTGAACCTCGTGGCGCACAAGATCGGCCCCGCGATCGCGGCAGGCTGTGCAGTGGTCAACAAGCCCGCGAGTCAGACCCCGCTGTCGGCGCTGGCCCTGGCCAAGGTGCTGTACGAGGCCGGTCTGCCGATGGAATACCTCAGTGTCGTGCCAGGACCCGGATCGGTGATCGGCGACGCCCTGGTGCGCAACGACGACGTCGAGGTGATCTCGTTCACCGGGTCACCGGAGGTCGGCTGGTCCATCCGTGCCAGTGCGCCGCGCAAGCGGGTCGGCCTGGAACTGGGCAACAACTCCCCGTTGATCATCCGCGCCGACGGGGACTGGCGCGGGGCTGCCAACGCGGTCCGGCTGGCAGGATTCGCCCATGCCGGCCAGTCCTGCATCTCCACCCAGCGGATCCTGGTGGAGGAATCGATCAAAGACGACTTCGTCGCCGCCCTCGTGGAGCAGGTCGGCAGTCTTGGTCGTGGGTGATCCGCTGGACGAGGCCACTGAGGTCTCCGCACTGATCGATCGCTCGAACACCGACCGGGTCAAGTCCTGGATCGACGCCGCCGTCGACGGTGGTGCCACGGTCGCGATCGGCGGGGACCTGACGGCCGAGGGCCATGTGCGTCCAACGGTCCTGGTCGATGCCGATCCGGCCGACGACGTCTGCGCCAACGAGGTGTTCGGGCCGGTGGTCGTGGTCCGTGGGTTCACCCGGTTCGAGGACGCAATCGCCGAGGCCAACGACACCCGATACGGCCTGCAGGCGGCCATCTTCACCTCGGATATCAACACCGCGTTGCACGCTGCCCGGAACCTCGATTTCGGCGGAGTGCTCATCAACGAGGTCCCCACCTGGCGCGCCGACCACATGCCCTACGGGGGCCTGCGCGACTCCGGCAACACCCGTGAAGGGCCGGCCTGGGCCATCCACGAGATGACCGAAGAACGACTCGTGGTGATCAAAGCAGGACCGCCGAAGGGCTGACGGGCAGCCACAGGCGGCGGTTCTCAGTCGGCGGTTTCTCACTTACGCTGAGCCCATGTTCGCCGAAGCTCTGCTCGCCACGACGCTTGCCGCATCTCCTGGGCCGGTCGATCTTCAACAGGTCGCCAAGGGTCTGGATCAGCCGACGAGTGTCGTCGCAGCGCCCAACGGCAACCTCTTCGTGACCCAGAAGGCAGGCCGCATAGTCAAGGTCACGCCATCGGGCAAGAAGCGCACCTGGTTCCGGGTGGCGGTGTCGACCAGCGGCGAACGAGGCCTTCTGTCCATGGTCCGCCTCGATGCGAAGAGGTTCTACGCGGCCTACACGGATGCGAAGGGCGCGCTGCAGGTCTCCCGCTTTCGCAAGGGCGGCGGGGAGCGCAAGATCATCAGGATCAAACACCCTCGCTACACCAACCACAACGGCGGTCAGCTGGCTCTGCACGAGGGCCTGCTGTACATCTCCACCGGTGATGGCGGTGGCAGCGGCGACCCCTACCGCGCGGCCGGTGACCTCAGCGACCTGCGGGGCAAGATCTTGCGTATCGATCCGACCTGCAAGAAGCGATACTGCATTCCGAGCAGCAACCCGCAGATCGCCGCGGCGCGAGATCGTCGCATCGGGTCTGCGCAATCCCTGGCGGTTCAGCATCGACCCCGTCACGCAGCGGCTCTGGATCGGTGACGTCGGGGAGAACGCCTTCGAGGAGATCGATCGGATGGCCATCGATGGGCCGCTGCGCGACTTCGGATGGTCGTGCCGGGAGGCACGCAGCCGGTTCAATGCGGATGCCTGCGCCGGACGCACGGTCCGTAAACCCGTGCTCGCCTACGGGCGCTCGGCGGGCGAGAGCGTGACGGGCGGGTACGTCTATCGAGGCCGTGATCTTCCTCGGTTGCGAGGCTGGTACGTGTTCGGCGACTTCATCAGCGGGCAGATCTGGGCCTACAAGGGCGGTACGAAGGTCAGTATCGGCACCGCCGGGGGCGTCACGTCCTTCGGGTTGACGGCCTCCGGTGAACTGCTGCTGACGACGATCGACGGACGAGTGCTGCAGGTCGAGTAGCGAGGGTTATGGGCGGCTGCGTGCCGGCGCGGGAGAGCCGCGCGGGCTTGTCAACGACCTGCACCTCGGCCGCTACACCATCACCATGGACACCCACACCATCCCCGTCATCACCCACACCCGCGGACCACCCTGAGCGAACAGAGGGCGCGGCTAGCCCAGTCGGCGGTAGAGCATCATCGCGGCTGCCCCCAGCAAGACCGAGTCCTCGCCACGCGCCGAGACCCGAACACGGGGTACGTGGTCGCTCAGCATCCGAGACGCCATTTGAGTGTGTGTCTCCTGAGCGACGAGCGCGGCCACCGGAGTTGGGAAGCCCGCGAGGACGATCTCCCCGAGTTCCACTGCGGCGGCAATGGGAGCCATCACGGTGCCGAGAGCCTGTGCAGCCTTGTTCTGTGCTCGAGCGGAGTGGTCGGTGGTCAAAGGCATCATCGTGGCGTTGAGACAAGCGTGACCGCAGACCGGGCAGATGGGACCCTTCGCCCCAGGCACGACGTGCGAGATGTCCCCGGCGGGGCGGCTGACTCCCGACCGTAGTCGGCCACCGATGACCAGCCCGGCGCTGATCCGTGTGTCAAGGGATACGGTGGCCTGCGCCCCGAGCCCCGGAGGGCTGTCGCGCAGGTCAGCGATCGCTTTGGCATCGGTCGAGTTCAGGGCGAACACCGGAGTCCGCAGGGTCTTGCGCAGGCTGACGAGCAGAGACGAGTCCACACCGCCACGCTCGTCGTCGTCGGTCCACTCACCGGTGGGATCGACCCAGGCGGGCACGCCCAGCGCCACGCCGAGCGTCGCGTCGGCGCCTACACCGCGGCTGAACTCGATCAAGGCGTCATTGACCTCGTCGGTCGTAGAAGCAAGCCGGACTTCGGCCGGGCCCACCTGACCACTGACGGAGACGGCGGCGATCCGAACTCGGCCGGGAATGCTCAGGTCCGCTGCGACGGTGACTCCGGTGTCTCGCGCGATCTCCAGCAGGGTTCCCGGGGCGCCACCGCTGGAGATCCGCTCTCCCTCCATCAGGACACCGGTGGTCAGCAGTTCGTTGGCGATCACCGACACGGTGGGCCGGCTCAGTCCGGTACGTCGCGCGAGCTCGGCTCGTGTGGCCGGACCGCGGGTGATGATGGTCCGCATGATGCGGTTGCGGTTGCTGCGGCGTGCATCCTGGGGGTCTGCCGGGAGGTCCTCCGGCAGGAAGGGAGACGGTTCCGGCGTGCTCACGGGCTTCACCCCAGAACCTGGACAGCGTACGGTGGAACGGTGCGGTTCGAATTCGCCTTTGAGAAGAAGTACTTGCCTGCGTTGGCTGCGATCGGGGTGACACCGCTAACGGCCCGGGTCGATGTGGACGACGAAGTTCTGGACGCCCGATTCGGGCCCTGGCACTGCCGCACCCCGGTGGGCAACATCACCTGCGTCCAGCAGACGGGTCCGTACTCGGCGATCAAGGCGATCGGGGCGCGCGGTTCCCTGTCCGACCGTGGTGCGACGTTCGGCACGACGACCGCGGGCGGGGTGTGTGTCGAGTTTCGGGAACCCGTCAAGATCCTCGATCCGTCAGGGATGATCCTGCACCCGGGCCTGACCCTCACGGTCTCCGACCGGGACGGCCTCGAGGAAGCTGTGAGGAAGGCGACCGGACTCTGAGGAGTGGCTCTCATCCGCCTTCTCCCTTCCCCCGACCCGGGTTTTAGCCCTGTACCGCGGCGGCGAGTGCGTCCGCTCGGTAGGTGCTCTCCCAGGTGAACTCCGGAAGTTCCCGTCCGAAGTGCCCGTAGGCAGCAGTCTGCGCGAAGATCGGCCGCAGCAGGTCCAACTCTGCCACAATCGCGGCGGGCCGGAGGTCGAACACCCGGGTGATCGCTTCCTGGATCTGCGCGTCCGGGACGGTCCCAGTGCCGAAGGTCTGGACGAACAGCCCGACGGGGTGCGCCACGCCGATCGCGTAGGCGACCTGAACCTCACATCGCTTGGCGAGTCCGGCGGCCACGACGTTCTTGGCCACCCAGCGCATCGCGTAGGCGGCCGACCGGTCCACCTTGGACGGGTCCTTGCCCGAGAAGGCGCCACCGCCGTGCCGGGCCATGCCGCCGTAGGTGTCGACGATGATCTTCCGACCGGTGAGCCCGGCGTCTCCCTGCGGGCCACCGATCTCGAAGATCCCGGTCGGGTTGACCAGCAGCCGGAACCCTTCGGTGTCCAGATCCAGGTCGGCGAGTACCGGCTCGACGACGTGCTGACGGATGTCCGGGGTCAGGAGGTTCGCCAGATCGATGCGGGGAGCGTGCTGCGTGGAGAGGACCACGGTGTCCAAGCGAACGGCCTTGTCACCGTCGTACTCGATGGTGACCTGTGTTTTCCCGTCGGGGCGAAGATAGGGAAGGGCTCCGTTCTTGCGGACCTGAGCCAGCCGTTCGGACAGCCGGTGGGCCAAGGAGATCGGCAGCGGCATGAGCTCCGGGGTGTCGTCACAGGCGTAGCCGAACATCAGCCCCTGGTCGCCCGCGCCCTGCGCGTCGAGCGGGTCACCGCTGCCGCCGACCCGCTCCTCCAGGGCGTCGTCCACGCCTGCGGCGATGTCCGGGGACTGCTTGCCGATCGCGATGGTCACGCCGCACGACGCGCCGTCGAAGCCCTTCTCAGACGAGTCGTAGCCGATGTTCAGCACCGTCTCGCGCACAAGTGCCGGGATGTCCACCCAGGTGGAGGTGGTCACCTCACCGCCGACGAGGCACAGGCCCGTGGTCAGGAACGTTTCAACGGCGACGCGGCTGCCCGGATCGTCCTTGAGCATCGCATCCAGGATGGTGTCCGAGATCTGGTCGGCCATCTTGTCCGGGTGGCCCTCGGTGACCGATTCGGACGTGAACAAGCGCTTCGACATATGTGTCTCCCCTAGCAGCGATGATGCAGATCAGTAACGGTAGTACTCCGGTTTGTAGGGCCCGTCCACCGATACCCCCAAGTACGCGGCCTGCTCCTCGGAGAGGGTGGTCAGGCCGACCCCGAGCGCGGACAAGTGCAGCCGGGCTACCTCTTCGTCGAGGTGCTTGGGCAGCATGTAGACGCCCACCGGGTACTGCTCCGGCTTGGTGAACAACTCGATCTGCGCGAGGACCTGGTTGGTGAAGGAGTTGCTCATCACGAACGAGGGATGCCCGGTGGCATTGCCGAGGTTCATCAATCGGCCCTCCGAGAGCACGATCAATGACGTGCCGTCGGAGAACGTCCACTCGTGGACCTGCGGCTTGATCTCCTTGACCTTCACGTCGTCGAGCTGGGCAAGGCCGGCCATGTCGATCTCGTTGTCGAAGTGCCCGATGTTCCCGAGGATCGCCTGGTGCTTCATCTTCTGCATCTGCTCGGCGGTGACGACATTCACGCAGCCGGTGGCGGTGATCACCAGATCGGCGACGTCCAGCACGTCGTCGAGGGTCGCCACCTGGTAGCCGTCCATGGCCGCCTGCAGTGCGCAGATCGGGTCGACCTCGGTGACGATGACGCGTGCGCCCTGGCCACGCAGGGATTCCGCACAACCCTTGCCCACGTCGCCGTAACCGCACACGACGGCGACCTTGCCGCCGATCAGGACGTCGGTGGCCCGGTTCAGGCCGTCGACCAACGAGTGGCGGCAGCCGTACTTGTTGTCGAACTTGCTCTTGGTGACAGAGTCGTTGACGTTGATCGCCGGGAACAGCAGGCTGCCCTCGTTGAGCATCTCGTACAGGCGGTGGACACCGGTGGTGGTCTCCTCGGTCACGCCCTTGATCCCATTGGCCAGCTGCGTGAAGCGCTGCGGGTCCTCGGCCAGCGAGGCTGCGAGCAACTTCAGGACCTCGTCGAACTCGCCGCCGTCACCGGACGGCTCGGGTACCTCCCCGGCCTTCTCGAACTCGACGCCCCTGTGGATGAGCAGGGTGGCGTCGCCGCCGTCGTCGAGAATCATGTTCGGGCCGTCCGCGTCGGGCCACATCAGCGCCTGCTTGGTGCACCACCAATACTCTTCGAGCGTCTCGCCCTTCCACGCGAACACGGGGACGCCCTGCGGGTCCTCCGGCGTACCGTCGGGTCCTACGGCGATGGCGGCGGCCGCCTCGTCCTGGGTGGAGAAGATGTTGCAGGACGCCCAGCGGACCTCCGCGCCGAGCGCGGTGAGGGTCTCGATGAGCACAGCGGTCTGCACGGTCATGTGCAGGGAACCGGTGATCCGGGCACCCCGCAACGGTTTGCTCTCGCCGTACTGGTCACGCATCGCCATGAGGCCGGGCATCTCGTGCTCGGCCAGACGGATCTGGTCCCGGCCAGCCGCGGCCAGGGAGAGATCGGCAACTTTGAAGTCCATTGCACCAGTCTCGCAGGCGACCAGTCACCGCACAATCGGCGGTGCGCATCTGCCGACGGCATGCGGTCCGAACGGGCTAGAACCGCGGCTCGCAGTGGCCTCGTTACGATGGTGTTCGACGAAAAGGAGTTCGCCCGTGGCTTTGGTGGTGCAGAAGTACGGAGGGTCCTCTGTTGCTGACGCCGCCAGTATCAAGCGGGTGGCCGCACGCATCGTTGAAACCCAGCGCGCAGGCAACCGGGTCACTGTCGTGGTCTCGGCGATGGGCGACAGCACCGACGAGTTGATGGACCTTGCGCAGCAGGTGTCCCCATATCCACCCGGGCGCGAATTGGACATGCTGCTGACCGCCGGAGAGCGCATCTCCATGGCGCTGCTGGCCATGGCGATCTCGGACCTGGGTGCCGAAGCCCGCTCGTACACCGGGTCCCAGGCCGGTCTGATCACCGACCGCTACCACGGGCAGGCGCGCATCATCGACGTCACGCCCGGACGCATCCAGGCTGCGCTGGACGAGGGTGCGATTCCGATCGTCGCCGGGTTCCAGGGCGTCGCTCAGGACACCAAGGACATCACCACCCTCGGCCGGGGAGGCTCGGACACCACCGCGGTCGCTCTGGCTGCGGCGCTGGACGCCGACTACTGCGAGATCTACACCGACGTCGACGGGGTGTTCAGCGCTGATCCGCGACTGGTGCCGCAGGCCCGTCAAGTCCCGTACGTCACGTATGAGGAGATGCTCGAACTTGCCGCCCACGGTGCCAAGGTCTTGCACCTGCGCTGCGTGGAGTACGCACGCCGCTTCGACGTACCGCTGCGGGTCCGCTCGTCATTCACCGACCGGCCCGGCACCCTGGTGGTGCACGAGATCGAGGAGAGTATCGCGATGGAACAGCCGATCATTTCCGGCGTCAGCCAGGACCTGTCGGAGGCGAAGATCACGGTCACCGCTGTGCCGGACCGGCCGGGTCAGGCTGCGCTGATCTTCGAGACGCTGGCCGACCTCGGGGTGAACCTCGACATGATCGTGCAGAACGTCTCGGAGGAAGGGCACACCGACATCACGTTCACGCTGCCCACGTCCGACCTGCAGCGCGCGAGCGCCGCCCTGCTGGCCCAGCGCGACCAACTGGCTTTCCGCGATCTGGTTGAGGATGAGGGCATCGCCAAGGTCTCGCTCGTGGGGGCCGGAATGCGGTCACACCCGGGCGTCTCGGCGACGTTCTTCCGCACCCTGGCCCAGGCCGACGTGAACGTGGAGATGATCTCGACCTCCGAGATCCGCATCTCGATCGTGACCCGTGTGGAGAAGGCAGCGGACGCGGTCAAGGCTCTGCACTCCGCGTTCGGCCTTGACGCCGAGGGTGAGGCCGTGGTCTACGCCGGGACCGGGCGTTAGTCTGCGCCGTCGACCCCGCGCAATAGCCCAGTAGTTGCGCGATAGCCCGTTAGTTGCCGGATAGCCCGTAGATTTCGGGTCATTGGGCAACCAACGGGTCATTTCGGGTCAGGCAGGCCGCGGGCGGCTCGGGTCATTGGGCAACCGGGCCGGTCGTGTCACCCGCCGGCGAACGGCGGCAAGACGTCCACCGTGGCCCCTGCCTCAACCGGGTCGTCGAGTTCGAGCCGACGCCCGTCGCACAGCAGCGTGGAAACGGCCAGCACTTCGTCGAATCGCGCACCGAGCCCGAGGCCCGCCAGTTGCGCGCCGATCGGACCGGCGGTGACCTCGATCGCCGACCTGCCGGCGGCATCGCGGGCGGCGGCGAAGAATCGCACCGTGACCATTGTTCAGCCTCCGATCGCGGACATCGGCCGGGGAGGCTGCAGGAACACCGGGTCGTTGATCCCGTGGCCCGGGAGTTTGTCGGCCACCCCGGCGGACATCAGTGACATCAGGGCAGCATCCGAGGCACCGTCGCGAAGCGGTGTGCGCAGGTCGGTCTCCCCGTGCGCGAACAGACAGTTGCGCCACTGGCCGTCCGCGGTCAGCCGCAGTCGGTTGCACGTCCCGCAGAAAGGCCGGGTGACCGAGGCGACGATCCCCACCTGCGCCAAGCCGCCATTGACATCCCACCGGCGTGCGGGTGCCGGGCCGGGATCCTCGATCGGGCTCAACGCAAAGCCCGCAGCCACCAGCGAGTCCATGATCTCCTGCGCGGTGACCATCTCCTCGCGACGCCACCCGTGCTGGGGGTCCAGCGGCATCTGCTCGATGAACCGCAGGTGCAGTCCCTCGCCGATGGCCCAGCGCAACAGGGCCGGAGCCTCGCCGTCGTTGACACCGCGCAGCAGCACGGTGTTGATCTTCACGGGCGCGAGCCCCGCGAGTTGGGCGGCTTTGATCCCCGACAACGTGTCGATGAGTCTGTCCCGGTGGGTCATCTCACGGAATCGCTGCCGGTCCAAGGTGTCCAGGCTGACGTTCACGCGGTGCAGCCCGGCGTCACGCAGCGGGGCCGCCAGACTCGGAAGGCGTAGCCCGTTGGTGGTCATGCTGACCTCGACGCCCAACCCCGCGATCCCCGCCACGATGTCCACGACATCCGGGCGCAGCAGAGGCTCGCCGCCGGTGAGTCGAACAGACTCGACTCCGGCATCGACCGCGACCCCCACCAGCCGCAACAACTCCGCCGTCGTGAGCATCTGCGAACCGGGCAGCCAGGGCAGACCTTCTGCAGGCATGCAGTAGGTGCAGCGCAGCGAACAGCGGTCCGTCAGCGACACCCGCAGGTCGCTGTGGACGCGTCCGAAACCGTCGATCAGGCGCAATTCACCCACTCCTCACTTCCATCGGCGAAACGCTGCAGCTTCCACACGGGCAGGCGATCCTTGACCGCGTCGACCAGCCAGGCGCAGGCGTCGAAGGCCTCGCGCCGGTGACTCGCGGATACCGCGGCGACGAATGCGAGGTCGCCGATGATCAACTCCCCGGTCCGGTGCAAGGCGACCGCCGCGAGCACGCCGGGTTGTTCTGAGGCATCCGCGAGAACCTCCACCATGACCTTGTCGGCCTCGGGATGGGCTTCATACGTGAGTCCGGTGACCGATCGGTCATGGTCGTGGTCGCGCACCCGCCCCTCGAAGACGACCACGGCACCGGCGTCGGCCCTGCGGACGGCGGCTTCCACCTCGGCGACGGTGATCGGGGTGGCACGGACCAGCCCGCGGTGGTCGGCTCCTTCGATCACGTGGTGGGCATGTTCGAGCAGTGGGCCCAGCACCGCCAACCCGTCGGCCACGGCGCCGTGACTGCCGGGGATGGCCACGACCAGCGTGGACCCCATGGCCCCGGCCACCGCCCTGGACAGATCGGCCAGTGGGGTCTGCGCGCGCCCCCGCGCCCGGAACGCCTCGCCGAAGCCGGGCAGTTCCCGGTCGATGACCGATAGGACGGCATCTGGGGTCACATCCCGCGGGCCCAGGCCCGTACCACCTGTACATAGGACGAGGTCAGCGGCACCGCCGCGGATGGCGGAGGTGATCGCCGCGACGTCATCGGCTACCAGCACCACGTCGGTCACCTCACACCCGAGGTCCCGCAGTCCGGCGGCCAGGACCGGACCGGTCGTGTCCGCACTGCGGCCGGCGGATGCCGAGTCCGAGCAGACGATGACCAATGCTTTCATCGGTGCCAGTCCCCGCTCTTGCCACCGGTCTTGGAGACAACCCGCACGGCCTCGATCGTGGCGGCCGGATCCACGGACTTGGTCATGTCGATCACGGTCAGGCAGGCCACGGTGACCGCGGTGAGGGCCTCCATCTCCACGCCTGTGCGGTCGGCTGTGCGCACCCGCACCCGTACGTGCACGATGTCGTGGACAGGGTCGGGTTCCACGTCGACGGTGACGCCGTGAACGGCGATCGGGTGGCACATGGGAATCAGGTCCGGGGTGCGTTTG
Organism: uncultured Actinomycetota bacterium; assembly: GCA_963704075.1. Taxonomy (GTDB): domain Bacteria; phylum Actinomycetota; class Actinomycetes; order S36-B12; family UBA10799; genus JADKAV01. The sequence goes on from CAVPGV010000006.1 coordinate 47,558, forward strand.
GCGGCCATGATCCCGGCGATCCGGGCCGTGGCCAGCACGTCACCCTTCGCAACGGTGCCCTCCCGGATGGCGCGGGTGGCTGTCGTACACACTTCCGCGGCCGCCTCGGCGGTGCGTGTGCTGACCTGCTTGTCCGCGACGTCGACCATGTGTGCCTGGCCGCGGCGGTCGATGTGGCTCAATCCGTCAGTCATCTGGTCCTCCCGGGTGACGTGTCGACGCCTGACCCCTGTCCTAGTCTGCGGGTGTGACGCGATGGACGGCAATGGTGCTCACCGGTGGGGGTAGTGTGCGACTCGGTCGCGACAAGGCCACAACGGTCGTCGCGGGTCGTCGGATGATCGACCGGGTGCTCGCGCAGATCCCCGCGGAGGTGCCGGTGGTGGTGGTCGGGCCGGATCCCGTCGCAGACCGGCACGTGACGGTGACCCGGGAGGATCCGCCAGGCGGAGGTCCCGCAGCGGCGATCGGCGCCGGGTTGCCGCACGTGGATACCGAGTGGGTCGCCGTGATCGCAGCGGACATGCCGTTCGCGGTCGATGTGGTGATCGGCCTGCTGAGTCGGATCGGATCGGCCCAGGCGGTGGTGCCGCGGGCTCAGGATCAGCCGCAACCATTGTGTGCGCTGTATCGCGCGGATGTGTTGCGGGCACTCGACATGGCTCCAGGAACGTCCATGCGGACGATCCTGGCATGTCTGGACGTCGCCTACGTGCGGGCGGACCCGCAGGCGTTCATCGATATCGATACGCCCGCGGACCTGACCCGGGCCCGCCAGCGCCTGGCCATAATGGAATCCGACGACAAGGGGAACACGATGCAGCAGTGGGTGACCGCGGTACAAGAGACGTTGGGCTTGGAGCAGGACGTGGACATCGACCTCGTGCTCGATGTGGCCAAGGACGTGGCGCATGGCGTGCAGCGTCCGGCCGCGCCGGTGACCGCCTACCTGATGGGATTGGCCGTCGGGGCGGGAGCCGACCCTGCGCAGGCAGCCGCGCAACTGCAGGAACTTGCGAATCGCTGGTCGGCGCCGGATGCGTGAACCCGCCTGGCCCTCGGCCCGGCGGATCGCCGCAGCAGCCCCACCGGTGGACGTCGAGTGGGTCTCTTTGGCGCAAACCGACGGCCGCACGCTGACCGAGCCGGTCGTGGCACTCACCGATCTGCCGGCCTTCGACTCCTCGTCGATGGACGGGTGGGCGGTCAGCGGCGATGGTCCGTGGGAGGTCGTCGGGCAGGTGCTGGCCGGGCATGCCCCGGACGTCGAACTCGGCGTCGGACAGTGCGCGGTGATCGCTACCGGGGCCGCGGTCCCGGCGGGCGCGACGGCGGTCGTACGACATGAGTACGGGCGGATCGAGGACGACCTCGTGCACGCCGCCCACGAACCGGGTGCCGAGATCCGGCCCGCGGGGGAGGAGTGCCGCCGCGGTGACGCGCTGGCCGCTGCCGGCGACGTGGTGGGACCGGCGCTGATCGGACTGTTCGCGGCCGCTGGCGTCGACGAGGTGCAGGTCCGCCGCAGACCGCGGGTGGCAGTTGTGCTGTTCGGCGACGAACTCGTCGACAGTGGCGTCGCCGGAATCGGGCAGGTGCGGGACTCGCTCGGGCCGCAACTGCCGGGCTGGCTGTCACGGATGGGCGCCGAGGTGGTGTCGGTGACCCGGGCCGCCGACACGTTGGACGAGCACGTCGACCAGATCCGGCAGGCGCTCGCCGCCGCCGATCTCGTGGTGACGACCGGAGGGACGGCGGCGGGTCCGGTGGACCATCTGCACACCGCGGTGTCCGAATTGGGCGGGGCGTTCCTGGTCGACAGCGTCGCGGTCCGCCCGGGGCACCCCATGGCGCTCGCCGATCTCGACGGCACCCGACTGCTGGCCCTGCCGGGCAACCCGCAGAGTGCGATTGTCGCCCTGCTGTCCCTCGGCTGGCCGCTCATCGATGCGCTGCTGGGCCGCGCCGAGCGGGATCTGCCGGAGGTCACACTCACTGATGCCACGAAAGCACCCGCGCACGAGCACCGCCTGGTCGCGTCGACCCTGATCGGTGACCGGGCGACCCCGGTCCGCCACCTCGGTTCGGCGATGCTGCGAGGCCTGGCCGGTGCCCAGGGTTTTGCGGTCCTGCCGCCCGGCGGTGCGGCCGCCGGCGACAGCGTGCGGTGGCTCGGGCTGCCGCGGTAGCGACTGCGTCCGTGGGAACCCCGGTCCCGCCAGACCGGGGTCCCCACGACCCCCTGGATCAGGACGGCTTCTCCGCGCCGGGTCGCGCGTAGTATTTGACCGGCGACGCGCTGCTGGCCGAACATGTCGCGGCCATCGGCCTTCTGCATTCGGCCCTGGAGTCGATGGGTTCGCCCTATGCACTGGTGCTCGAGGCGATCGTCGCCACGCTGCCGGAGGTGACCGCCGAGATCCGCGAACGGATGGCGGCCATCGCCACGCAGGGCCCGCCGGCTGAGGAAGTCGGCCTGGAACCGTTCGGAATCAGCGTGGGAGGAGTCCGTCGATGAACGCACTGGAGGTTGTTCCCGGGCAGGTGCAGCTGAGCACCGCCGACATCCTGTTGTGGGACGTGCTGCCCTACGTCACAATCGCGGTGTTCGTGGTGGGTCTGATCTGGCGCTACCGGTACGACCGTTTCGGGTGGACCACCCGCTCCAGCCAGCTCTACGAGAAGAAGCTGATCCGGATCGCCAGCCCGCTTTTCCACTTCGGGATCCTGGCGGTGCTCATGGGTCACGTGGTGGGCCTGTTGATCCCGGAGGCGTGGACCGATGCCCTCGGGATCTCAGAGTCGACCTATCACTTCTTCGCCGTGCTGTTGGGCGCGTTCGCAGGGGCGGCGACGTTGATCGGCATCGTGTTGCTGATCTACCGCCGGCGCACGGTCGGGCCGGTGTTCAGCGCGACGACCAAGAACGACAAGGTCATGTACCTGTTCCTGGCAGCGGCCATCATCCTGGGGGTGGTGGCGACCATGGCCGGGGCCGGGGTGCTCGGCGAAGGACACAACTACCGTGAAGACGTGTCGGTGTGGTTCCGCTCCATCTTCTACCTGCAGCCGCAGGCCGAGCTGATGGCTGCCGCCCCGCTGGCGTTCAAGAGTCCACGCGCTGGCCGGCATGGCCCTGTTCATGGTGTGGCCGTTCACGCGGCTCGTGCATGCGTTCAGCGCGCCCTTCGGGTACGTGTTCCGGCCATACGTCATCTACCGCGACCGCGGTCCGCATGATGCGGGCAACCGGCAGGCGCGGCCCGGATGGGAGAAGGTCGGTGGCCCGTGACGACCGGTGCACAGACGCGTTCGGGCGCCCGGAATTCCTGGGGCCTGGCGATCCCTGGTCAACATGGTGCGTGGGCCTTCCTGGTCGTCCCGCTCCTGCTCGGCTTCGTGGTCGTCGGCTGGTCCGGACCGGCCGCGGTGTTCTGCGTGGCATGGATCCTGGCCTATCCCGCCAGCTACTACCTGGGCCGCGCGGTGGTCGTGCGGTGGCGGCGCGGCACCTGGTCGCGAATAGCCAAGCGGGAGATGCGCGATGCGGTGCCGTGGATCGTCCTCGCCGCGATCCCCTCGCTGGCCCTGCTCGTTGTGCGGCCGTGGCTGCTGTGGGTGGGCGCGGCACTGGGCGTCCTGTGGGCGGTGAGTGTCTGGTTGACACGCACCGGGCATGAACGCGGTGCGAGCAACGATCTGCTGCTGGTCTCTCAGGCCAGCCTCGCCGTGCCGTTGTTCTGGGCGATCGCGTTCGACGTGCCGGACCTGGGCATCGGGGATCCCGCTGCCGCCGACGCCTGGACCGCAGCACTGATCTGTTTGGTGTTCTTCACCGGCTCGGTGCTGCACGTCAAGTCGCTCATCCGCGAGGCCGACGACCGGCGCTGGGCCATCGCCTCGCGGATCTTCCACGTGCTGGCCCTGTGGATGGCCCTCATCTCGCCGTGGCTGTTGCTGCCGTTCGGGGTGGCGGCGGTGCGCGCGTTCGCCGTCCCGCCGGGTGCCCGTCCGGCTGTCATCGGGGCGGTTGAGATCGTGGTTTCGGTTCTGGTTGTCGTCGGCGGCGCGTTGGCGCTGTCCTAGGAGGTTCATATGTTCGAGGTGGCACACGCCCAGATCGACGCTGCCCGGAGTAACGACTCCGGGCGCAGCGCGGCAACGGTGTTCCGCGGCAGCGTGTTGTCGCAGACGGTGCTGGCGCTGACCGGCGGCAGCGAACTCGCCGAGCACGAGAGCCCCGGTGAGGCGACGCTCTACGTGCTGATCGGTCGGGTGCGGCTCACTGCCGGTGACGAGCAGTGGGAGGGCGTGGCCGGCGACTTGCTGGTCATCCCGCCGCGACGGCATTCGGTCGCGGCACTGGAGGACAGCGCGGTGCTGCTCACGGTGGGCCGTCAGTAGCCGGTTTGCGGCGTGTTCTCCGCGGTGGGTGAGGGCTTGCGGGACGAAATGTCCCACTAGTTGCGAGATGGCCTGCAATCTAGGGGTCATTTGGCAACTATCGGGCTAGTCCACGCCGCCCATGCCGATTGGGGGTGGCCGCGGTGTTGCTTACGGTGGCGCCGGCGCGGTCTAGGACGTGGCCTGCCTGCGACCATCGAACCGGCCCCCACCGGCGCTACACTGCCGCAAGGAAAGGGGGTGTGCTGGTCCATGAACTTCGAGAAGGTCGTCTTCGGATTCTTCGTGGTGCTCGCCGCCACCCTGAACTTCGGTTTCTTCCTCGGCCCGCTCGACGACCCTGCGGTGCACAATGCGACGGAACTGTTCGCCGCGGTCGTCGTGAACCTGATCGCACTGGTGATGAAGTTCGGCGACCGCACGCAGATCGGCGCTGTGCACTTGGCCACCAGCCTCGTCGCGTCCCTGCAACTGGTGGCAGCGGCGAGTCTGTGGTCGTACTACAACAACATCGCCGACGGGTGGCGCTGAACGCCGAGCAGATCTCCAGCGTCGTATCGTTGTCCGGAGGGGCGCTGTTGGCCAACGTCATCTCAGTGACCTTGCTGGTCGTGGAGACCGTCTCGTTCCGGAGGCAGTGACCAGTGGCCGATACGCACGCCCCAGTGCGGCGGATCGCGCCGGTCGGCCCGTCGACCACGGCGATCTTCCTGGTGCTGCGGCGGATGCGGGCCCCGCTGATCGTGCTGATCAGCCTGTTCTCCGTGAGCATCGCCGGCCTGACGATGATGCCCGGTGTCGACGCGGAGGGCCAACCGTGGCGAATGGATCCGTTCGAGGCCTTCTACTTCATGAGCTACACGGCGACCACGATCGGCTTCGGCGAGATCCCCTACCCGTACACCGCGGCGCAGAGGGCCTGGGTCATCGTGACGATCTACCTCAGCGTGGTCGCGTGGGCCTACGCGATCGGCTCGGTGCTGTCGCTGCTGCAGGACCGCGGGTTCAAGGAGGCGATGGGCCTTCAGCGCTTCGAGCGCCGGGTCCGGCGCCTGCGGGAACCGTTCCTGATCATCGCCGGCTTCGGTCAGGCCGGTCAGGTCGTGGCCCGCAGCCTGGACCGTACCGACCACCGGTTGGTGGTCCTGGACATCGAACCGCAGCGGATCGAGGCGCTGGACCTCGCCGCGTTCAAGTCCGACGTGCCGGGTCTGGCGGCCGATGCGAGCAACCCGTTCGTCGGTTTGACCTTGATGCCTGGAGTGGACGCCGAAGGCCAACCGTGGCACATGGACCCGTTCGAGGCCTTCTACTTCATGAGCTACACCGCCACGACGATCGGTTTCGGTGAGATTCCGTATCCGTTCACCACCGCCCAGCGCGCGTGGGTGATTGTGAGCATCTACTTGAGCGTCATCGCCTGGGCGTATGCGATCGGGTCGGTACTGGCGCTGCTGCAGGACCGGGGATTCCGGGAGGCGCTTGGCCTGCAACGCTTCGAGCGGCAGGTACGGCGCCTGCATGAGCCGTTCCTGATCCTCGCCGGTTTCGGACAGGCCGGAGAGGTCGTCGCGCGCAGTCTGGACCGTACCGACCACCGCCTCGTGGTGATCGACCTGGTCCCCCAGCGGATCGAAGCGCTGGACCTCGCGGCGTTCCGGTCGGATGTCGCGGGGTTGGTCGCCGATGCCAGCAATCCGCACGAACTGCGGCGAGCCGGTCTGCAGAGTGAGCACTGCGCGGGCATCATCGCGCTGACCAACGACGACGAGGCGAATCTGGCCATCACCATGGCGGCGAGTCTGCTGCGACCCGACGTGCCAGTCGTGTGTCGGACTCTGGAGGACGGCCTCATCGAGCGGATGCGGGCCTTCGGTGAACCGATGATCGTGGACCCGTTCAACCTGTTCGGCGACGAACTGATGCTCGCGGTCAGATCCCCGCAGACCCACCGGCTCACCGACTGGCTCACCTCCGGATCGGACACCGAGCTTCCGGATCCGGTCGATGTGCCCGAGCACGGACGGTGGATCGTCTGCGGGCATGGGCGTTTCGGCGGTCATCTGACCGCGGACCTCGTGCGTCACAACACCCCCGTCACGGTCATCGACCCACATGTCCGGCCACGCGAGGGGGTGGACGCGGTCATCAAGGATGCGACGAGCCCTGCAGCGCTGGAGCAGGCGCACCTGGACACCGCGGTCGCCTTCGCCGCAGCCACGAACAACGACACCACGAATCTGTCGCTGCTGGCAGCCGCCCGCAAGCTCAATCCGGACCTGTTCCTCGTGGGACGGCAGAACGATCCGGCCAACGGGCCGCTGTTCGAAGCTCTGGGTGTCGACTCCCTGCTCGTGCCGACCCGGCTCATCGCCCACGAGGTCCTGGCCCGAATCACTGATGCGACTCTGTGGCGCTTCGTGCAGTTGGCCCAGCAGCGCGACGACGCCTGGTCGTCGCAGGTGCTCGCCCGCATCACGGACTGCTGTGGCCGGCATTTGCAGGACATCTGGACGCTGGACCTCACCGAGGAGCATGCGCCGGCACTGATGGACCTGATGGACGACCTGACCCTCGGCACCCTGATGCGCGATCCGCAGGACCGGCAACGAGCCCTGGATATCGTTCCCCTCATGCTGGAACGTGCGGGAACCGCCACTGTCACCCCTGGTAGCGATGAGGTGCTCGAGCCGGGGGATCACCTGCTGCTGATCGGGATGGGGTACGACCGGCGGGCTCTGGACACGACGCTGAGTGTGCCTTCTGCCGCGCAGTATGTGGTGTCGGGAAACCGGGTCGGGCAGTCGTGGATCTGGCGCACCCTGGTCGATCGGTGAGCAGACCGATCCCGGAGTAGTGCAGTGCCGCGCTGGCTGGGGACGGACAGCCGCGACCACCCCACCGACTGCTGAGACAATCTCCGTGTGGAGATCAGCGGCCTGTTCGTCTACCCGATCAAGTCCGGCGCCGGATTACGCGTCGATCGTCGGGAACTGGACGGTTTTGGCATGGCCGGGGACCGCGAGTACATGGTGGTCGATCCCGACGGGATGTTCCTGACCCAGCGGGAGGCGCCGAAACTGGCATTGGTCCAACCGGTTCTCGCTGACGGGCTGCGTCTGGAGACCCCGGCTGGCATCGCGATCGCTCGTCCGTCCGGGCGCCGTCAGGTGACGGTGTGGGAACACACCGGAGCAGCGATCGACTGCGGCGACGAGGTGGCCGATCTGCTCAGTGCGCTGCTGGAGCGCCCGTGCCGATTGGTGAAGACGGCCCCCGACCACCGCCGCCCCACAGAGATCGGTGGCGGTCAGGTGGGCTTCGCCGACGGGTTTCCGTTGCTGATCATCTCCGAGTCCTCGCTGGCTCAACTGAACAGCCGGTTGCCGCAGTCCCTACCGATGAACCGCTTCCGGCCGAATGTGGTGGTCGCGGGCGCCGAGCCGTTCGCCGAGGACACCTGGGTGACCGTCGACCTCGGCCCAGTCACTGTGGATGTGGTCAAGCCATGTGCCCGATGTGCGATCACCCGGGTCGATCAGGCGACCGGGATCCGCGGTGATGGTGAGCCGTTGCGCACGCTCGGCACCTTCCGCAAGGCCAAGGGGGGTGTGATGTTCGGTCAGAACGCGGTGCACCGAGGACCTGGGGAACTGAAGGTCGGGGACCCCGTGCGAGTCTGCTCGTCCCGCCAGGCCCCTCTCATCGTGTGAGAACTGCCACGGTGAACGGCTGGGCGGTGTCCCACGGTGTGGTGTGGATGCGCCGATCGGAGCGCACAAGCCGTAGCCCCAACTCATGTGCCAGGTCTTCGCCGCCGTACGTGCGCACCGGCAAGCCGCTACAGGTGTCCGGGCCGTCCGGCGCGAACGTCGCGACGATGGCGTGGCCATCGTTATTCAGCGTTGCGTGCAGCCTGCGCCGGTAGCGTTCACGCTCCGCCGACTCGGTGAGGAAATGGAAGACCGCCCGGTCGTGCCAGAGGGCGACCGGATGCGCGTTGATGTGATCCAGGATGTCGCCGGCGGTCAGGGACACCGCGTCGCCCACCCGCGCGGCGATGCCTTCCAGTGCTGCCGGTGAGATGTCCACGGCCGCGACGCGTGTGAAACCACGGGCGACCAGCGCGTCCACGAGCAGCGATGAACCGCTGCCGACATCCAGGATGGGAGCGTCCGGCGGGAGGTCCAGATCGTCGATGAGGTCCAGCCACAGGTCCTCAGGATCCTGCCACCAACTCACCTCGTCGGCGGCCTTGGACCGATGGACGCCCTCCCAGTGCTGGGCGCCGGACATCTACCGCCGTGCCAGCCGCAGACGCCACTGCTCAGGACCCTGCTCGAGGTACGAGACCTCGAAGCCCGCGTCGTAGCGCTTGTCGATCTGGGCCAGCAGGGGCAGTGGCTCGTGCGGCGCGATGAGTTCCATCGCCGCGCCGGATCTCAGGGAATCGAGGGCACCGAAGATGGCCGCGTGCCGAATCGCGTGCGGAATCGTCCGCGCATCCAGCACCGGGTCGCCGGAGTGGGACTCGCCGCAACGGCAACTGCTGGTGGATCGAATGGGGAGGTCTGTACTCATGGCCTAAATTTACTACACTTTTGTTTGTGGAAAATGGTCCGGCCCCCTCCCGCCGCGCGGCGACGGTCACCCTCTCCCAGGCCCGCAGTCGGGTGCTCGATCATCTGGAAGCTGAGCAGGAGGTGACGGTGCGCGAGGTGGCCGGAGCCCTGGGTCTGCACGCAAACACGGCGCGCGGCCATCTCGATGGCCTCGTCGAGTCCGGTCTGGCCCAGCGATCACGACGACCCGCCCATGGCCGCGGCCGACCGTCGATGGTGTACCGGGCCGATGTCTGGGCGCAAGCCGACCCCAGGGTGCGCGACTACGGCCATCTCGCGTCCGCTCTCGCGACGGTGCTCGTCACCACGAGCCCCGACCCCGGTGCAGATGCGCGGATGGCCGGCTCCACGTGGGGGGCAAGCATGGTGCAGGGCCGAGCGCCGCAAACCCCGCGGCAAGCGCGCCGGGAGGTCGTCAGTGTGTTGTCGGAGCTCGGTTTCGACCCGAAGGCGCAGCCCGGGTACGCCTCGGTGGCCTTGCGTCAGTGCCCGTTGCTGGACGTCGCGCGGGTCCATCCGGAGGTCGTGTGTCAGGTCCATCTGGGCCTGGTGCAGGGTGCGATGACGCAGATGGGGCACGACGCCAAGGACGCGGATCTGCTGCCATTCTCCGAACCGGGCGCCTGCCGCCTCATCCTTGCCACGCGGCGCGTCGACGCCGCGACCTGATGCGCCCACTACCGTGTCTGCATGGCGCAACCTAGGGTCAACGCCGCTGGCGGACTGCCGGCGATCTCGTACGTTCTGAAGAAGGCGTGGGGGACCGGCGAGTTCACACAGACCCTCAAGCGACTGAAGTCGAAGAACACCTGCAAGACGTGTGCGCTGGGAATGGGAGGCCAACTCGGCGGCATGGTGAACGAGGCCGGCCACTTCCCCGAGGTGTGCAAGAAGTCCGTCCAGGCGCAGACCGCCGACATGCAACCGGCGATCCCAGAGGCTCTGTTCACCGGTACCACGCTGGCCGATCTGCGCCGACTTACCAGCGCTGAGGCGGAGAATCTCGGCCGGCTCGCCTTCCCTGTCGTGCTTCGGCCCGGCGACGATCGTTTCGAGCGGATCGCCTGGGACGAGGCTCTGCAAGTGGCAGGCTCCGCGCTGCGTCACACTGATCCCACGCGCACCTTCTGGTACGCCAGCGGCCGCTCCGGCAACGAGGCGGCCTTCCTGATGCAACTGGTGGCACGGGCCTATGGCAGCCCGAACGTCCACAACTGCTCCTTCTACTGCCACAACGCGTCGTCGGTCGCCCTGGCCGGTATCTACGGCAGCGGCACCGCCTCCACCTCTCTCGAGGACCTGTCGCGCGCGGATCTGGTCCTCGTGGCCGGTGCGAATCCGGCCAGCAACCATCCCCGGCTGGTCACCCAGTTGATCAAACTGCGCCGACGCGGCGGCAAGGTCATTGTGGTCAACCCGATCTCCGAACTGGGTCTTCGACGCTTCCGGCTGCCGTCGGATGCTCGCAGCCTGGCGGCCGGCTCGCAGGTCAGCGACCTGTACCTGCAGCCACGGATCGGCGGGGACATCGCCTTGTTCACCGCGTTGCTGAAACTCGTCCCGTGGGATCGCGATTTCGTGAGCGCCTACACAACGAGTTCAGAGCAGGTCGAACGGCATCTGGCCGCCCTGAGTGTGGACGAACTCAGCGTGGTCTGCGGCGTTCCTCGCCGCGATATCGAGGCCGCCGCCGACCTGCTCTCCGGCGCGCAGCGCGGCATTTTCATGTGGTCCATGGGCCTGACCCATCACGCCCACGGCACCGACAATGTCCGGGCTCTGGGCAACCTGGCGCTGGCACGCGGTTTCCTCGGTCGTACCGGTGCCGGACTGATGCCGATCCGGGGTCACTCCAACGTCCAGGGCGTGGGCTCGATGGGTGTGTCCCCGACTCTGAAGGCGGCGTTCACCGCCGACCTCGAGCAGCGTTTCGGTTTCTCCGCTCCGACGTCGACCGGACAGGACACCTATGCGTCGATGCAGGCGGCGCAGGCTGGTGAGATCGATGTAGCGGTACTGGTCGGCGGCAATCTTTGGGGAAGCAATCCCGATTCCCAGTGGGCTGCGGGTGCACTGCAGAACATCGACATCACGGTGTCCCTCACCACGAAACTCAACCCCGGGCATTTCCACGGAAACGGCCGGACCATGCTGATCCTGCCGGTCCTGGCCCGCGACGAGGAGGATCAACCCACCACCCAGGAGTCGATGTTCAACTACGTGCGTCTCTCCGAGGGCGGTCCGGCGAATGTGCCCGGCGAGATGCGCTCGGAGACCGATGTGCTCGCGAGCCTGGCCGACGGTGCCATGGGTTCCGACCGCTTCGACTGGACAGCATTGCGTTCCCACCGTCATCTGCGCGAGGCCATCGCGGCGGTGGTGCCCGGCTACGAAGGGATCGCGCGCGTAGAGGCTGACGGGGAGTTCCAGGTCGCAGGCCGGACCTTCCACGAGCCGCGTTTCGCCACGGACGACGGGCGGGCGCACTTCCACGTCGTCGACGTCCCGCCGGTTCCGGACGGCTTCCAGCTCATGACCATCCGTTCGGAGGGGCAGTTCAACACCGTCGTGTACGACGAGGAGGACCTGTATCGCGGCAACTCCCGCCGTGACGTGGTCATGATCAACCCCGCCGATGCCCTCAGCCTTGGCATCCGGGAGGGGGATCCGGTCGAGGTGAGCAGCGCCATCGGCTCCATGCGTGTGTGGGCGGCGATCATCGACATCGCACGCGGCGCGCTGGCCATGTACTACCCCGAGGCGAACAGGCTCGTCGACGCGCGTCTGGACCCCGAGTCCCGCACGCCGGCGTTCAAGTCCGTCCCCGTCGACATCCGCAAGGTCTAGGAGCCCCGACGGGGTCTGCCGTCAGCGGGCCGCGAGCAACTCCGCGATCTGGATGGCGTTCAGCGCCGCGCCTTTGCGCAGGTTGTCGTTACTGACGAAGAAGGCCAGCCCGTTCTCGCCATCCTGCCGGAACCGGCCGACGAACGAAGGATCCTGACCGGCGGCCTGCAGGGGATTCGGAACCTCGGTCACGATCACCCCGGGCGCGTCCTGCAGGAGCGTGCGGGCGCGGGCCACAGCGATCGGGCGGTCGAATTCGGCCAGGATGGAAAGGCTGTGCCCGGTGAAGACCGGGACGCGCACGCACGTGCCGGATACCCGCAGGTCCGGGATGCCGAGGATCTTGCGGCTCTCGTTGCGCAGCTTCTGCTCCTCATCGGTCTCGCCCGAGCCGTCGTCGACGAAGTTGCCGGCTTGCGCCAGGACGTTGAAGGCGATGGTGCCGGGGAACTTGGCGGCATCGGGCAGGTCCACCGCAGCGCCGTCGTAGGTGAGTTGTGCCAAATCGCTCTGGCTGCCCTTGACGACCTGGTCGGCCAACTCCTGGACTCCCGCCAGGCCCGCGCCCGATACCGCCTGGTAGGTGCTCACGATCAGTCGGTTCAGCCCGGCGTCCTCATGCAGCGGCTTGAGCACGGGCATCGCGGCCATCGTGGTGCAGTTGGGGTTCGCGACGATGCCTTTGGGGATCTCGCGCAGTGCGCCCGGGTTGACCTCGGCGACGACCAGTGGGACGTCGGGATCCATCCGCCAGGCCGATGAGTTGTCGACCACGACCGCGCCCGCGGCAGCGACCTTCGGCGCAAGTTCCTTGCTGGTCGCACCACCCGCGGAGAACAGTGCGATGTCCAGCCCGCTGAAGTCCGCCGTTGCGGCGTCCTCGACGGTGATCTGTTCGTCACCCCAGGGCAGGGCCGTTCCGGCGCTGCGTGCCGATGCGAAATACCGCACGCGGTCCAGGGGAAAGTTACGCTCGGCCAGCAGCGTGCGCATGACGCCGCCGACCTGTCCAGTGGCTCCGAAGACTCCGACATCCATGCGTCCAGAGTATCCGCCGTGGAACCGCTCGTTGCTGTTCGGCAGCCCTGTAACAGGCCAAGGCCACGGGCTCACCGTCCTAGGGCGTCGAGCCGCCCACAGACCGCGCGACCTCCCGGCCGCTTGCGCCTGTGTAGCCACTGAGTCGCGCAACGATGCTGGTTTGGCGAATCCTGCTGGTTGCGCCGCTCGTTCATCGCTGCGGACTGGACAACTCCCCTGTCGGATCCGAAGCCCACAAGACCGCAGCCTCCCTCCCCGGGGTACGGGAGAGGGAGGCTGCGGGCTTGTGTCGGACTTAGCGACGACTCACGCGACGTGCGGTGCGTCGGCTGGTGCGGCGTGCGACTCTCCTACCACCCATCATGAAGATCTCCTCTCAGTTCTCTGCCAGTGCGTGCTCTGCGACCTCTTCGGCGCCGAGCAGGCCGATCTCCACCAGGTCCAGCGGACTGATGAAGCCGTCATCGATGCGGAATCCACCGGCGCGGGCGATCGCGTCGCGCAGCGGCACCGCCCAGTGGTGCTCGATCAGCAGCAGAGCCGCAGCGCTGTCGTCCGGGATGCCGGCCAGCACGTCCCAGTCGGCGTTCTGCTCGACCACGTCGATGCCTTCCGCGGCAGCAGCAGCCCCCGCGAGCGCACCCGCTTCCGCGCCTTCCTCGCCGTCGAAGCCCAGACCGATCAAGGCTCCGAGGGTGGCGCCGAACTCGACTCGGTCGTCGTCGGTGAGGGTGTCCAGGTGCGCGACGGTGAACTCACCGTCGGCGTCCTTGTAGACGACCATCGCGTCGATGACCTTCACCGTGTCCGCCTCCCGCAGTCGGGCGAGTTCGGCGGCGATCTCACCCTCGAAGTCGGGCTGGCTGAAGCCGATCACCAGTAGTTGAACGGGTCCGATACTCATGTGTTGCCTCCTGTGCTAGTGCTGCCAAGTATCAGGTCGTCGGGGTCGCAACCTGATCCCCCTGAGCGGGGGATTGCTCGTCCGCGGCGAAGATCTCGATGACGAACAGCACCACGAGCAACCCGACGGTGGTCCACAGGATCAGCTCCGGGGTCTTGTAGCGCTGCAGCATCACGAAGACCAGTGCGGCCAGCGACGCCGCGATCCGCAGGCCCGTGGCCTGGGCGGAGACCCATGCGTGCACTGATTGCATCTGCAGACCCAGGGATGCCAGCCAGCGACGGATCGACGCAGCGACCCGGACGGGCACCCGACGGATGCCAGTGGCCACATTTCCCTCTCCCAGCAGCAGGCCGCCGAAGAGCAGCACCGCACCTGCGGCTGCGCCCGCCCAGAGGCTCTGGCGCAGGAAGTACGTGAACTGGTCGAAGATCGCCGTGGCGGCGGCGGTGTCGACGGTGGCCGGCAGTTCATTCGTGTAGGCCAGACGCCCGGCTGCCAGCGCAGCCGCGGTCACGGACATCGCGACGAGGAGCCCGAATCCGAACCATGCCAGTGCCTTGCGCGGCCGGTGACTCACGAAGATGCCGAGAACCGCTAGTGCGATCGCGATCAGCGGCAACCAGAAGCCCACGGCGTTGAGCAGGGAGTAGCCCGTCTGCAGCGAGGTGGCGTTGGGCACGTCGAACAGCACGATGGTCGCGGAGGTCGTGGCCGGGATGTTCGCGGCCACGGTCAGCCCACGATCGATCAGACGCTGCTTGACCTGAGTGATGAGGTTGCTCAGGTCGAGCACGACCTGGTTGTTCTCCACCTGCAGGGCGTTGTCGACGTTCTCCCCGCTCAGCGCGGCGTTCAGGCGCTGGTGGACCAAGGTGTTCGCCTCGACCCAGGCAGCCTCGAACTGCTCGGATTGCACGACGCGTTGCACCGTCTGTTCGGTGAAGGACTCGATGCCGGAGTTCAGCGGGCCGGTGAGTGCCTCCAGAGCGGCGGTCTGCCGGGGGGTCAGTGAGCGGTTCTCGGAGATGGTGGCGACCGCTTCACTGGTCAGGCCGGGAACGTCGATGTACGTGAAGATCTCCGCGGTGATCCGGTTCGTCACCGCTTGCTGCACCGCGGGATCAGATGCCAGCGGCGCCACGGTCTGCACGTAGCGGCTGGTGTCGGTGACCTCGCCACGCGCCCACACTGAAACCACTGACAAGGGGGCCAAGATGCAGGCCACGACGATGAGCAGCGTGGACCAGAACGTCCTCACCCACCTCCGTGGCGGCTTGGTGGTCGCCTGTTGCTGCAGGTCGTCGATTTGTGCTTTGAGCCGGCGCACCTCTTCGGTGTCGCCCGATACGTCGTTGTCCATGTGCAAACCCTCCCATCACACGATCGTCGAAGTTCGCCGGGTCGGGATCACCTGTTGAGGGTGAAACTCAGCGCTTCGGATCGTTCTCGGTGGCGCGGGCTGTGTTGGCGGTTGAATGTTCGGCGTGGGCCGCCTGCGCGGATGGGCCACGTGCTCCTTGCGGTGAAGAAACGACCTGTCAGAGGTCGAATCCTCACCAGAAGGCCTTCTTGGATGACATGGGTCGTCGGGGCGGTTGGGGCACCGACGACCCCTTCGAGTCTGAAGGGCCCGCGAAACTCCGATCGTGGGTGGTGGCGCAACGACTCGCCGGCAGCCAGCAGATCGCCGCTGGGCCGGTCAGCGCCAGGTTTCGGCGAGATCCTGGGCTTGGCGACGGGACTGGACGTTGAGTTTGCGGTAGATGGCTGCCGTGTGGCTCTTGACCGTCTCGCGGGACAGGAACAGCGTCTGTCCGATCTCGGCCAGGGTCATCCGTCCCATGAGCAGGTCCCACACACGTCGTTCTGCGGGACTCAGCTCGGCCAGGGGGCTGGCCGCGGAGTATCCCCGGCGAGCTCGAGCCGCCAGCAAGGTGCACATGCCCGCTTCCGGCGCCTCCGAGCCGTCACACCAGGACATGTACTGGCGGTAGCCGTCGAAGTCACCGCATCGGATGCTCGCCAGCGCCAGGATGGCCCCGGATAGCGGGCGGTACCAGGGCATGACGGTCCCGAGTTGCGGATTGATCGCCTGCTGTTGTGTGATCGCTTGCGCCGCATCTCGCTCGTTGCCCCGGATCACGGCCAGCGCCACCCTTCCCAGGGCGATGATTCCGCTGGTGCTCGCCATCGTGCTGAGATCGTGGAACGCGTAAGCGGCCAGTGCCGATTCGAGGCTCTCGCATGCTGCGGTGTCCGAGCCCGTGGCCATCTGCCACAAGCCGCGCAGGCAGAACGACTCGGCCTCCGTGCTGGCCAGTCCCACGGACCGGGAGATGGCCGCCGACATGTGAAACTCCTCGTCCGCCTGCGGATCGCCGGCCAGGGCGAGGTTCAGCGCGAGGACAAGGTGACTCAACGCCTGGATCGGGTTGTCGGGCTCGAAGGCAGCCATGGCGGCTCGCGTCAGATCGACGGCCTCGTGCACATCGTCGAGCCCGAAATGGTTGATGGCGATCAAGAGCGCCAGGTGGGACCGTACGTCGTTGGCCCGGATGTCGGTGTGCCAGTCGTCGGGAACGCTCGCCGATGTCATCTTCGTGTATCGCAGCACATGCCCGAAGTGGCCGGTGGCCAGGTACGCGAAGGCCGCAGTGAGGCTCAACTCCGGCACCGCGCGTAGAGCCCGTTCACCTGCGACGTCGAGCCAGCCCAGCACCGTGACCGTCCGGCCCTGCAGCAGCGACAGTCGCGCAGCGGGCCAAACGACCTGGCCCATCGTCTCCCAGTCACCACTGGTCAGGGCCAGGTGCACCGCCAGCTCGAGGTGTCCCCGTTCGAGGTGCCAGATCGCTGCCCTGCTCGTGATGTTCCGGAGGCGTTCCGGGTCCTGCCGCGCGTAAATGCTGCGGGCGCAGTCCTCTAGCAGAGGATGGAAGCGGTAAGTGTCGAGGCCGACGTCGTGTATCAGGACACTGTCGAAGTCTCGCTCGAGCAGTTCGGCCGCGGCGCCTTCGCCGGTGATCTCGGCAGCCAGATCGGCGGTTACCGTTCCGAGCACGGCAGTGTCGCACAGGAAACTGCGCAGGTCAGGCGGCAGCGGTTCGAGCACCTCGGCTTCGATGAATTCGTGCACGTGGCTCATCGACGTGGCAGAGCCTCCCCGTTGGCTCAGCAGCAGAACCCCTGCGGGCCAGCCCTGAGATGTGCTGAACACGTCGTCGAGGGGGTTCTCGTCAGCGCCGAAGGCTCTGATCGCCTCACGCGTCTCAGACCTGGTGAAGGACAGGTCGTCTGCCGTGATCTCCCTGAGCAGGCCTTGGCCGCGCCACAAGGGGATGGGTAGATGCCGGAGGGAACGGCCAACGAGTGCGATCCGGGCATCGGTTGGCAGTGACTTGATCAGGGTCGTCACCACGGCCAGCGACTGCGGTTCGTCGAGAACCTGGACTTCGTCGAGGACGAACGTGATGGCAGGACTCAACGATGCCACGTCCGCAGCGAACGCCGGCAGGATCGACCGGGTGTACGCCGGTTCGGCGACCGTGAGCGGCTGCTGGAACAACGCCTCGCCCGCGCCACTTTGCTCGATGCCGGCCAGGATCGAGGCGATCAGCACCAACGGGTCGTTGTCGGACTCGTCGCAGGTGACCCACACGATCGGCTGGGTTGACCGCGAGGCCCATTGCACGGCGAAGGAGGTCTTGCCGTATCCGGCGGGCGCGTGGACTCCCATGATGGTCGCTTCGACCACGGAGGGGTCGTCCAGTAGGCGGCTGCGCGTCACCTGTGCGTGGCGAACGCGGGGCGGGCGCAGCTTCGTTGCGGGCGTGATGCTGCGCCGCGTGTCGGTGGACGGCGGGAGTCCTTGCGAGGTGTCGATAACGGATATTGTCGCACTAGGCCTGTTTCATTGGGGAGAACCCACACATTCAGTCTAACTAGTTAGACTTGAGTTGGTAGTATGTCCGTATGCTCGTCGACAGCGAGGACCTACTGGACACCTCGCAGGTGGCCGCCCTGCTGGGATTGAGCCATCGCAACAGTGTCGGCACCTACATGAACAGATACCCGGATTTCCCCGCTCCGGTGGTCGTCCGCCCGCGCGTGAAACTGTGGCGGGTTCAGGACATAGAGGCCTGGCAACAAGGAGAGCCGGACAAGCCGCCTGGGGACTCGGACGGGCCCCGAGCGGCCATTCTGACCGCGGCGCGTCGCCTGATGAGGCAGTGTCCCGCCGGGGAGGTCAGTGTGCGCGAGATCGCCGCTGCTGCCGGAGTCTCCCACGTCGTGATCTATCGGTACTTCGACGGCAAGGAGCACCTGCGCCGCGCGGTCGTCGAGGAGGTGATCGCGGAGGTGACAGCTCGAACGCAGACAGGCGACGACGGTGAACAGACGGTGCGGCGGGCCGTGGAGGCAGCCCTCGATGTGTCACCCGACTTCCGCATACTGGCGTTCTCCGTGCTGACCGGGGACAGCAGGAGCGCGTTCGGCACCCCGCCGGTGATGACCGCCCTGCTGCAACGACTTCGGGCCCAGCAGTGGCAGGGGCCGCTCAGCGACCAGGAGGTGGTGGCCCTGCTGGGAGCCCTCGTGCTCGGCTGGGGGACCTACGAGCAGTGGATCCGTGAGGCGACCGGTTTGGAGGGCGACCTCAAGCATGCGCTCGACGTGGTCGTCCATGCCCTGGTGGCGGCGCCGGCCTGAGCCGCGGCGGGCCGGTTCCTCGGATGTCAAGGGCAGTCGGGAAGTGCCGCTCCGACCTTGACAGCGATCCGCGGACAACGGTCGGTGAGGCTGTCCTGGACTGCATCCGCATCCGCTCGATGCGGGAGGCGTTAGCCGGGACCCACTGCCGACACCGGCCCCCTGTTGTCGGAAGACGTTCTTCTAATACGCGGTCTGCGCCACCGGCAGGACTTCGTCGGCGATGGCCTGCTTGAAGGCCGCGTAGTCCGTGCGATTCTGCGCGGCGTACCGCATGGCGAACTCCGCGACGGCGTCGTCGAGTTCGGTACCGGTGCCCATGTACTCGGCGATCGCGATGGGATCGCCGGACCGGGCGTGGCCGCGGGCCATCGTCTGAGCACACAGATCCGCGTAGAACTTGAGTTGCTTGTACGTTCCCGACTCGAGGTTGGCCGATCCCTTCCAGTCCCGCAGTTGGCGTACGTAGAAGTGCCGGTTGTCATTGCCGGTCGTCCAGCCGAGGAAGATGTCGGTCTGTGCCTGGACCATGCGCTGACCCTCGACGACCCGACGTCCCTGGTGCTCATAGACGCTGGGCTGCAGATGGTCCTCAAGAACCGAAGGTCCGGCTTCCTTGATCTGAAGGAACAGGGGGTCCTGGCTGTCCCGGCCCTCCAGGAGCACGATGAAGCACCGCGTCCCCACGCTGCCCACGCCGACGACCTTGAGGCCGACGTCCACCACCTTGAAGCGTGACAGCAGTGCCTGGATGTGGTCGTCGGTCGTAGCGACGTACGCGGAGAAGACCTCCCGTGCCTTCTCCTGCACCTCATCCGAGCCGTAGTCGGTGGGCACCTCGTCCAGCGGCCAGAGCAGGGGGGGCTGGCTCTTGATCCGGAGGTGACCCGATTCGGTGGTGGTGAGTTTGGCCAGAGCCTGCAAACTGGTCCGGCTGCGGGCCTTGGTCGAGAACCGCTCGAGACGCTTGCGGATTTCATCCTTGGGCAAACCCTTCCACCCTTCGATGTCCTCAGTGGTCAGGTAGGCGTACCAGATCTCCATCGTCGGCTTGTTCGCGTATTCCTGCATCGCGGTGCGGTAGGCGTGCACGGCGTGCGCGGCCAGCCGTCGTTGCTTGGTCTCGGGAGCCCCGAAATGGTCGCCGGCGATCACCAGGCTCGCGACGAGTCGTTTCAGATCCCATTCCCACGGCGCCGGGAGCGTCTCGTCGAAATCGTTGGCGTCGAACACCAACTGCCGGCTGGGGGACGCGTAGGCCCCGAAGTTGGCGAGGTGGGCGTCACCGCCGGCCTGCACCCACAGACCGCTGTCGGGGGTGCTGCTCAGGTCTTCGGCCATGATGGCCGCCGCACCCCGGTAGAAGGTGAACGGCGAAACCCCCATCCGGGCGTGTCGGATGGGCAGCAGCCACGGCACCCGTTGCTGGTTCTGGGACTGGATGATCGTCACCGGGCCGTGTCGATCCGGACGGGGCGTCCACTCGGCATGGCTTTCCAGAGGTACTTCGGATCTCGCCTGCCGACCGGCAGCGCGTCGTTCGTCGATGGTCAGACGTTGGTCCATCAGGAGCTCCTTGGATTGGATGGTGGTGGAATCGCGGTACGTTCAGCGCCGTGGCAACGGCCCCACGGCCGCGGGCTGGCGCACGTGCAGGGATCGTCCGGCAGGCGTTTGGCGTCACGGACCGTGTACCAGCGGCGGATCTCGCCGGCTTCCTGCCCCTGACGCAGGAATGACGTCATCAGCCGCATCGGCTTGTCCACGTGGCGGAAGAACGACTGATAGCCCTGACATAGGTAGTGCAGGCCAGGCTCGCCATCCGGGGTGGTCAGGAAACGGTCCTTTGGGCAGCCGCCGTTGCAGGCGAATCGTACGTCGCACTCGCGGCAGTACTTCGGCAACGTCGTCAGCTTCGCCTGCCCGAACGCCTGCTGCGGGGCGGAATCGACGATCTCGAGCAGGCTGCGACCATCGGCGAGGTTGCCGATCTTGTAGTCGGGCTCGACGAAGTGGTCGCAGGAGTAGACGTCGCCGTTGTGCTCGAGCGCCAACGCGTCGCCGCAGGTGCGGGCGTGCACGCACAGGCCGACGTTCTCGTAGCCGACGAAGTGGGCCAAAGTGGTGTCGAACATCGACACGAAGACCTCACCGATGTCGTTCCTGACCCAGTGTTCGAACACCTCGATCAGGAACCGCCCGTACTGTTCGGGCCGCACCGAGCGGCTGGTCACAGCGGTCCCGGTCTGGGTGTACAGGACGCTGCGGTGGTTGCGGCTGCCCCATCCTTGCTGCTCGGCCAGGGGCAGGAGTTCTTCGGTCACCCGCTCCACGATCGGGATGAACTGCAGGTACTGCGCGCCCAGTTCCTCGGTCAGGAAGCGGTAGACCTCCAGCGGGTGGTCGGCGTTGGCGGCGTTCACCGTGGTCAGTGCGTTCCATTCGACCCCGGCCTGCCGCAGTCGGTCGAGTCCGGCGATCACCCGATCGAACGTGGCCTTTCCACCCTTGTCGCGGCGGTAGGCGTCGTGCATCTCGCGGGGTCCGTCGATCGAGACCCCCACGAGGAAGTCGTTGTCGGCCAGAAAGCGCGCCCACCTGTCGTCGATCAGGGTCGCGTTGGTCTGGATCGTATTGAGTATGGTCTGTCCCGGCCGCTGGTGCTCGCGCTGCAACTGCAGGCAGCGGTCGAAGAATTCGATACCCATCAGCGTCGGCTCACCGCCCTGGAACGCGAACGTGACCTCCTCCTCACCGGGATGTGCGGCCAGGAGTTGTTCGACGTAGCGCGAGAGAACCTCGTCGTCCATGCGGAACGGCGAGCCCGGGTACAACTGCTCTTTGGACAGGAAGAAGCAGTAGTCGCAATCGAGATTGCAGATGGCGCCACTGGGCTTGGCCATCAACTGGAAGACGTGTTGGGCGCTCGACAAGTCTGCCTCCTCAGACACCGAAACTACGCCCGATCGGGGCCCCGGCAATCCCCCTGCGCGGGTGATGCCGCAGTTTGGCAGGCGATCCTACTGTCGGGGTTGGATCGCACGTGAGGTGCGAACGTGAGGAGGCAAGGATGAGTGACTACTCGACCGATCAGCGCACAGGCTGGACGGGATGGGTCGTTTTCGCAGGCGTAATGATGATCCTTGGCGGGATCCTGTGGGCCATCGTCGGACTGATCGCGTTGTTCAACAGCGACTGGGTTGTTTTCGGCAGGGAAGCTGCATTGTGGATCGATGTTTCCGGTTGGGGCTGGATCCACTTGATCCTCGGCCTGCTGATGGCGCTGGCCGGTTTCCTCGTGATCCAGGGGAACATGTTCGGTCGGACCGTGGCAGTCATCCTGGCGATGCTGAGCATCGTCATAAACTTCGTATGGCTACCGGTCTACCCGATCTGGTCGATCGTGATCATCACTATTGATATCTTCATCATCTACGCGGTGATGGTTCACGGCCGGGAGTTGAAAGACGCCTGACGCACGTCGGGCCGGTCGCACAACCGTTGCGAGCCGGCCCGACGGCCGTCTGATCAACCGGAACGAAGGGAAGAACATGACACAGACCGAAGCGGAGCTCGGGCCCGTCGACTACCTGGTGGTCGAGTACCCGGACGGGAAGCCGACAGGTGAGGCCCTGCCCTACCTGCTCGACCTCGTCGACAAGGGGACGATCAGGATTCTCGATGTCGCTCTGATCGCAGCCGGCGAGGACGGCAGCGCGACCGTCGTGCAGCCCGACGCATCCGGTGAAAGCGGGTTCGCGGTGTTCGAGGGAGCTGCCACCGGCATGCTCTCCGACGAGGACCTCGCCGACGCCGCGGCGATTCTGACCCCCGGCGCCGTGGGGGCGATCCTCGTCTACGAGAACACCTGGGCAGCGCCGTTCGCGACCGCCCTGCGCAGGGTGGGTGCCCGAATGGTGGCCAATGGCCGTATACCTGTCAATGAATTGTTGGCAGCCATCGATGAAGAGGAGAAAGCCTGATGCCCGGATTGTTGCGCGGGGTCGCCCGCACCGCTGTCATCGCCGGCACCGCAACGGCGGTGTCCAACAATGTGTCCCGGCGCCAGCAGGGACGCTGGGAGCGCAAGGCCGAGGAGGAGCAGGCCCAGCAACAGCAGTACGCGCCTGAGCCGCAGTACGCTCCCGCGCCGGCTCCTGCTGCCGCCCCCGCCGACAGCATGGACGACAAGATCAAGCAGCTGAAGGAACTCGGGGAACTCAAGGCGCAGGGAATCCTCACCGATGAGGAGTTCGCCGCTCAGAAGGCCAAGCTGCTCGGCTGAACCACGACGCAACAGAAGGGCCCCGACCGGCGATTCGGTCGGGGCACTTCTGTGTCGGAGCGACGGGTTTCAGGGGCTGCTGCTCGGTTCTCGCGCCGCCTGCGCCGGCGCGCCTTTCGGTCACAGAACGAGAGCTGATCGGATTCTCACCGGAAGGCCGCGGCACGGGTCATGCACTGCACCCGCGCTCCAAGCCGCCGTCGGCCTCAGCCGCCAGCGCCGTGGCCCACGGTGTGGTTCATCGCGTGTGCGTGCAGCGACTTCTCCGTCTCGTGAGACTCCGGCGCGAGGTCGAAAGCGACTTTGCGCACCGTTCCTGTGAACGCGTACGGCGCCTTGTCCTCGTAGTCGAGGTCGACCACCAGGCCATTGTCCCGCCCGATGTCCATGCCTGCGTAACTGGTGAAGGCGATCGGAACGGTGCGTGGCATCTGGCCACCCCCGACCTTCGTGTCGTTGATGAACAGGCTCACCGTCCCGCCGCTGCCGGGTTCCGGCTTGTCCGACTCGAAGAGCATCTTCACGCGCACATCGCCGGTCGGCAGTTTCTCGCTGGCGCTCTGCTTGTACGTCTCGACGCCCAGCAGCGAGTAGGTGTGATGCAAAATCCCGTCGGCGTCGACCCAGAGGCCGAACCCGCCGATGAAGTCGGCGTTGGCCATGATGACGCCCTCCGCTCCGCCGTCGGGTACGTGCAGGTCCGCCTCGATCGCATAGGAACGACCGGCGATCCTGGGGATCATCCCGCGCTGGATGTTCTGGACATCGCCGGCGAACACGTTGCGGGTGATCGTCGGCAGCGGCGGCAGGTCGCCCAGCAGGATCGCGATGCCTGCCCACAGCGGCAGCACCCGGTTGCGATCAGCCTCCGACCACCACAGTTCCTGCAATTCCGCGACCTTGTCCTGGTTCTCGGCGGCCACATCGTGGGCCTGTGAGAAGTCGGTGCTGAGGTCGTACAGCTCCCACGGAGCGTCACGATCGGGGTCCCAGTCACCTTCGGGTCCGAACTGCTTGAGGGTTTCGGGCCGGAAGTCCCACGGGACGCGGTCGGGTTTCGACGCTGCCCACCAGCCGTCCTTGTACATGGCCCGGCCGCCGAACATCTCGAAGTACTGTTCGGTGTGCTGCTCGGGGGCGTCGGCCTCGTCGAGGGTGTACAGGAAACTCGTGCCGTCCATGGGCTCCTGCTCGATGCCGTCCACGGTGCTCGGCTCCGGAATCCCGACGGCCTCCAGCACCGTCGGTCCGATGTCGATGCAGTGGGTGAACTGGCTGCGGACCTTCGCATCCGGCTTCACCCGCGCCGGCCAAGCGACCGCCATCGGGTCGCGGGTTCCGCCCAGGTGGCTGGCCATCTGCTTGCCCCACTGGAAGGGGGTGTTCATGGCGTGCGCCCAGGCCGCAGCCACGTGCGGTGCGGTGTGGTCGCCGCCGATCGCCTCGATCCCTCCGTAGTTGTTGATGAGTTCGAGCTGCTGGTCGGCATCGAGAACCAAGCCGTTGAGGAATGTCATCTCGTTGAAGGACCCCGTGACCGTCCCTTCCATGCTCGCGCCGTTGTCACCCCAGATGTATATGACCAGGGTGTTGTCCAGGTCGCCCATCTCTTCGATCGAGTCGAGCAGCCGGCCGACGTTCCAGTCAGCGTTCTCCTGGAACCCGGCGTAGACCTCCATCTGGCGCACGTAGAGTTTGCGTTCAGAGTCGCTCAGGGAGTCCCAGGCGGGAAAGAGGTCCGGCCGCGGTGTGAGTTCAGTGTCCTCTGGGACGATCCCCAGTTCTTTCTGGCGGGCCAGCGTGCGCTCGCGCAGAGCGTCCCACCCGTCGTCGAAGACGCCTTTGTACTTGTCGGCCCACTCAGGCGCCACGTGGTGCGGAGCGTGGGCGCAGCCGGTCGAGTAGAACAGCATCCACGGTTTCGTGACGTCCTGGGCACGCACCGCGTGCAACCATTCCACAGCCTTGTCCGTCAGGTCGTCGGGGAAGTAGTACTGCTCACCGTCCTTGCCTTCGGGGACGCCCAGTGTGGAGTCGTCTTGGGTGATGATCGGGTCGTACTGTCCGGCCGCGCCCGACAGGAACCCCCACCAGTGGTCGAAGCCCCACGACTTGGGCCAGTGGTCGAACGGACCCGCCGCACCCTGCACGTTGTCGGGGGTGAGGTGCCACTTACCGAAGCCGCCGGTCACATAGCCGTTGTCGCGCAGGATGCGGGGCAGGGCCGCACAACTCTTGGGCTTGGCCGCGCTGTAGCCGGGGAAGGGGCCGGGGTACTCGGCGATCGAACCGAATCCGACCCGGTGCTGGTTGCGGCCGGTGAGCAGGGCGGCACGGGTCGGTGAGCACACTGCGGTCACATGGAATCGGTTGTACGTCAGCCCCATGTTCTGGACCCGGGTGAAATTGGGGGTCTTGACGGGCCCGCCGAACGAGTCGATCGAACCGAATCCGGCATCATCAATGAGGATTAGGAGCACGTTGGGAGCGTCCTCGGGTGCAGAGGCTCCCGGGATGAACGACCAATCGGCCACGGAGTCGCGTAGCGTGCGCCCGGCGGTGCCACCGAACGCGCGATCCGGGATCGGCAGCGAGGACCGGTCCGGCTCGAACTTCCCCATCGCCTCGGCCAGGGTTCGCTTGAGTTCCTCGATGCTGGACTTGTCGGTCTCCACGACCGACTTCATCGGCGCGCCGGGCAGTGCGCGTTCGACCTGCAGCCTTTGGTCGGCGGGGAAGATACCGATGAGCACGGCGGAACCGGCTTTCAGGCTTTCGGAGACTTTGGACTCGATCTCGCTGCGGACCTTGTGTCCTGCGAACTTGCCGACGACACCACCGGCCGCCGCGCCGACCGCCACGGAGGCCAGCAACGGCGGTGCGAACAGGCCCACCAGCACGCCGACGCCACCGCCCCAGCCGGCCCCCCTGCGGCCCATGTGGTCACCGGTGTCGCGTACGCTCACCTCGCCGTTGGCATCCTTCGAGACCAGGATCATGCCTCTGCTAGCGATGTCCTTGGACTCGACCTTCGACACGAGGTCGTCGAATTGTTCCTGGGCCGACGCCGGATCCGGGAAACCTGCTACCAGAAGCATCAAGGTGTCGCTGCTCATCGCCGAGCTCCTCCCGTGGGGGCTGGCGCTGTCCACCGGCTGTGGCTCGCGTACCCGGTCTCCACGGCACGTATTGTGTGCCAACACCGTCCGTCGAGGCATCCCCCGCCTCGGGGGAGCCCCTCAGCCAGCCGCAGCTGCGACCACCTCGATCACGCCCAACTCGTGCCGCCGGCCATTGATGAGGACCTCGATCCTGTGCTCGCCGGGGTAGTGCCGGCGGGTGCTGTGCTGGCGGAAACTGATGGTCCGGCGCAGCGTCGCCTGGCCGTCCACGTCGACTTCCGCCCCCCGGAAGACCTTCTGGGAGGTCGAGCCGTTCGCCTTGACGAAGTGCACGACGATGTCCACCAGCACGCGGCCGTGGCCGGTCAACGTCACCTCCAGTGGCAGGGAACTGCCGATGGCGATGCGGGGCGGCAACTCGGCCTGGGCGGTGACGGTGCTGGTGGAGTAGCCCAGGATCGCCAACGCTTGTGGATCACCGGCCTTGAGCAAGGTGCGCAGCGCATGTTTGACCAGCCGTTCGCGGCCTTCGTACCAATGTCCGGCCACGTCCAGGGCGATCCGCGGGTTGTCCTTCGAGATGTCGTTGAGGTTGTTGGCCACGGACCGCAGGACATACTCCGATCGGTCGTCCTTGAGCAGGTCCAGCAGCTCCAGGACCGGGCCCGGGTCACGCTGGAACTCCGGGAGACGCGTCGCCCACGGCAGGCGGGGCCTGGTTCCTTCGCTGACCAGCCGCCGCACGTGTTCGTCCGGGTCGCCGGCCCAGGTCCGCAGTATGTCCATCGTCTCGGGGTACGCGACGATGAATGGCCTGATGCAGAACTCCGCGGTGAACAGTTTGGTGAGCACGTATTGTGCGGCCATCGACTCCTCGAACGCCGGCAGTCCGTATCGGGCGATGAAGAAGGAGTGCGGGTTGTAGAAGAACCCGTCCATGCCGTGTGGACGTTCGGTGCCCAAACTCCGCGCCACCTGTGTGACCGCCGTCGCCGGATCCGGGTCGAGGTGTTCGTGCATCACGTCCGCGACGTGTCGCGCGCGGTCCATGAGACTCAACGGCTCGAATCCGCGCAGGCAGTCGCTGACGAACGCGTCGCGGTCAACCGGCAGGGTCTGCGCGAGCCGGTGCACGACCGCCGGTCCGAAGCTGTTCTTCAAGGGCTCGGCCATGCCGGACAGCCTATGCTCGCGCCATGACCTGCATCTTCTGTGCGATCGTGGCCGGTGACCTCCCGTGCCACCAGATCGCTGAGACCGACCGGGCCCTGGCCTTCATGGACATCAATCCCGCCACCCGCGGGCATGCCCTGGTGATCCCCAAGAAGCACGCCGCCGACCTGATCGAGATCGCACCAGACGAACTGGCCCACTGCTCAGCCCTCGCCCAGGACATCGCGGCGCGTGCGCTGCAACGACTCGGTGCCGACGGCGTGAATCTCGTGAACGCTTGCGGGGCCGCCGCATGGCAGACGGTGTTCCACTTCCACATCCACGTCGTCCCCCGCTACGCCGGCCGCGACGGACTGGACATGCCGTGGGTCCCCACCCCCGGGGATCCGGCGGAGATCGCCGAAGCGGGCGCGCAGTTGCGCTGATATCTCAGGTCCTGCTGCCGACGTCCGCGCCGGGCGGGTGTCCCATCGCCCACAAAGCGCCTACGGTCAGCAGTTCCGCGGCGAACAGCACTGCCCCCCACGTGGGGGACCCGATGGCGGACAGGCCGATTGCCGCACCGGCGAACAGTGCCAGTTCCACCGCTAGCCGAATGCCCACCGGCGGGTCGAGGCGCCGACGCGGGGACAGCATGACACCCCAGACGGTGGCCGCGGCGATGACCAGGACTGCTGCGATCAGGGCGCCGACCGCAGCACTATCCGAGGCGTTGAACCCGACGATGCCAAGGGCAGCCAGAAGGGACAACTCAAGCAGGAACCGAACAGCCAACAGGATCGCCACCGCTGCACCGTCTCACCGAATGCGCCCCGCGTTCAAGCCGGGCCGGTCAGTGGGGCGCGCTGATCGAGATCGTCCCAGTCGACGTCCTCGGCGAGTTCGCGCTCGAGACCGGCAATACCCCCGCGAACGCCGAACAGCCGCTTGGTCCAAATCAGATAGGCGAGGATCGCGAGGTTCACCGCCATGGCCGCCACCTTGAGCGCACTGGCCTTATTGATCAATTCGTAGATCTCCAACGGCAGAAAGGCTGCGGTGGCCACCACAGTCAGGTATTCCGCCCACCTCTTCCCCTGCCAGAGGAAAAACGCCTCGACCGCCTCGAGCACGGCGTAGCCCAGCGACATGGCCGCCAGGATCCACACATGTCCGCCGTCGAGGTTGATGAGCCGGTCCAGCCACTGGGAGAAGAACTGCTGGCCACCGCGCGTCTGGTCCAACAGCGGGAGGAGTGTCTGGGCATCGCGCTGCAGGGCGGGTAGTCCGATCTCCAGCAGCACGAGCAGTACCGCCAAGGTGAGGAAGAAGACCACGTGCAGGCCACGTTCGATGGCAATGGCCCGGATCACCACCAGTTCATCGAGGGCCTTGCCGCGCACGGGTCGGGGCGTTGGTCCTGCGTCGGCCGATTGGGGTCTTGATGAATGCACCCAGGCGTCACACCGCAGGCATCTCGACAGGCGGGTCCCATCATCGAGGTCCATCACCATCTGGCGGCCGAAGGGCTGCGCCGTTGAGACTCCCGGTGCCACATGCCCGTACATGGAACACCACCACGTCTCGGTGCTCCAGTGTTTGGGGGCCAAGCGCATTGCCACAGCGTAGCGACGGGAGCCCGCACAGTTCGGTGCTCCGCCCGGGCGTGGGAGGCTGACCCACATGATCGTTGTGACCGAGCATCGAGGCGGCGACGGATTCCTCGAACTGGCACGTTCGCTTTTGGAAGCCCTGTCCGCAGCCGAAGGGTTCCTCGACGGCAAGGTGGGTCGCAGCCCCGACGACCCGCAGGTGTGGACCGTCGTCACGTCGTGGCGCGACGTGGGTTCGATGCGGCGCGGCTTCGGTTCGTTCGACGCGAAGGTCGCCGCGGCACCCGTGATGGTCACTGCTGCGGATCGGGTGTCCGCCTTCGAGGTGATGCTGGAGTCGACTGGGGGCGGTGTCGAGGCTCGCTCAAGCGACCTGTCGGAGGATTGACCTGACGACTGGTCGACGACTAGTCTGAATGTGTGAAGAGTGTTGGTGCGTACGAGGCGAAGACCCACCTGTCGGAGTTGCTCGACTCAGTGGAATCGGGCGAGACGGTGGTGATCACACGGCACGGGCATCCCGTGGCACGGCTGATCCCCGCGCGCAGTTCGAGCACGGTCGAGCAGGCCATGGCCGATCTACTGGAGATTCGCGCCAACCTTGACATGGGTTCGGACTCGATCGAGACGCTCATCGCAGAGGGTCAACGGTGACCGTCATCGACGCGTCCGCGGCCTTGGGGTTGGTGATCCCCGACGAGAGCGTGGATGATGGACGACTGCAAGACGTGGTGCGAGGTGGACAACTGCACGCCCCGGCGATATGGACGTTCGAATGTGCGAATGCCTTGACGACCGCTGTGCGCCGCGGGCGGATGACGCCGGCCGTTGCTGTGCGCGCCGCGGACACGCTGATGTCCCTGCGCGTGGAGATCCATCAAGAGTCTCGTCCGTCACCCGTCGTGCAGACGGCCCTCGAGTCGGGGCTGAGCGCGTATGACGCCGCCTATCTCGACCTCGCGCGCCGCAGCGGGCGGGCGCTGCTTACGTTCGACCGTCGCCTGATCGGCGCCGCCGAGGCCATGGGAGTCGAGCTGGCGTAGGGGGCGGTGCTTCAAGGCGGGGCTAATCGGGGAGCGTTTGGCGTCTCAGGGAGCGAATCCACGCGTGGCTCCGCTCTCGGATGGCTCAACCTCGAACGGATCGGGTTGGCGCGCTTCCGTCGGGACCCGCCGGATCGGGTGGCGGGAGCCGTCGGAACGCTGGCGCGTTCCTCCTCCCAAATCCTTGGCCTTCCCGACGCACAAGCAGACAGGGACCCCGCTGGCGCGGAGTCCCTGTCTGCTTGTGCGTCGGGGTGGCGGGATTTGAACCCACGACCTCTTCGTCCCGAACGAAGCGCGCTACCAAGCTGCGCCACACCCCGCACTCCTATGAAGGATACCGGCCGCTAGACCGGCCCTCGGCAGCAGGTGCAGCATCGTGGCTTCCGGCGGACAAGCGAGCCGGATCGGTGCATACGGATTGGTTCCAAGCCCGGCGCTGACGTGCAGCGCGGTGCCTTGGTGGGATGACAACCCCTTCGCCCGCCGGGTGTCGATGTCGCAGTTGGTGACCAGGGCGCCGTAGCCCGGAAGGCACACCTGACCCCCGTGGGTGTGTCCGGCGATGATCAGGTCCGCGCCGTCGGCTGCCATGGGGTCCAGTACCCGCAAGTACGGGGCGTGGGTGACGGCCAGCCGGAGGGCAGCATCGGGGTCGAAATCGCCGGCCACCTCGTGATAGCGGTCCAGTCGGATGTGCGGATCGTTGACGCCGCGCATATCGATCCGGTTACCCGCGACGGTGGCTTCAGCGACGGCGTTGTTCAGCCCCTGCCATCCGGCGTTGAGCAACTCTGCTTCCAGTTCGTCGGTGGGGAGTCGCTGCGTGGACATCACCGGAGTCCGGTCCTTGATGAAGTACTTGAAGGGGTTGACGGTCTTGGGGCTCCAATAGTCGTTGGAGCCGAACACGAAGACGCCGGGGGTTCCCCTGAGTGGCTCCAGTGTCTTGGCAAGGTACGGAACTGCTTCCATGTGCCCCAGGAGGTCGCCGGTGAGGATCACGAAATCCGGTTCGAGGTCGGCCAGCGAACGGACCCATGCCATCTTGTCCTCTTGGCGGGGTGTCAGATGCAAGTCGGTCAGTTGCAGCACGCGCAGGGGGCGGGAACCCGGGCGCAGCACCTCCACGCGGACGTCGCGCAACGTGAACTGGTGGGCTTCCCACAACGAGTAGGCCAATGCAGCTGCGCCGAGGCCGACGCCGGCAAGGCCGGTTCTCGCTGCGATGTGCATCCCACCATGGTCGCACGCGACGAAACCCGGGCGCCATGATCGAGGTCACATGACAGGATTGATCGCATGGCTCTGAAGGAAACGCTGCAGTCGGACCTACAGACTGCGATCAAGTCCCGTGACGAACTCACGGCTGCAACCCTGCGTATGGCGCTAGCCGCTGTCACCAACGCCGAAGTTGCGGGCAAGCAGGCCAGGGAACTGTCCGACGACGACGTTCTCGCTGTGCTCGACAAGGAGGCCAAGAAGCGTCGTGAGTCGGCCACGGCCTACCGCGACGCGAACCGTCCCGAACTCGCCGAGCGGGAGGAGGCCGAACTCGGTGTCCTGGAGGGCTACCTCCCACAACCGCTGACCGAGGCCGAGGTCTCCGCGATCATCGACGAGGCGATCGCTGCGGCGGCCGCTGACGGCAAGACCGGCATGGGGGCCATGGGCCCGGTGATGCAGAGGGTCACGGCCGCCACGAGGGGACGGGCGGACGGCAAGACGGTTTCGGGGATCGTGCGGGCACGACTTCAGTCGTAGGACCACTCGGGCGCGCCGAATCGGGGTCTACGCCGGAACCGCGTTCCTTCGCAGGGTCTCGGCGATGATGTCGGGCCATGTGGTCGGCTCGAGGCCGAAGGTCTCCTGCGCGCGACTGGAGTCCATGATGAACGGCCGGTCGAACTCGTACAGCATCTCCACGAGTTCCCCGGCATCGGCGTTGAACAGTCCGACGATGCGGAGCATTCCGCTGCCGACCGTGCGGATCTTCGGTACCGGGACGCCGAGGCCAGCGGCGAGATCGCCGATCACCTCGGCCTGGGTCCGTGGTGCCGGGCTCGGGGTGTGCCAGGCCCGGCCCCAGGCGCGTTCGTCGCCACCCACGATGCTGAGCAGCCGTGCGGCGTCGCCGGTGTAGGTCCAGGTGTGGGGCTGATCCGTGCGTCCCATGAGTGTGACGGACTTTCCCGCGCGCAGCTTCGGAATCACCCGGTCGCCGAAGTTGGTCTGCTCGCCGGCCTCGCCGATGTAGTCACTGGCGCGCACCTCCGACATCCGGATGCGGCCCTGCTCGTGCGCAGCGAGCGCCTGGTGCCACATGTCGGCCCTCACGGTGCCCTTGCGGGTGTGGCCGACCATGGGCAGATCCTCGGTCATGGGTCCATCGACCGGCCCATAGCCATAGACGTTGTTCAAGGTCACCAGTACCGCATCGTTGGCCTCCGCCGCGGCGATCAGGTTGTCGGCCATGGGTGGCCACAGGGTCTGCCACTTGCTGTACGGGGGGTTGATGCAGTTGTAGATGACGTCGCTACCGGAGGCTGCGGCCAGCAGTTGTGACCGGTCCGAGGCGTCCGCCTGACGACCCTCGGCGTCCGGGATCGCGGTCCCCCGGCGGCTGACGAGCCGCACGTCGTGTCCCTGGTCGACGAGCATGGCGGCGAGCCGGGACCCCACCTGGCCGGCGCCGACGATCGTGTGAGTGGTCATGCGTTCCTCCAATATGTGAGCAGTGCTCTCACTTTAGACGCTGCCCACCGAGAAATCAAGAGCAGTGCTCGCATATCCTCTTCGTATGACGAAGACCGGTGTCAGGGCCCAGAACCGTGCTGCGGTGATGGAGGCGATCACCGAGTCCGCAACGCGGCAACTGCTGGAGGTCGGGCCCACCCAGTTGTCCGTGCGCGCCGTCGCCCGAGAACTGGGCATGGCATCGAGTGCGATCTATCGATACGTGCGCTCCCGCGACGAGCTCCTCACCATCCTCATCGTGCGTGCGTACGACGACCTGGGCGAGTACGTGGAGGTGAGGGCCGCCCGCCAGCCGGACCCGGTGAAACGATGGCGGGTGATCGGTCTTTCCAGCCGCGAGTGGGCGTTGGACAATCCGCAACGCTTCGCGCTCATCTACGGGTCGCCGGTGCCCGGATACGCGGCGCCGCGGGACACGATCGGCCCCGCCACACGAATACCCACCCTGCTGGTCGGAATCCTGCAGCAGACCGGCGCACAGACCGATAACCCCGCGTTCTCGGCCCGCGTCGCCCGGAGCCTCCGGCCGGCGCTGAGCGACCTCGGCGCCTGGTCCGACCTGCAGTCCCGGGAATTCAGCGATGGCGCCTTCGCGGTGGGCGTCATGGCCTGGACACACATCATCGGTTCGGTCTCGTTCGAGCTCTTCGGCCATCGTCACAACGTGGTCGGGGACTCCGCGGCCGACCGCCGCACCTACTTCACGTTCGAACTCGATGTGCTGGCCGAGTTGATGGGGTTGCGCTGAACCCGCGACCTCACGGGGTCGATGTCGGAAGCGGTGTGGTGCCGGGGACCGGTGCCGTGGTCGGGGGGATGTAGGACCCGCCGCCACGTGCCGACCGCAGTCCGTACAGCGTCTGCAGCTCGAAGGTCTCCGGCGGGGTATCGGCCAAGCGCGCCCAACATGGCCTGCTTCCAGATCGGGCCGGGAAGGCTCGAGCCGAAGACCTGGCCGTAGTAGGAGCCGTTGATGGTGACGTTCTTCATCGGGTACTTGAACCCGCCGCGGGGGTCACCGACCCACACGGCGGTCGAGAGGCTCGGGGTGTATCCGGCGAACCAGACTGCCGCCGAGGTGTCGGTGGTTCCGGTCTTGCCGGTGACGTCGCGGCCCAGGCTCATCGCCGCGCCGGTGCGCCCGCTGATGCCGCCGTCAACCACAGCGGTCAGAACGGCGGTCGTGGAGTCAGCGACCTCGCGGGACACGGCCTGTCGACATTGCGGTTCAATCTTGGAGACGATCTTCTTGCCGCTGTTGCGCTCGTCGGTGATCCGGGTGATGGCGTGGGGCTTGCAGTACACGCCGTGGTTGGCCATCGTCGCGTAGCTGGTCGCGAGCGCCAGCGGGGAGACCTCGACCGAGCCGAGCGTGAAGGACTGCACGGTCGGCAGTTCGCCGCCGTTGGCAAGCGTCATCCCGGTGCGCTTGGCGATGTCGACGGTGCGGCACAGGCCGGCGGCCTGCTCGAGGCCGACGAAGTAGGTGTTCACCGAGAACGCAGTGCCCTGCAGCATGTTGAACTGCCCCGACGAGGTGGAGTTGCTCACCGTGTACGGGCCGAAGTAGTTGTCCGTGCAGCCCCAGGGGCCGGCTGCGAACGTCTTGTCGTCGGAGGAGTCGAAGACCTGGTAGGGGGATACACCCGCTTCGATGCCCGCTGCGATGGTGAAGATCTTGAACGTCGATCCGGCCTGCATGCCGGTGGTGCCGCCGTCCTTCTGGTCGACGGCGTAGTTGTAGGTGGTCTTGCCCTTGCCCTTGGTCCCCCACTCGCGGTTCTGGGCCAGTGCCACGACCTCACCGGTCTGCGGGGTCACCATCGCGATCGCTGCACCCTTCTTGCTCGGGTCCTTGGGCGGGATGGTGTTCATGACCGCGTTGGTGGCGGCCTCCTGTGCCTTGGGCTGCATCGCGGTGCGGATGACCACGCCGCCGCGCTTGAGGAAGTCCTCCCGATCCTGCAGCGTCTTGCCGTAGTTCGGGTCGTTGAGGATCTGCTTCACGGCGTAGTCGCAGTAGAACGGGTAATCGCTCTCGGCACAGCCGTTGCTGATCTGCTTGGGCTTGAGGGTGTCCTGCACCGACTTCGCCACGGCCTTGTTGTACTGCTCGGGGGTGATGAAGTCCTGCGCCTCCATCTTGGCCAGCACCTCGTCGCGGCGGACCTGGGCGGCCTCGGGGTTCACCAGCGGGTCGAAGCCGACCGGGGACTGGACGATGCCGGCCAGCGTGGCGGCCTTGACCGGGCTCAGTTTCTTCGCGCCGTGGCCGAAGTAACGCCGGGAAGCCGCCTCGACCCCGTACGCACCGGATCCGAAGTACGCGATGTTGAGGTAGCGGTTGAGGATCTCGTCCTTGGACAACTCACGCTCGAGTTGTACCGCGTACCGGATCTCCTGCAACTTGCGGGCGGTGGTACGTTCGCGTGCCGCTTGCACCTGATCGGGGGTCCGGGCCGCCGTCACGAGCACGTTTCGGACGTACTGCATCGTCAGGGTCGAGGCACCCTGTTGGATGGATCCGCTGGCAGTGTTCTCCAGTTGTGCGCGGATCAGCCCCTGGATGTCAACGCCACGGTGTTCGTAGAACCGCTGGTCCTCGACCGCGATCACGGCCTTCTGCATGTTCGGGCTGATCTTCTTCAGCGGAACCTCGATGCGGTTCTCGTCGAAGAGTGTCGCGATCCGGTTGCCCTCGGCGTCCTCCATGATCGTGCGAACCGGCAGCGGAGGTGTGGCCAACTCTGCGGGCAGCGCACCGATCTGCTCGGCGGCGACGTCGGACGCCTTGCCGATACCGGCCACGACCGGCACGGCCATGGCGGCGAGGATGGCGCCACCGACCGCACCGACAACGGCTATCCGGGCCAAGCCGGAGAGAGGTTTGCGCGCGTCAGCGGATTTCTTCGGGGTTTTCGACACAGCCATCAGACGTAAGGGTACGTTGTGTTGGTTCCGGCCGCACCCAGCAGCCTGCGCGATTCGTCACGCGAGGTCGTGGCGAACGGGTGAGTGCCGATACCCCGCCATCGCCAGTGCGAACCGTATGCGTCATGCTGATTACCAGAACATGTGACGTAGGTAACTCCGACACCACGTGTCGCTAACTTCAAATAGTACAAATTGCCTAGTCTAAGTAGTACGAATGGGCCTGCGCTGTAGCGGTGTCCTTGCTTAGAGTTACGGAAAGCTTTCGGGGGTTTTCCAGAAGCGGACAAGGGGAAGAACGAGTGCTGAACGTGATCGCGTGGAGTTCCCAGGCTGCATGCCGAGAGACCGATCCTGATGAGATGTTCGTGCAGGGGGCTGCGCAGAACAGGGTCAAGCAGATCTGCGGCGGCTGCCCGGTGAAGATGGAGTGCCTGGCTGATGCGCTGGACAACCGCATCGAGTTCGGTGTCTGGGGAGGGATGACCGAACGCGAACGCAGGGCTTTGCTGCGCAGGCGACCCCATGTGAAGTCATGGACCGATCTGCTGCAGAGCGCCTCGTCCAGGCCGATCCCCTCGCAGGTAGACGTACGGCACAAGAGCTTCGCCAGCGCCTGACACGAACGCAGAATGGGCCCACCCCCGATCGGGGAGTGGGCCCATTCGCACACTCAGGCGTCTTTTGTGGCCGAGACGTCGAGTTCGATCTTGATCTTGTCGCTGACCAGCACACCGCCGGTGTCCAGCGCCACGTTCCAGGTCAGTCCGAAGTCCTTGCGGCTGATCTCGGTGTGGCCGGCGAACCCTGCCCGCACGTTGCCGAAGGGGTCGTTCACGATGCCGTCGAGTTCCACCTCGATCTCGACCGGCCGAGTGACGTCCTTGATCGTCAGGTCACCGAGCACCACGAACGAGTCGTCGTCCTGCTTCACGCCTGTCGTCGCGAAACTCATCGTCGGGTAGGCGTCGACGTCGAAGAAGTCCGCGGACTTGAGGTGTGCGTCACGGTCAGCATTGCCACTGTCGATGCTGGCCATCTGCGCGGTGAGCGTGGCCTTGGAAGCCGACGGGTTGGCGCCGTCGAGGGTCATGGAAGCGCTGAATTCGGTGAACGAGCCGCGGACTTTGGTGACCATGGCGTGCCGGGCGACGAAGCCCAGGCGGGTGTGGGCAGGGTCGATGGTCCAGGTGCCGCTGTATTGAGTGAGGTCGGTCATCGGTGATCTCTCCAATTAAGTTGAGGTTTCAAGAAACAGTATATGAGAGTTCAACTAATCGTCCAGTCGGGCTGCCCTTAAGGTGTGACGGTGTCCCCGGCCAGCAGGTTTCCCACGGTCTGCAGGCCTTCCAGGTCGTGCACGTCATCGGCCAGGGCAATTACCGAAGCAACCGGCACGCGTGGGTGGGCACCGGTGAATGAGCCGGCGAGATGTTCCTGCCGGGCCGCGGTCTCCATGCGGTCGGCATGCAGTTTCAAGAGCTCGGCGACCAGATTGTGTTCGCCGTTGAGGCGTTCGGCGCCGGCCCGGGCCGTCGACGCGGTCAACTCGGGCAGGCGGACCTCCTGCACCCGGTTGAGGACCAGCCCCGCCAGCGGCATGCTCTCGGACTCGAGGCGCTGGACGAAGTACGAGGCCTCGCGCAGGGCGTCGGACTCAGGCGCCGCCACCACAAGGAAACGGGTATCCGGGGCCTGCAACTGCGCGAACGTCTCATCGGCGCGCTCCCGAAAACCCCCGAACAACGCATCGAAACTGCTGACGAACAGTTGCATGTCTCGCAGCACCTGGGCTCCGATCACCTTGCTCAGCGCGTTGGTGAACAGGCCCAGCGAGGCGCTGAAGACCCGCGCCGACATGCGTCCCGCGCCACGTGCGGGAGCGGCGAGGACCCGGATCAGACGGCCGTCGAGGAACGACCCGAGCCGCTTCGGCGCGTCCAGGAAGTCCAGGGCGGAACGCGACGGGGGAGTGTCGACCACGATCAGGTCCCACGGATCCCCGCCCGCCGACTGCTGGCGCAATTGGCCGAGTTTCTCCATCGCCATGTACTCCTGGGTGCCGGCGAAGGAACTCGACAGAGCTTGGTAGAACGGGTTCTCCAGGATCGCAGTGGCGCGTTCGGGGTCGGAATGGGCGATCACGATCTCGTCGAACGTGCGCTTCATGTCGAGCATCATGGCGCTCAGTGAGCCGCCCTCGATGCCGGGAACCGGACGGGGGGTGTTGTCCAGTTCCGTCAGGCCCATGGACTGCGCCAGGCGGCGAGCCGGGTCGATGGTCAGCACACAGACGTTGCGACCCCGTTGCGCGGCGCGCAGGCCCAGCGCGGCCGCCGTGGTCGTCTTGCCCACACCGCCCGATCCGCAACACACGATGACGCCGACACCGCGATCGTCGAGCAGGGCGTCGATATCCAGGTGGGGTGCTGCGCTCATCCGGGGAGCCCCTGTTCGGTCATGGCCTCGGACAACCCGTACAGCGCGGCGAGGTCGATGCCGCCGGGCAGCAGCGGCAGTTCTAGGATCGGCTGTTCGGTCTGCGCCAGGCGGCGACGCTCGCTGTTCTGCAGAGCCGCCCGTGCCGCGTGGTCGGCCGCCTCGTCCGCCAGTGCGCGCAGTGTCGCCGGGGTCGGGTCGATGGCAGCGGCACGAAGGCCTTTCTTCAGAACGTTCTCCGGAAGCGCCCGTTCGGCAGCCAGCCTCAACTCATCGTCATCGAGCTGAGAACGACGGACCTGATTGATGACCACCGCGCCCAGTGGCAACCCGGCTTCGCGAAGTTCGGCGAGGCCGTCGAGCGTCTCCTGCACCGGCATCTCCTCCAGCAGGGTGACCAGGTGCACGGCGGTGCGGGCCGAGCGGATGACCCCCATCACCGAATCCGCCTGAGAACGGATCGGTCCGACCTTCGCGAGCCCGGCGATCTCCGTGTTCACGTTCAGGAAGCGGGTGATCCGCCCGGTCGGTGGGGCATCGAGGACCACGGCGTCGTAGGCCGGTCGGCCCACCTTCTCCCCGCGCTTGACCGCCTCCGACGCCTTCCCGGTCAGCAGGACGTCGCGCAGCCCGGGGGCGATGGTGGTTGCGAAGTCGATGGCCCCGAGGCGGCGCAGGGCGTACCCGCCGCGCTTGATGCCGTAGAACATCTCCAGGTACTCCAGCATGGCGGCCTCGGCGTCCACGGGCAGCGCGTAGACGATCCCCCCGTCCTCGGCCACGGCCACTTTGCTCTCCTGGTAGGGCAGCGGGGCGGTATCGAAGATCTGCGCGATGCCCTGGCGTCCCTCCACCTCGAGCAGCAGCACCTTCTTTCCGCCGCGGGCCAGCCCCAGGGCCAGGGCCGCGGCGACGGTGGATTTGCCCGTACCGCCCTTGCCGGAAACGACGTGCAGGCGTACCCGTGACCAATTGGGCGCCCGAACGTTCACCTGTACACATTAGGGCGGCGGGTGGTCTGGTGACGCGGGCGGTCCAGCATCCGGCGCCCATGAAACTGCGGCTCGTGCGGTCGTGCGGTCGGGTGACTTAGGGTCGGGGCATGACCACTTGGGAGTATCTGACCGCACCGCTGCTCATCCACAACACCAAAGCGATCCTCGACAATTTCGGCGCCGACGGCTGGGAGCTGGTCCAGGTCGTGCCGGGGCCGACCCCCGAGAACCTGGTGGCCTACTTCAAACGAGCGACGTCGTGAGCGTCGCCCAGCGCCTCGAGGATCTTGGCATCACCCTTCCTGCAGTCCCCGCGCCCGTTGCGGCCTACGTCCCCGCCGTGCGTTCGGGTTCGCACATCTACACGTCCGGGCAGTTGCCCTTCGCCGCGGGCGAGCTGCTGCACACTGGGCTGGTCGGTGCCGAGGTCGGTGTCAGTGACGCCGTGGCCTGCGCCCGCCAGTGCGCACTCAACGCGCTGGCCGCGGTCGCCGCTGCGGCCGACGGTCTGGAGAAGGTGCGAATCATCAAGGTCGTGGGGTTCGTGGCCAGCGCCGACGGATTCACCGCCCAACCACAAGTGATCAACGGCGCGTCGGAGCTCATCGGTGACATCCTCGGCGAGAACGGTGTGCACGCGCGGTCCGCGGTGGGTGTCGCGCAGTTGCCGCTGAATGCCCCGGTCGAGGTCGAGGTCATCGCAGAGGTCCTCTGATGGACATGCCCCCGCAACTGCTGGAACGGGCACGGGCAGTCGTCTACGGCGGCCAGTGGACCCCGCCTGCGACCCGTCCCGCGGCGACCGTCGTCCTGCTGCGCGATGGGGCCGACGGGATCGAGGTGGCGCTGCTGCAGAAGTCGGCCCACCTGGGTTTCGCACGCGGCATGTACGTGTTCCCCGGCGGAGCGGTGGATGCGGCCGACGCGGCCAGTGGGGATCCGTGGCTGATCGCCGCCATCCGGGAGACGTTCGAGGAGTGCGGTGTGCTGCTCACGGATCCGAACCCCCGCGAGGACGTCCAGGCCTACCGGGCGCAGGAGTTCGCACAGGTCCTCGCGGTGCTGAACGTGCGGCCGGCCGTGGAGTCCCTGCATCCGTTCAGCCACTGGATCACCCCCGAGGTGGAGTCCCGCCGCTTCGACACGAAGTTCTTCGCCACCAGACTGCCCGTGGGCCAGGACCTCGCCGAGCTGACCGACGAGCATCAGGCCATCGGGTGGTTCCGGCCGGAGCAGACGTCCGGGCTGCCGATGTTGCCGCCGACTGCGGCAGTCCTCGCGGAACTGGCGGCATTCGCCACGGTGGAGCAGGCCCTCGCCCCGCGGCGCGAACCGGTGCCGATCATGCCGCGGCCGATCCCAGTCGACGAGCAGCAGCAGGGCATCGACTGGGTACTGGTCAATGGTTACACCGGGCAGCCGCTGTGACCGGTTTCGTCGCGATGCCCGGCAGTCTCGGCCCGTGGCAGGGTGGTCGTTTCAGCGGCGGATCGTGCGTGCTCGCAGGTAACCCGGGACCGATGACACTCGATGGGACCAACACCTGGTTGCTGGAGGTCGACGAGGACTCGGTGGTCCTGGTGGATCCGGGCCCGGATGACCGGGCGCACCTGGTCGCGGTCGAACGGGAGTTGGCCGGGCGGCGGGTCCGGGAGATCCTGCTGACCCATGGCCACGCCGATCACAGTGAGGGCGCCGGGTTGTTCTCCGACCAGTTCGCAGCGCCCGTGCGCGCGCTGGATCCGGTGCATCGGTTGGGCGACGAAGGTCTGAGTGCTGGTGACGTCCTGGTCTACGCGGACCTCGAGGTTCACATCGTCGGGACCCCGGGCCACACCTCCGATTCGGTGAGCATGCACCTTCCGCAACGGGCTGCGCTGCTGACCGGTGACACGATCCTGGGCCGGGGCACCACGGTGGTCGCCCACCCCGACGGCCGGCTCGGGGACTACCTGGCCTCGCTGCGCGAGTTGTCCGACCTGGTGCAGAGCGCGGGCGCCACCCAGGTGTGGCCAGGACACGGGCCGGTCCTGCCGGATGCCGCAGCCGCGCTGACGGCATACCTGGATCACCGGCACGCGCGCCTCGAGGAGGTGGCCGGGGCCCTGGAGTCGACTGATCCCGATGCGGGCATCGAGGCGACCGCGCAGCAGATCGTCGAACAGGTCTACGCCGAGGTCCCGCGCGTGCTCTGGCCGGCGGCACTGCTGAGCGTGCGCGCACAGTTGGAGTACCTGGGCCGGGTGTGATCGCCCCGGGTCAAGCAGGTGCTCCGGGTTTCCCGGGCGGCCTCCTGCGGTTGGGCGGACTCTCCCGGATGGCTCAAAACGCTCCCCGATCCGCCCCGGGCAGAGCATCGGGGCTCGTGGAGCGGCACGGCCTTGGCCTCGAACACCAGGTGCGAACCCGACGTACTCTTGGGAACCATCACGCAGGGCTACCCGGCTGCGACAACACGTTACGGCTGTCAGGCGAGTCCTCGTCGATGCGCGACCAGTACCAGAGCACGCACGCGGCGGCCACGATCAGCGTGAGCCAGGTGAACGTGTTGCCGAAGAAGATCTGGTCGTTCTGGGGGTCGGCGAGGATCTGCGCGGTCTGCGACGGTCTGACCACGCCGTAGAGCAGCGCGCTGGCCAGCACGGCTGCCAAACCCTGCAGCAGCACCACCGGCCGGTCGGGAAGCGCCGCCACCAGCAGCAGCGGCAGGATCAGGATCCAGTGGGCGGTCCAACTGATCGGCGAGACGAGCAGCATTGCGGCCAGGATCAGCGCATCGGTCAGATGTGGAAATGTGCCATACAGATGATGGGCCACCACCATCGCACCCACGACGATCAGCCCGGCCAGGACCAGCCACGCGATCTGAGTGGTCGCGGTGTCGCCGAGCAGTCGCTGCAGCATGCCGTTGATCGACTGGTTGCTGATGTAGTCGACACCCACCCGGTCGGCCTGCAGGAATGTGCCCGTCCAGTAGACCCATGTCGCTTTCGGGAAGACGACTGCCGCCACCGCTGTCGCGGCGAGGAACGTGCCGATGCTGACCATCGCCGGCCGCACCCGTTTCGTGGCCAGGAAGTAGACCGCCAGCAGGAGCGGGGTGAGTTTGACCGCCGCCGCGACGCCGGTCAGGACACCTTGCGGCAGCCTGCCGGTTCGATGGCTGAGGTCGAGGACCAGGAACGCCGCGAGCAGTATGTTGATCTGACCGAACTTGAGCCCCGATTCGGTGGGTTCCATGGCCAGCGTGAAGGCGATGGTCACCGCGTAGACCGTCGGGGTGTGGAAACGTTCGGCCGCGAAGTTGCGCACGCAGATCCACGCGTAGCCGACCACGGCGATCAGTGTGATGGCCGTCCACACCACCTGGGCGCTGACCTGCGACAGCCAGGACACCGGGGTCAGGAACAGGATCGCGAAGGGTGGGTACAGGTACGGCAGTCCGACGGAGGTGAACCGTGCGCCGTACAGATCGCCGCCGGCCCAGGCGACCTCCGCGGCATCGCGGTACACGTCGAGGTCCAGCAGGTACTCGTCGGAGGCGATGGTGATGTAGTTCCAGCACAATGCCACCGCGACCCCGATGGCCACCCATCCGATCGGGCTCAGTTGCGCGACGACCCGTCGAAGCAATCGCACCGCCCCCGGTCAGCGGGCGCGGCGTTGCAGGCGGTCGATGTCGATGAGCACCACGGAGCGCGACTCGAGCCGGATCCAGCCGCGACTGGCGAAGTCGGCCAGCGCCTTGTTGACGGTCTCCCGCGAAGCGCCCACGAGTTGTGCCAGTTCCTCCTGGGTCATGTCGTGCGTCACGTGCAGCCCGTCGGGCAGCTGACGGCCGAACTTGTCACCGAGATCCAGCAGGATCTTCGCGATTCTGCCCGGAACGTCGGAGAAGACCAGGTCCGCCATGGCCTCGTTGGTGCGGCGCAGACGTTGGGCCAGTGCCTGCAGCAGGGCCTCGGCCACCTCCGGGCGGCCGGTGAGCCAGGGGCGAAGCGCCGAGTGGCCCAGCGCGATCAGCGTCGCGTCGGTCAGCGCGGTGGCGGTGGCCGTGCGGGGACCGGGGTCGAACAGTGAGAGTTCACCGAGCAGTTCGCCGGGGCCGAGGATCGCCAGCAGGCTCTCCCGGCCGTCGGAAGCCGTGTGTCCGAGCTTGACCTTGCCCTCGGTGATGACGAACATCCGGTCGCCGGGCTCACCTTCGAGGAAGAGGTCCTGGCCCTTGGCAAGGCGGACCTCGACCGTCGAGGCTCGCAGGGCGGCGGCGGCCTCCTCATCAAGGGCGCTGAACAGCGGGGCTTGGCGTATGACGTCGTCCACGATTGACAGTGTGGCCCAGGAAACGGCCTTCATG
The DNA here is from genome assembly GCA_963704075.1 of uncultured Actinomycetota bacterium. Classification (GTDB taxonomy): domain Bacteria; phylum Actinomycetota; class Actinomycetes; order S36-B12; family UBA10799; genus JADKAV01. Next base: position 90,783 of record CAVPGV010000006.1, read on the forward strand.
CCCGGCGTTGACCTAAGCGTTACGTCGCTGGGTCGGTAGGGCCGTCAGGGCCAGGGCCGGATTTGTCCGGTATCGGGCGATCAGTTCGGCCGTCACGGCATCGATCTGGCGGTGCAGCGCCCGGCGATTGGTCGACAATACCCGTTCCATCGCCTGCAACAGGGCGGTGTACGCGGCGCACTGTTCCTCATCGTCCGGGTCGACGACCCGGCTCCATAGGGAATGCGCTTCGGGCATCGATGTGTCGATGTCGGCCGGATGCAGTCCCAGCGCTTGCCACCGCCGGGGTGCGCTCGACACCTCCTGCAACGCCGATCGCACGTCTTCGGTGTCCACCTCGTTGCCGCGGCTGAGCATGTCCAGGCGAGCCTGGAACAGCCGGCGCCAATAGGACACCCGGCTCTCCTCGTCGGAAAGGTGGTGGCGCAGGATCCGCAGATCGTCCAAGGACAGTTCAGCCAGCAGCGCCGGCGCTTCCTGGAACGTTGTCATGCTGGCTCTATCGGCCCGATCACCCATCACCCTGACCACTCGATCGTGTGGTTGGACCCAACGGGTGTCCTCCGACCGAGTGGCGTCGCGCTTGACGAACCGTGGTGCGTGCCCAACGGTGGCGGGGATCCCGGTGGCTCGGGCGCGTACCCTGGGGCGGTGGAACAACGTCCTCCGGTCGCGCTGGTACGAAGGGCCCGGGCCGTGGACCGGATCCTTCAGCAGGTCTACCCCGACGCCCACTGCGAACTCGATTTCCGCGATGCGTACGAATTGCTGGTGGCCACGATCCTCAGTGCGCAGTGCACCGACGAACGCGTCAACCAGGTGACACCGGCACTCTTCGAGCGCTACCCGGATCCGGTCGCACTGGCCGCTGCGGACCGGGCCGACCTCGAGGAGATCATCCGTTCCACCGGTTTCTTCCGCAACAAGGCTGCTTCGTTGCAGGCGATGGCCGCCCGCGTCTGCGAGAAGTACCACGGACAGATCCCACGCCCCATGTCGGCATTGACGACCCTGCCCGGGGTGGGGCGCAAGACCGCGCATGTCGTGCGGGGCAACGCGTTCGACCAGCCGGGTTTCACCGTGGACACCCATGTGGCCCGGCTTTCGCAGCGGCTCGGATGGACCACGCAGACCGATCCGGTGCGCATCGAGTATGCACTCGACGCCCTGTTCCCGCGCAAGGACCGCACCATGGTCTCGCATCGTCTGATCTTCCACGGTCGTCGATGCTGCTTCGCCCGCAAACCGGCGTGCGGGGCATGCCCGGTGGCGCGGTTGTGCCCCTCGCGGGATCTCGGCGAGCAGGACCCGGTCCGCGCGGAGAAGATGATCAAGCGGCCATGAGCAGCGGAACAGCGCACAGCGAAAGTGAGTCATCCGAGAACGTCCCGGGCTGGCTTCGGCCGCTGGTGATGGCCACGCGCGACCTCGACCCCGACGAACTGACCCGGTTCACCCCACCGGACGAATCGGGTCGTCGTTCGGCGGTACTGATCCTGTTCGGTGATGGCGAGGACGGCCCGGACGTGCTGCTCATCCAGCGCGCGCAGGACATGCGCTCGCACGCCGGTCAGCCCGCGTTCCCGGGTGGGGCCGAGGACCCCGAGGACGACGGACCGGTGGGGGCGGCCCTGCGCGAGGCGCAGGAGGAGACCGGTCTCGAACCGTCCGGTGTGGACGTCCTGCACTGCCTGCCGGACGTCTGGCTGCCACCCAGCGGTTTTGTGGTGACCCCCGTTCTCGGCTGGTGGCGCCGGCCCTCGCCGATCAGTGCGATGGATCCCGCCGAGGTCTCCGACGTGCACCGAGTCCCCATCACAGAACTCACCGATCCCGCCAACCGGGTGAACGTTCGGCACCCCAGTGGTTACGTCGGACCCGGCTTCACGGTGCGCGACATGTTGGTCTGGGGATTCACCGCCCACCTGCTGGACCGGATCCTCGCGCTCGGCGGCTGGGAGCGTAGTTGGGATCCGGGACGTATCGTGGACATCGGATGGACATGATGACGGCCCCGCGCGATCGGATCACCCCATGGGGGTAGTTGATCTGATCATCCTCGGCGTGCTGCTCTTGGTCGCCCTCATCGGGTGGCATCAAGGGTTGGTCCGCAGTGCCCTGTCCCTGGTCGGCACCATCGGCGGCGGACTGCTCGCCGCGGCCAGCCTCCCCTGGATCTTGAGCAACCTCGGCGCGCTGGGACCGGCCGCAGCAGCCATCAGCGTCGGTGTCGTGCTCGCCGGAGTGGGCTTGGGAAACGCGGTGGTCGTCACCCTGGGACGTCCGCTGTGGATGGCGTTGCAGGTGGGTCCTGCTCGCGTCGTGGATGCCGCAGCGGGCGCGGTGATGAGCCTGTTCGCCGGGCTCATCGCGATGTGGCTCGTGGCTGCCACCGTGGCGTCCCTGCCCTCCCCCACGTTGGCGTCGGCGGTGCGCTCCTCGGCGCTGCTGCAGCAGGTCGAACGTCTCGCCCCGTCACAAGCCACCGACTTGGCGTACTCGGTGCGGCAACTGCTGGACCAGGTGCACCTGCCGGAGGTCTTCTTCGGCCTCGAAGGGCTGCCCGGCAACAAGGTGCCCAAACCGCCCAAGAACGTGTCCGACGCCGCAGTTGTCGCCAGCCAATCCGTGCTTCGCGTCTCCGGTCCCACCCCGGCGTGCGGCCAGGGCTCGACCGGTTCCGGCTTCGTGTACGCCACCGACCGCATCGCGACCAACGCGCATGTCGTGGCAGGGATGAGCCAGGTCCGGGTGGCGGCCTCCGACGGTCGCTCGTGGGGTGCGGACGTGGTCTACTTCAACGCCGACCTCGACCTGGCGGTGCTGTTCGTCCCCGGCCTCGGCGTCAGGCCCCTGGAAGCCGCTCGGCAGGTGCAGGACTCCGACCCGGCGGTCATCGCGGGCTACCCGGGAGGCGGACCCTTGGACCTGCGTAGCGCCCGCATCGTCACCCGCACATCCGAGAGCCCGGTGTTCTCCGACAACATTTATGGCACGCCCACGAAACCCCGCGAGATCTTCGTCGTGCGTGGCCGGGTCATCCCGGGCAACTCCGGTGGTCCACTGCTGACTCGTGACGGACGTTTCGCAGGAGTAATCTTCGCGAGTTCGCAGCAGTACAAGCGCACCGGTTTCGCACTGACGAACAAGACCGTGGGTCAAGCCCTGCGCAACGCCGCCGACCGCAACATCCCGGTCGAGACCGGGACGTGCTCGCGGTAGTCGGTGGACGGGCAAGGTGGCCGACCGGAGTCGCGGGTGTCAAAGATGGTGAATATCGCGTCACTGGGTGCGCAGATGTTTGCACGCTCGCCTGTGGTGTGAGCGTGGGGCTGTCACTCGGGCCGCGGGCCGGTGGGCACAGGCGTTGGAGTGTACGGATGTGAGAGTTGGGCACGGGCGTTGGAATCCGCGGAGTTGCGCGGGCCGTCCAAGTCCAACCTCTGTGCCGATGCCCAACGGTTGTGCCGAATCTGGGGAAGTGGCCCGTTACCTGCGTTCTAGCCCGTACGGAGCGGGTCATAACGCAGGTAGCGGGCCATTTCACCCAACGCTCCTACCCGTTGGAGTCCAGCCACTCCAGCAGCATCGGCAGCACGACGTCCGGACGTTCCTCGTGCGGAAAGTGCCCACACTCGTCGATCGGCGCCAACGTGTAGGGCCCCGCCACGTAGTCCTGGCTGCCGGTGGTCGTGGCGGGCAGAACGGTGGGGTCCTGTTGACCATGGATGTGCAGGACCGGTTGCTGGATGGGCTCCGCGGCCATCAACGTGTTGAACCGGCGGCCATCGGCGCGCACGTAACTGCGCCAGGCCCATCGGTGGTACTCCATCGCGCAGTGCGCGGTGTTGCCCTGCAGGAACGCCGCCCGGAAGCGCGTCGGAGACCTCAGGGGTGAGCCAGTCGCGGCGCACGGACCAGGCGTCGAGGACCTCGGCGACCCTGATCGCGTTGTCAGCGGCGAAGTCCCGCTCGGGCAACCACGGCCACTGGTAGCGCAGTGCGTAGCGCCAGGCCTTCACCTGGGGTTGCATTCGTGCGGCCTCCCGCAGGCGCACCGGATGTGGTGCCGAGATCGCGGTCAGTGCCCTGACCAGCCGCGAGCGCCGGGCCGCGGTCCAGCCGATGTGGGCGCCCCAGCCGTGGCCGACGATGACGGCCGACGGTTCGCCGAGGCAGGCGATCACCCCCAGGACGTCGTTGGACAGAGTCGTCGGATCGTACCCACGTGGCGCGTGATCGGATCCGGCATAGCCGCGCAGGTCCATCGCCGCCGCCCGGTAGCCCTGTGCCGCCAGCGCGGGAAGGTACTCCCGCCAGGTCCACCAGAACTGGGGGAAGCCGTGCAGGAAGAGGACCAGTGGGCCCTCGCCGGCCTCCACGAGATGGAACTGCGCACCGTTGGCCGGGACGAGGCGGTGGGTCCACGGCCCCGGCGCGTGGATCGCCTCGTACGGCGTCACCGCAAGAGGCACCTCGACTAACCGCTGAACGTCGACTTGGTCGCCTCGAGCGCGGCGATCGAGTGCTCAGGGCCGCTCACGGTCTTGGCGCGGCGGATGCCGACGAACGTGATGATGGCTCCCACGATCAGCAGGAACAACGTCACGATGCCGAAGCCGGCCCAGACCGGCAGCCCGAACTGCACCAGTACGTAGGCGATGGTCACGAGCAGGAAGATCGCCCCGATGCCCAGGATGGACGCGCCGGCGACGATCATTCCGATCGACGACCCCGCGGTCTTGACACTCTCCTTGACCTCGGCCTTGGTCAGTTCGATCTGCTGCTTGACCAGCTCGGTGGTGTCGGCAGCCGCCGAGCGCACCAGCTCGATGAGGCCCGGGTCGGTCTGCTTCTCGGTAATCGCCATGGGATCAGGGTAGTCCGCGCTCGCTTTCGTAGACGTCCGGAATCCCATCTTTGTCGTCGTCGCGTTCATCCACGTCGTACATGCGCCGGTACGAGCGGGCCCGGATCCGCAGGGCGACGATCGCGAAGAGCGCTGACATGACACTGGCCGCGAAGATCGCGATCTTGGCGTACTCCTGGGTCTCGCTGCCGTCGTCGAAGGCGAGCTCGGCGATCAGCAGGGAGACCGTGAAGCCGATACCGGCGAGCATCCCCACAGCGCTGATGTCCAGCCAGGACAACCCCCTGGCCAAGGAGGCCCGCGTGAACTTGGCGGTGAACCACGCCCCGAGCAGCACGCCGACCGGCTTGCCGAGGACCAGGCCCAGGATCACGCCGATTGCCACCGGGTTCTCGAACGCTTCGGTCAAACTCTGGCCCCGGAGGTCGATACCCGCGGCGAAGAACGCGAACACCGGGATGCAGAAGCCCGCGGAAATGGGGTGCACGATGTGCTGGACGCGTTCGGCCGGCGCTTCTTCCTCGCCGGGATCCTCCTTGATCCGGGTCAGCATGGCCAGCGCGACGCCCGCGACGGTCGCGTGGACACCCGCATCGTGCATGAAGGCCCAGGCGAGGAACGCCAGGGGCAGGTACACCAGCGGTGAGGTGATGCGGGCCCGCTGGGCCAGCCAGTAGCCGAGCATGCACAACAGGGAGGCGGCGAAGGCCAGGGGCTGGAATTTGTCGGAGTAGAAGATTGCGATCACGGTGATCGCGCCGAGGTCGTCGACCACCGCCAGGGTCAGCAGGAAGGCGCGCAGGGCCACCGGCAGCCGGCGGCCCGCCACGGCGAGCACAGCCAACGCGAACGCGATGTCGGTGGCCATCGGGATCCCCCAGCCGGCGGGATCACCGTCGGTGGCCGACAGGTTGACCGCGGCGTAGATGGCCGCGGGGACGATCATGCCGCCCAATGCGGCCGCCACGGGTACCGCCGCCTGCGACAGCTTGCTCAAGGAGCCCTTGACCAACTCGTGTTTGAGCTCGAGTCCAGCGACGAAGAAGAACACCGCGAGCAGGCCGTCGGCGGCCCACTTGTTCAGGGTCAGGTTGAGATTCAGCGCCTCCGGACCGATCGTGAAGTCGCTGAGCTCCTGATAGGCGTCGCCCCACGGGGAGTTCGCCAGAACCAGGGCCATCACCGCTGCCAGTATGAGCAGCCCGCCGCCCACGGTCTCGTCGCGCAACTGGCGCAGGACCCAGACGCGCTCGGTCAGCGGCAGCCGCTCGAACACTTCTGCCGATTGCCGCTGTTGGTTAGTCGTCACCGTGACCAAGACCCTCACTGATCAGGTTCATCACGGCCGGGTCGGCCAGTGTCGTGACATCACCCAGGCTGCGGTGTTCGGCGACATCGCGCAGTAGGCGGCGCATGATCTTGCCCGAACGGGTCTTCGGTAGTTCGGCCACCAGCATGATCTGCCGCGGTTTCGCGATGGGTCCGATCTCCTGTGCGACGTGCTGGCGCAGTTGGGCGACCGCGTCGTCCCCGGCCTCCATGTCGCTGCGCAGGATGACGAACGCCACGATGCCCTGGCCGGTCATCTCGTCGGTGGCGCCCACCACGGCGGCCTCGGCGACCAGCGGGTGCGACACCAGAGCGGACTCCACCTCAGTGGTGGAGATCCGGTGCCCCGACACGTTCATGACGTCATCGACGCGGCCCAGCAGCCAGATCGCGCCGTCCTCGTCGTACTTCGCCCCGTCTCCGGCGAAGTAGTACTCGGGCCATCGCAGCCAGTACGTGTCCTTGTAGCGCTGGTCGTCGCCCCAGATCCCGCGCAGCATCGACGGCCAGGGCTTGCTCAGCACGAGATACCCCCCGCCGCCGGGACCCACCGGTTGTCCGAGGTCGTCGACCACGTCGGCGCTGATCCCCGGCAGCGGCCGCATCGCCGACCCCGGTTTGCACGCGGTCACCCCCGGCAACGGGCTGATCATCATCGCGCCGGTCTCCGTCTGCCACCAGGTGTCCACGATCGGCACGTCACCGCCACCGATGTGGTCGCGGTACCAGATCCAGGCCTCGGGGTTGATCGGTTCGCCGACGCTGCCCAACAGACGCAGGCTGGACAGGTCGAACTGGGCGGGGATGTCGTTGCCCCATTTCATGAATGTCCGGATCGCGGTCGGCGCGGTGTACAGCAGGCTGACGCCGTACTTCTGCACGATCTCCCACCAGCGGCCCTTGTGCGGGGTGTCGGGGGTGCCTTCGTACATCACCTGCGTGGCGCCGTTGGCCAGTGGTCCGTAGACGATGTAGCTGTGGCCGGTGACCCAGCCCACGTCCGCGGTGCACCAGTAGACGTCGCCGTCCTTGAGGTCGAACACGTTGTAGTGCGTGTAGGCGGTCTGCGTCAGGTAACCGCCGGTGGTGTGCAGGATCCCCTTCGGCTTCCCGGTGGTGCCCGACGTGTAGAGGATGAACAGCGGGTGCTCGCTGTCGAACGCCTCGGCGGCGTGATCCGGGCTGGCCGCATCGACGGTCTCGTGCCACCAGAGGTCCTTGTCGGTCCAGGCGACCTCTTGTCCGGTACGCCGGACCACCAGGACGTTGTCCACCGACGGACACTGGGCGACGGCTTCGTCGACTGCGGGCTTGAGCGCCGCCGCCGATCCGCGTCGGTAGCCGCCGTCGGCGGTGATCACGAGTTTGGCTTCGGCGTCGTCGATCCGGCTGCGCAGCGCCTCCGCACTGAACCCGCCGAAAACCACCGAGTGCACCGCGCCGATGCGGGCACACGCCAGCATCGCGATCGCCGCCTCCGGGATCATCGGCAGGTAGATGGCCACTCGGTCACCGGCGCGGACCCCGAGGTCCGTGAGCACGTTCGCGGCCTTGTTCACCTGCTCCTGCAGGTCCGCGTAGGTGACCGTGCGCGTGTCGCCCGGTTCACCCTCGAAGTGGATGGCGACCTTGTCCCCGAAACCCGCGGTGACGTGTCGGTCCACGCAGTTCACCGCCACATTGAGGCGTCCTCCGACGAACCACTTGGCGAAGGGCGCGTTGGACCAGTCGAGCGTCTGCTCCCAGGGGGTCTGCCATTGCAGCCGTCGTGCCTGTGCGTCCCAGAAGCCCAACCTGTCGGCCTCGGCCTGGTCGTAGAGCTCGGCGGTCGCGTTCGCCGACGCGGCGAACTGCGGATCAGGCGGGAACACCCGGTTCTCGTGCAGCAAGTTCTCGAGTGCCTCGTCGGACATGCGGCCTCCTAGGGTTTCTCCTATCCGATCAGGTCTCGGCGGGCAGGTGCAAGCGGGGTCAGTGCCAGTCCCGCGGGTTCGCTGCGCGCGGGGCCCGACGACAGACGCGTTGGTCAGCACCACCTGCCGCCCCCGGATCGCGGCCCACGTAGCGTCGGACGGGTGGACGTGTTCGCTGGCGTGGCCGAGCTGCCCGAGGTCGAAGAAGCCTCCGATTCCTCCCGCAAGACCTTCGACGCGATGTTGTGGGACCGGCAGTTACGCGGGGCTGCTGGCGAACTGTCCCGGCGCTCGGCACTGGCCGGCGCGGCCAGCTCGGCGGGGATCGACGGGATCGAGATCGAGTGGAAGGTGTGGGAGGCGGGGCAAGCCGCCGACGACACCGCGATGGGCAGGGCCGCGTCCGGGGTGGTGGCGATGTACGCCGAGTTGGCCTCGTTGGGCCCCATCTGGGAGCGTGCCCCGTTGCAGGCACTGGCGAAGATGCACACCCTGGTCGCAGTGCCGGTCACCCCTGACGACGTGGGACGACCCCGTACCGGTGATCCGCAGGACCCGCTGCACCTGGGAACGAGTCCGGCGCCCGAGGAGGTCCCCGCCCGCCTGACGGCGTTGGCCCGGCGGATCACGGCGTCCACGTCGGCGCCGGCGCTGGTGGTCGCGGCCGTCGTCCACGCCGAACTGATGACCCTGCAGCCGTTCACCTACGGCAGCGGTCTGGTGGCGCGCGCCGTCGACCGACTCGTCCTGGCCGGGCGTGGTATCGATCCTGACAACTGGTCGGTTCCCGAGGCTGGACTGCATGCCCAAGGACGGACGACCTATGCCCGCACACTGCGGGCCTACGCCAGCGGGCAGCCCGATGCCGTCGCAGGCTGGATCCGGTTCTACTGCGCCGCGGTGGCCGCCGGCACCGAGGGGCTGGCCGCGCTCCTGCAGTGACCACGGACCACGGGGTCGGGGGCGCGATACTGGACAGATGCCGCTTTCCACGTCCACGGTGCGCCGCTCGACGGCGATCTCCATGCTGCCCGTACGCGCCCTCGGCAGGTCGGTGGGCGTGCGCTGGCAGGTGGTGCGCGGCGGCGACCGGACACAGCTGAGCAACGCTGCGCGGGCAGCCACGGCTGCTGACACGCGGCGGGTCCTTGGCCGGCTCAAAGGCGGGGCGTTGAAGGCCGGTCAGCTGCTGTCGACCGTCGAGACCCTGTTCCCGCAGGATCCCGACGGGAGTTGGCGCACGGCCCTGACCGCGATGCAGCAGGACAACCCGGGGCTGCCGCTGTCGGAGGTGGAACCGGTTCTGAACCAGGACCTGGGGTCTGGCTGGCGGGACCGTTTCGCATCGTTCGATGAACACCCCGCGGCCGCGGCGTCCATCGGCCAGGTGCACCGGGCTGTGCTCGTGGACGGCACCGATGTCGCGGTGAAGGTGCAGTACCCCGGGATCGCCGAGGTCATGGCCGCGGATGTGCGCGCGCTGTCGTTCGCCTTGCGCGCTACGTCGCTGGTGGCCCGCGGGATGGCGATGCCACCGCTGGTCGCGGAGTTGCGCACCCGGTTGGGTGAGGAACTCGACTACCGGCAGGAGGCGACCTGGCAGAACCGGTTCGCCGACGCCTATGTCGACGACCCGGAGGTCACCGTTCCCCGCGTATTGAAGGCCACGTCGAGGGTGATGATCTCGCAGTGGCTCGGGGGGACCGACTTCGCCCGACTCGCGATGACCGGCGAGAAATCCGAGCGCGACCTCGCCGGACAGTTGTACCAGCGCTTCTTCCTGGTCAGCCCGGGACGGGTCGGACTGCTGCACACCGACCCGCATCCGGGCAACTTCCGGCTCGTCGACGGCCGGCTCGGCGTGCTTGATTTCGGATCCGTCCTGCAGACCCCCGGCGGACTGCCGCAGACGTTCGGGCGGCTCATCGCCGGCATGCTGGCCGGGGACGACGTCGCGGTCGAGCGCCGGCTGCGCCAGGACGGCTTCATCCGTCCCGGCCGGCGGCTGGAGGTCGACAAACTCGCCGACTACCTGTCGCCGTTCACCGAGCCGGCGCGCCACGACACGTTCACCTACTCCCGGCAGTGGCTGCGCTCGGAGTTCGGCCGGATCAACGATCCACGCAATCCTGACTTCGCGGTCGCGCTACAGATGAACATGCCCGCCGAGCAACTGTTCACCCATCGGGTGTGGCTCGGATTGGTCGGGGTTCTCAGCGGGTTGAACGCCACCGTGGCCGTCCGCCCGGAACTGATCCGCCACCTGCCCGGTTTCGCCGAAGGGTTGTCCCCAGACACGCCGCCGACGGAGCTTCCTGCGGATGGGGAGGACCAGCGCGGGCTCTGAGATGCACGGTGAGGTCAAACAGCCGCCGACGGTGGGCGGCCTGCCCAGGGTGCGTGCTGACCCGGTCCTCCTCCTGGAGTCTGACCGGTCCTTCGCGGTGCAATGAGGGCGGTGACGTCCAAGCCGAGGGCGATGTTGTTGGGCACTTCGGGCATCGCAACCCCCCAACAACACCGCCCTCGTCCTCACGGGCCCCCAACAACACCGCCCTCGTCAGGACTGTCTGGACCACCCGCCTCCCCCGCCTCATGCCGGGAGAGCGGGAGACGTCGGCCTGATCGACGGTCGGTGCTGGCCGCGAACTGGAAGTGCATGTCGAGTGAAAGTGTGGGCGTGTTCTCAGGAACCCCGTCCACGGCGCCGACGATCGGTGTAGAAAGGAAACAGATGGCCCAGGCCATCGACAACCGGGTCCGGGTACCCACGCGGCGCTGCACCCCACGTCGGGATCGGCCGGCTTGACCGGCCACTTAGCACGCATGATCACTCGGGCCCGGTTTCTTTAGCCCCACCTAGCCGTCAACCCCTTGGAATGCCGGGCGTGCACTCCTAGCATTGGTTCCCGTGGGTCAGGGCCTGGACTTCGCGACCGCCGCCGGTGCGGCGTGTGCCCAGTTGGCCGATTCCCAGGGCACGGTACGCCTGCGCAAGTCCACGTCGAATCTGTTCCGCGCGCGAGCGCCATCGGAGCATCACCTCGACCTGTCAGCGTTCGCCGGCGTCTTCGAGGTCGATCCGACGAAGCGGACGGCCACGGTCGGCGGGCTGACGACGTACGAGGACCTCGTCGATGCCACGCTGCCACACGGCCTGGTGCCACTGTGCGTGCCGCAGTTGCGGACCATCACCCTCGGCGGTGCGGTGACCGGGTTGGGCATCGAAGCCGCGAGTTTCCGCAACGGCTGCCCGCACGAGTCGGTACTCGGCATGGATGTTCTGACTGGCGGCGGGGAAGTGGTGCATGCCACGGCGGAAGGGGAGAACGCGGACCTCTTCTTCGGCTTCCCCAACTCCTACGGAAGCCTCGGATACGCACTGCGGCTGGAGATCGAACTCGAACCCGTCGCGCCGTTCGTCCGGCTGAGCCATGTCCGCTTCCACGACGTGGTGGACCTGGCGGCGGCGATGGCGCAGGTGACCAGCGAGCGCCACTTCGACGGCGAGGCCGTGGACTACATGGATGCGACGATGTTCGGCCGCCGACGAGATGTACCTGACGCTGGGCCACTACGCAGACAACGCCGCGCCGTCGGACTACACCGGACAGGGCATCTACTACCAGTCCGTACGCGAACGCCGCACAGACGCAATGACCGTTCACGACTACCTGTGGCGTTGGGACACCGACTGGTTCTGGTGCTCGTCGGCGTTCGGCGTGCAACGGCCCGCGGTGCGCAGGCTGTGGCCCGACCGCTACAAGCGCAGCGACGTGTACTGGAAGATCATCGCCGCGGACCGCCGATGGGGATTCTCTGCGCAGGCTCGACGCGCTGCGCGGGCGGGCGCCGAAGGAGATCGTGGTGCAGGACGTGGAGGTGCCGGTCGACGCACTTGCCGGAGTTCATGGACTTCTTCGAGCGCGAGGTCGGGATCTCTCCGGTGTGGCTGTGCCCGTTGCGCCAGCGGGACCCGGCACGCCGCTGGACCCTCTACGAGTTCGATCCCGCAACGACCTACGTGAACGTGGGCTTCTGGTCGCGTGTGGAACTCGATCGGGGAGCCGACCCGCAGGCCGGGAGGGTCAACCGGCGTATCGAGGCGAAAGTGTCCGACCTCGGCGGGCGCAAGTCGTTGTACTCGACGTCGTTCTACTCCCGCGAACAGTTCTATGACATCTACGGCGGCGGCGAGTACGCGCGGCTCAAGGCCAGATACGACCCGCAGGGCCGGTTCCCGGGCCTGTACGAGAAGACGTGCATGGAGGGCTCATGAAAATCGCGGAGGCGTTCGATCAATTGGCCGGCCCGGACACGGACGTGGAGTTCGTGGCCTACGACGGCAGCAAGGGGGGTCGGCTCGGGTCCGACGTCCGGTTGGAGGTGAGGTCGCCGAGGGCCATCGCGGCCCTGCTCGGGGCGCCGGGACAACTGGGCCTGGCGCGGGCGTACGTCACCGGCGATCTGGAGGTGACCGGCGACCTGTACACGGCCTTCGACCGATTGGCGAAGGCCGCAGTGCGGGACATCCCCTGGCAGGAGAGGGCGCGGTTGGCCCGGCATTTCGCGCCCTTCTTGTTGCAGAAGCCGCCCCCGCCGCCGGAGGAGGCGCGGGTCAACGGTGGCCGCCACAGCCGACGCCGCGACGCGCAGGTCATCTCCCACCACTACGACGTCTCGAACCGTTTCTACGAGTGGGTGCTCGGCCCGACCATGGCCTACACCTGCGCGGTCTTCCCGAGCGAGGACGCCACCTTGGAGCAGGCGCAGGTGGAGAAGTTCGATCTGGTCTGCCGCAAACTGCAACTCGAAGCGGGCATGAGGGTGCTGGACGTGGGATGTGGGTGGGGTGGCTTCGCCCTGCATGCAGCGGCCAACTACGGCGTCGAGGTGATCGCCGTCACCTTGTCCGAACAGCAGGCCCGCTGGGGGCAGCGCGCCGTGTCCGAGGCCGGGCTCGACCACCGCGTGGACATCCGGCACAGCGACTACCGCGCGGTGCAGGAGTCCGGCTTCGACCGGATCGCGTCGATCGGCCTGACCGAGCACATCGGCAAGGCCAACTATCCGGCGTACTTCGGCTTCCTGCGCTCGAAACTGGTCGACGGCGGCAGGCTGCTCAACCACTGCATCACCCGCACCGACCCGTCGCAGCGCACGCTGACCCGCAACGGCTTCATCAACCGCTACGTGTTCCCCGACGGCGAGCTGGTGCATGTGGGGGTGCTGATCGACGCGATGGAGCGTCAGCACCTCGAAGTCCAGCATGAGGAGAACCTGCGACTGCACTATGCCCGCACGTTGGGGTTCTGGCTGGACAACCTGCAGGGCCACTGGGACGAGGCGGTGCAGGAGGTGGGACTGCGCAAGGCGCGCGTGTGGCGGTTGTACCTGGCGGCGTCGAAGTGGGGTTTCGCCCGCAATCGGATCCAACTGCACCAGGTCCTCGCCACGCGCACCGGGCAGTACGGCGACGACGGCATGCCGCTGCGGCTGCGGCTCGACCGGTCAGCGGTTACGCCGGTAGCGGCCGTACCAGGCCAGGCCCAGGGCGACAGCTCCAGCGGCTGAGGCGGCCGCCGCTTTCTGCTCCCGGCTGATCGTGTGGCTCATGGCCTGCGGTTTGGCGAACTCCAGCACCGGCCACACCCGCTCGCGGGCGACCCGGCGCAACTGCTCGTCCGGGTTGACGGCGAACGGGTGACCGACGGCCTCGAGCATCGGGAGGTCCGTGTAGGAGTCGCTGTACGCGTACGACTCGGCCAGGTCGTACCCCTCGTCCTCGGCCAGCGCCCGCATGGCGTCGGCCTTGCCCGGGCCGTACGCGTAGAAGAGCACCTCGCCGGTGTACGTCCCGTCCTCGATCACCATCTGGGTCCCAATGGCCTTGTCGACGCCCAGGCGGGTACCGATGGGTTCCACGATCTCCGTACCCGACGACGAGATGATGATGACGTCGCGTCCGGCGGCTTGGTGCTCCGAGATGAGCTGGACCGCCTCCTGGTACACGATCGGCTCCACGATCCCGTCGAGGGTCTCGGCCACGATGGCCTTCACCCGCTCGACCTCCCAGCCGGCGCACAGCTTCGACAGATAGACCCGCATGCGTTCCATCTGGTCGTGATCGGCGCCGGAGGTCAGAAAGACCAACTGCCCGTAGGCGCTCTTGAGGACGTCACTGCGGCCGATCAACCCGCCGTCGTACAGCGGCTTGGCGAAGGCCAATGAACTCGACTTCGCCAGGATCGTCTTGTCGAGATCGAAGAATGCTGCTGCTCTCTGCGACACGTTGACATCGTGTCACAGGTCGTCGTGGACCTGGGTCGTTCGGCGTGCACCGCATCGTCCGTCCGGACTGTTTTGTCAAGACTTAGTCAACCCTTCCTTCCAACGCTTGCGCAGGGCTCCGCGGGGGGTGATAGTAGAAAAGTCCGTAAGTGGACGAGGGCCGATATTTCCCCCCCAAACATCGGCCCCGAAGGCTCCCGCATCCCCCCCTGCGGGAGCCTTCTTCGTGCCGTGGTGCGTTCTCCACAGATTGGCCGTAGGCCCTTGGTGCGGCGGCGTTCACCGGCCAGCCTTGATGGATGACCGACGTCCTGCTGATCTGTGCGGACCCCGAAGGCGTCGATCACCTGCTCGCGCTGGCCTCCGCTTCCGAGATCGGTGTGGACGTCAGCGCGGAGATCGCCGCGGCGGCGGCCCGCTGGTCGCATGCCGGGGTGGTGGTGGTCGGTGTCGATCGGCTCAGTGAGGTGGCAGCGGCAGGACTGCCCCGGCGCTCCGGCGTCGTGGTGTTCGGTTGCCCCGATCCTGATGTGTGGCGACTGGCCGTGGAGATCGGTGCAGAGGCCGTCGTGACGCCGCCGGGCGAACAGGGGTGGCTGACCGAGCGGGTCGAGCGAGCTGGCGCCGAGGTCGCTTCGGGTGTGGTCGTCGGCGTGCTCGGATGCCGCGGGGGCGCTGGCGCCTCGGTCTTCGCCTCGGCACTGGCCCTCGCCGCCGTCCGGGCGCGCCTCGACCCGTATCTGCTGGACCTGGATCCGCTGGGGTGCGGGCTTGCCGTGATCCTCGGGGTCGATCGCCTCGACGGCCTCACGTGGGACCAGGTCCGGGCCGGGGCCGGACGGATTCCCGCCCGGTCGCTGCAGAACACCATCGGGCAGGTCGACGGTATCCGTCTGCTCGGTTGGGCCGACGAGGCGCACACGCGGCCTGCAGCCGGGCGTCGCCTGCGCGGTCGTGGACGCCGCGCGGCTGTCCACCCCGGTCACAGTCGTGGATCTCGGACGGGCGGCCACGGGTTTCCAGCGCGAGGTGCTCGGTCGCTGCGACCGGGTCCTCATGCTGGTGCCCGCCGATGTGCGATCGGTGCGGGCGGCGCGGCGCATGGTCAACCGGTTGGAACTGCCCGTGTGCGAAGTGGTGGTGCGGGGACCGAACCCCGGGGGCCTGGCCAGCCAGGACATCGGGGAGGCACTGGGCCTGCCCGTGCTCGCGGCGGTCGCCGCGGACCGCAACCTCGACCAGCGACTGGAACGCGGGGAGCCGCCCGGCCACCGACGCCGCACTCCACTGGCCCGCGCCGGCGACGGCATCCTCAAGGACGTGCTCACGTGAGCCCGCCCCCGGAAGCTCTGGTCGAGCGGGTGCGGCGGCGGCTGGCTTCGAATGGCTGGTCGGCCAGCGCGGTGTCGGTCACCGAGGCGCTGCGCGCCGAGGGCCTGGTGCTGCCGGAAGCCGCGATCGTCGAGGTCGTCTCGTCGCTGCGCACCGAGATCGCCGGGCTCGGGGCGCTGGAACCCCTGGTGCGCCGCGAAGGTGTCACCGACGTTCTGGTCAACGCTCCCGACGAAGTGTGGGTCGACGCCGGTCAGGGGCTGGTACGCAGCGACGTGCGCTTCCCCGACGAGCCCGCTGTGCGTCGCCTGGCGCAGCGCCTGGCCAGCAGCGCGGGACGCAGGCTCGACGACAGCGTGCCGTTCATCGACGCGCGACTGCCCAATGGGATCCGGCTGCACGCCATCCTGCCGCCGGTCAGCCCGCAGGGCACCTGCCTGTCGCTGCGAGTACCGCGCCGACAGGTGTTCACACTGGCGGATCTGGTGGAGGTGGGGATGATCCCGCAGGCCGCCGTTCCGGTGCTTGCCGGGCTCGTGCGCCGACGGGCGGCGTTCCTGGTGAGCGGTGGCACCGGCTCGGGGAAGACCACCCTCTTGAACACGTTGCTGTCGGTGGCGGATCCGAACGACCGGATCGTGATCGTGGAGGACTCCGCGGAGTTGCGGCCCAGCCATCCGCACGTGGTCCGACTGGAGTCCAGGCCGGCCAACACCGAGGGCTCGGGGGCGGTCACGATGCGCGATCTGGTGCGCCAGGCTCTGCGCATGCGCCCGGACCGGGTGGTGGTCGGTGAGGTTCGCGGAGGTGAGGTGGTCGATCTGCTGGCCGCTCTCAATACCGGTCACGAGGGTGGGTGCGGCACGGTGCACGCGAACAGTGCCTCGGACGTGCCCGCCCGTTTGGAGTCGCTTGCGATGCCGGCAGGGTTGAAGCGGGACGGGGTCCACGCCCAGATCGCCGCGGGTCTGCAGGCGGTGGTGCACGTCGATCGCGACGAGCGAGGGATTCGGCGGGTGGCGGGAGTCGCTGTGCTGGAACGCGGCGACGACGGTCTGGTGCGCACCGTACCGGCGGCGATCTTCGGCGACGACACGGTGATTCCCGGTGCCGCCGCCGCGAGGCTGGACCGGTGACCGCACTGGCCTTGATCGTGCTGGGCGGCGTGCTGCTGGTGGCCCCCGACGCCCGCGGGCGACTGCGGGAGCGGCGGTGGGTGTTCCCGGCCTTGTCAATCCCGTCACGGCGGGGGGCCGCTTCCGGATCGGTGGTGGAGATCCTGGCCGGTCTGCGTGACGAGTTGGAGGCAGGGGCGGCCCTGCGACCTGCGTTCGAACGGGCCGTTCAGGCGACCGGTGACCGCCGCGTCTGTGCGAACGCGGTCGCTGTGTGCCGGATGGGTGGAGACGTTCCCGCCGCCCTGCGCGACGAAGGTGCCGAGCAGCCACTGCTCGTGTCATCTGGCCGCGCTGTGGCAGGTCTCGGAGGGCTCCGGGGCTGCGCTCGCGTCGGCCCTGGACCGGTTGGTGGGTTCAGCCGAGCAGGCGGCGA
Organism: uncultured Actinomycetota bacterium; assembly: GCA_963704075.1. Classification (GTDB taxonomy): domain Bacteria; phylum Actinomycetota; class Actinomycetes; order S36-B12; family UBA10799; genus JADKAV01. The sequence continues at coordinate 108,069 of CAVPGV010000006.1, forward strand.
AACTGCGCCGGGAGGTCGCCGCCCAACTCGCCGGTCCGCGGGGTACGGTCCGCGTGCTGGCAGTACTCCCGGCAGTGGGCGTCGGCATGGGACTGCTGATGGGCGCCGACCCCATCGGATTCCTCCTGGGCACCCCCTGGGGGCTGGGCTGCCTGACCGTTGCGATCGCCCTGGAGGCCGTCGGGATCGTCTGGATGCGCCGCTTGGTCTCGACCATCGAGAGGCAGTTGTGAGGCTGCTGCCGCTGACGCTGCTCGGGCTCGGAATCTGGCTGGCCGTGCCGCCGGACAGCCGACCGAGGGTGCCCAGCGATGTGCCGAAGGCCCCGAGCCGGCTGCATGTCCAGGACGCGGCGGCCTGCTGGCCGGGCTCGGCACGGCGGTTGTGCTCGGTGGGTTGTTCGGCCTGCTGGCCGGCATCGCGGTGGGCGGAGGTGCCCGCTGGTTGTTCACGCGACTGGCCGCGGACGACTCCGCGCGACGGGAGGCGCTGGCCCGGCAGGCACCGGACACCGTGGACTGCCTTGCCTCGTGCCTGTTCGCCGGTGCGCCCCTGTGGACGGCAATCGCAGTGGTGGCCGACGCGTTCGGTGAACCGATCGCCGGGGTGCTGGGGCGGTGTGCGGGGCGCCACGCTATGGGGGCCACGCACGCTGACACGTTCGCGGAACTGCTCGAGGACCCGGTGCTCGCGCCGGTCGGCCGCGTCCTGCTGCGTTCGGTCGAGTCCGGCGGGGCGCTGACCCGTTCGCTGGTCGCGTGTGCCGAGCAGATGCGGTACGAACGCGCAGGTGAACTCGAACGACGGGCACGGTCGGTCGGCGTCAAGGCGGTGGCCCCGCTGGGACTGTGCTTCTTGCCGGCCTTCGTCCTGCTGGCGGTCGTGCCGATCATCGGCTCCATGGTCCAGAGCCTGTTCTGAAGACGGTGGGCGGACACCCGCCGTGGACCAACGCCGCCGCCCTGTGGACGGCCCCGGCGGCTTTCCCCAGATCCGTGTCGGGAGTCCCCACGCGGTTGTCGACGGGAGCACCGTGGAGACACCACCCCGCTCGGGGCGGTGCAACCCACAAGGAGGTAGTCAATGGAGGCTGTAATTCAGCGTCTGGCATCCGAGGACGGCATGTCCACTGCGGAGTACGCGGTGGGCACCGTGGCCGCGGCCGGCTTCGGCGGCATCCTGGTCAAGTTGCTCAGTTCCCCGGACGTGCAAGAGGTCCTGTGGGAGGTCATCCAGAAGGCGTTCTCGTTCATCCTGTGACGACGTCTGCTGTTGTGCGCGGCGGTGGTGCAGTCCTGCTGCACCACCGCATACGCGCGGCGCGGTGGGCCGGGTCCGACGGGATGGTGACGGCGGAATTCGCGGTGGGTCTGCTGGCGGTCGTTCCGCTGGTGCTGAGCCTGGTGGCACTGACCGGCATCGGGGCCTCCCAGGTCCAGGTGGTGGAGGCTGCCAGGACCGGCGCCCGGTTGCTGGCCCGCGGCGAGCCGGAATCGGTGGCCCGCGCCCAGGTCACCGCCATCCTGCCGGGTGCGGACGTGTCCATCGACCGCGGAGCCGAAGGGGTCTCGTGCGAGGTGAGTCGCCGGGTGGGCGGACAGGGACTGTTGCCGCGCTTCACCCTGCGCGCCAGCGCGACGACCCCCCTGGAGTCCCCGTGAAGCGGCTCGCGGATGAGCGCGGGGCTGCAACGGTGGTGCTGGTGTCCATGCTGGTCCTGCTTCTGGCACTCATCGGCGCCGTGCTCCAGATGACCCGGATAGCTGTGGCGCGGGCGCAGGTTTCGGCAGCCGCCGATCTGGCTGCTCTGGCTGCCGCACAGGCCGGACAGTGCGCGCCGGCCCGGGCCGTGGCGCAGGCGAACGGAGCCGAACTGGTGCTCTGTGAACAGGCGGGGCCGGACTTCTCGGTGCGAGCCGAGCGGGACGTGTCGGTGCTTGCCGGTCGGCACGTGCGCCTCGAGGCACTGGCTCGGGCGGGTCCGCCCGACTAGGCTTTGGCAAGGCCGTGCCCGGCATCGCCGGACCCACACGGCCGAAGCGGACGCAGGAGGCGAGATGCACTTGCAGGTGAGCACGGAACAGTCGGGGGCGGCAGCAGTCGTCAGTGCGGTGGGCGAATTGGACCTGCACACGGCGCCGATGTTGCAGGAACACCTCGACCGCGCCGTGAAGTCGCAGGACGGACTCGTCGTGGTGGACCTCACCGCCGTCGACTTCATGGACTCCACCGGGTTGTCGGTGATCGTTTCGGCTGTGGCGTCCATGCGACCCTCTGGCCGGGAGTTGCGGGTGGTGAGTTCCAGCGACCGGATCACGAAGGTCTTCACGCTCACCGGCATCGATCAGCAGGTCGGCATCTTCGAGACGGTCGCAGAAGCGGTGACGTGATGGCCACCAGTTCGCTGACCATCGCCCCGCGTACCGACCAGGTCCGGGTGGCGCGGATGGTGGCATGCGCGGCAGCCCGTCGGATCGGGCTGACCGACGACGCGGTGGACGAGGTCCGGCTCGCCGTGGGGGAGGCCGTCGGTCGCGCGGTGACCCGGCACGCGGGCGCGCACGTGGACGATCCCGTCACGATGCGCATGACCGACAGCGACAACGGCTTGGCGATCGAGGTCGAGGACCGGTCGGCGGATGCCGCGCCGGAGGACTCGGCCCTGGCGATGGCCGTCATCCGCGGACTCGTGGCCGATGCCCGACTGCAGGACCGACCCGACGGAACGCAGGTCCTGTCCATGTCGTGGACCGGGTGAGGACACCGACCGGGGCGTGAGTTCGGCAGGGCCGCTCAGCCGTGGCGCCGAGCGTTTTCGACACGTCGGCACCTGTAAGGGGCACGTAAGTTACCCACAGGTAGACTCGCGCACATCGGTCGGTCCTGGGAGGGTCCGGCACCAACTCGGCACCGGAGCAGGGGGGTTCCTGACCGGCGTCCGCATTGAATCCGAGGAGTAAATACACATGTCAGCAGGCACTCTCGCAGTCAGCGAAGTGACCTTGACCGGCGGCAGTTTCACCACAGTCATCGTCGTAGCGCTCGTCGCGCTCGTGGCGTTGGTCGTGGCTGGACTGCTCGTCCGTGAGGTCCTCGCTGCCGACGAAGGCACCGACAACATGAAGAGCATCGCTGCCGCCATCCAGGAAGGCGCTTCGGCCTACCTGAGCCGGCAGTTCAAGACGCTGAGCATCTTCGCAGTGATCGTCTTCTTCGTGCTCTTCTTGCTTCCCGCAAACACCAACAGTGAGCGGATCGGCCGCTCCATCTTCTTCCTGGTCGGTGCCGTCTTCTCCGCGGTGACCGGTTATGTCGGGATGTGGCTGGCCGTGCGTGCGAACGTGCGTGTCGCCGCGGCGGCCCGTGAGGGCAAGAGTGGCGAGCCCAAGGCGATGCGGATCGCCTTCCGTACCGGCGGCGTGGCGGGTATGTTCACCGTCGGTCTGGGCCTGCTCGGAGCCGCGATCGTGGTGCTCGTCTACAAGGGCGAGGCGCCCAAGGTCCTGGAAGGCTTCGGCTTCGGCGCGGCCCTGCTGGCCATGTTCATGCGTGTCGGCGGCGGTATCTTCACCAAGGCCGCGGACGTCGGAGCAGACCTCGTCGGCAAGGTGGAGCAGGGTATCCCCGAGGACGACCCCCGCAACGCCGCGACGATCGCCGACAACGTCGGTGACAACGTCGGTGACTGCGCCGGTATGGCCGCGGACCTGTTCGAGTCCTACGCGGTGACCCTGGTCGCAGCACTGATCCTCGGCCAGGCGGCTCTGGGCAGCCTCGGCCTGGTCATCCCGTTGGTGGTCCCGGCGATCGGCGTGCTGACCGCCATCATCGGGATCTTCGCCGTGGCCCCGCGCCAAGGCGACCGTTCCGGCATGAGCGCGATCAACCGAGGGTTCTTCATCTCCGCGATCGCCTCCGCGATCCTGGTCACCATCGCGGCGTTCCTGTGGCTGCCCGACCGGTTCCTGAAGCTCACCGATATCGAGTTGGTGCGTGGACGGCTCGCGCTGGATGTCACCACTCTTGAGGTGCTCAACCCCCGCTTCGTGGTGATCGGCGCCGTGCTGATCGGCATCATCCTGGCCGCTGCCATCCAGCAGCTGACCGGATACTTCACCGAGACCAACCGCAAGCCGGTCGACGACGTGTCCCGCACCTCGCTGACGGGTCCCGCCACAGTCATCCTGTCCGGTATCTCGCTGGGTCTGGAGTCGGCGGTCTACTCGGCGCTGCTGATCGGCGCTGCCGTCTACGGAGCGTTCCTGCTCGGCTCCGGATCGATCACGCTGAGCCTGTTCGCCGTGGCGATGGCCGGCACCGGTCTGCTCACCACCGTTGGTGTGATCGTGGCGATGGACACCTTCGGCCCCGTCTCCGACAACGCACAGGGCATCGCGGAGATGTCCGGTGACGTGGAGGGCGAAGGCGCTGCGGTGCTCACCAGCCTGGACGCCGTGGGCAACAGCACCAAGGCGATCACCAAGGGTATTGCGATCGCGACTGCGGTGCTGGCGGCGACCGCTTTGTTCGGTGCTTTCCGCGACGCGGTCACCACAGCAGCGGGGGGCGCCCTGAGCGAACTCTCCGCGCTGGAGGCTCCGCAGTACCTCGGCGTGCTCGACGTGTCCAACCCCCGCAACCTGGTGGGTCTGCTGATCGGTGCGGCCGTAGTGTTCCTGTTCTCCGGACTCGCGATCAACGCGGTGGCCCGTGCCGCCGGGGCGATCATCTTCGAGGTGCGCCGCCAGTTCCGGGAGCACCCCGGGATCATGGAGGGCACCGAGAAGCCGGAGTACGGCAAGGTGGTCGACATCTGCACGCGCGACTCGCTGCGTGAGTTGAGCACTCCTGGTCTGTTGGCGATCCTGACCCCGGTGGCGGTCGGTTTCGGTCTCGGCGTCGGAGCGCTCGGCTCGTTCCTGGCCGGCACCATCGCGACGGGTACCCTCATGGCGGTCTTCCTGGCCAACTCCGGTGGAGCCTGGGACAACGCCAAGAAGTTCGTCGAGGACGGCAACTTCGGGGGCAAGGGCTCGCCGGCACATGAGGCGACAGTCATCGGTGACACCGTGGGTGACCCGTTCAAGGACACCGCCGGCCCGGCGATCAACCCGTTGCTCAAGGTGATGAACCTGGTTGCGCTGCTGATCGCTCCGGCGGTCGTATCGGTCAAGCTCGATGGCAACTCCGCCATCGGCTGGGCGATCTCGCTGGGTGCGCTGGCGATCGTGGTTGGCGCCGTGATCATCAGCAAGCGGCGTCCGATCGCGGTGCAGGCGGAGGCGGAGGCAGCTTCCGCGTCCTGACCTGCGCTCATCACAGCGGCCCCCGTCCGGTTCGTCCGGGCGGGGGCCGCGGTGTGTCCGGTCGGCGACCGTGGTCCGGTGCGTGCCAGCGCCTGCCTGGCGGGCTTGCGCCGGGCGCAGCCGTGAGAGTTGGGTACATCCGTTGGACTTCGGTACAGGGGTGAGAGTTGCGCGGGCCGTGGATGTCCAACGGTTGTGCGTGTCTCCAACGTCTGTGCAACTCCAACGCCTGCCGGACCAACGGCACCGGATTGCGACACCGCACAGCGGTGCGGAACAGTGGCAGCCGTGAGCGTAGCCATCGTGACCTGCCAAGAACTGCCCGAAGAGGACGTCGACGAGGAGTTGCTGATCACAGCCCTCGATGCCGCCGGCCTGGAGCCGACGCTGGCGGCCTGGGACGACACGTCGGTTGACTGGTCGCGCTTCCGGCTGGCGGTCCTGCGCTCGGCCTGGAACTACATCGATCACCTGGACGAGTTCCTGGCGTGGGCCGTGCGTGCCGGTACGGAGACGACCCTGTTCAACCCTGTGGAAGTCGTGCACTGGAACACCCACAAGGGGTACTTGCGACACCTGGCCAAGCAGGGAGTCCCGGTCGTGCCCACCGCATGGCTCGGGGTGGGTGAGGAACTCGACCTGGCCGACCTGATGGCCGATCGCGGGTGGCACGAGGTGGTGGCCAAGCCGGTGGTGGGTGCGGGTTCCTTCCTGACTGATCGGATCACCGACCCGCAGGCGCCGGCGGCCCAGGACTTCTGGCGGCGGCTGTGCGAGAACCGGGAAGTCATGGTGCAGCCCTACATGCGCTCGGTGGAGGACTACGGCGAGCGGTCGCTGATCTGGATCGACGGGCAGTTGACCCACGCGATCCGCAAGAGCCCGCGACTCGGCGACGCCGACGAGCAGGTCTCGGACGCCCTGCCCATCGCCGACGTGGAACGCGACCTCGCCCTGACAGTCATGGCCGACATCCCCCACGAGTTGCTGTACGCCCGCATCGACCTGATCCGCGACGACCACGACCAGCCGACGGTCGCTGAACTCGAACTCGTAGAGCCCTCGTTGTTCCTCAAGCAGAGCCCGCCTGCGCTTGATCGCTTGGTCTCGGGTATCGCCTCCCGCTTGTGAGCCGGACCCTTCTGCTCACCGGCGCGACCGGCATGGTCGGTCGGGAGGTACTTGCGGCGCGCCGCCGCCGACGGCCGCTTCGCGCGGATTCTGTGCCTGGTGCGCCCCGAAGCCGAACGCAGCGCCTCGATGCGGCTGGCTGACCTCGGAATCGAGACCGGGCAGACCGAACTCGTCGCCGTGCCGGGTGATGTGACGCAGAAGGGGCTCGGACTGGACAGCGAGCTGCTGCAGGAGGTCACCGACGTGATCCACTGCGCGGCCACGGTCTCGTTCGACCTCCCCCTCGACCGGGCTCGCGCGATCAACGTCGAAGGGACCGCCAATCTGCTCGACGTATGCCGGGCCCTGCCCTCGCTGAAGCGCATCGATGCGGTGTCGACCTGCTACGTGGCGGGACGGCGAAACGGACTGATCCGGGAGCCGGAACTCGAGCACGGGGCAGGCTTCCACAACACCTACGAGCAGACCAAGTACGAGGCCGAACAGTTGCTGCGGGCGGCCATGCCCGAGTTGCCGATCGCCGTGCACCGCCCGTCCATCGTCGTGGGGGACTCCAGGACCGGCCGGACGGGTGCGTGGAAGGTCCTTTACTGGCCGCTGAAGGTGATCGCCAGGGGATGGCTGCCGGTGATCCCGTACGACCCGGACTGCCGGCTGGATATCGTGCCGGTCGACTTCGTGGCCGATGCGATCTTGGCTTTGTCGGCGGATCCCGGCACGGTGGGCGGGACGTTCCACCTGGCCGCGGGTCCCGGGCGCGACACGACGACCGGGCAGGTGTTCCCGAGGATCTTCGCGATGCTGTCCAGGCGCGCGCCGATCCGGGTGCCACCGGTCGTCTTTCGCACGGTGATCCGCCCGGTCATGCTGTTGGTACCCGACCGCCGGCTGAAACGGACGCTGCAGGCCGGCCTGGTGTACCGCCCGTATCTGGAACTGCGACTTCAATTCGACACGACGAACGCCGACGCCGTGCTGGACGGGGCCGGAATCCGCTGCCCGGCCGTTCTGGACTACATCGACACGATCGTCGGCGCCGCCCTCGCGTCGGACTTCGGCGCAAGGGCGGGTTGAGGCGGTTAGCGGCCGGGCGACGTGTCGTTTGCCCGGCATCCCGCGCCGGTAGGTCGATTTGTGGATTCGCGGCGCATCGGTCGCACCGACCCGGCAATACTGGGCGACATGTCAACTCGGCTGACCGGAAGCCAGCGCTACGGGTACGCGGTCGGATCGTTCGGCACCGGCGGTTTCGCGACGGTGCCGGGCCTGGTGTTGCTCTTCTACCTGACCGACGTCCTCGGGGTGGCTGCGGCGATCGCCAGCCTCGTGGTGTTCCTGCCCAAGGCGTGGGACGTGATCATCGCACCGGTCATGGGCAGTTTGTCCGACAAGTCGATGCTGCGTCATGGGACCAGGGTGAAGTGGCTGCTGATCGGCGGGCTGATCATCGGGCCGATGTTCGCGCTGACGTTCGCGGCGCCCGGCGGACTTCAAGGCAACGTCGCTGCGCTTTGGGTGGGGGTCTTCTTCCTGTTCGCCGTCACCGGCTTCGCGACGTTCCAGGTGACCTATCTGGCCATGCCGGCGGAGTTCACCGACGACTACCGGGAACGCACCCGGATCATGAGCATCCGCATCGTGTTCCTGACCCTGTCGATCCTGCTGTTCGGCGCCGGCGCCCCGATCCTGGTCAACACGTTCGGCGGCGGCCGCTTGGGGTACGCCGGGATGGGGATCGTCGTCGGGGTGCTGCTGGTGGTGTCCACCGTCATCTGCTGGTCGATGCTGCGCCGGACCACGTCGTACACCCAGGCGGAGAGCGAACCCACCGTCAAGGAACGGTTCGCCGCGGTGCGCGAGAACCGGTGGTTCCTGCTGCTGATGCTCACGTTCGTGGCCCAGGCGCTCGGCGTCGGGGCCATGCTCGCGGCGGTTCCGTATCTGGCCACCTACATCCTGGGGGGCGGGGAGTTGCAGCAGACGCTGCTATTCGTCTGCTTGGTCGGTCCCGCCATCATCGTCATGCCGCTGTGGTCGATGGTGTCCAAACGGGTAGGCAAACACCGCGGCTTCCTGATGTCCAGTGCCATCTTCGTGACGGCCGCAGTGGGCCTGTTCTTCAGTCGCAGCCTTCCGGACGCGGCGGTGTACCTGCTGGTGGGAATGGTCGGCGTAGCCTACGCGGGGATGCAGATGTTCCCGCTGGCGATGCTTCCCGACACGGTTGCCGCGGACGCCGCGGTCCACGGCCAGCAACGGGCCGGAGTCTTCACCGGGGTCTGGGCCGCCGCCGAGACGGTCTCCCTGGCGCTGGGCCCGGCGGTGGTCGGATTGATCCTCGCCGTGACCGGCTTCATCTCCAGTTCCGGCGACGAGACCGTTGCCCAGCCGGGCAGTGCTCTGACCGGCATCGTGCTGTCCTTCTCCCTGTTCCCGGCGGCGATGCTGCTGCTGAGCCTTCCCACTCTTCTACGGTACGACCTGACCGAAGTCCGACTCGACCAACTGAGAGGATCCCATGACCCTGCCCCCGCTTCCTGACCGAGGACTGCCCGCCGACGAGATCCTCTCGGCCCTCGCAGAACTGCGCGCGATGGACCTGGACTACACCAAAGCGACGAGCTATCACTTCGAGTCGGGCAATGAAGAACTGCACGATGTTGCCACGGCCGCAGCCGCGACGGCATGGGGTCGCAACGGGCTGGATCCCACCGCGTTCCCGTCGATCTCCGCCATCGAGAACGACCTGGTCGGTGCCGCCCTGAACCTGCACGGCGGCGGCCCGGACGCGGTCGGCACCGTGACCAGCGGTGGGACCGAGTCGTGCATGCTGGCGGTGCTCGGGGCGCGCGAACGCTACCGCAAGCGCGGGGGTGAGGGACGCCCGCAGATGTTGCTGCCGGTCACCGCCCACTCGGCGTTCCGCAAAGGTGCGTGGTTGTTCGACGTCGAGATCGTGGACATCCCGGTCGGTGCGGACTTCAAAGCTGACGCCGACGCGATGATCGGCGCGATGTCCGATCGCACGGCACTGGCCGTGGTGTCGGCGCCCAGCTACGCCCATGGCGTGATCGACCCCGTGCACGAGGTCGCGGCGGCTGCGGCCGAACGCGACATCCTGTGCCACCTGGACCTCTGCATCGGTGGCTGGGCGCTGCCGTTCATCCTCGAGGACGAGGGCCGCGAACCGGTCGACATGAGCATCCCCGGGGTGACCTCGGCGTCGATGGACCTGCACAAGTACGGGTACGCGCCCAAGGGGGTCTCGATCCTGCTGTCGGCCAACCCGGAGCTGCGTTCCTACCACTACTTCGCGGATGCGGCGTGGCCCGGCTACCCCCTGATCAACAACACGCTGCTGTCGAGCCGCTCGGTGGCGCCCGCCGCGGCTGCCTGGGCGGTGCTGCACCTCTTGGGCAAGGAAGGCCTGCGGGAACTGGCGCTGAAGTCGCGAGCCGGCGCCCTGCGTATCGCCGAAGGTGTCGAGCAGATCCCGGGTCTGCGCGTCGTGGTCGCCCCCGAGGTGTCCTTGGTATGCGTCGGCGACACCGGCGCGCCGGAGGGTCCGGATGTTCGCATCGTGTCCGACGAGGCACACCGGCTCGGCTGGTCGCTGCAGGTGCAGCCCGTCCCGGCAGGGTGGACCGACCAACATCCACCTGACCGTCGCGGCCGGGATCGCCGACCGGGCCGATGAATTGCTGGAGGTGCTGCGGGAGGCGACTGCGGCGGCCACCGGCAAGGGCCGGGCCGACCCGGACCCGCAACTCGCGGCGATCGCTGCGAGCATCGACGTCGACGCGCTCGATCCCGCCACGATCGACGGCCTGATGCAGGTCGCAGGATTCAAGGGTCAGGGCGGTCCGGTCGAGTTGCCCGAGGAGATGGCCGGTGTCAACGCCCTTCTCGAGGCATCACCGGCACCGCTGGTCGAGGTCCTGCTCAAGGCCGTGTTCGCCGAGGTGTTCACGCCGAACCGCTAGTCCGGTGGCGGTCTGCCGTTGGTTTCGGGTAGATCCGGAGTGTGGGGCCTTGAGAAGGGCAAAAGGCCGGTAGCGGCGCATAGCGGCCACTCTCAGGAATGGCGCAACTCACCCCCGGCGTCGTACTGTGCCCATTCGTACCCGCATCATGGGGACGAAACCGGAAGGACACCATGCCCAACAGCACACCGCAACGCCTTGTGATCGTCGAATCGCCTGCCAAGGCCAAGACGATCCAGGGCTACCTCGGCGACGGCTTCGAGGTGACGGCCAGTGTCGGGCACATCCGGGATCTGCCGGACAAGGCCGCCGACATCCCGGCCAAGTACAAGTCCGAGCCCTGGTCGCGGCTCGGGGTGGACATCGAGAACAACTTCGCTCCCATATATGTGGTCAACGCCGACAAGCGCGCCCGCGTCAAGGAGTTGAAGGACAAACTCGCCGACGCCGACGAGTTGTTGCTGGCCACCGATGAGGACCGCGAGGGCGAGGCGATCGCCTGGCATCTGCTGGAGGTGCTCAAGCCGAAGGTGCCGGTCAAGCGGATGGTGTTCCACGAGATCACCCGCGAGGCGATCCAGCGGGCGCTGGCCGAGACCCGCGACCTCGACAAGGACCTCGTCGACGCTCAGGAGACCCGCCGGATCCTGGACCGGCTCTACGGCTACGAGGTCTCGCCGGTGTTGTGGAAGAAGGTCATGCCGCGGCTGTCGGCGGGCCGTGTGCAGTCGGTGGCGTTGCGCCTGGTCGTGGACCGCGAGCGCGACCGGATGCGCTTCGTGCGTGCCAGGTACGCCGACATCGAGGCGCTGCTCGACCCGGGCAGTTTCACGGCCACGCTCACCCACGTCGATGGCCAGCGGATCGCCCGCGGGGACTCCTTCGACGACCGCGGACAGCTGAAGAAGACCGACGTGCGGCACTTGGATCTGGCTGCCGCGGAGGCCATCGTCGCGGGCCTCGCCGATGCCTCCATGACCGTCGACTCCGTGGAGGAGAAGCCGGGTACCCGCAAGCCGTCGCCGCCCTTCATGACCTCGACGCTGCAGCAGGAGGCCTCGCGCAAGCTGCGCTGGGGCGGGCAGCGGACGATGCGCGTCGCGCAGGGGCTGTACGAACGCGGCTACATCACCTACATGCGTACCGACTCGACCACCTTGTCGGAGACGGCTATCGATGCTGCCCGACGGCAGGCGCGGGATCTGTACGGCGAGGATCACGTGTCGGCCCAGCCGCGCAAGTACGAACGCAAGGTCAAGAACGCGCAGGAGGCCCACGAGGCCATCCGCCCGGCCGGTGATTCCTTCCGGACCCCTGGCCAGGTATCCGGGGAGTTGAACCCCGACGAACTCGCGCTGTACGAGCTGGTGTGGAAGCGCACCATCGCCTCCCAGATGACCGACGCCAAGGTCGCCACCACCACACTGCGCCTGGCCGCCAGCACCGCCGACGGGGTTGCGACGCTCTTCACCGCCAGCGGCACGGTCGTGACCTTCCCGGGCTTCCTGGCCGCGTACGAGGAGAGCCGCGACGACGACGCTTCGGCGAGCAGCGCCGACTTCCGCATCTCGCACAGGGCGACGCGATCACCATCCGGGCGCTGACCGCCGAGGACCACAGCACCAAACCTCCGGCCCGCTACACCGAGGCCTCGTTGCTCAAGGCGCTCGAGGAGCGCGGGATCGGCCGGCCGTCGACGTGGTCGGCGATCATCGGCACGCTGCTGGACCGCGGCTACGTGTTCAAGCGGGGTTCCGCGCTGGTCCCCGCCTGGCTGGCGTTCGCGGTGGTGCGCCTGCTGGAGGACCATTTCGGCTCGCTGGTCGACTACGGCTTCACCGCCAGACTCGAGGAGATCCTCGACGTGGTGGCCAGCGGGGACGAGTCCCGCTCAGTCGTTCTCGGGACGTTCTACTTCGGCGGCGACGATCCCGCCGGCGGCCGTTTCAGCGGGTTGCACCCGATGATCGAACGGTTGCCCGACATCGACCCGCGCGAGAACTCCACGTTCCCGATCGGTGACGAGATCGCGCTGCGGGTGGGCAAGTACGGGCCCTACCTGGAGCAGGGGGACAAGCGCGCGAACGTGCCCGCAGACCTTCCGCCGGACGAGTTGACCTCGGAGGTGGCCGTCGAGTTGCTCAACGCCCCCAAGGAGGAGCGGCTGCTGGGCGTCGATCCGCAGACCGGTCACGAGATCGTCACGAAGAGCGGCCGGTTCGGGCCGTACGTCACCGAGATCCTGCCCCCGTTGCCGGAGGGTGCGAAGAAGCCGCGAAAGACCGTCAAACCACGCACGGCCAGTCTGTTCAAGGACATGGACCCGACGGCCGTGACCCTCGACGACGCCCTGATACTGCTGTCGTTGCCGCGGGAGGTGGGCAAACACCCCGAGGACGGCGAGCCGATCATGGCCCAGAACGGCCGGTACGGCCCCTACCTCACGCACGGCAAGGACTCCCGCTCGCTGCCCGACGAGCCCAGCATCTTCAGCTGCACTGTTGAACAGGCGCTGGAACTGTTCGCCCAACCCAAGCGCGGACGCGGGCGACAGGAGCCGCAGCCGGGCAAGGAGATCGGCACCGATCCGATCAGTGGCAAGAAGATCGAACTCAAGGAGGGCCGGTTCGGGCCGTACGTGACCGATGGTGAGACGAATGCCTCGCTGCGCGTCGCGGACGACCCGTTGACCATCACCCTGGAGCGGGCCAGCGACCTGATCAGCGAACGTCGCGCCAAGGGCCCGGCGCCGAAGAAACCCCGCAAGCGGGCGGCCTCCCGCAAGTAGGGCGCCCGGTCGTCAACAACCTGTCCCCGGGTCTGAACGGCCCGTGAGAGGGTTGGAGTTGTGAAGGGTTTGTTCGTCGCGTTCGAAGGCGTGGATCGCTCGGGCAAGACCACCCAGTTGCAGTTGCTGGCCCAGCGGCTGTCCGAGAAGCACGAGGTGCTGATCACGCGCGAACCCGGCGGTACACCGGTGGCTGAAGCCATTCGCGTGCTGTTGCTCGCCGACGACGTGCAGATGTCCGCGCGTTGTGAGGCGTTGCTGTTCGCCGCGGCGCGCGCCGATCACGTGGAACGCACGATCCGACCGGCGCTGGAACGCGGCGCGGTGGTGATCTCCGACCGCTTCGTGGACTCCTCGCTGGCCTACCAGGGCGTGGCCCGGGGCCTGGGGGTGGACGACGTCGAACGCATCAACCACTGGGCGACCGACGCCCTGGAACCCGACCTGACGATCATGTTGGACCTGCCCATCGGAACCTCCTCGCAGCGCGACGGTGAGGTGGACCGGATGGAGAACGAAGGCGAGTTGTTCCAGGCCCGGGTCCGGCGCGGGCTGCTCGACCTGGCCGGACGCGCGGCCCATCGCTACGCGGTCATCGATGCCTCGCCGTCGGTGGACGAGGTCGCGGATTTGGTATGGGCCGCCGTTCCGGAGCCCTGGCGGTGAGCGTCTTCGAATCCCTCGTGGGCCAGGACCACGTGGTGAGCGTCCTGCAGGACGCGGTCGCCGATGCGGCACGCGTGCCCGCCGGGCCGATGATGACCCATGCCTGGTTGTTCATCGGCCCGCCCGGTTCCGGGCGTTCGAACGCGGCGATCGCCTTCGGGGCGGCACTGGTCTGCCCCAACGGCGGCTGCGGAATGTGTGAGGACTGCGTCGCGGTGCTGGGCGGCGGACACCCGGACGTCGAGGTTGTGCGCCCGGAGGGGCTTTCCTACAAGACGGAAGAGGCCCGCGTGCTGGTCGCCCGCTCGGACATGGCCCCGACCCGCGGACGCTGGCATGTCATCGTGATGGAGGACGCCGACCGTCTGACCGAGTCGGCGAACAACGTCCTGCTCAAGAGCATCGAGGAGCCCGCGAGCCGCACCGTCTGGCTGCTATGTGCACCGAGCGTGGAGGATCTGCTGCCCACGGTCCGGTCCCGCTGCCAGGTCGTGGGGCTGCGCACACCGGCCACCGGCGCGGTCTCGACGTTCCTGCAGCAGCAAGGGGTGGATCCGGGGACAGCTGCTTTCGCCGCCCGTGCGTCCATGGGGCACATCGGCCGGGCCCGTGCCTTGGCCACCATCGAATCCGTGCGCAACCGGCGCCACGACGTGCTGATCATGATGCGCGACCTGTCGGACCTGGCCAGTTGTATGGCCGCGGCCGGGAACATCGTGGCCGCCGCGAAGGCGGACGCCGAGGCGCTGCTGGCCGAACGCGACGACACCGAGAAGGCGGACATGCTGCTGGCATTGGGCGCCGGTGCGGAGGGCAAAGGGGTCAAGCGTGTGACCAAGTCCGCGCTCAAGGATCTGGAGGACCGGCAGAACGCCCGTCGTTCCCGCACCGTGCGCGACGAGCTGGACCGGGTGCTGGTGGACCTGCTGGCGTGGTTCCGCGACGTGCTCGTCCTGCAGCACGAGGCGCCGGTCGAGCTGGTGAACGAGGAGATGCGCCCGGACCTCGCACGGATGGCCGACGAGACGAACGCCTCGGACACGCTGCTGCGCATCGGTGCCATCCGCGACGCCAGGCAGGCGCTGAGCATGAATGTGGCGCCGCAACTGGCGATGGAGGCAATGGTGGTCAAACTGCGCGCGCCGCGGCTGGCGGGCCGGTAGGGGTTCAATTGTCGCGTTGGCCAATCCGCCTTCGGCCAATCAGATGCGCCGTCAGTTCGCCGGCGTCCCGCACGGTGACGGCCGTCCGCGCCCAATCCCGCCGAAGGGTTGAACAGTCACGGCCTTCCCAGGGCCCTATCTGTTCAACCCTGTCCCGGCGAGGGCGATAGCGCCGCACAATGGCCCCATGAGCAAACCGTCGATCAGTCCGGTCAAATGGGAGCCGCCCAAGACGAGCGGGCTTCCACCGTCGCAGAACCTGCCGCTGCTCAACATCCTGCCGGTGCCAGGTAGCGGACCGGAGGACGTGCTGTTCCTCGGCGGCTCGATCCTCACCGGCCTGGATGACGGCCGGATCGTCAAGGTGAGCGAGGACGGATGGCAGATCGAGGTGGTCGGCGACACCCAGGGCCGGCCACTGGGTCTGGAGGCCTACCCGGACGGCCGGGTGGTGGTGTGCGACGCGGTCAAAGGTCTGCTCATACTGGATCCCGCGAGTGGACGACTGGACACACTGGTGCCCGTCGGACAGGAGAACCTGCGCGTGTGCAACAACGCCGCAGTCGCCGAGGACGGGACGATCTATTTCAGCGACTCCAGCCAGCGTTTCGAACTCGAGCACTGGACCGCGGACCTGCTCGAGCACTCCGGGACGGGCCGCCTGCTGCGCCGCACCCCGGACGGGCGCGTGGACGTCATGGCCACCGGGTTGCAGTTCGCCAACGGTGTCGCTCTAGCCGACGACTACGTGGTGGTTGCGCAGACCGGTCAGTACAGCCTGGATCGCGTCCGCCTCGACGACGGGCGGGTCGAACCCTGGGTGACGAACCTGCCGGCCTTCCCGGACAACATCTCGACCGGCGACGACGGCCTCGTGTGGGTCGCCATGGCTAGTGCGCGCAAGTCCGCTCTGGACGGCCTGCCCGCCAAGGTCCCCGCGCTGCGCAAGGCGATATGGGCGCTGCCGGAGGCCTTGCACCCGAAGCCGGACACGTTGATCTGGACGTGCGCCTACGACGCGCATGGGAAGAAGGTCGAGGAGTTCTTCGGCCGCCACGAGCGGTTCTTCATGGTCACCGGGGTACGCGTGGCCGGTGGCAAGGTCGCGATGGGCAGTCTGAACACCACGGCGATCGCGTGGTTCGACCTCCCCGCGAACGGGTCGTGATCTTGGTCCGGATCTTGCGCCCCGCTTGCCTACGTCACGTACCGTAGATACATGGCCAAGCGGAACAAGCAGAACGACCATTGGCTGAAGGTCGTCGAAGAGGGGCTGTCCGCGGGGCTGGAGCGCTATCAGCAGTACCGGGCGGCGAAACCCAAGCGGCCCACCGATCGTGAACTCGTGATGCAGCAGCGGCAGGCGTTGATCGCCAACCATCAGAACCGCCTGGTCGGCCACGAGCGGCGACTGCAACGCATGCGCAGCCGTCAGGTCGCGTGGACCGCCGGTGCCGCGGGCGCCTCGGTCATGGGCGCGGTGGGCGTGGCCACACCGCAGCCCTCCCTGCTGTGGTTCACGGTGGCCGGCTTCTCCGGCATGTTCGCGTACCTCACGAAGGAGAAGCGCGAGAACCTGGCACCACCGCCTGCCCCCGAGCTGCCGCCGCTGCCGATCGAGCCGCTGCCGGCGGGGACGCCCGGTGCAGAAGAAGTGACCCGATGGGCGCGGGCGGCCCACCGCTGGGACGATCTGCTGCCCCTGGTCGACCAGATGAGTCCGGACGCCGGGCAGCAACTGCGACGAGCGCTGACCGAGGTGGATCCGGCGTTGCGGGCATTGGTCGAGCGACTCGGAACCCTGTACCGCACCGCCCAGCAGATGCCGGGGACGCAGGCCGCGACCAGCGCCCACCACGCAAGTGTTGAAGTGGCCGCGCGTTTGCGAGAGGGTGTGGAGGCCTACGAAGGCCTGGTCGCTGCGGCGGCCGAACTCATCGCGGCACCGGATCTGAACCGTTCGGTGGTCGAGGTGGTGGGGCCGGCGGTGCTGGATGTGCAGGCCTACACCGGTGGGCTGCGTAAGGCCGCGGACAACTTCGCGGACCCGTTGTACTGAGTTCCTGGAGAGGGAATATGGCGCGCAAGAAGAAGACTGAAGCACCCGTTGTCGTCGATGTGAGCCTTGCGGAATCCGACCGCAACTACGACCAGATCGTCACGTTCCTGGAGCGGGAGTTCCGGATCGTGCGCGTCGGTGCGGACGGCGACGTCGACCGGGGCGAGGAGATGGTTTCCCAATGGCGACCCGGTGCCACCGTTTTCGCCATCACCGGAGCCCGCGACGCCCGCACGGTGGGCATCCTCGCCGGTGACGAGAAGGGTGCGTTGCGGCAGTTGGAGAGCGCCACCGAGGACGTGCCGTTCACCAACGGCGACCGCCTGCGCGATGTGTTGCAGGAGTGGACCATCCGCAAGGTCGCCGCGGACAAACCCGGCTTGTTCAGCAACGCCCGCACGGTCGTCCTGGGCGGGTCCCATCACCGCCGGACGGCCCGCCTGCTCGCGGAGTTCACCGAGAACATCCGTTTCGCGGACGCCGTTCTGCAGTGGGGTCTGCCGTCCATGCTCGACTCCTTCAACGCCCTCGACCGGTTCGCCGGGGTGAGCAAGTGGTTCCTCGACCGGGTGCCGGATCCGATTGCCGGCCCGGTCTCCGCGCCCGGCCGCCGCTTCAACCAGTCGATGCTGCGCAAGGCGGTCCGGGAGGCGGACGTGCTTGTGGCGACCTACGACGAACTGATGATGTTCGACCTCGAGGAACTGGCCGGCAAGACCCTGATCACGTCCGCGGTCTCGCAGGAACGGCTCGATGAATTGCACCGCCGCGGCGCGGACCTGGTGCTCGACGACACGCCGCAGCCCTTCGACGGGGTCACGGTGAACGCGGCGGTCCTCGAGGCGCTCATGCTCGCCGCGACAGGTGCGGAGGAGTCCCGCCTGACCGACGACGATCTGCTGGACATGATCACGTCCGCCGGTCTGGAGCCCCGTGCGCTGTACCCGGGCGGGTACAAGCGCAAGAGCCGTTTCGCGTTCGTGATCCACCCCCTGTCGCAGCAGTACCTGCGCAACGTCGAGCCGCTGAACACCATCGCGAAGGTCTCCCCGCAGGTCGTGATGGACGGTATCGAGAAGGCGATCGCCTACGCGCCGCCGTTCACCTACAGCCACATCACCGGGATCAAGTCGCCGACCGGGGACGAGGCGGAAGGCTGGCTGATCACCGTCGGCGGAACGCCGAAACAACTGATGGCCCACGATCCCGAGTTCACGTATGCGCGCTTGCTGCACGCGGCGGACATCGCCAAGAAGCTCGGCGCCCAGATCATGGGTCTGGGGGCTTTCACGAAGGTCGTCGGCGACGCCGGCGTGACGGTGGCCAAGCGGGCACCGCTGCCGATCACCACGGGCAACAGCTACAGCGCCTCTGGCGCACTGTGGGCGCTGCACGACGCCATCCGCCTGCTCGGGATCGCCGAGGTCGATGAGGACGGCAGGCTGCTCGGCAAGGGCATGGTCGTCGGTGCGACCGGGGCCATCGGCTCGGTGTGCGCGCGGTTGCTCGCCATGGCCACCGACGAGTTGTGGTTGGTCTCCCCGGAGCCCGCGAAGCTGCTGGCGCTCAAGGCCGACATCGAGCGGGAGAACCCGCGGGCCAAGGTGTTCGTGGCGGCGACTCCCGATGAGGCGCTGCCCGACATGGATGCGATCGTGACTGCCACCTCGGGCGCGGGCAAGCGGGTCCTGGACATCATGCAGGTGAAGCCGGGCTGTGTCATCACCGATGTCGCCCGGCCGTTGGACCTGTCGGCCGAGGACGTCGCCAAACGACCCGACGTGCTGGTCGTGGAGTCCGGCGAGATCCAGTTGCCGGGTGACGTGCACATGGGCAACATCGGTCTGCCGCCCGGCGTCGCCTACGCGTGCCTGGCCGAGACCATCGTGCTCGCGCTCGAAGGCCGGTACGAGACCTTCACGATCGGGCGGAACATCGAGTGGGAGAAGGTCAAGGAGATCTACAAACTCGGCCTCAAGCACGGGATGAAACTCGCGACGATCAGCGGTGTCAACGGCGTGTACACCGACGAGGACCTCGCGCGGGTCCGGGATCTTGCGCTGGCGGCGCGGGCCGAGGCGTAGGCCGCGTTCCGAACTGGTTTGCGCGGGGCTCTGCCAACCAGCCCGGACGGCGTCAGCGTCCGTTTTGTCCGTTGTGCACGGCGTGTCGCGTTCTGAGCTGGTTGGCGACCTCTCCTCGCCAACCAGCTCAGAACGGCGCTGGCGTGATCGAGCAGATCTGACGGGGCTGCTCCGTAGCGTCCCGGTCCCACGACCTGCAACCCGTGCAGCCAGGTCATCGTGAGCCCATAGGTGGTCGAGGCGTTCTCCGCGCTGCGACGGAAGTCGTCGGGGCGCCCGCGCATCGGCCACGGGCCCGGCAGGTACAGCACGACCCTGTCCTCCACGGTCTTCAGATCGCGGCGCACCTGCTGCGCGGCCATGATCGCGGCGGTGCGGAGCAGTCGACCGGTGGCCGTGTCCTCCTGCTGCGGGGCCATGACCGTGAAGCCGCAGTCGAGCACCACGATGGTGGCGGCGCCTTGCTGGGCGGCGATCGAGATCGGCACGTTGGCGACGATGCCGCCGTCGACGAGGACCTGATCCCCGCGGTGGACGGGCGGGAAGACCAATGGGATGGCTGCGCTGGCCAGCAGGGCGGACACCAGATCACCGCTGCTGATCGGTACGGCCTCACCGGTGGCGAAGTCGGTGGTCACGGCGGTGTGCGGAATCGCCAACTCCTCGAAGGTCCGGGCGTCCATCGCCGACTCGATGACCGTGCGCAAACCGGTATTCGGCACGGCCGAAGCTTTCCCGGTGGCCAGGTTGAGGGCGGTCCCGAAGACGTTGCCGAACACCGCCTGCCGGCTGATGCCGGCCCACCAGGCCACCAGACGGTCGTGGGCGATGGCAGGGTCCTCGGCGACGACCGCGCCGTTCAGCGAGCCGACCGAGGTTCCGACGACGAAGTCGGGCGTGATGTCGGTCTCGGCCAGTGCCCGCAGGTGCCCGACCTGGACGGCGCCGTACGATGCGCCACCCCCCAGCACGTACGCGATGGGACGGGGTAGGGAGTCCACGATGCTCAAGCGGGCCATGGCTCATTGTCTCGCGAGTCGCCGTGCGGTGCACCGATCCGCCGACTGGCGCGGGGCAACTACAGTCGAGGAATGAAACCCCGCCTGTTCGTCGTGGTTGCCGCTGCTGCCGTGGCCCTCGCCGGTTGCACGAGTTCCGAGCCCGAACCGACCGTGTCCCCGTCGGCCTCGCCAACGCAGGAGGACGCGGCTCTGGCCCAGTACTACGACCAGCAGTTGTCGTGGGAGTCCTGCGGGGGGAAGTTCGAGTGCGCCGAGATGACCGTGCCACTGACCTACGACGCGCCCGAGGGCGAGACCATCACGCTGGATGTCCTGCGGGTACCCGCCTCCGACCCGGCCAAGCGCCAAGGCTCGTTGGTGCTGAATCCGGGGGGACCCGGCGGGTCCGGCGTCGACTACGCGCGGGCCGCCCGGGTGGTCGTGACGAAGCCCTTGCTCGAGGCCTACGACATCGTCGGATTCGACCCGCGCGGGGTGGCTGACAGCACCCCGATCGAGTGCCTCACGGACCGGCAGATGGACCGTTTCCTCAATGTCGATCCCAACCCGGAGGCCGACGAGGACATCGCAGCGACGGTGCGTGTTTCCGAACGATTCGGTCAGCGCTGCAAGAGCAACTCCCCGGACCTGACGCCGAACATCGGCACGCCGTTCGTGGCCCGGGACATGGACATCCTGCGGTCCCTGCTGGGCGACGAGCGGCTGAACTTCCTGGGTAAGTCGTACGGCACGTTCATCGGTGCCACGTATGCCGACCTCTTCCCCTCGCGGGTCGGTCGGTTCGTCCTGGACGGTGCCGTCGACCCGACCCTGACGACGGCGGAGTTGAGCCGTGGGCAGGCGATCGGATTCGAGAAGGCGTTGCTGCGTTTCGCCGAATGGTGTGCCGGCGAGAACGACTGCCCGGTGGGCGACGATCCCCCGGCCGGCGTGCAGAAGGTCGCCGATCTCCTCGCCGACCTCGAAGAGGATCCGATCCCGGCCGCACCCGGCCGGCCCCTGACCGCTGCCCAGGCGACCACCGGTGTCGTCGGCAGTCTCTACTCCGCGGAGGACGGCTGGCAGTCGCTGTTCTACGCCTTGGAGAGTGCCTTCGACGGCGATGGTTTCGGGCTGCAGTCACTGTCGGACTGGTTGACCGAACGTAAGCCGAACGGCACCTACGCCAGCAACGCCAATGAGGCGCTCTACGCGGTGAACTGCATCGACCGGCCCGACCGGTGGGATCCCGAGCAGACACAGCAGCAGGCCGAGGAGTGGAGCAAAGAGGCACCGGTCTTCGGCGCGGCCCTGGCCTGGGGGAATCTGCCGTGCTATTACTGGCCGGTGCCGGCGGTCGATGAGCCGCGCGTGATCACCGCGCCAGGGACGCCACCGATCGTGGTCGTGGGCACCGAATACGACCCGGCCACGCCGTACGAGTGGGCGGTGAACCTCGCCGAACAACTGGACTCCGGCGTGCTGGTCAGTTGGAAGGGCGGCGACGGGCACACCGCGTACTACACCGGTTCGAAGTGCGTGGACGACGCCGTGGACGACTTCCTCGTCGATGGCACGGTCCCCGATAACGGTCTGGAGTGTACGTAACCGGCCCGTGCGCTTAGCCTGGACGCATGGAATTCCTCTGGACTCTGCTGGTCTCCGTGGCCAGCGCCTGGTTCGCCTACTTCATCGCCGAACGCAACAACATGAGCAAGATCGGATGGCCAGTGCTGGCATTCTTCCTGCCGGTGTTCGGGCTCATCGTCACGCTTGTGGTGGCGTTCATGAAGCAGAAGGACCCGGTCTGAGTGGATCGCATCGCCATCGATGACGACCTGCTCGACGGCCAACTCCTGCGCGTGCTCGGCTCAGCGCCGCACGGCGGTGCGGACATCGGGGAGTGCCTGGCGGCAGCCCGGCTGATCGACCCGGCCGACCTCGACTCCTGGTACGAGCAGTGGACCGCCCTGGGTCAGCGAGTGGTGGATCTGGCCGATCGGGCCGCTGCAGCGGGACACACGCGGACCGCTCGGCTGGCCTATCTGCGGGGCTCGAACTACCTGCGTGCCGCCGGTTCCATGTTGATGGGGGTGCCCTTGGATCCCCGGCTGGTGGAGTCCAACCTCCGGACGGCCGACGCCTTCCGAAGAGGCGCCGCCCTGCTCGACACCCCGCCGGACATCGTAGAGATCCCGTACGCGGACACGACGCTGCCCGGCTACTTCTTCGCCATCGACGCATCGGCTCGGCCGACCGTCATCCTCGTCGGTGGGTACGACGCCTGCGCCGAGGAGCTCTACTTCTTCAACGGTGCATCCGCCCTGGAGCGGGGATACAACGTGCTCGCATTCGACGGTCCAGGGCAGGGCGCGGCCCTTCTCCAGCAGGGCCTGGTGATGCGCCCGGACTGGGAGAACGTCATGGCGCCGGTGGTCGACTACCTGCTCGAACGTCGGGAGGTGGATGCCGAGCGGATCGCGGTGATCGGTTTGAGTCTCGGGGCACATCTGGTTCCGCGCGCGGCAAGCGGTGAGCACCGGATCGCTGCCTGCATCGCCGATTGCGGAACGTTTGACATGTACGGCACCTTCCTGTCCCGACTGCCCGAGGCGGTGCGGTCGGGATACGAAGCGGGTGACCCCGAAACGGTGCGGGGTGTAGCGGCGATGCTGGACCAGATCGCGATGCAACCGACCGCCGGCTGGTCGATGCGGCGCGGGATGCTGGTCCACGGCGCAACGTCCGCCCACGAGTACGTCGAGATGACCAAGCCGTACTCCTTGCGCGGACTCGCGGAGCGGATCAGTTGCCCCACGTTCGTCTGCAATGCCGAGAACGACCCGATCGGGGCCACCGCCCCGGATCTGGTGGCGGCGCTGACCTGCCCGCACGAGTTCGTCATGTTCACCGCGGCCGACGGAGCTGGTGACCACTGCGAAGCGGGTGCCCGGTTGCTGTATGACGCGCGCAGTCTGGGGTGGCTGGACGGGGTGCTCGGGAGGCGCTAGATAGGGCGCCCTCTCGAAGTGGGCACCACGTGGCCACGAGTGCCCAGTTTCGTCGGCATAGAAGACCGCATAAGCCGCGTTTCGGGCTGGAATTGCTCCGAAAGATGGCAGTTTCCTGATTGCGACTTCGTCCGGTGCCCACTTTCGGAGGCATGCAGGCGCTGAACCCGGTCCACCACGGTGCCGGTGCCTTCGGCAGGGTGGGTGAGGCCCTGCATCACCCCCATCCGTCACGGCAGACCCATTCGAGCGCAGATACTACGTGGAGCGAACTTGCCGACTAGGGTCGGAAGACCCACTGGGAGGACCCATGAAGAAACTCGTCGCCCTGCTTGCCGCTCTGTGTGCAACCGCCGGATCTATCGGCATCGCTGCGCCGGCTCAGGCCAAGACCATCAAGGCCTGCGTCAAGAAGTCGGACGGAACAGTGAAGATCCTCAAGAAGAAGAAGTGCAAGAAGGGCTGGAAGAAGGTGACGTGGGGAACGAAGGGCCCGGCCGGACAGAACGGTTCGAATGGTGCCAACGGCAGCAACGGTGTGCCGGGCCCGGCAGGACCGAATTGGGTGGTCAAGGACAAGGCCGGCAAGACCCTGGGAACCTTCGCCGGATACGGCTTCGGGCTCCTGCCTTTGGTGAGCGTCATCGCCGCTGACGGTGGCGTCTTCGGGTACGCCGCGGACGGGAAGTTGCAGAACAACAACGCGGACTTGTTCTTCCGCAATAACGCCTGCACGGACGCTGCATGGTGGTCGGCGACATCCTCAGGACTCCGGGAGTACCTGGACTCGGCCGGCGGCGCGGGCCGTGCTGTCTTCCAGGTCACTGGTGCGCCGACCGCGAGTGCCTGGAAGGTGGACGTCGCAACCACGACGACGACGTATGTGCCGGGCAACACCCTGTTCAAGAGGAACGCCACGACCGGCGCGTGCGCCGCGAACGCCAACCCGGCCGGATACATCGTCCCGCTGACCCCGGCGCCGGCCCCGGTGGTCGCAGCGACCGGGCCGCTGTCCATCGTCAGGTGATCGCGAACCGAACGCCTACCTCCCGCGAGGGGATTGTCGACCGGCGCGGTTAGAATCGTCGAGTTGGACGGTACGCCGTCCACGCCGCCTTAGCTCAGTCGGCCAGAGCGACGCACTCGTAATGCGTAGGTCCCGAGTTCGATTCTCGGAGGCGGCTCCGTGAAAGGCCTGGTCAGGGGGGCTGCGGGTATCAGCCAAGACCGCCGCGCCGTTCGCATAGCGCGTGAATGTCATGTCCTGCTAATCGCGACGGACTCCCGCGATCTGGCCGTAGCGCCGTCGTCGGCTAGGTCTCGCTCCTCGGCTACGGCGCATCGGGCGGCCTGTGCGACTCCAGGTAGGTCACAACGGCCAGGACTCGCCGATGGGTGGTCCCGTCGTCTTCGAGGCCCAGCTTGTGGAAGATCGTGCGCATGTGGGCCTCGACCGTCCTGTCCGAGAGGCTCAGTCGTCGCGCGATCGACGCGTTCGACCGACCCTCAGCGACGAGGCCGAGGATCTCCCGCTCCCGCTGGGTCAGGGCGCCGATCCCGGAGCGGAGGCGGGGCTGGACCAATGCCTTGACGATCTCCGGGTCCAAGGCGGTGCCTCCGGAGGCGACTCGTACCAGCGCGTCGGTGAAGTCGTCGAGGTGCAGGACCCTGTCCTTGAGCAGGTACCCGAAACTGGGCGAGCCGATGAGGCTCAGGCAGTGACGCAGCTCGATGTGCTGCGACAGGAGCAGCACCCCGACCGCGGGGTTCTGATCGCGGATCGCGACCGCGGCCCGGGCCCCGTCGGAGTCCATGTCCGGCGGCATGCGAATGTCGGCGATGACGAGATCCGGTCCGAGCTCGGCGACGGTGGCCACTAGGGCGGTGGCGTCCGCCACGGCGGCCACGACGTCGTGGCCCGCGCTCTCGAGCAGCCTGACGAGCCCCTCCCGAAACAGGACCGAGTCCTCCGCGAGGACGACGCGCATCACAGCACCGCCCTGATCTCGGTGCCCATCCCCGCCGGGCTCGAGACGGTCAGGTTGCCGCCGACGGAGAGCACACGGTCCTGCAGACTGGTCAGCGCATCGGCCGTGGCGATGCCGCCGACGCCGTCGTCGCACACCTCGACGACAAGCCGGTTCGCGTCGCGACCGACCCGCACGGCTATCCGCGACGCCTGGCCGTGCTTGAGGGTGTTCGCCAGCGCCTCGGTCACTACGAGGTAGGCCGCCAGCGTTCGGGACTCATCGACCTCCGGGAGGTCGCAGACCTGCAGGTCCATGGGAAGCGGGGTGGTCTGCTGCAAGTCCTCCAGCGCTGCATCCAGGCCGTCGTCGAGCCTGCTCGGGCGGACACCCTGGGCCAGTCGTCGCAGTTCCGCAATGGTGTCTTGCAGTTCCGTCACCGCCAGGTCGATCTCCGCGGAGCGGTCCGCGTCGAGGCCGGGCTGCAGGCACCTCAGCCGCATCCCCGTCGCCAGGATGCGCTGCTGCGCCGAGTCGTGCAGGTCCCGTTCCCACCGTTTGCGCTCCTGTGCGGTGGCCTCGGCGATCCGGGCCTGGGAGCGCCGCAGCCCCAGCCTCAGCCGGCTGACCTCGATCGGAATCCACGCGGCCCGAGCCAACGCTGCCGCCAGACGCCGCGCGCGCAGCGAGTCCCGGCCGAGCACGAGGCGCGCCACGACGTCGCCTCCGCTGCTCACGTCGATGCCCTCGCACTCCGGGGCGGGCCGGCCGTCCAGGCCCACCCACTGGCTCCCGTCGACGAGCAGCAGTCGCAAGTCCTCGTCGTCCTGGGCGCCACGCAGCACGTCCTCGACCTGTTCGGGCTGGGCCTGGCCGGAACGCACTGCTGCGGTGAACTGCTCGACCCTGCGCACCGCCAAGAACCGGTCACGGTCCAGGACCCGGGCCGTCGCGTCCCGGAGAACGCGATAGGTGGGGAGCAGCACCAGTGCCGCGACGAACCCCCCGACCGCCGGCCCGATCGCCGTGTAGCGGTCGGCCATTGAACCCACGACACCCACCGCGACCCCGTAGGCGCCTGCAGCGACGACGACGGTCGCAGCCGACGCAACGCCCTCACTGACGATCCGGTCGATGTCGAACAGATCGTGGCGCACGATGGCGACCCCGACGGCCAACGGCACCAGAACCAGGATCCCGACGACGAACGGGGCGTAGGCCTGCGTGATGCTCGCCCCGGCGGCCTCCGCGGCCCACCCGCCGACCAGCAGGGCCACCACCACGGCGCCGGCCAGCATCAACCCCCGGATCTGCTCCCGCGCCAGCTCACCGCCCGCCCGGTACCGCAGCGCCATCGACACCGTCGCCAGGACCATCGACACCCCGACAAGTGCGAGCCCCACGGCGGCGGCGGCAGCCAGGCCCGGCCCGGCAGGCTCATCACCTCCCCACAGCCCCCCCAGCAGAAGGGCCGAGGCGCCGAGGAACAACCACGGGACTGCTCGGTCGAGAGGACCGCGACGGCGCCCGTCCGGGAACACGAGCAGCAGCGCCAGCAGGCCCGCCAGGTTGAGGGGCCAGATCGCCGTGGCGAACAAGGCGGTCAGCGCGGACACACGAGGGCCGAGCGCGCCGTCGCTGAGCGCGTCGACGATGAGAACCAGGACGACCGATGCCGAGCACCAGGCCAGCGCTGGCGCCACCGGGGACTTTGGGACACGGACCTGGATCACCCAGGCCATGCTCGCGCAGACCAGGCCCAGTCCGGCCGCTGCCGCGAGTTCGACACGCGCAGTGACAAGCCCCCCGACCAGCCCGACGACCAGGACGAGGGTCGCAGACGCCGTCCACATACGGGCCGAAGCAGAGGACACCGCACCAGCATGACAACGATCGGGCCGCGCGTCCTCCGTGCTGGCACCTAAGCAGTAAACCCGAAGTGGAGCCGCGCTGTCACCGATGTGCTCGCGTCGCGACCCGGCAAGTCTTGAGGCGTCCAGTTCCCTCGCCTCAGGAGATAGGCCATGAACCTCATCTACACCGTCCTGTTCGCCTTCACCCTCGGCTACTTCATCAAGAACCGGGGGATCGCCATCTGCGTCTACCTCGGCCTCGAAGCGCTGATCTTCACCTTCCAGACACTGAACCTGCTTATGGAATGGGCCGGCGGCAGCCAGCAGGCCTTCGGCGGCCCATTCCCCGACTCCAGCGCTGGCAGCGTCGCCAGCTACGGCGCGGTCAACCTGATCATCACAGGCATCGGTGTCGGGCTTGTCGTGCTGGGTCACAAGACTGCGGCGAGGCGGGCCAAGAGCACCACCCTTGTCGAGGTCGGCTGACTGGGGTCCTGCGCTCATCGGCTGCTACTGGCTCTGGTACGCACGCTGGATGCGCCGCGACGTCACCGATGCCGAGGTCGCCGCCAGCGCATCGGTAACAGTCTCGCCGTCGGTGACGTGACGCAGCGGTGCCGCCGACACTCCCAGCCCTATCGCGTCGAACGTCCCGCCCACCTCGACGCTGCCGCCGTACGACGCAATGCGAACGCGGTCGGGTCGCGGTTCCACCGCGGCTCGCCCACGCCGAATGATTTCTTGCCGTCGACCTCCTCGACGTACACGCCCCGCATCACGGACCCAGCCGCGGCTGAGTGGACCAGCGACATGGGGGCGATCAGGAAGCAACGTCCGAGATCGTCCGAGCGGTTCGTGCGGTCGCAGCCAGGGAGGCCGTCTACGGCGCCTCGGTGGCCCGCCGGATCCTCGCCTTCCACTCCGGGAGGCTCAGTGGCGACCTCTTCCCCGACCTCACCCCCCGGGAGCGGGAGGTCCCCGGCGAGCTCGCCGGCGGTGCCCGCAACCACGAGATCGCGGCCCGCCTGGGGTTGTCTCAGAAGACGGTGCGCAACCACGTGTCCGGTGTCCTTCTCAAGCTCCAGGTGCCAGATCGCACCGCCGCTGCGATCAAGGCCAAGGACGCGGGTATCACACCCACGCGCTGATTACATTCAGTGATCGCCCAAGTCCATCAGGCTTCTCACCACCGGCTTCCAGAAAACCCCCAGGAATCGTCCGCATCGAGATGGTCGGGGCCAGGCGCTTGGACCCGTGGTGCGCTGAGCGGCTCATGGCGGGGTCAACGCAGCTTCGCCGACCGTCTGCAAGGTGGGTTTGCGGACGACGAGGGTGATGCCTGTGGCGATCATCCATAGGGGCCGGTGCGCCGACGAGGGCGCAGGTGGCGACCAGGACGCCGAAGAGAGGGTGGCCTGCGAGGCGAGCATCACGCCGGCAGCCGTTGGCAGCCGGCGCAACGCGGGGTGGTGCGGGGCCCCTCCAAGTCGCTAGAGGCCCAACTCCCGCATGAGGTTGGGGATGCGCACCGTCAGCGCCACCCACAGGAGATCGTCGTTGACTTTGTCGTAGTGATGAGCAACCAGATTCCGCATCCTGGCGATGCCGCCCCAGTCGACCGCCGCATGCTGCGCCTTGAAGTCGTCCGGCAGCTTCTCGGCAACAGTCGCGACCTTGATCAGGATGCGCTCGCCCGCGTCGCGTAGTAAGGCACCTTCCATCGTGTCGGCGAGGTAAGCGGGTCGGCCTTTGTCGACGAGGTAGGCAGCTTCCGCCCCGAATCGTGCGAGGTCGCCCAGCCGCCTCTCAATGCGATCCTGTGTCACAACGGCACCGACTCCTCCAGGGTTGATTCGCGCAGGTTGCCTGAGCTCCGCGCGGAGATGACATCGACTGGCACGGTCAGCAGCGCGCGAAGATCGTCTTCGAGGGTGAGGAGCGTGACGATGTCCGCTTCGGGCGGGAACTCCACGATCAGATCGAGGTCCGAGCCGACTTCATCCTGGCCCGTCGCGACCGAACCGACTATCCGAACGTTCGTGCCGCCAACCGCTGCCAAAGTATCCTTCACTTCCTGGCGAGTCACCCTCAACACCTGAGACGGCCGCACCTGGAGGGACGGATCGAGGAGGTGGCGGACGGCGGCAGTGGGCTCCCGATTCCCCCGCTCGATGGCTGAGATGAGGGGCTGCTTGACGCCGGACATGGCTGCGAGTTCGCGCTGGCTCAGCCCTGCGGCAGTGCGGCGCAGCCGGAGGCGGTAGGCGTAGGAGCCCGCTGTCATAAGTGCACTATAACGAATCTGTTATTGCTCTGAGTGCGCCCCGCATCTGCCAATATCGGCCCGACCGAACTGCGCCGCGTTGCGAATGGTCCGCGAAGAGGGCGTTGGCCGGGTAAGGACATCTTGTTGCTCCCTCGGCCCCAGGATGAAGAGACTGAGTGACACCCCCGGCCACTTGGGAGTGGGTCATTTCCGGCAGCAACGCTGGCAGCAACCCATGTCCACAACCCCGCACGCGGACGCACCTGCCCGCACCGAGCAAGCACGTCGGCGCACCTCCAGAAACCCTGGCGCAGCCCAAGCTCGAATCTCGTAATGCGTAGGTCCCGAGTTCGATTCCCGGAGGCGGCTCCGATTTCGGACCTCAAACCTTCAGGGATGCCGGGGTTTACCCGGAAGGCTGAGTGCGTGCCACCGGTCCCGCATGGCGCAACTGAGGAGCGCTCCTGAGGGATTGATCCATTGTGCCTGTCGTGGCGTTGACTGGTGTCTCATGACCTCGTTGATGTTCGGGGCTCGTGGGTTCAGTTCGTGGATTCCTCGGGAGGTACGCCCTTGACGACCAGCCACAACGCGAATCCGACCTCAGCGACGAAGCCGATCACCCACGACGGGTAGCTGATCGCGGGGTAGCCGGGCGCGAGGAGCGCCTGCAGGAACCAGACGAGGACCGCGACCCCGTCCAGTAGAAGCAGCCAACCGAGGAACCGGGGGAGGAACCCCGACCGCAGCACGAGCCAGCCGAGGGGGAACAGCCACGCGGAGAAGAACATCTGCGCCATGACGAAGCCCGTCTGGTATGTGGTGACCGACAGCATCGACAGGCCGTCCATTTGCGCGGCCGGTGAGCCCTGCGGCGTCGCTCTGCGCGAGAACCGCGAACAGGGGCAGGTAACTGGCGCACTGCACCGCCACCCCGGTCGCATTGAGCACGAGCAGCAGCAGGGCAAGCGGTTCGTTGACGGGGCGCAGGAGCACGTAAAGGGCCCAGGCGGTGAGCACGAACAGCAGCGCCGAGCCGATCGCGAAGACCAGCCCCAGCCGGAACAGCCCCTCGTCACCGGTGATGGCGGCGCGCAGCGTCTGCGCGTCACTCAACCCGATGTGCCCGACCAGGCTGGCCAGCACGTTGGCCAGGACGTAGGCCAGATACAGGCCACCCGCCCAGCGGGCGACTGCGGTCCGTGGCCATGCCGTCCCGATCATGACAGCCCCCCTTGGTCGGCCCCACGAGTGCGGGGACCGGCTGCGCCGGCTTGCCCGTCACGGGTGACGAGCCCGATCGCCACCCCGAGGGCCAGGATGCGGATCACGTTGAACGCCGTCGCCACCAGCAGCCACCGGCCGGGATCGGACACCCCCGAGGCCAACTTCGAGGGCACCTCGACCAACACTGTGAGACCGATGAGGGTGGCTGCGCTGAGCCACAGGGCCTGGCTCAGCGGGCCGGTACCGGGGACGCGCTCCGGGTAGCGCACGAGCACCAGAGACACGACGCTGGCGATGAGCAGCCCACCGACTGCCGCCTCCACGAGCATCGGGAGGTAGGCAATCGAGAGCGCGGACCGGTACGCGGCGGCGATCGGGGTCCACGAGATGACCAGGTTGGCTGACCAGAACACGACCGCCCCTGCTGCAGCGGCTCTCCACCAGGTCTTCCCCACCCGAGGATCGGATGAGGGGACCTCGACGACATCCATCATGACTCCCGCGGCCAGAACCACGATCCGACCCGACTTCATCATGCCGCTGAACGGGCCGCGATGGCGAGGCCGATGGTTGGCCAGTCTCTCCCCCGTGCGGGCCGCAGTCTGGGGAGCGACGTGGGTGCCGCGCCACGGTCCGCCCTTCGTGTGGGGATTTGCGTGACACAGCCCGGCTCGGTGCTCTCCGGTGGGTGTGTGGTCGCGTCTCAGTCACCCGAGTCCCTGAGGCCACGCATTGGGGTGGCCCAGCGACAACTCCGTCATGAACCGACCTAGGTCACGACCCGGATCGTTGACAAGGTGTTGTCGGCCGCATACGCGATCCTGATCCCGGCGGTGCGGGCTCTGACGAGCGCCTCGAGCACTGCCGGCGTGACCTCCTCGCCAGGCGCGAGAACGGGGATGCCCGGCGGGTAGGGCGCGATGAGTTCCGCGCTGACCCGCCCCACGGCGTCATTGGCCGCGATCGGCTCGGCGGCTGCGAAGAAGGCCTCGCGCGGCGGGACGACCACTGCCGGTTCGACGCAGTATGCGGCCGGTTCCCCAGGTGGCCGCGGCGCTCCTCGATGCCGCTCGATCGAGGCATCAATGCAATCAGCGAGCCGGGCTAGGGACTGCTCGGTGTCGGCAAGGGTCACGATCGCAGTGAGGACGTCCCGATCGGCGGATTCGACGGGCATGCCCGCCGCGATCAGATCACGCTCGACCGCATTGCCGTCGGCTCCGGTACCCGACAGCACGAGCGTGAGTTTGACCGGATCGACGCTGGGTCCGTCGAGCACCGTCAGACCCTCGACCTGCTGCAGCCGGTCGCGGGCGGCGCGCGTGGCGGCTATGGCCCGCCCTAACAACTCTCGCCCGTCGCGCTCGAGCAGGGCACGGGATGCGTCGGTGCTGGCCAGGATGGCTCCGGCGGGGCTCGTCGTCGCGGTGGCTTCCACGCCGGCGTCGAGCCGTGCCGGGTCGATCCGATCGGTGCGGGCCAGCACCAGTGCGGCCTGGCTCCAGGCGGGCAGTGTCTTGTGGGCACTGGTGACCATCGCATCGGCGCCGCACTGCAGGGGATGAGGCGGAAGATCGGGGTGGAAGCCGAAGTGTGCGGCCCAGGCGGCGTCGACGATCAGGGGGACATCATGGGCGTGGGCCGCCTGTGCCAGACCCTGCACATCCCCGATCGTGCCGACGTAGGACGGATCGCCGATGAAGACCGCCCGGGCCTCGGGGTGCGCTGCCAGCGCGGCCGCCACCGACTCGGGCGCGACCCCCAGTGGCAGACCCGTGATGGCGTCTATCTCGGGGCGCACCCACACCGGTGTCAGGCCGGCGAGCACGAGTCCGACCAGCAGCGAACGATGCAGGGTACGGCTCACGACGACCGTTCCGCCAACGCCCCCGACCGTCAACGCCAGGGCCTGGTTCGCATGTGTCGCACCGCCGGTGGAGAAGCGGCAGAAGTCGGCGCCCCATAGGTCGGCGGCACGCGATTCAGCCTCGGCAAGCACCCCGTCGGACAGCTTCATGGTGTCCAGCCCCCCGTAGAGCGGCACGTCACCGGCGACTACGTCGCCCACCAGATCCAGGCGGTGCTTGTGCCCCGGGATGGTGAACGGGGTGGGCGCCGACTCGTGGAACCGAAGCCACGCGTCGAGCAAGGGTGCGTCTGATCGTAGGGAGCGCGGGTCAGTGGGCATGGCCGTTCCTCACAGGCGGGTAATGGCGTTGCGGGTGTGCCCGACGCTCAGGAATTATGCGAGAGGTCTGGAGAGTCACCCATGCATTGTCTATCGCGGCCCGCTGGCCTCACGGGCGCCGCAGCACATCGGTGGCCACGGTCTCGTCCTCGGTCGGGCGGCCTGGTCCCTTCTGGCGCGCCAGCCAGACGCGCAAGGAGCCGTCTGGTGTCCGGGCGGCCTGGTAGCGGCGCTGGACGCGCAGACCGGCGCGGGGCACCTCGGATTCCTCGATGATCAGTCGGCCGTCGGGCTCGAGCAGCGTGCTGAGCGCACCCCGTGACCGGTCCTCGTCGGGCAGTGGCACCCGGCCGCGTTGCAGACCGATCTGCTCGCTTCCCTGCAGACGAACCGGCAGCAGCGGCAGCCAGTTGCCGGCCACGGCCCCACCCAGATCGAAGACCCACCGGTCGTCGACCTCGCCGGGCTCCAGCGGCGGCGCAGAGCGGCGGCCTCCAGGTGACACCGCCGCCAGTGGGTCGATGCCACGACCGTAGGCACCCTCGACCCGCCGTTCGACGGCCCACGCCATGTTGGCGACCTCGTCGCGGCCCATGAGAACGTCGTCCAGCGGTCGCCCCGCATCGATGGCCTGTACCGTCGGCGGCACCAGGAGCAGGGGGGCCAGGCCTCGCTCGACGGACGTGTCACCGGTCAACTCGAAGAATCGGCAGGCCCGATCGGCACCATCCAGCACGGCGGCCGCCGGCACCGTCGTGGTGTCGCCGAAGTCGTCGGTCACCTCGATCAGGGTGATACGCACCAGGTGCCCACTGGGCACCGTGACCGGAATCAGGTACCAGTCATCGGAGTACACGGTGGCGTAGGCAGCCAGCGCCACCCGTGCCATGTCGGTGATGTCGGCGTCGATGCCGCCGTAGTGGACGTCACCGTCCTCCATCTCCCAGAAGCGCGACGCCGGTTGACCGGGATAGGTCAGCGGGACCGGCAGCAACTCATTGCCGAAAACGATCGGCGCGCCGGCGTCCTCGCGCGGGTGGAAGCCGCACGGCGTCGAACGTGAACCAGTCCAATCGACCGCCGCCGTGATCGCGGGACTCCAGCAGGAAGCCCTGTCCGGGCCCAGCCGGCGCCCCGATCCGGAACTCGTACTCCATCCGTGAGGGGTTCCAGGTCGTGTCGGTCTGCGGGATCACGAAGACCTGCCCGAGTTCACGACCCCACGTGGTGATCACTGCGGTGACGCTCGCGGCCACGGCCGCGGACAGACGAGCCTGGGCGATCAGCGCCAGGGCCTTGCCGGGTGTCGACGCAATCATGGCTGCGAACGCCGCGCCGTCGAACAGCCGGCGCGCGAGTGCGTCGAGGCGTCGCTCCCCTGCCGGGTCGCGACGCTCCACGGAGGTGTCGGGCAGACAGCGGGAAGGCATCACGCAGGACGTCCACAAGGCGGTTGCGGCCAGCAACATCGAGCCCGTCGACGTCGCGCAGCAGCGCGACAAGCAGGTGTGCGGACTCTGCGCCGACGCGCGCGCCCCCGGCGCCGGAAGCGTGGTGCTCGGCCTCGACGATCGGCTCCAGCGGGGTCTGCGGGTCGTGGGTGTGAACGGGCCCCTTGGCACCGGTCGGGCCGACCTGCCAGCGGTCGATCGGCACCATCTGGCCTTCCAGACGCATGAAGATCGGGGTTGCGGCGTCCTCGCCGCGGAACTCCCCCGACTGCCACTGCCGGGCCAGCATCCACAGCGGGTCGGCGATCCTGGCCGACAATCCCTCGGTCAGGTCCGGGTCCACCGTCGTCGGCTCAGCCCGTTGCCACACGCTCATCCGTCCGCCTCCTCGTCGTCGGCCGGCGCGACGTCATCCTCGGTCAGGATCTCGCCCTTGCCGGCGACGAACACCGCGGGGATCAGGTGCCCGTACGACTTCATCGTCTCGGTGCCGACCGCACGGTGACGGGCCGATCGAAGCGTCTGCTCGAGCGTCTCGACCATCAGGTCACCGTCCCATTGGCGCCCTTTGGGCGGGACCGCCAGGAGCACCGCGTTGGGTGCCCGTGAGGACGGTGCGTCCACGTTGACTGCCACACCGGTGGTCACCTCGTCACCGGGTATCGTCTCGGCCCAGCCATCGAACCGCAGCCCGGTGGCGCTGGCCGGCTTTGATCGCCGGCGCCGGATCCGTGATGGAGAACAGACACAGCCGGGACCGGCCGGCGGTGAAGTCCGGCAGGTCCAGCGCGGCCCATCCATCGTCGACCGCGCCGTCCAAGGGGTACTGGATCAGGTGTGGGTCCAGCGCCCGGTCGTCGCCGACCACCTCGGCCATCATCGTGGCCTGGTGCACTGCGCCCAGCCCGTCGTGGACGCGGCCGGCCGCCAGCATCCACGACCGCACGCGGGCATCGCCGCCGAGACGCACACGTCCCCGACGCAGCAGCTTGCCGGGCGCCTGGCCGAAGAGCCCGTCGGGCAACGTCAGCACACGGGTCAGCGGCAGCGTCGAGCCGATCGCCGCCCGCAGGGCCTCGGCCAGAGCATCAGGTGTTCGCGCGTCGGGCCCCGCGAGGACGGTGTCGAGGGCCGCCGCGCGACCGCGCACCGTCGCGGCCAGCGCCTCGGCAGCGGAGTCCTGCGCCTGCGCCGTGGCGGCGGTCAGCAGGCGAAGCGCACCGCCGAGGTCGATCAGGGCCAGGTCGGCGATCACACTGGGCCAGCGGCGGGCCCGCTCCAGTGAATCCGCCAGGCGACCCAATACGTCGACGACCAGTCGCGCGCGTGCGATCAACTCGTCGATGTCCACCGATGGCAGCAGTGGCTCCTCCACCCCGGTGGCATCCGCGAGGTCGCCTGGTGCCAGTGCGCGGGCCTGCCCGAGGGCGTCGGCCAGCGCTCCGGCGACGACCGCGGCGTCCTCGACCGCCGAGAGGTCCAGCGCGACGTCGGGCCTCTGACCATCGTCTGCGGTCCCGGCACGATCATCGGCAGTGGCGCGCAGCGCGATGCCGGCGAGCACCTGCGCCAGCGGGCTGTCGGCCAACGGGACGTTCGCAGGACACCAGGAGACCAGGTGAGTCGCGCCGATGCCCAGGTCGCCCAACGTCGCTGACCAGGCGTGACCATCGACCTCGCCGGAGACCGCCAACGTGGCCAGGGCGGGGAGCATCGTCCGCAACCAGTGTTCGAGCGTGGGGTCGACGGCACCGGGCAGCGTCTGCGGGCGTCGCGGCGGCAGGTGCCATCACCGCCGTGACGCGGTGGGTGACGACGTGGCTCGACGTGTCGATGTCGGCGACGTCCGGTCGGGCTATGCCCCCCGGCGTGGACGTGATCGTCGCCATCGACGCCCCGGCGCGCAGCAGATCGCCCTGGACCAGCGAGGCCACCCCGTCGGCCATCAGCAGGTCGGCCACGGCGTCGAAGTCGGCCTCGGCCGAGCCCAGCACGTCGCGCACCGGCTCCTCGGCAAGTCCGGCGCCTTTGCGAACCGCCTCGAGGGCGTCGAAGACGGCACCCTCCTGGGTTCGGTAGGCCGTGGCCACGGCCAAGCCGTCGATGATCGCCGAGGCGGGCTGGTCCGCCTGTCCCGTGGCGTCGAGCACCGCCCGCCGGAGGTCATCGATCAACGCGTCCATTCCGGCGTCGTGCAGTCGCCGCTCCAAGCGCTGACCCAGCAACTGGTCGAGCTCGTGACCGTTGCGCAGGCCGTCGAGCAGCCAGTGTGCCCGCCGTACGCGGTCGCTGGAGAGGTCGACGGCGAAAGGGTCGGTCGCCACGGACTGCCCGAGACCACGCCAGGCGCTTCGGAGCACGGCGGCGGCGGCGGCATGGTCGAGGCTGGGAGCGTGGATGAACCCGTCGGTGTCCGGCTCGCCGTCGTCGGCCACCAGGTCCGTGACCCAGCCGTAGCAGCCGACGGTCAGCCCCTTCGGCCGCTTCACGCGCAACTGGCCCAGCCGATGGGCGGCCAGTGCGGTGCGCCAGCCGTCGAATCTATGGGTGAAGAGCCCGATCGTCTCCCGGGCGAGCCGTTCCAGTTCCGCCGCCGGGTCCTCGTGGCTCTCACCGTCGGCAACGAGGGCCCGCAGCCTCACCAGCCCCTCCACGACCATGCCGGCCCCATCCTTGGTGGCGCGCTGCAACGACTGATCGATCAGGGCGAACAGCAGCGACCTGGGCTCGTCGTCGTCGATGGTGATCGGGCCGCCGTCGGCGACCACCCGAGCCATCTGGATCCGGCGATCCAGCCGGTCGACCAGGTCATCGGCGTCTGGCGAGCCGACGATCGACACGGCCGGTGCATCGTCGGCGACCTCTTGGTAGTTGATGAAGAACAGGTCCGGATCACCGGGGTCGGTGATGTCGGTGCTGCCCATCTCCAAGATCAAATTGTGGATCAGGGAACGGTTCTGGTGAGCCTCGATCATCGGGATCATGACGTTGTCGATGTGGTCCAGCAGCGGCGGGACCGGGTTGGGGTCCAGACTCTCGTATCTCCAGAGGTCCTCGGTGAGCAGGTCGCGCAGGTCCTCCAGTCGGCGCAGGTGCGAGCCGGCGGGCAGCCCGTCGCCCAACCGGTCGTAGTAGTCCTGCGGGTGGTTGTAGACCCGGGTCGGGACAGCCGCGGACAGGGCCCTCATGGTGGCATCGGCGGACTCGTAGGCGGCGACGATCTCATCGCGCTCGAGAACGCCCGTTCTGAGGCGGAAGGTACGGGGGTGCGGGACCGCGCCCAGGATCCGGCCCACTTCCACGGCCTCGTCCGCGTCGGTGCCTTCACCCGAGGTGGCAGTCGGCGTCAGGTTGGCCGGATCGGACGCCACCCACGCCAACTCCAGATTGGCCAACTCCGTGGCAACCCTGTCCAGCGCGGTGGGGCCTGGCGGGTCCCAGAAGTAGGGCAGCACCATCGTCGGCAACAACCCGTAGGGATGCCCCCCGACCGCTGGCGTCGGCAGCAGTGCCCGGCCCCGGGCGTAGTTGACGAACACGTCCCGCAGGAGGCCACGTGTCTCAGGGCTGATCAATTTGGGCCCGCGCGCCAGCAGCCCGTCCAGCACCTCGGCGTGGATACCCGCCCACAAGACCTGGTTCATCGCGCGTGACCACTCGCCGTCCCGGCGGTCCGACAGGGCCTCCCCCGCGAAAGCCTGCGTCGTCGGCAGGCCCAGCGCCAGCGCACCGGCTTGGGCCTGGGGCGCCGTGTACAGGTCGGCAGGCCCGCCCACTGCCGCTACCGGCGTGGCGGTGGCCGGCGCAGCAGCCGCGAACTCGGGGGTGTCCGACGGCAACGGCGGCACCCGGCCGGCGTCGGTGTTGCTGGTCGGCGTGCCCTGCGGCAACAGCCGCCACCCGTCGGCGTAGCGATGCTGCACCAGAGTCTCGGCGAGGTCGTCGGCCCGGTCTCCGTCCAGCAGCCCGAACACGATGACCGAGCCATACCCCCGGTAGACGGCCTCGCCCTCGACCGGGATCTCGACGCCCATCCCGGCCGCCACCGCCGCCTCGAAACTGTGCCGCCACGTCAACCCCTGGGCGTCCAGGAACTCCCGGATACCGCCACCGTCGGGCATCTCGGCGAGCTGCGGGGCAACCGCCAGCGGCGACGACCGGTCGACGTACTCGCTGACGTAGGTGCGGCGGAACTCCTGCCCGCTGGTGACCGCGACGACCCAGCGGTCGGGCAGCAGTCGCGCCTGGGTCGGGATCGGGGTGGACCGCACCTCGACCTTGACGAACTCGGGCTGGACACGCTTGGTGATCTGCTTGGCATTCGTGGGTCTGGTCTGCTGCGCCACCCAGCGGGCCCGGGGTTCGCCGAGTGAGTCGATCAGCCATTGCCGTCCGACCGACATCTGGTCGGGGTCACCGGCCATCTGGAAGGCGTGGACCCAGAACGCGCGACCGAGTTCGACCTCGACCGCGGTCAGCGCCTCGTCGTGCGCGTCGATCAGGATCGGGTCGGGGAAGATGCGGATGCGCAGCGTCTTCTGCTGGCCGGTGGTGCGGAAGCGGGTCTCGAGCCGGACCGGCAGCAACGCGATGGGAAGGTCGTCGGGGACGCCGTCGAACACCACGGCCATGGGATCGCGGTCCCCCCGGAGGTCGTCGGGCCGGTAGTCCGGAATGCGCTCCCACGGCACGCCGGGGCGAGCCTCGCGCTTCTCGGCTTCGCGGCGGTCACGGCGAGTCCGGCGGGCCGGATTCCTGGGTGGGTTGGGGCGTGCGGGGCTCATCGGGTGGGTCCTTGGTCGTGGCGAACGATCAACGCGGAGGCCGGGAAGACCATCCGGAAGGGCTGTTGGTAGGCGATCCGGGCCTGGTGGGCGCCGTTGCGGCCCCACGTGATCCCGTGGCGCTCTTCGCCCTGCCAGCCGAGCGGGCCCATCCTGACGTGGGTGGCCTCGGTGTCGCCTTGCAGGACATCGGCCCACGTCAGGTCCGTCCAGCGGCTCGGTGGCGTGGGTCTTGGCACGCGGCTGCCACCGTCGAAGCCGAAGCGAGGGCCTGACGCGGGTTCCTCGAGGCTGACGAACCAGCCGTCGGCGAGAACGACATCGGGGTCGATGTCGAAGCCGACGAATCGGGTGGACTCATCGATCTCGCCGACGAACATGGGCGTCATCACACGCTCGGGGATCAACGCGCCGTCGGCGGTGAGGGGCAGGCTCCCGTCGTCCGGCTCCAGCAGCGTGATCATCAGGCCCGGGAAGCGTCGGATCAGTTCCGCGCGGATCAGCAGGACGGTGCCGGACCCTTCGCCCCCGATCATCGATTCCAGCGGTTCACGGATGTCCACGTCAGCCAGTTCGGTGTTGAGATCGGTGTCCTCGCCGGGCGCCGGCGGATCACCCGGACGGTCGAACAGGCTGGCGAAGGCGGTGGCCGACAGGTCGGCGGGGAACTCACGCCAGAGCGCCTCGCGCGACCATTCGTGGTTGGCCCCGACGAGGAAGGCGGCGACGAACTCCTCGTTGATCTCCAACAGGCGCACCCGGTCCATATCGAAGGTACCGACCCCTGGCAGCAGCAACTCCGGGGACATGGCCTGCAGTTTGGGGGCGAGGCCGTCCGGGAACCATGGCCCGATGACGATCCGCGAGCGACTGCCATCCTCGGGAAACGCACGGTCGATGTCGACGCCGTCCAGCCGAGCCGCCGCCGCCGTTACCGTGGCCGTCCGCGGACTCGCTGCCCGCATCACGTCGGCGGGTTCGGTGACCCCCAGGCGGGGGGCGACGCTGATCCGCCGCGTCGCTGGGCTGGCCGGTGACGACGGCGCCGTCAGGTACGAAGCTGGCACGGAAGCGTCTTGACGACGGCCAGTTCGGCGTCCGGCCGGATCGCCGCGGCGCTGACGAACGTGGCCGCGACGCGGGTGGCGAGCGGCCGGGGTGTTCGAGCCGGTGGCGACGGTGCCGCCCGGGCTGCCACCGGGTGCCGGCAGCGTGGGCTGACGGTGGATGGCCGATCCCCGACGTGCGGCACGGAAGAAGGCCGGCGACACCGCCCCGGTCGGGATCACCGGGTCGTCCGCAATCGCCTCGGCGACAGTGCGACGCTCCAGACCGGGGACGGGCACGCCCGGCAGCCTCGGCCCGACGCCCGAGACCCCACGTGCAGCGGGAACGTGCCGGGTTGCGGGGGCCATGGTGAACAGCAACGTGGCGTCATCGAGGGCGGCCAACCGGGAGTGCTGGCGGTCGGCGACCTCGGCGGCCAGACGGGCGCGGCCGACCTCGACGGTGGCCTCGCGCAGTGCGCCGACCTGATCCCAGGCCGCGGCCAGCAACTCATGCTCGGACTGCCGGACCACGTCGGCACCCACGGCAGCAGCCGCGCGTGCTGCCGGCGGCAGGTTAACCTGGGTGACCCAGCCGCTCTCGGGGACCGTCTCGACCCCTGCCGGCCACCGCCCGTACAGCTGGGGCGCCAAGACCGGGTCGTCGTTCGCGGGGTCGTAGTCGGCCGGAGCCTGCTTCGAAACCTCGGTGCGGTGCTGGCCCGCATCGATGGCGCCGGCGAGTTCCGTGCGGACCCACTTGCGAGTGGGAGCCGGCAGAGTCGCGGCCTGCTCGCCGGGATCGACCAGCGCGCCTGCGAACTCGAAGCCCATGTCGAGTCCCGGCGACGGCGTCGGCAGCATCGGCCCGGTCACCAGCCTGGCCTGCCGGAAGCCCATGCGGCCACCGTCGATGTCGGGGCGCAGGCGAGTCGCCAAGGACTCGAAGTCACCGGGTTCGTCGCTGGTGGCGAATGTCCACGTGGCGTAGACGGGAAGGGTGAGCGCAGCGGGGTCGTCCAGATCCCAGGCCGGGTGGATATCACCGGTCGGGGCGGGCTGGCCCAAACCGGCTGCCACGCCGGCATCGAAGGCCGGCACGAGCGCGGCCCGGTAGTTGCGGGCGACCTTCAGCTTGCGGGGGCACATCAGCCGGGCGATCACCTCGCCGTTTCCGGCTGCAAGGCTGGCATCCAGATCGTCGGCACTGGACTGGGCGTGGGTCCACACGTGGGAGTCCGCCAGATCCCACAGTTGGGTGGCGACGTGGTCGGCGTCCACCTCCAGTACCTGCACACCATCGTCGCGCGTGGTGAACCGGACTCCGTCGGACTCCTCAACGACGACCAGCACCAGCCAGGGGCGCAGCCCGCCCTCGGCGGTGGGCGCGGCCGGCGTCAGAAGCCACGGCAGCGTCGGGGCGATGAGTTCGACGAACGCGATCCGCGTGGTCTCGAAGTCCGCGGTGCCCGGTGGCGGCTCGCGGCGCAGAATCTGCGCCTGGTCGATACCGGTGACGTCGCCCGGACCCGCCAGTGACCGAGTCGTCGAACTGCCGGCGGTCGCCCCGGCCGAATCGACCAGGTCGACCGTCGCTCGCACGGATGCGCGCGCAGGTAGTGGCCCGGACAGCGGGTCGGCATCTCCTGCCGACTGCGACAGGCCTTGCCGGATGAAGGGCAGGAACACGGGATCACTCATCGGATCGTCGCCCCTGTCGGTACGGTAGGCGGCCTCGACAGTGACACGAGGCACCTGCACGGTCGGGCGTCGGAGCCCGCGGGCGGCGATCGCCGCGTGGTCGTACCAGCCGTCCACCAGCACCTGGCTCCTGCCCCGGCCTGCGGAACTGACCACTGGGGGATCATCCGGTGTCGGCGGGGGCTCCCAGACGAGGGTCTCGTGACCCAGCGGCATGGCCGCGGCCTCGTCCTCGCCGGCCATGGTGGTGTCGGCCCCGAAGCGGACACCCGAACGGTGGAGTTCGTAGCTGGGTGCTGCCAGTTTCGCGCTGTCCGACATCTTGTCGAACTGCGCCGGGGCGAACCAGTCCACGACCGGATCCGCAGAGACCCCGGAAAGTACCGCGCCGGTCGCCGCGTCGGTCAACTGTGCCGCATCGATGTCGATGCGTGACTGGGCGGGCAGGGCGTGGCCGTAGACCTCCAGCGTGCGCTCGAGCGGCGCGACGGTCTGACGCAAGGAGAGGGTGCCGTCGGCCAGCATCGGTGCTCGCTGCCGGGTCGTCGCCGGCGGTGAGCACCACTCCGGCCTG
The DNA here is from genome assembly GCA_963704075.1 of uncultured Actinomycetota bacterium. Taxonomy (GTDB): domain Bacteria; phylum Actinomycetota; class Actinomycetes; order S36-B12; family UBA10799; genus JADKAV01. The sequence goes on from CAVPGV010000006.1 coordinate 150,321, forward strand.
CAGCCCCGAGCCGCGGGTCACTTCCCACGCGTTGTCGGCGTCGATCTGCGCCTGGATCAGCGGCAGCAGGTCGGTGGTCTCCAGCGCGACCGGCCGGGCCTTGTCGCCGACGGTGAAGTCGAACTTCACCTTGACACCGAAGAACTTGAACTGGGCTAGGCCGCTTGCGAACCAGGGCTTCGGACCCTCCAGGTGAGCTGCCAGGCTGACGCCCATCAACTCCTTGTTCCCGGAGTACACCGCCACTCCTGCGGTCACGTCGGCGACCAGTTTGAAGGGCGAGAAGATCAGCAGGACGTCGAACCCGAACCAGCCGCGGGCCGTGTACGTCGTCAGCACCACCTTGACCGAGGCCTCGATCTCGAAACGGCCGCCGAACTGCACGGTGTTCGGCGTCACGGCCAGGTAGGCCGACAGCGTGATGCCGATGTCCTCGGTCAGCGCGATCGAGGCGCGCATCCGTTCGAGTGCGCCGAAGACCGACGGCAGGATCGACGGCGGCTGGAACGACGGATGCCAGCCACCGATCGACAGGGCGAAGTAGGGCTGCGGACTGGTGGCGACGTGGAACGCCATGTCGCCGCTCAGCTCGATGACCCCCAGCAAACGCGAGTCGTACAGCGATGCCGCGACGGTGACGGTGCCGTTGGCCAGGTCCACGACCCCCAGGGAGTCCATCGTGATCTCCACGACGGGCACCTCGGGGTCGGGCAGCGCCATCGCAATGGAACCGAGGATGACGATCAAGCCCTGCGGCATCGAGATCATCACGCCGATCTGGGCGGTCAGCAGCGGACACGGGCGCACCCCAGCCGATGGCGACGACAGGTCCGATGACCGTGTTCCCGACGTCGATGGGGAAGTACGCGTCGATCTGCGGGATGAGGATCAGCGCATCCCGGACCGGGTCGTCGGGGAACATGATCGCGTCGGCGGCACCCTGCTTGAGACCGAGCGCCAGTGCTTCGGTGTCCATCCGCCGGTTCAGCGCGATGATTCCACCGACGCCTTCGAGAGTGAACCCGAAGCCGAGCGGGATGCCCGGGATGTCGATCCCGAGACTGCCGAAGAACGCCCACCCTTCCTCGCCGCCGGGCAGCTGGGTGTCGATCACCACCAGCAGGCTGACGCCGACCTCGATGACCTTCAGGGCCGCGCCGCCGGCGTATCGACCGGCGTCGTGGTCGATGTCCAGGAAGCCGCCACCGCTGATGACGTCGCTGCCGTCGAACGCGAAGGCCACGCGGTCGGGAAGGTCGATGCCGATTTCCAGCGCGAAATCGTCGGGCGTGTCACCGCTGCTGATCAATGCTCGGACGCCGACGCCCGAGACCGCGACCTGCAACGGTCCGATCGTGGACTCGGCATCGACCACGACCGACAGCACCAGCGCCCCGTCGTCGTCGACGTCGGCCGAGACGGCAATTCCGCTGACCGTGATCGGGCCGATGCTGATGGTGACGGGCAGCTGGAACGTGAGGCCGACGTCGGCGCCGAAACGAAGCCCCTCGCGCGACAGGGTCACCTCCATGTCCAACTCGGCCTCGATGCCCGCGATCAGGCTGGCCATGAACGAGTCGGCGCCGTCGGAGTCGAGCCGAAGAGCCAGGGTCTGCAGCCCCACGGTGAGTGCGAGATCGGGTTCGGATGCGATCGAAGGCGACGCCGACAGTGACACCACCGACGTCCAGCCGCGGACCGCTTGCTGCGCCGAACAGCCGCCATGGTTCTTGGCCGGTCAGGGTCAGGGCAACGCCCAACTCGCCGACGGTGTCGGCGACCAGGGCAAGTTGCCCGGTCGGGCTGACGGTGATGCCGACGACCGGCTGGGGGACGTCGATGCTGACCTCGCCCAGCGGAACCGGGATCGGGTCCGGGGACAGGTCGCCTACGTCCACCCCGATGGCCAGCCCATCCGCGGGGCCCATGCCACCGTCGGACCGCCAGGGACCGATGACGATGCTGATGCCACGAAGCTCTGACGGCGCACGGTGATCGAGCCGAAGGCGGGTCACCTGGAGGTCCTCGTCGCCGAGCCATCCGGACAGGTAGGCCTGGACGTAGTCGAGGTCAGGTGGCTCGCGCGTGACGTGGGCGATGTCGGCCAACGCCAGCGCGAGCAGTCGTCCGATGCGGCTGCTGTCGATGCGGCCGCCGGTGAGGAACCGGGTGGCGGCGAAGTCGCCCGGATCGGCCATCAGATCGCCGAGGCCGGAGGTGTCCAACGCCAGCGAGGTGTGCTCTTCGGCTGGCCCGTCGTCGGTGACCGGCAACTCGTAGACGTTGCGGGCCGCCAGACCGATCGCTTCGAGCAGTGCGGTCAGCCACGCCGCCCGGTGTTCGATCAGGTCGAAGGCCACCATCTGCGGCAAACGCAAGGCCACATCGCCCCCGATCTCGCCCCAGTCCAGGTCCGCGCCCGGGATCTCGACGTCGGCGTCCTCGAGCGCATCGACGACGTCGCCCACGGGACCGATGAGCTCCAGAGCCGCCAGCAACTCCTCGAAGGTGAAGTCGTCGGTCAGCGCCTCGAGGTGCTCGGCGACCAGAGGGACCAGCGCTTGGATCTCCTCGGACGCCGGCACCGCGTCGATGACCACCCCGGAGTCCACCTGGTAGCCCAGACGGCGCAGCGCCGCCAGAAACTCGCTGGGCCGCACCGCCAGGTCCGCCAGCATGCGTACGGTGCCGCTCAACGTCGACAGGATCGGGTCGTCGCTCATCGCCGGACCTCCAGTTCCACCACTTCATCGACTCGCATGTCAGTACCCGATCATCAGGTCGGCGTCCATGAACACATCCACACGGCGCGCCATCTGCACATCAGGCCCATCGGGCCCGCCCGGGGCACCCTGCTCGCCGCGCCCCACCACCTCGATGGATTCCTCCGGGATGCGGAACCGGTCACCGAGCATCACCTGCAGCGCCCGGCACACGGCCTCCGCCCGGCGCTGTGACAGCGCCAGGTTGTATTCCTCGGTGCCGGGCGCCGAGGCCCGACCCTCGATCAGCAGCCGCCCGTGCGGTGAGGAGAACGCGCGCAGGTGCTCGGCGAGCATCTGCTCCAGCTGGGGAACGACTTCGGATCGGACCACCGAGGAGTCTGTGTCGAAGAAGGCTTCTGCGCCCATCCATTCACCCGCGACGACGTGGTGCGGCACGAACTCGGGCCGATTGATCTGCTCCAGGTCGACCACGTCGACTGCCGAGTTCATCGCACCGGTGGCGACACCAACCTCGTAGACGGTGACGTAGGGACCGAGGACGACGTTGGAGCCACCCGCGTCGCCCTTGAGTGGCGACTTCGAACCGTCGCCGTAGAAGACGATCTCACCCCACCAGCCCCAGCGGAGCACGAAGGCACCGCTCTCTCCGCCGATCATGTCGACGGGGCCGTTGAAGTCCGTCTGGGACCAGTCGGCGTCGCTGGTGACGGTGCCAGAGGTGATCTTGGTGTGCCCGGTGCCGCCAGAGAGTCCAGCGCTACCCTCCAGGAATCCCAACGCGTAGCGCTGCACCCACTGCTGCTGGCCGTCGCGGGACTTCGTGACGGTGATCCAGCCCGCCATTCCGCCGCCGCCCCCAGGCACGCCGGGGATCGGGACGTCAACGCTGCCTCCGGCCATCTTCACCGACCAGTCGTAGACGAACTCGCCCTGCTCCGCAGCCACCGGGTCGACAACGATGTCCAGCAGGCGCTGCAGAACGGGGGTGCGGTCGGGGGCCCGGCGCGCCATGTCGACCGCGACCGTGTACGCGGAGTGCTGGCGCCCGTCGATCTCGACCCGACGCCCCATCAGCAGTTGCCGCGCCCACTGCCGGACGACGAGCAGTTGCTTGTCGGCGTTGTCGGGTGGAGGTACCTGCCAACAACGGTCTCGAGCCGGTCATCGGCATCCCTGGCCTCAAAGATCTTGGAACTGACCAGCACGGTGTTCACCCAGACCTTCAGGTCTTCGTGCAAGTTGCAGGATGGCCTCTCCTACCTTGTAGGCCTCCCAGCCGTGCAGAGGCGTGCGATGGACGGCTCGGGTGATCGCCGCCTCGACGTCGGACAGCGACTCCAGCGCCCGGTCGGACAGGTGTGGCTCGCTGGACGCCTGGATGTAGTGAAGGAAGGTGGGCAGGCCGAGCGGGGTTCGATCGGGTCACCGTCGATCTGCACTGCCAGACTGCCGGGGTCGTGGGACAGGTCGAAGGTCCACGTGCCGGTGGTCGGCACGCCGGGCGGGTCGAGGTCGCCGTCGAGGGTGAACCGCCACGTGGACGCGGTGGCGTCGTCGGTCTGCAGCGTCGCGGTGACGCGCCGCAGGGTCGGGAGCCAGCAGGTCTCATCCTGACCGTCGCCGTCGATGTCGAACGGCGCCTCGATGCGGGTCTGCCACCAGCCCACCGCAACCCGGCCGACCTGGTTGATCTGCAGGCAGCCGATGTACTCCGGCCTGGGCGTCAACTCAAGGCTGATGCCTGACGTCTCGTAAAAGCCGGTGATGTCGGCCTCGACGCCCAACGCTTCGACCTGGGCGACGTCAGCTGGGTCCGCCGATGGCGAGGAGGTTCCGAGGACGTCGATCACACGCAGGTTGTGGGCCAGCATCAGCAGTCGGCCCCAAGTCAGTTGCTCCGTACCCTCGAACGGTCCACCTCGTGGGTGGTACGCCCAACCGCTGACCTTGGCCAGCCGTCGCTTGAGAGCCCTGATCAGCTGGTCGGCTGCCGGTGGCGGCGCAGGGAGGTTCCGGCACACGGCCAGCAGATCCCCGGTGGTGTGGGTCTGCAGCAGTTCCGTCTGGAGCAGCCAGTCGGTGGCGATCGCATCGCTCTCCATCGCGGTGTACAACTCGGCGCCGATCTGCGCGATGAACCGGCGGTCGGCATCGTCGTCCCACGGCCAACCGAACACCCAGGCGGGCTCGGCGAACATCGGGAGCACACCCGGCTGGTCGTCGGCCGAGTCGGTGTATCTGCCAGAGGTCTGCTGCGGCCGCGAGGTCGGACAGGAACACGGCCGCGATCGTGGGCGCGGCGACCTTCAGCGACCCCAGCTGCCGACCGAGCAACGTGAACGAACCGGTCTGTCGGACGGTGATCTGCACCACCGAGAGCGTCTGGTCGGCCTGCACGTCCACATCGACGGTGATCACCGACTCGTTGACACTGTCGGTGATGGGGCCCAAGGCGTCCAGCGCGGGCAGCGGCACCGCGAATGTGGGACCAGCACCCTCATAGCGCGTCCGCTGGCGCACGGCGATGGCGATGACCAAGTCGTCGGGTGCAGGCTGGGGGAGCCCGATCTCCGCCGGCCAGTCAACCCATCCCAGGGTGTAGCCGAGAGTCGCGGGATGCTGCGAGGTCAGGTGCGTTGTGTCCCCGGTCGAGCCCGACGCCCCGCTGATCTGCATCCACCAGCGCACCTGCCGATATCCCGCCAGCTCCAGCGCATAGAAGACACCGTCGATGGCGTCGAGTACCTGCTGAGCCAACGCGCCGTCCCCGAAGACCGGGTCGGAGCGGTGCTGGCGGATGCCGTGTGCGGGCGGCACGCCAGCCGCACCTAGTAGCGACGGAACCGCGAACGTCACCATCCGCGCCGCCCCAAGGACCTGGTCGGGACGGCCAGCCGGCCCGCTCGTGCGTCGGCGACTGCGACTAGGTGATCTTTGGTCGACTCGTATGCGAGCCCGCGGACGCAGGGCGGATCGGCTGACCCGCCGTGCCAGCCACCAACGAGGCCGGACCCTTCGCCTGCGCGGAGGACACCGGGCGTGCACAAGGTCCGTTCTGCCGCGCGGTCGCGAGGATGTGGCAAACCACGTGAGATCAAGGGATTCAACTGAGAAGAACCTCCCCTTCCGATCAGGCGGCGGTCGGCGGTCGTCGGGTCTCAGAGGTGGTGGCAGAGGCGTGTTGGAGTGCTTTGCCACCTCCAGTTAGACAGCAACCCTACGGCGGCGCTTCACGAACCACAATCCCCAGAATGCGCGCAGAAGAAGCAACTTCCATCCCCCACAGCAAGCGAGCCCCGCTGATGCTGGGCTCGGGGACCACCGGTATTGCGCGGTTGTGGTGCCATTCGAACAGGACGGACGCGTCGGCGTGAGGGGGAACCTCGGTTTTCGGTCAGGACCGCCTGCTGAGTCACGTGTCAGACCCGGAGAGCGGCTCCGACCGGGGTGCCCTCAATGTGGGCCAGTGTGTTGACCTTCGAGCAGAAGTGTGCCCAGCCGGGGAACCGCCATAGCGACCTGAGTCGGTGTTGACCTTGACCCCGTGTCCGGTTCTGCACGGTGATCATGGATGCGGACGCAAGTCCTGGGGGAGAGTCGGCAACAACCGCGATCACCAGGCGAATCCGGGGCATCGGGTGCCCCCAGCAGTGAGGATGCGGCCCCACTGACGCAGTCGTTGGGGCTGCTCGCCGACGCAGCGATCGAACCTGCCGATCGACTGATGCGCACCCACCAAGACCGCGCGATCGTCTTGCTGGCCACACTCGACCGACCGACGCGCCCGGAGGTGTCCAGAGACCGATCGACGACGTCGCCTTCGGCGCCGACGTTGTTGCCAAGGGAGTCAGCGCAGTCCGGGCCGTGCCGCTGAGGCTGCTCAGACAGGGCTATCTGCGTCGCGCTGCTCCTGGACGGCTTCGCGGACATGGCGGCGTTGCTGGGTCTCGGGTACGGAATAGCGAACCTCGGTGTGGGACAACAGGTCCAGCAGGCTGCGCCGCTTGGAGTCGAAGAACGAGACCAAAGCCGTCACCAGCCACAAGACCAGGCCGAAGAATCCCACCCACGCTCGTGCCATCGCCCTCACGAATCCGGGGCGCCGTCCGTCCGGGGTGCACACACGGATCCCAACGACGCCCATCCCCAGCGACCGACCGACGGCCCACAGACAAATCCCCAAGTACGTGGGTATGACGGATACGGCCAAGACCGCAAAGGTGAGTTGGATCCACGTTGGAGGCGAACCGCTGAACAGCGAATCGATCAGGCTGGCGAGAGTCGAGAAGAGGACTGTGCTGAGGTATCCAACCACGAAGAGGTCAATCGCCAGACCCAACAGGCGCGTGGCTGCCCCCGCGTAGGTGAAGTGGCGTCCGGGTGGCGCGGGAGGAGCGGGCAGCGCACGCCATGCGGCCCGTTGCTTCGACAAGTCATCGATCGCCAACCGGAGAGGCCGGGTCGCGTCCGGTGACACGTCGGCTAGGACGAGTTGTAGCGCAGTTTCTGGCGTGGGACGCGGTGGCTGCCGGAAGATCCGCCTGCCCACACGATCCACGAGGGAATCCACATCCGCCAGTTTTCCGCGGAACCCCTCGAGAGCATCCAGGAACAGCCCCTGGCTCTGTTCGCGGATCAGGTCACGGATACGTGGGTCGTCCACGATGTCGTCGAGGATCTGCGGCACCACCTCTCGCCGGATTTTGGGCATGAGGGCGTCGACGAGTTGGGGTGCGGTCGTCTGCTCGAGGTAGGGGACCAGGCCATCCACTATTCGGGGCACGAGTTGCTGCTCGAGGTACGGCTGGAGGTCGGTTAGCAGACGTGGCAGCAGGTCATCCACGAGACGAGGGGTCACGCCGGCGACGACCTCGGGCACGGACACCTCGACCAGATGCCCGGTCACCCCATCGACCAACTCGGGAATGGTCACCGTTGTGAGGTGATCGGTGATGCCGGAAAGGACCTGACTCGTATCTGCTGGCTCTGGCGGTGGCCAATTCGGGCCGCCTCGCCACCTTCGACAAGCGGATCGCCACATCGGCGATCCCAGGTGGCGACGGCGCCGTTCTCATGCTTGGGGCAATGCGGGCTTCGTGAAGGGTTCCATCGTTTCGGACAATGGGGCGCACGACGGTCAGGCCGAAGCGGGGTCCGGGCCAGCTCTGGACGGTCACTTGCCGTGGGTTGACCCCCGGATCCCGGAGCAACTACCGTGATCGGGTCGTGGGAGGTTGGGCATGCGGACGGTCGTGGTGGCTCTGGTGGCATTCGCTCTTGCGCCGACAGTTGCCCACGCCGACTCCCGCACGGTGACCGACGAGGTGGGCGACATCTACACCTCGTCGATCATTTCCGACATCACGCAGTCCACAGCCACCTACACCAGGAAACGGGTGAGTGTCCGGGTCACGCACGCATCGTGGAGGGCGGAATGGGGGAGGAACCGTGGCGCGACAGGCGGCAAGCTCCTTTTCGGGAATCGTCGGTCCTTCGTGATCGTTCCCGCGGCCGATGGGCGCACGTCGCAACTGTTCACGCTGAAGAAGTTCCTGGGTTGCCTACGTGACGCGCAGCCCGGGAAATGCACGCCGATGCCGTGCCGCGGGTGGCGCTACACCAAGGACCGGGAAGCCCTGCAGACCGGTGTGAGCGTTCCTCTGCGTTGTTTCCGGATGAAACCCCCGTCGCGATTGAAGGTGACGGCCTTCCACGCGATCCCGGTCATTGGTCAGGGTCTCGTGGTCGACCCCGTCGCAGCGACACCCTGGATCAAGCGGGGCTGAAACAGGGAGATCCCGGCGGCGGAGGGTCGGCGAGGTGCCATCTCTGGTGGCACCTCGCGCCTCGGAGATTTCGTGGGTCGCCCCCACCGCCGGGCAAGTCCTGAGCACCCCGATCCGCGTCACCGAGGCGTAGCCTGGAGGTGGATGCTGGGGGTGGGGAGAATGTCCGACTCCGATTCTCGCGACGATCGCAGTCACGACCTTCTGGTGTATGGCGCTACCGGATACACCGGAGCACTCGTGGCGGGCTACCTGGCTCGGAACGCCCCGGACGGAATGCGCGTGGCACTGGGCGGGCGGGATCTGCCCGCGCTTGAGCGTTGTCGTGCGCAACTGCCCATTCACGCCCGCGATTGGCCGCTGGTGGTGGCCGACAGCGACGATCCGGTTGGATTGACTCGTCTGGCTGAGTCGAGCCGCGTGGTGCTGACAACTGTCGGGCCGTACGCGCGGCTGGGCATGCCCCTGGTCGGGGCGTGTGTCGAGGCCGGGACGGACTATGTGGACCTGTCCGGCGAACTGCCCTTCCTGCGCTCCTGCATTGACAAGTACCAGCAGGCCGCCGCGAAACGAGGGATCCGGCTGGTGCAGACCTGCGGCGCGATCGCCGCACCGATCGACCTGGCGGTGTGGGATCTCGCGCGCCGGGCTGCCGATGACGGTGACGGCGACCTGACCGACGTGATCGCCCTTGTCACCGGGATGCGGGCCGGTCGCAGTGGGGGAACGCTCGCATCGACCCTGGAGGGTCTGGCAGCGGTGCGCAGGGACCCCGAGTTGCGACGCCTGGTCGAGGACCCGTACACGCTCAGCCCCGACCGGGACGCCGAGCCGGACCTCGGACAACAGCCGGACCGCAGGGGGTTCGACTTCGATCCCGATCTGGGCACCTGGCTGGGGCCGTTCTTGTACGAGCAGATCGACGCGCGCGTGATCCGTCGCACCAACGCCTTGCTCGGCCACGCCTACGGCCGCCGGTTTCGCTATCGGGAAGCCCTGGACCTCGGCACCGGACCGGCAGCACTGCGCCGCCGCGCACAATTGAGCCTGCAAATGGCATGGCTACCACTCGGCTGCGGGCAATACTCGTCCACTGCAGCGACGTCCCAGTGCCAAACGCCCCGGCGTGTGATCCTCGACCACGCCCGGTGTGAACCAGACCTGGCCGCCTCAGCTGAAGGCGCCGCTGGGCAGATCCGACTCGTCGTTCAGGATCGCGGAGACCACCCTGCCGGCAACGTCTTCGGGGGCGAGTCCGTGCGGTAACCGCGGTGCCGATCCCGCGATGGGCCGGTCCGCAAGTCCGGTCTCCGTGTGCGGTGGCCGGGCATCGATCAACCGGATCTTCCCCCGGCGCAGTTCGCGGGCAGCGGCGCTGTCAAACGCGGTGAGCGCGGCCTTCGACGCCGAGTAGGCGGCCATCCCGGCAGTCGGCTGTTCGGCCACGACCGCGCTGAGGTTCACGACGAATGGCGAGTTGCCGGCATCTCGCGACGCGGCCAGGTGCGGCATTGCCGCTTGGAGTAGGCGAATCGGGGCGATCGTGTTGATGAGGAAGAGGTCGAGGAGCGCATCGTCGGGGACGTCTGCCACCGGTCCGAAAGCCACGATCCCCGAGGCGACCACGAGACCGTCGAGCCGGCCGTGGGCGGAGAGAGCAGCCGCCACGGCATTGACCGCGGTGTCAGGTTCGCGCAGATCGCCGGTCACCAGGGTCGCGTCGAGACCGAGCGCCTCGAGTCGGCCCACATCGCGGCCGAGCAGAGTCAGCTTCGCGCCCTCGGCAGCCAACTGCCTACTGATGGGAGCGCCGAGCCCACCGGTGGCACCAACGACGAGAACGGAGTAATCGGCCAGAGAGGTCATGTCCGCACTATTTCAGCAGAGTCGCAGTTCCGCCCGTCCAAGAACGCCCGTCCAGGCTCACTTCACCGTGAGGAGTTTGGCCAAGCGGGTGATCGACACCTGGAAGCCCTTCCGGGCGGCGGCGGCCACGGGCTTGGCGAGGAACTGGGGCACACCAGGCACCCGGATGTCCTCGATCCAGTCGAGGCGTGAGGTGTTCTCGCCGGTTGATGTGACGGACAGGTGGACCTCGCCGGACAGCACCGGCCCGATCTTGGTGATGCGGCTGGTCATAGCCGAGGGGTCGAGTTCATCGACGCGCATGCGGTCCGGCAGTGCCAGCGGCCCGATGCCCGTCGTCGCCACGAATTCGGTACCCGGTCCACCATCGCCGCGCAGCATTTCCACCCGGGTGAGGGGCACCCACGCAGCGTGGCCCTGCCAGTCGATCAGTTCGTCGAAAACGACGTCGGCGGACAGGGGCAGGTCACGCGTGACCGTGAAGTGGACATTCGCCATGTCAGTGGCCTTTCGTTGGCAGTCTCGAGGCGGGCCGTGAACGGTTCTTCTATCCGTCGACCACGACCTGGCCGTCGCGCACCGACGTGGCCAGGACGGTCAATGGCGCCGGCGACTTGCCCATCGCGATGAGTCGGCGCGACCATTTCGGGGCCTTGACGCCGGCCACGCCAGGAGTCCAGTCGAGGTTCTCCCCGGAGCAGACATCGAAGCGCGAGTTGTGCCATGGGCAGGTGATGACACCGGCCTCGTATCCGCCCCGGGGCCCGCGACTGAGGCTGAGCCCGGCATGCGGGCACCGGTCGCTGACGATGCAGACCTCGTCGGGGTTCTCTGACGGGCGAATCACCAGGTACTTGTCGCCGTCGATCGTGACCGGGGTTGGCTCGTCGATGGGGAAATCTGTGAGCGGTCCGAGTGTCGTTGGCATACTTCGAGGCTACTCGTGGTCGAGTTGTCCGCATTTCGTGCCTGGAAGTGCGGGGCGCTCGACCGGTCCGTTGCGGAGGACAACCCTGCAGCGGAAGCGGTCTGCAGAGCGTGATGCGTGATGCGTGATGTATGATGCTGTCATGCGCACGACGCTCAATGTTGACGACGACGTCCTCCTTGCGGCCAAACAGAAAGCCGCCGTCGAGGGGACGTCGGTGGGTGAGGCTCTCTCGACTATGGCTCGGGAAGGCTTGCGCAGGGCAAAGAGCGATCATTCCCGCAATGGGGTGCCCCTCATCCCCAACGCGACGAAGACGGTAACCCCCGAGATGGTCCAGGAGTTGCTGGATGAGTCGCCGTGAGCGCGCTGCTCGATGTCAACGTCCTGGTGGCACTACTCGACCCGGCGCACGTTTTCCACGACGTCGCCCACGATTGGTTCGGAGCCCGTGAGGACTCATGGGCGACATGTCCGATCACGGAGAACGGCACCATTCGTGTGATCAGCAACCCCCGGTATCCCAACACAACTGGGACTGCCTCCGCAGCCGCCGAACTCATGGCGGGGCTCCGCGAACTGCCGGGGCATGTCTTCTGGGCGGATTCGGTGAGCCTCTTGGATCCCGCGGTATGCAACGTCGATTCGCTGGTCACCTCGGCGCAGGTCACGGACGCGTATCTGCTGGCTCTCGCGGTAGCCAACTCGGGCCGACTGGCCACATTCGACAAGCGGATTGTCACCTCAGGGATCCCAGGTGGTGACCGTGCCGTTCTCACGCTGGGTGGAACGCGGACCTCGAGGAGCGGGAGGTGATGATCGCGATAGAGGTTCAGGGGGGCGTCTACCATTGCGACTATGACGGACGCGCGAAAGGCGCTGGATTCGCTGAGGGCGCGCCATGAAGATGTTTCCGCGATCTGCCGGAAACGAGGCGTGGTGCTCATGACCGCATTTGGCAGCTCCGTTCAGCCCACGGGCGACCCTCACGATCTCGACCTTGCCGTCTTGTTCGACCGAGGGCTAACGGAACCCGATGTCCTGGGTCTTCTCGACGATCTCATCGGCATCAGTGCGTTCCAGGACGTCGACGTGACGGTTCTGAACAATGCAGGCCCGGTGATACGAGAGCGGGCTCTGGTCGGCAGCATCACGTTGTTCGAAGGGGTCGCCGGGACCTTCACCCGCGAGCAACTCGCGGCGATTCTGGAGCGCATGGACACGCAGTGGCTACGACAGTCAGCGATCGCGGAGATGGCTCGATGAGACCCGACCAGGATGTCGTGGTTTCACGACTCGACCTGATCACTCGATTGCTTGTGGATCTGGAGTCGGTAGGAGAGGTTTCCCCTCAGCGGCTGCAGGATGACCGGCTGCTGCGGCATGCCATCGAGCGAATATTGAGCCAACTGGTGGAGTTGGCGGTTTCGATCAACTCTCACATCGTCGTCGCACGACAGGGGAGTGCGCCAACCACCTATCGGCAGTCCTTTCTGGACGTGGGCGCGATCGGCGTGCTACCCGCGCAGCTCGCGGCCCGACTGGCCGTTGCGGCGGGGCTGCGAAATGTTCTGGCCCATGAGTACGTGGCGATCGACCTCGGGCTCGTGGCGGCAGCAGTACCCGCAGCCCGGTCGGATTTCCGCGCCTACGTCACGCACATCGCCACGTACATCGACTCGCCCACCGGTTCGTGAACGACGACGTGGCTAGGGAAGCACGACGTGCCTGTGGTGGGCGGAATAATGCACCTGCAGCGGATCGGCATCGACTCGCGAAATAGCCCGTTGGTTGCCGAATGACCCGTAGTTTGCGGGTTGTTTCGCAACTACCAGGCCATTTCACAGATCGCAGTTCCCGCCCCCGGGCCGCGAACCGGCGTTTGACTAGCACTCCCGAAGACCGGCGTCACCGATCGAATCCGGCCAATGCCATGTCCCGGCGCTCCATTGTCTGAGCGCGGTAAGTGGACGGGCAGTGTCACCCCGAACAGGAAGTCGTCTCCATCCCCCAGGACGTGGGTGTGCACAAGCACCGTGGGTTCGGCCTGCGCATCGTCGAGGCCGCGCAGCCACTCCGGCATGGGATGGCGCCGGGTCGCCAGTTCCCGGTTGATGCGCGCCTTCGTGATCTCGTCCTTGACCAACGACCGCGCGACCATCAGCACGGCGGTGGTCTCCGCGTAGGGGGTGCCGAGGAACGACTCCAGGAGTACCTCGCGGCTGGGGCTCGACGGGGTTCGCTGGGCCGGGCATGAACCGGTCGATGCTGCGGCGTGCGCTTGCGACGCTTCTTGGGCACAGATGAAGTCCTAAGGTCGACGCCCGTCCTCGGGTGCCGGAACGACGGACCACTGCCAGAAGTGCCGGCGCTGGGGAAGTCGCCTTCTCGGAATAAGCGGTCTAGTCCGCTGCCCGCCGGGTAGATCACGTCATGCCGATGTTGAACAAGAAGGGCAAACCGAAGAAGAGTGAGCTGCCCAGTACGGTCGCCCGATCGGGCAAGAAGGCCCGCCGGACGTTTGCGAAAGCACACGACTCCGCCGTCGACGAATACGGTGAGGGCGAGCGCGCGATGCGCACCGCCTGGTCGGCGCTGAAGCACACCCACGAGAAGGTCGGCGACCACTGGGAGCGCAAGGACAAGAAGGGTCCCTCCGACGCCCAGGCCAAGGGTGGGAAGAACACCAACCGCAAGACCGCTGGCGGCGTCGATGCGAACGCGACCAAGAAGCACCTGTACAAGGTCGCCAAGGAGCTGGACATCGACGGTCGGTCGAAGATGTCCAAGAATGGACTGGTGAAGGCGATCCAGAAGGAGAACGACAAGCGCACCCGGAAGGCCCGCGGCTGAACGTTGCGAGCGAAATGACCCGTTAGTTGCCAAATGGCCTCGAATTCGCAGGTCAGAAGGCAACCAACGGGCCATTTCACGGCAGCCAGGCCAGGTTTCACGCCGTCCCCGGGGCACGCTTTCTGGAAGACTCGCAGGCGTGGATGACTCGCCCTTGATGCAGGCAGGGTCGTAGCCGTGCGGTGGCTGTTCGCCGATCAACTCGGTCCGCACTTCCTGGCCGACTACGACGGACCGGTGTTGCTCATCGAATCCCGGACCGCGTTGCACCGTCACCACGTGCACCGGGCCAAAGCGCATCTGATCGTGTCCGGCCTGCGTCATCTTGCGGCGGAACTGGGCGACCGAGCGGTGTACATCAAGGCTGACACCTACCGCGAGGCCCTGCAGCGCGTCGATGAACCGATCCATGTCGTGCACCCCACGTCCAAGCCCGCCCTGCGATTCGTGGAGTCGTTGGGATTGGCGGTACTGCCGCCACGGGGTTTCGTCACCAGTGCCGAGCAGTTCGCGGATTGGACCGGCAAGCGTCCTTTGCTGGAAACCTTCTACCGCGCCGCTCGACGTGCCACCGGCGTACTGATGGACGCTGGCGAGCCGACCGGCGGTAGATGGAACCTGGATGCGGACAATCGCGAACCTCCGCCGCGGAAGACCCGCACGCTGGATGTGCCCCCACCGTGGTGGCCGGACGAGGATGCCGTGGACGAACAGGTGCGCGCCGACCTCGAGGCAGTACCCACCCTCGGGCGCGACGGGCCGCGCAGGTTCGCAGTGACCCGTGACGAAGCGCTGGCCGCGCTCAGCGTGTTCATCGAGCACCGGCTACCCGACTTCGGCAGATATGAAGACGCCATGCTCGCCGGTGACCCGTGGATGGCCCACTCCCTGCTCTCCGTGCCCCTGAACCTGGGGTTACTGGACCCTCTGGAAGTCATCGAGGCGGCGGAGATCGCGTTCCGCAATGGCCGGGCTCCGCTCAACGCGGTGGAGGGCTTCATCCGGCAGATCCTCGGATGGCGGGAGTACATGTGGCACCTCTACTGGTGGCTGCCCTCGGACTACCCGGCGAGCAACCACCTCGACGCGAGGAAGCCCCTGCCCGAATGGTTCGAGCAGATGGAGTCCTCGCCGGCGCGATGCCTGGATGTGACTCTGCGCGAGGTGCGCGATACCGGCTGGGCCCACCACATCCAGCGCCTCATGATCCTTGGGTCCTGGGCGTTGCAGCGGGGGTACGACCCGGCGCAGCTCAACGATTGGTTCCGGCGGGCATTCGTCGATGGGTACGACTGGGTCATGCTCGGCAACGTCATCGGCATGTCCCAATACGCCGATGGCGGGATCGTGGCGACCAAGCCGTACACGTCCGGCGGTGCCTACATCAAGAAGATGAGCGACTACTGCACGGACTGCCAGTTCCGGCCCGACCGCCGCACCGGTGAGCAGGCCTGCCCGTTCACGGCCGGCTATTGGGATTTCCTGGCCCGCAACGAGCAGGCGCTACGGGGAAACCATCGGATGGGCAGGCCACTGGCCTCGATGCGCCGGCTCGCGGATCTTCCCGAAACCAGGCAGGCGGCCGCGCGCTTTCAGTAGTGCTGAAGGGGGGACCGCACTCCACCAGAAGCCCCTCCCGGTCGGCTCGCGCCTAGGATCGAAACGTGGGACTACGCGAAGCAAACATTGCCCAACTCGACGGCGGCACATTCGACGTATTGATCGTCGGCGGTGGCATCAACGGTGCGGTGTCGGCCGCGGCACTGGCCTCGCGTGGTGCGCGGGTGGCGGTGATCGACCGCGGTGACTTCGCGGACTTCACGTCCATGCAGTCGAGCAACCTCGTCTGGGGTGGGTTCAAGTACATGGAGAACTACGAGTTCAAACTCGTGCGCGATCTGTGCATGTCCCGCAACCATCTCATCAAGGCATACCCGGCGAACCTCAAAGAGATCAGGTTCATGGCCGCCCTCGACGAGAACTCCCCCTACAAGCCATCGTTCGCCGGTCTCGGTGCAACCGCCTATTGGCTGATCGGCAACGGCTTCACGAAGGCCCCCCGCGTGCTCACGCCGGAGAAGATCGCCGAGCACGAGCCGATCGTGCGCACGGACAACCTGCTGGGTGGCATCGAGTACTCCGACGCCTACATCGTCGACAACGATTCCCGGTTCGTGTTCGGGTTCATCCGGTCCGCGTTGAACTCCGGCGCGACCTGCGCGAACTACGTGTCGTTCGAATCCGCTGCGCGCGAGGGGGATCGGTGGCGCGTGCAGATGCGGGACGTCGACACGGGTGCGGAGTTCTCCGCGAAGACGAAGGTCATCATCAATGCCACGGGCCCGTTCGTGGACCCGATCAACCACGCACACGGCATCACGCACGAAACACAAGATCGTGTTCTCCAAAGGCATCCACCTGATCGTGCCGCGGCTGTCGGAGCACGAGCGGGTGCTGGCATTCTTCGACGACACCCAGCGGCTGTTCTACGTGATCCCGATGGGCACCCGCTCCGTGATCGGGACGACCGATGAGCGGGTCACCGAGCCGTATACGGATGTGACGGTGGAGGACCGGGACTTCCTACTCAATCAGATCAACGAGCGCCTCGATCTGCAGACGCCGCTGTCTCCGCGCGACATCATCGCCACCCGCAGTGGGGTGCGGCCACTGGTCGTCGAGGCCAGCAACACCACCTCGGACGACACGGACTGGACCTCGCTGTCGCGCAAGCATGCGATGGAGGTCGACCCCGCCCGTTCGTGGGTGACGGTCTTCGGCGGCAAACTCACCGACTGCGTCAATATCGGCAATGAGGTCAGCGCGATCGTGAAGAAACTCGGCGTGCCGCTGACGAAGGACAAGAAGTCCTGGTACGGCGAACCCCCCAAGGCCACCCGCGAGGAGTACTTCCGGCAGGCCCGGCTGATGGGTCTGGACCGGCTGACCACCCGGGCCAGTTTCGAGACACTGTCCACCCGGCTGTGGCGACGCTACGGTCTGCGGGCGTTCGCCATGCTCGAAGCCCTGCGCGATGACCCGAGCATGGCCGAGGACGTCATCCAGGATGCGGACTACGTGCGGGTGGAATTGTTCTACGCCGCCAAGACCGAGATGATCACCAAATTGGACGACTTCCTGCGCCGCCGCAGCAAGATCGCGCTGGTGCTGGACTACGACGACATCCGCGCCGCGGACGGCATCCATGAGGCGTGCGAGTTGCTGTTCGGCGACGACGCGCAACGTCGTTACGACGAGTACTTCACCGAGGAGCGCAGGGCTCAGCTGCAGGAGTACCGCCAGGCCAGCGACGCGTATCCGTAGTCCTTGCGCCGGGGTTCGCGTTGTGCGGATCGGGAGGGGGCAATTGACGGAGCAGGACAGACCTTGGTCCTAGGACCAAGGTCCACTTGTTCGGGACCCCTGCAGGCGACGAGCATGAGTGGTGTGGGAAGAACGACGGCAATCACGTGCGCAGGGGTCGCGCTGGCGCTCAGCGCCTCCATGGCAACTCCGGCAGTCGCGCGGCCGTCGCCGAATGGTGGCGCGGGCACCATCGTCACCACAGGCGTGTGCGATGCCGGCAGCACGTGGGCGGTATCGGGGCGCTCCCGGTTCCTGCGGGTCGTGGTGGTGGCCAGGGTCGACACCGACACCCCGCGGCAGCGATGGGTCCTGCGATTGAAGCAGAACCAGCGCAACGTCGTCGCGAAGTCGCGCAAGTCCACCAAACGGGGAGTGGTGAAGGTGAAGGGCCGTGTCCGCAACCAACCCGGTCCGGACACCTTCACGTTCACCGCCCGCAATCGCACCACCGCCGAAACATGTCAGGGAAACCTGACTTTCTGAGGAATCACCGAGAGGGAGAGCATCGATGAGAGCACGAAGAACCGCCGCCATCGCGACCGGAGTGATGATCGGCTTGAGCGCCATCGCCCCAGCGGCCAATGCCCAAGCACCGTCAACGACGACGACGTCCGTGGCGGCGCACGCGGATCACAACCGCTTCGTCAACGACGCCCGACGCGCGTTCCGTGCGGACCTGCGCGAAGCGCGCCAGGACTTCCGCGCCGACCTTCGTGAAGCCCGCAAGGAGTTCCGTCAGGACATCCGCGAGGCTCGCCAGGAGCGGCGTGCGAAATTCCTGGAGGCTCGCAAGGCGCTGCGGGCCGACCTTCGCGAGGCCAGGAAAGCCTTCCGTTCCGCCCTGAAGCAGGCGAACGAGACATTCCGCAGCACGGTCGCCGCGAGCCGCAACGTGTTGCTCGCTGTTGTGCAGGACCCTGCCTCGACAGCGGACGAGCGCAAGGCCGCCTTCGCGGCCTACCGGGCCGATGTGAAGCAGGCGCGAGAGGTGCGCAGGACCGCGGTCAAGGCCGCGATCAGCGACTACCGCGCCGCCCGGATTGCCGCCCGCACGGCCTTCCGGGACGCGATCGGCAAGTAGCGCCCGCGAACCCCGCCCGCCCGGCAAGTTGCCGATGGTGGGTGGGGTTCGTGTGTGACCGTTGCCGATTTGGGGACAATGACATATGGAGCACACACCGCGCACCGTGGTCCGGCGGGAGGTGCTGCGCTTCGCGATCCCCGGCGCGATCGGCGTGATCCTGCTGGTGTCCGCGAGTCTCGTGGCCTCGGTCGCGGTGGCCCGTGAGCAGTCGGTCAACGATGCACGAGCCGCCGCCCAATGGCTGGTTCGAACCGTCGTGGAACCCCGCATCGACAACGGTCTCAAGACCGGTAACCCGACTCGTATGGCCGAACTCGACGCGGCATTTGCAGCGTCGATCAGGGGCTCGGACGTGCGGGCGATCCGTTTGTGGAACGAAGATGGCGTCATCATCTACTCGAACGACCCCCGCCTGATCGGCGAGCGTTTCCCCATGCCCGCCGGGATCACCGACGGTCCCGTGGAGGGGGTGGCCGACCCGGCGCGGCCGGAGAACCGCTATCTGGATCCGGAGGTGACGTGGGTGCAGGTGAGTCAGCCGGTGGTGGGTGGCGATGGGTCTCGGTACCTGTTCCAGATCAGCAAGCGGCAGGCCAGTCTGCAGCAGGAGGCCCGGAGCATCTGGGTGGCGTTTGCGCCCATCCTCGCCGGCTCCATGGTGCTGCTGACCGCTTTCCTCATCCTGCTGGCCATCAGAATGGCCGGGCGCATCAGCAGCGAACTGCGAACCCGCGAGGAACTACTCCAGCGTGCGGTGGACTCGTCGGAGATGGAGCGGAGTCGGATCGCCGCGGATCTGCACGACGGGACGGTGCAGAAGTTGGCCGGACTGTCGTTCACCCTGGCGGGTATGGCTGCCCGTGCACAAGGGTCCGGTGACGCCGAGTCCGCCCGTGTCCTTTCCGATGCTGCGCGGACCTCGCGCATGTCGGTGCGTGAACTGCGCACGCTGCTGGTCGACATCTACCCGCCGAAGCTCGAGAGCTCGGGCCTCGCGCCGGCCGTCGGGGACCTGATCAACGGACTGCCTGAGACGGTGGCCGTGGAATCCTCGCTGATCGAACCCGCAGGATTGGATGCCCGGTCGAGGGCAGTTCTCTACCGGGTCGCGCGCGAGGCGATCGTGAACGTAATCAAGCACGCGGACGCGTCGGCGGTCAGCGTCGAACTGGAACAACGCCCGCACGAGGTGGTGCTGACGGTGGTCGACGACGGCCGGGGGTTCGACCCCGACGATGCACGCCGTGGCCATCTGGGCCTGCGGCTGATGGATGATCTTGTGGCTTCGATCGGGGGCCGGCTCGCGGTTCGCAGCGATCCCGGATCCGGGACGACCGTGATCGTGGGGGTGCAAGCGGTCGACCCCCACATTGGTGAGAGGTCGTCGCGGCCGCAGAATCCACGCGCGGGTGCGCTCACAGATCACACGAACTCGGCTCTCCGATGATCAACGTGGTCCTGGTGGACGATCATCGGGTCGTGGTCGAGGGGTTGAGACTACTGCTCGAGGCCTTCGACGACGTGACCGTGGTGGGGTCGGCCACCGACGGTCGAGCGGGGGCCGAACTGGCGATCTCGCTGACCCCGGACGTGGTTCTGATGGATCTCTCCATGCCGGGGATCGACGGTGTCAACGCGACTCGGCTGATCGTCGAAGGCGCGCCCCAGACCGCCGTGGTCGTGCTCACCACAACCTCCGACCGTGAGCAGGTATTGCGCAGTCTGGATGCCGGAGCGGTGGGCTATTTGATGAAGGACACCGATCCGCAGGCCTTGCACGCCGGGATTCAGGCCGCGGCCGCCGGTGGTTCCCCGATTGATCCCCGCGTTGCCCGGGCGCTGGTGGACAGGCGGCGCGCGCGCACCGAACGGACCGGTTCGGTACTGACGTCGAAGCAGCGCGAGGTCCTCGAACTGGTCGCCGAGGGGCACCCGAACCGTCTGGTCGCCAAGCGGCTCGGGGTCAGCGAGAAGACGGTCAAGGCCCACCTGACACAGATCTACGCCGCGCTCGGCGTCACCGATCGGGTGCAGGCCACGCTATGGGCGCGCGATCACCTGACGGATGGGCCGAGTAGTCCCGAAGGCCGACAGCCGAGTTCGTAGACCCAGTGGTTCCGGGCCCCTGAAGGTCGGTATCCCGCGACCCCGTGCCTGCCCACGCGCGCAGCAGGCCGTGGAGGCCACCGCCGCTGCTCACACCCCGGGCACGCGGTACAACCGGTCGGCTTCGTCGAACAGTGCCCGCCGGGAAAGGTGCGAGGCGACGATAGCGCTGACGGAGGCCGCCGCGAGCAGCATGTACATGACCACGATCTGGTAGCGCACCGCCACGATCGGTTCGACCCCGGCCAGGATCAGGCCGGTCATCGCACCGGGCAGGGCGATCAGCCCGACCACCTTCGTCGAGTCGATCGCGGGGAGAAGCGCCACGGTCACGGCACGACGCATGTGCGGCGCCATGGCCTGCTCGGCGGTGAGTCCCAGGGCGAGCCGGGCTTCGATGTCGAGGCGCTGTTCACGCGCGGTCTCGGTCAGCCTTCGCATGGACAGAATGGCCGCGGTCATCGCGCCGCCGACGACCATTCCGCCGACCGGGACCACCACCGACGGGGTCGGCTCGATCACACCAAGGACCAGCAGCACCCCGAGCGTCGTCGCCGTGCCGGTGCCGACGGAGATCCAGCCGGTGGACCGCGCTTTCGGCAGCGCCTTGGCCCGACCGGCCGCGACGAGTCCGGCGATGACCACCATGCCGGCCACCCAGGCCAGCGCACCCAGCAGGCCCGCCCGCGCGAACAGAATCGTCAGGACGGTCCCCACGGCGACCAGTTGCACGAAAGCACGCACGGCGGCGACCAGCAACTCGCGGGTCAATCCCAATCGGGCGCGGATGGACACCCCGATCGCGATCAGCACGAGCAGTACCGACGCGGCGACGCCGAGCCAGTCGGGGATGTTCTGGGTTGTGTTCATGCCAGGTACCTCACGTCTCCGGGACCGCCGCGTTCGACCAGTCGGCCCTGATGGAGGACCAGAACGCTCTGGGCCAGATGCACGACGCGGTCCACGTCATGGGTGACCAGCACAACCGTCAGACCGTCGGCGACCAGGGACTCGATGATCTCGTCGACTGCGTGCGCGGACCGGTCGTCGAGCGCGCTGGTCGGTTCGTCGAGCAGCAGGATCTGCGGATCGAGGGCCAGGGTGCGGGCCAGGGCGACGCGTTGCTGCTCCCCGCCGGACAGCGTCGAGGTCGCGGCATCCAGGCCCACGGCGGGCAGAGCAACCCTTTCGAGCAGCCGGCTGACGGCGTCGTCTGACAGTTCGGGCTTGGCCACGCGCAGCTCCTGACCGATCGTCTCGGCAAGCATCGTGGGGCGTTGCGCGACGAGACCGACCCGACGGCGCAGTGCGTGGACGTCATAGGTGTCCAAAGCCCGGCCGTCGAGCAGGATGGTCCCCTCGGTCGGATCCTCGAACCGATTCAGCAGTCTCAGGAAAGTCGATTTGCCCGCGCCGCTGGCGCCGACGATGGCCGTGGTCTGGGCCCAGTGGATGTGGTCGCTGACGCCGTCCAGGATGCGCTGTCCGCCGCGTTCCAGAACGACGTCCTCGAAGGTGAAAGCCTCCGCCGGGTCCATGCGAACAGTGTGGCAGGACGGCGGCCCTGCGAGGTGACGCCGCTGCTCATCTCGGGCGGCTGGCTTCAAGCGCGGCCATCAGAGTCAGGTGTGCCACGGCCTGCAGATCGTCCTCAGGACCCGCCGCTCGACTGCGGCGGCGAAGTTCTCGTCCGAAGCCAGGTCTCACTGTGAGCAGACCCCCGGGGCGTTCAGCGTGACAGCCGCCGCGCCTGCAAACGACCACGAGACGGTGTCGGATACTGGCAGTGTGAACGATCTGCCACCCGTCTGTGTCACCTGCGGCAGCCAGTTCGAGTGCTTCGGTGGTCGTCCACCCACCGGGCTGGGCGCTTGGTTCGAGTGTGCGCAACGCTGTGGGGTCTGCGCGGGCCCGCTGGACGACGGCCGGGCGGTGATGGAGCATCCCGGGTTGGGGGCGCTGATCCACCTCGCCTGCTCGCCGGTGCCCAGCGAACCCGAGGTGACGTTCGAGCTGCTGTAGGGCCGGCTGCGAGATGGGCTGCTGGCAGTGGCCGCGTCAATCCAGCGCCGGTACGTCCGTGGACGGTGTGCCCCGGCCGACAGCCGTTGGAGTTGCGTACATCCGTTGGACATCCGCATATCGGCTGGATATCCGCGCCCCGCGCAACTCCAACGTCTGTACCTGCCTCCAAGGGCTGCGTGGTTAGGACAGTCATCGCGCCACATCCCAAATCGCGCACCGGGCACCGTCGTTCTTGGCCGATTCCGTAGGGGGCCAAACGCAGGTAGCGGGCCATTCAGGCCACGGGCGACCCACTGATCTGGTGATCCGGGGTATGACTGCGCAATGCTGGAGCACACCAGAGTGCGGGAGGTTCCATGACGTCGGATGCGGGCAGCACTACTGATGAAGGTGCACATCGCGGGGCGTTCTCCTCGCGCAAGGTGTTCATCCTGGCGGCCATCGGATCCGCGGTCGGCCTCGGCAACATCTGGCGCTTCCCCTACGTCGCCTATGAGAACGGCGGAGGGGCGTTCATCCTGCCGTACATCGTCGCCCTGATCACCGCCGGTCTGCCGTTCCTGCTGATGGACTACGCCCTCGGTCACCGCAACCGTGGCTCCGCGCCGCTGTCGTTCGCGCGGTCCGACCGGCGCATCGAGAGTGTGGGCTGGTGGCAGGTGGGGATCTGCTTCATGATCGCCGTCTACTACGCCGCCGTCATCGCGTGGGCGCTGCAGTACACGTTCTTCTCCGTCGACAGGTCCTGGGGCGATGACCCTGAAGGCTTCCTGTTCGGCGACTTCCTGCAGGCCGGCGACCCGGGGGTCAGCGCGTCGGTCGTCATGGGTGTGCTCGTGCCGCTGGCGGTGGTGTGGGTGGCGGTGCTGATCATCATGGCGCTGGGTGTGCAGAAAGGGATCGGCGCGACGGCCGTGGTCTTCATCCCGCTGCTGATCCTGGCGTTCACGGTGCTCGTGGTTCGTTCCTTGTTCCTGCCGGGCGCCGCGCAGGGTCTGGACGCACTGTTCTCACCGAACTGGTCGGCACTGACGCAGACATCGGTGTGGGCCGCCGCTTTCGGACAGATCTTCTTCTCGCTGTCGGTCGGCTTCGGCATCATGGTCACCTACGCCTCCTACGTCGCCAAGCGCACGGACATGACCGGCTCCGGCTTGGTCGTCGGCCTGTCGAACTCGGGCTTCGAACTGCTTGCCGGCATCGGGGTGTTCGCGGCGCTGGGCTTCATGGCCCAAGCCTCGGGACTGGCGGTCGACGAAGTGGCGTCAGAAGGTCTGGGGCTTGCCTTCGTGGCCTTCCCGACGATCATCAACGAGGCCCCGGCGGGTGCGGTCATCGGCGTCCTGTTCTTCGGGTCGTTGGTCTTCGCCGGACTGACGTCGCTGGTCAGCGTGATCGAGGTCGTGATATCCGCGGTCCGGGACAAGTTCGAACTGACGCGCCTGTCCGCGACGCTGATCGTCGGCGTGCCGGCCGCGGTCATCAGCCTGATCTTCTTCAGCACCACCAGCGGTGTCTACGTGCTGGACATCGTGGACCACTTCATCAATCGATTCGGCATCCTGGCCGCCGCGGTCGCCAGCATGATCGTGCTGGCCTGGGTCGCGCGCGCCATCCCAGGTCTTGCGCGGCACATGAACATGTACGGTTCGATCCGGCTGGGCAGGTGGTGGATCGTGCTCGTCTCGGTCGTCACCCCGCTGCTGCTCGGCTTCGTCCTGGTGCGTGAGTTCATCGAAGATGCGCAAACGCCGTACGGTGATTACCCCGCCTGGATGCTGGGCGTGTTCGGATGGGGCAGCGCAGTGGCCGTCGTGCTGATCGCCTTCATCGTCGCTCGCATCCCGTGGCGGCCGAACACGCCCCTGGAAGCGCCGCCGGAACCCGCGCCACTCGGAGAGGAGCCGCGCTCATGAGCACTGGTGCCGTCCTGATGATGCTCTTTGCCATGCTCGTGCTCTGGGGAGGGCTGGGCCTGGCCATCTACAACCTCACCCGCCGCAGCAAGGCTCCCGAGGAGCACTACTACCGGGACCTGTAACTGGCGTTTCGGCTGCGACTCCTCAGGATGATCAATCCGGGGTATTCTGTGGTCCCGTCTCGGCTTCCGGGACTCTCCTAGCCGAAGGGGTCCCATGCGACGACTGATTCTCATGTTGCTGGTCGCAGCCGGTCTGATCGTGTTGCACCAGAGCGCGGCCAGCGCCGCGGACTTCACCGTGAACAGCAACGGCGACGGCGCGGATGCCCTGCCAGGCAACGGCGTTTGTGCGACCGTCGGCGGAGCCTGCACCTTGCGCGCCGCCGTCATGGAGTCAGAGTCGCTCGCCGGCTCCGACACCATCTCTGTGCCGGCCATGACCATTTCCCTCGGATCGCAGTTGACCATCACGAAGACCACCACCATCCGCGGCAGCGGGCCGCGGGCGACGATCGTGACGGGGACGCCAGGGCACATCTTGTTGTCCATCGGTGGCGGCGACGTAGTGGTG
>CAVPGV010000007.1:0-106122 GCA_963704075.1 uncultured Actinomycetota bacterium
ACCCGCCGACCGCTTCTATCCCACCTTGACCTCTGCTGTGCAGGCATGCCGCACCGCAACGGGCCAGCAGTGGCAAGCCGCGCTCACCAACCCAACCACCACACCCCCTAAGGAAACCTCATGAACACATCCGCCTCCCGCCGCTTCACGCGCAGCGCGAAGGCGCTGCACCTGTCCCCACGCGGAGCGCAGGGCGGTCGGCAAGGAGGCGCGGTCCCAGGTCCCCCGTTCGAGCCAGGCGATGTTCGATCCGCCCAGCACCCGGCCCGATCCGGTGGCGATCCTGGAGGCACAGGCCACGAGTCGTGTGTCCGAACTTGTGCCCATCAGGTACGGCCGGATGCTCGTCTCGCCGTTCACCTTCTACCGTGGTGCCGCGGCCATCATGGCCTCCGATCTGGCGGCGACCCCCAACTCCGGCCTGCGGGTGCAGGCCTGCGGAGACGCCCACCTGGCGAACTTCGGGGCCTTCGGTTCGCCGGAGCGGTCTCTGGTCTTCGACATCAACGACTTCGATGAGACCGCACCCGGCCCCTGGGAATGGGATGTCAAGCGGCTGGTCACCAGCCTGGAGATCGCCGGGGTGGCCAACGGACACACTGCTGAGGAACGGCGAGGCATCCTGCTGGCCGCAACAAAGGCCTACCGCGAGACGATGCGCGGGTTCGCGAAGATGCGCAACCTGGACGTCTGGTACGCCCACATGGATCTCACCGAGGAGTTCGGCCGCGCTGAGCAGGACCACCCCGTCAAGAGTGGCCCGAAAGGCGCAGAAGAACATGGACAAGGCCCGGACCAGGGACTCCATGCAGGCGATGCAGAAGTTCACCGAAGTCGTCGACGGGCGCCGCCGCATCATCAGTGCGCCGCCGCTGATCATGCCGCTCGAACGACCTGGCCGAGAAGTGGGGGATTCCGGCCGATGTCGTGCAGAAGGAGATGCGCTCGGTTCTGCGGGGCTACCGCCGAACACTTGCAGACGGATCGTCGCCAGCTGCTCTCGCAGTTCGAGTATCTCGACATGGCACTGAAGGTGGTCGGCGTCGGCAGTGTCGGAACCCGCGCCTGGATGATGCTGTTGGTCGGGTCGCGACAGCGGTGACCCGCTGTTCCTGCAGGCGAAAGAGGCCCAGGAATCCGTGTTGGAACCGTACGTGGGGCGCAGTGAGTTCACCAATGCCGGCCAACGCGTCGTCGCGGGCCAAAGGCTCATGCAGGCCAGCAGCGACATCTTCTTGGGCTGGCACCGAGTGATCAGCCCCGTCGACGGCGTCGCGCGCGACTACTACGTGCGGCAACTGCGCGACTGGAAGGGCTCGGCTGACGTGGACAACATGGATCCGCAACGCCTGCACGTGTACGGCCGGATGTGCGCTTGGACGCTGGCAAAGGCCCACGCGCAGGTCAGGCGACCGGATCGCCATTGGCCTCCTACCTGGGCGGCGGGAGTGCCTTCGATGAGGCGATCGCCGACTTCGCAGTCGCCTATTCCGAGCAGAACTCGAAGGACTACGCCGCGCTGCAGCAGGCCGTCAAGGACGGCCGGATCCAGGCGCGGACCGGACTCTGAGGTTCACCACCCGCCAAGGGTGATGTTCGTGAAAGGGTCGTCCCTGAAGACTTCTACTGGAGGGTGATCTCATGGAAGCGGCCACGACCGCGGGGAGTCCCGAAGAAGCGAAGGCGTGGTTCTCGATGTCAGCGGACGACGTCGTCGCCGACGAGGGCAGCGACGCCGACAACGGCCTGACATCCGAGGAAGCGCAAGCCAGGCTTGCCAAGCACGGAAAGAACACGATCACGGCTGAGAAGCCACCGTCGGCATGGCTCGTCGCGCTGAACCAACTGCGGGAACCTATGAACCTGATGCTGGTCGGGGTTGTCGTGGTCAGCCTGGTCATCGGGCAGGTGTCGACCGGACTCATCGTGGCGCTGCTCATCGTGCTCAACGTCGTCCTCGGGTCCCGCCAGGAACTCAAGGCCCGGGCGAGCGTGGATGCGCTGTCCAACCTGCAGGTACCGCAGGCGAAGGTGGTGCGCGACGGCTCGCTACAGATGATCGACGCCCCCGACGTCGTTCCCGGGGACATCGTCACGCTGGAAGCCGGTGACCTCGTCCCCGCCGATGGCCGAATCCTGCGGTCAGCGAGTGTGGAAGTACAAGAAGCGGCGTTGACGGGGGAGAGCGCCCCGGTCGCCAAAGATGCCGGCGTGCTGGCAGGCGATGACATCTCCATCGGTGATCGCACGAACATGTTGTTCCAGAACACGTCGGTGACCCGCGGGACGGCTGCCATGGTCGTCACGGCCACTGGGATGAACACCCAGATGGGCCGGATCGCCACGATGTTGACATCGGTGGAACGCACGCGGTCGCCTCTGCAACGCGAACTGGACGGACTGACCAAGATCCTGGGGATCATCGCCTGGGTCGCGGTGGTCTTCATCGTGGCCGTGGGCTGGATGCGCGGCATCGAACTCAGCGATCTGCTCCTGCTGGGAACGGCCATGGCCATCTCGGCGATTCCCACGGGCATGCCAGCATTCGTGTCAGGGCTACTGTCCATGGGCGCGCATCAACTCGCGGACGCGAAGGCGGTCGTGAAGAACCTCACCGATGTGGAGACCCTCGGGGCCACCAGCGTGATCAACACGGACAAGACCGGAACGCTGACGATGAACCAGATGATGGTGTCGCAGCTCTACACGCAGGGTTCCTGGTACAGCGTGACCGGTCAGGGCTACGAGAAGTCCGGGGAGATCGGGGCCGTGGCGGGAACCCATGTTCCCGACTTCACCAACCTCGCGTACGGCCTGGTGCTGTGCAGCGATGCCACGGTCGCCGACGATGGCGCAGTCGTGGGAGATCCCACGGAATTGGCCCTCGTGGTTCTGGCCGCCAAACTGGGTGTCGATGCCGGTCACACGCGCAAGGCGTACCCGCGACTCGCGGAGGTCCCGTTCGACTCCGAGTACAAGTTCATGGCCACGTTCCACCGGGTTCCCATCAACGGTGTGGAGCGCGTCGTGCAGTTGGTCAAGGGTGGTCCGGATGTCGTGCTGGCCCGCTGTTCCACCAGCGGCCCCATCGTCACCAATGAACTCGTGCCGCTCGAGCAGACCCGCGAGGGCATCGAGCAGGCCAACGCCGACATGGGGGGAGAGGGCCTTCGGGTACTGGCCTTCGCCGCCCGCATCGTGGATGAAGCCGAACTCGAAGCAGATGCAGGCCGACCCGATGGCCTTGACCAACGGGCTGTCCTTCGTCGGCCTGGTGGGGATCATCGACCCGCTGCGGGCTGAGGCCAAGGCCGCCGTCACGACGGCATTGCGGGCGGGCATCGACGTGCGGATGATCACCGGTGACCACGCGGTGACTGCGGCGGCGATCGGTCGAAGCCTGGGATTGGGACCCGGCGCCATCAGCGGCGCGGAGATGGGCAAACTCAGCGACGAGGAGCTTGAGGCACGGTTGCCGCAGTTGCACGTCTTCGGCCGTGTCTCCCCCGAAGACAAGTTGCGCCTGGCCAAGGTCATGCAGCACGCCGGAGACGTTGTGGCCATGACCGGCGACGCGGTCAACGACGCGGCCGCGCTCAAACAGGCCGACATCGGCGTTGCCATGGGCAGCGGCAGCGAGGTCTCCAAGCAGGCTGCCAGGATGATCCTCACCGACGACAACTTCGGCACGCTCGTCCACGCCGTGGAACTCGGGCGGCGGGTGTACGACAAGGTCGTGGGTTACGTCCGGTACCAGATGACGCAGTTGTTGTCGCTGATCATGTTGTTCCTCGCCGCGACGTTGTTCAACATCAATGACGGCGTCGCATTGACACCGCTGATGATCCTGTTCCTGCTCATGTTCGGAACAGCGGGCGGGGTCGTGATCCTGGCCATGGATCCCGGAGATCCGGACGTCATGAGCAGACCACCGCGCGACCCGAAGGTCCAGATCGTCAACCGTGGTGCCGTCACGATGTGGCTCGGATACGGATTCACGCTGTTCATCGCCGCGTTCATCCCGTTGGTCTGGGGTCCGGATTCCCCCAGCACGGACGCAGCCAGCGTGTCCATGACCATGACCTTCGTCGTCATGGGCTTGGGAACCATCTTTAACGCGATCACCAACCGCAGGGATCCGTCCAGCGGTCTGACCCCGCCGATCCTCAAGGCGGCAATGATCGGGCTGGTGCCCATGGGCCTGTTCGTCCTGGCAACCCAACTGCCCTTCCTGCAGTCGGCACTGAGGACGACGGCGTTGAGCGGCTGGCAGTGGTTGGCCTCGATCGGGCTGGCCCTGCTGCTGCCCATCGTGATCGAGATGAGTAAGGCCGTGCGGCGTCGGCGGATGCCCGCTCCGGGAGTTGTCGACGTCCAGCATGCGGTGAACCCGGATCGGGCGCTCGTTCCAACTGAGATCTGAGTTGCATTCCCGGTCGAGGAGGCTGTGATGAAACGATGGGCTCCGCTTAGCCGCGTTGGCGATGGCGCAGTTCGTCATGGTGCTTGACCAGTCGGTCATGAACGTGTCGATCAGTGCGCTGGTCGACGACTTCGACACGACCGTCTCCACGATCCAGGGTGTCATCACTCTGTACTGCCTCGTGATGGCGATGTTCATGCTGACCGGCGCCAAGATCGGTGACATCATCGGCCGGCGGCGGGCGTTTGTGGTGGGCTTGTGCATCTATGCGGCGGGATCGGCACTGACCGCGGTGGCGCCTACGGTCGGCTTGCTGGCTCTCGGCTGGTCGGTTATGGAAGGCCTGGGCGCGGCGCTGGTGCTGCCTGCCCTGGCC
This sequence comes from uncultured Actinomycetota bacterium, assembly GCA_963704075.1. Lineage (GTDB taxonomy): Bacteria > Actinomycetota > Actinomycetes > S36-B12 > UBA10799 > JADKAV01. Next base: position 4,800 of record CAVPGV010000007.1, read on the forward strand.
GCCCTGATCGCCGGCAACTTCGAGGGCGACGCGCGCAAGGCCGCCTATGCGGTGATCGGCGGTGTTGCTGGAGCGGGAATCGCGGTAGGTCCGATCCTGGGTGGTTGGGCGACGACCACGTTCACGTGGCGCATCGTGTTCGTGTTCGAGGTGATCCTGGTCGGGATCATTTTGGTGATGACCCGCTTCGTGGCCGACGCAAAGCGCACGGGTACGGCACCGAGACTCGATTTCGTGGGAACGGTTGCTCTCCTCCGTGGGCCTCGGTGCGATCGTGCTCGGGACGTTGCAGTCGAGCACGTGGGGATGGATCGAGCCCAAGGACTCCCCGATCACCCCCTTCGGCTTCTCGTTGACCATCTTCGTGATCATGCTCGGCGCGATGCTCATCTGGGCCTTCGTGTCGTGGCAGCGCCACCGGGAGGCGAAGGGGTCCGATCCGCTGGTGCACATGAACCTGCTGCAGGTTCCGCCGCTGCGTTCCGGACTCGTCGGCCTGTTCACCCAGAACCTGATCCTCATGGGTGTCTTCTTCGTCGTTCCTCTGTACCTGCAACTGGTCCTCGGGCTCGACGCATTGCAGACCGGTCTGAAGATGCTGCCGGTATCCATCACGATGTTCGTGGCGGCGGCCCTGGGATCGCGGTTGTCCAAGCGGTTCTCGGTGCGGGGGATCGTTCGCACCGGTCTGGTCGCCAGTGCCGTCGCAGTGATCATGCTCCTGGCGACCATCGAGCCCACGCTGGACGAGTCGTCGTTCGCGTGGTCGATGGCTGTCCTGGGCGTCGGCATGGGCTTGATCGTGTCCCAACTGGGTAACGTGGTCCAGTCGTCTGTCGATGCTTCGGGGCGGGCTGAAGCCGGGGGGTTACAGTTCACGGGCCAGCAGTTGGGGTCTTCACTGGGGGTGGCGCTCATCGGCGCGATCGTGCTGTCCGGACTGTCGACCGTGTTCGTGGAGAACATCAAGAGCGACGAGCGGATCAGTGCCGACGTGGCCCAGCAGATCGGCGTGGCAGCGGGCACGGGCATCGATTTCGTCTCCGTGGATCAGATCGAGGCGGCGGCATCACAAGCCGGTCTGGATCAGCAGGAGACGCAGGCGGTGACGGCCAGCTACCAGGACGCCCAACTGCAATCCCTCAAGGTCGGGCTGCTGGCTACTGGGGTCCTCGTGCTGCTGTCATTGACCTCCACCCGGAACCTGCCGAACGGGTCGGATGAGCGAACGCGCGATCAGCGGCCGGCGGCCGTCTGAGGGCTTGTCGCTGGTCGGGCGGTGGCGGACTTGTAGCTACCGGCCCGGTCGTCGGATCCCGCCTCAGCGCAGCAGCCCCAGATCGCGGCCACGGCGCACTGCCTCGCGGCGGGTGTGCACTTCGAGTTTGCGGAAGATGCTCTTCAAATGGGACTTCACGGTGTTCACCGAAACGAAGAACTCGTCTGCGATCTCCGCATTGCTCTTCATCGTGGGCAACTCCGCCAGCACCGCCAGTTCCCGCTCCGTCAGCGGCTCGGCCAGCGGGTCCGGTTCGGATCCACTCGGTCGGTCATCGTCGCAGTGTGCGAGCACCTCGCTGACGAACTCGTCCCCGGAACGGCCCTCGTCCAGCATGTGAAGCAGCGGCAGGATCGTGGGTCCAGCGATCTGGAACGGCCTCACGATTCGTGTCGCGCGGCCCGCATCGACCGCCGACTCAAGGACCCGCAGCGACTCGTGGCGATGGCCTTCCCGGTTCATCGCCAGCGCAAGCGTGATCCGGGCCTCGATGAGAGCCAGCAGATCGGCGAGCGTGGCCGGGTCCGCCTCAGCGTCCACGGACCGGGCGAGCAGCACTGCGTCGTCCCTGCGCCCGTCGGCGAGCAGTCGCCGCGCCCGGCATGCGCGGACCGTAGCGGTTTCGCGGACACCTCGGCCGGCTGCAAGAGAGGGTGGCAGTGTGAACCGGCGGCCGGTGAGCAGCTCGACGTCGGTGAGTAGGCGGATGGCCTCGTCTGCCAGAACCTGGGGCGGGGCGCAGCTGCTGATCTTGCGCAGCACCTCGTCCGCGGCACGTTCGGCGGCCTTCGGCCTGCCCCTCGACACTGCGGCGAAGCCCTGCGCGATGCGGATGAGCAGGGCGGGTGAGGGCTCCCCGCCTCCTGTGTGCGCCGCGAGCCCATAGACGACTGCGGAATCCGCACTGTCCACGTCGCCGCGCAGCAGTTGCGCCAGGGCGAGGGTGCAGAAGGCCGGCCGCAGCCAGAACATGGACCGCCACCCCTTGGCCGTGGCGTCGTCGGTGACCGAATTCGGCGAGGTCCAGCGCCTCATCCAGGTTGGCGCGCAGGAGTTCGACATGCGGCGAGGTGAGAACGTGCGGTCATTCGGGTGATGTCGATGTCGGCCGACGGCGCAAGCATCTGAGTCTCCTGAAGACTCCCGGCCGCCTCGTCCAAGGCCCCGCTCCAGAGCAGGGCCACTCCGAGGGTGTTGGCCGCGATGGCGCGATAACTGTCCGCCGCCGGGAAGGGATCGGCAGCATCGACGATGGCGCGGCCCGTCAGGCAGGCCCGCGCGGCTTCGTCCATGTGTCCACGATGGCGCGCCGAGGCGCCCTGCATGATGGCTGTGAGGGCTCTGGTCGCAGACGACGAGCCGTCCCCCGCGTCCGCCAGTGACACTGCTGCCAGGACATGCTCGTCCATGGCGTCCAGTTGTCCTGTTACCAGTGAGAGGCCGGCGACGCACAACTGTAGATCCGTGGATGGATGAAGCTCCGCGTAGGGCACCGCCTGCAACTGCCGCAGGATCGCGGGACGCCCGACTCCGACCATGGCCGGGGCGGCGCCGCGCGTAAAGATGTCACCGAAGAGCAGCCAGTCGGCAGCCTCGGCGGCATGCCCCAGAGCATCGACGGGCTCACCGTGCTCGGCGAGCCAGCGCGCAGTCCGCTGCTGGGCCTGTCTGAACGCCGCGGGATCATCACGCCTGAACATGTGATTGAGCAGGTCGCGTAGTAGCGGGTGGTAGCGGAACCAGACCCTGTCCGTGCCAAGGGCGGTGACGAACTGATTGGTACGTTCGAGCATCTCAAGGGTGGACTGAGCCCCGACTTCGCCCACGATGGCGTCGGCGAGTTCGCTGTTGATCAGATGCGCGACGCTTGTCCGGAGCAGGAACCGTCGAATCTCGGGCGTGTTTCGCGCTAGGACCTCAGCAGCGAGGAACTCGGCGACTGACCGTTCCGTGCCAGCGAATTCGGTGATGCTCTGGGATCGTGACAGATACATCAGTGCCAGTCGGACGCCTGCCGGCCAGCCCTCCGTTCTGGTCATCACGGCTTCCAGTTCGGTCTCTGAAAGAGCCCGGGAGTCAGCACGGCACATCGCCTGGATTTCGTGTGAGCGGAATGCGAGATCATCTGCGGAGATCTGGGCCACTCGGCCCTCGAGCCGCATCCGGTGCAACGCGATCAGCGGCTCGAAACGCGTCAGTAGCGCGAGGCGCACCTTTCCGTCGGCCGTGGCGATCTGCTGAACGAGGCGCAAAACCTCCGGGTCCTCGATGACGTGGAAGTCGTCCAGGACCAGCAGGAGGGGCTCGGTGATCTCCGCGATTGCCGACCTCAGAGCGGCCAGGACCTCTGAGTTGACCCCGGCAGCCGTTGAGGTTCTATGCAGCCGGTCCCCGGCGGGCAGAGCGTCGCTTTCGCGAATAGCAGTTGTGACCGCATCCAGGAATGTCGTCAGGCTGTCGTCGGCGCTGGACAACGTCAGCCACACGACTGGCAGGCTCGGGTGACCAGATTGGATCCAGTCGGTCACCGCCGTGGTCTTCCCCCAACCCGGTCCAGCGGACACGATTGTCAGCGGCAGCTGCGTTGCCGAATCGAGTTGGGCGTGCAGCCGCCGCCGGGAGACAGTGCGAGGTGAAGGTGTCGGCCGGACAGACCGCAGCGCCGGACTCATCACCCAGTGTCGTGGGGGATCCGGACTCGTTCGTCTACCGCTGTCTGCAATGGTCACTTCTCACCATGGTATTCGCGGTTCTCGGCCGGTCGGCAGGCCGATAGCCACCCGTTGCGGGTGGGTCCTAGCGGCCACAGAAGTTTCAAAGTGGTGCTGGGAGGTCCACTGTGCGATCCAGAAGCTTCGAGATCCGGGTCAGGGGCACGATCCCGCCCGAGGTCCTAGATGACATCGGGGACAACGTCCACATCGACTTCTTGACCGTCTTGACCGGACGTGTCCGCGATCAGAGTGCGCTGCACAGCGTTCTACGGCGACTGCACGATCTTGGGGTCGAAGTTGTCGCGTTGCGGACCGCTGACCGCGAATCGAATGCCGAGTCGCCGTGATCGATGTTGAGGTCGAGGTCAGAGGGGGGCTGGGGGTGCTCGCCGTTGACATGCTGGGCATGGCCGACACGCGGGCTGCCGCAGTCACAGTCCTCACCCTCACCGGCACGGAAGTGACGGCCGTCCTGGCCAGACTCGCTGAAGCCGGCGTAGAGGTCTCCGCGCTCAATGAGCGGTGAGTCGGGCTGCGAACCGGGTTGGCTGTATCAGGTCAACGCGGCGGCCAGATCCCCCCGCGGCTCCACCAACACCCGGGAAAGGCCCAGCCAGGTCGCGAGCCGCTGGAGTTCCGCGCGGAGTTCCGGTGCCACGTGTCCTGGGGAATCCGCTTCCGCGAAGGCGCCGCGCACTAGGAGGTTCCCCGACCTGCGGTCGGATTTCAGGTCGACCCGTGCCACCAGTCGGCCGTCGAGCAGGAACGGCAGGACGTAGTACCCGTACTGCCGTTTCGGCTCGGGGGTGTAGATCTCGATGCGGTAGCGGAAGCCGAACAGTTGCTCGACCCGGTCCCTGTCCCACAACAACGGATCGAAGGGCGCGAGCAGCGTGGTCCCGCCCACGGTGCGCGGAACCGTCAGATCCGACGGGGCGAGCCACGGTTTGCCACCGACCAGTACGTCGACGATGTCGCCGCCGGCAAGCGCCTCCCGGATGCCGAGGTCGGCGATGGCCGGCGATAGCCGCAGGTAGTCGCGGACCGTCCGCCTGCTGGCCACCCCACAGGCCCGGACGGTCCGCCGGACCAGTTCGCGGGCCGCGGTGGCATCGTCGATCTCGGGAACCGAGCCGCTGGTGTAGATGCGCTCGAACTGTGTGTTGCGCCCGGTTGTGGACAGTCGGCCAGCCCAGAACAAGGCCTCACACGTCCGCTTGACCACTGACCAGTTCCAGCCCCACTGCGAGCGGTCGCGCGGATGATCGGTCTCCAGCCTCGCCTCGATGTCGCGGGAGGTCCCCGGCTTCGCCGCCACCTCGGCGAGCACCGTCTCCAGTAGGCCGGGGTACTCGTTGGCGGCCCGCAGCGCGTTGCCCCATGCGTGATCGCGCCACCCGCGCATCCGCCACGCGAACAGGTCCCGGTCCTCGCGGGTGATCAGGCTCGCCTCGTGTGCCCAGTACTCGGTGGTGCGCCGACTCTGGAAGATTTTGTCCACGGCCTCGCGGGGTGTGGACAGTCGTGAGTAGAAGGGGAAGTAGTGGGCGCGGGCCACCACGTTCACGCTGTCGATCTGCACGGCCGCGAGATGGCGCAGCAGAGACACCGGCGGGGTCGCGCGTCGATGGTCCAGGCGTTGGGCCCGGATCGACACGCGGCGGGCCTCGTCGGTGGTCAGGGAGCGCACCCGGTCAGGCTAGCCTCCCGGGGAGCCGGACCTGCGCGGGTGAACGTTCGGCGTGTGTCAGCCGGGAACGCTCACCCGCGCCAAGGGTCACCCGCCGAAGGCCACCAGGTGGCGTTTGCTGCCCTCGAGCAGCCGGTTGTAGACGAACCGGACGTCGGGTGCCTTCAGACCGACCTTGGCGGCCTTGAGGTCCGCGATGTCCTGCTTCTCGATGGCCACACCCACGTCGAGGGCGGCCTCGCGACTCGTCGCCTGTGACACGAACTGGTCGTAGAGTTCCTGCGCCGACTTGCTGGTGAACTCGCCGACACCCCTGCCCTTGGTCGGGTCAGCGAGCCCGTAGCGCGACAGCATCTTCTGGATCGCCGCCAGGTGCTTCGACTCGGCGTTCGGGATGCGCTGGAACTGAATCACGTCGGGGTACTGGGTGGCCAGGGTCACGTACACGTCGTGGGCGAGTTTCTCCTCCTCGGCCATCCAGGCCAACTCTTTCTTCTGGGCGGCGGTCAGCGTGCCCGACTTCTTGTTCGCGAAGCGGGCCTTCTTCGCCGCACGCATGCGCTTCTTGTTCGCCTTGGCCTTGCGCGTCTGCTTGGCCGCGGTGCCGTCGTTCTGGCACGTCGCGTTCGGCCCCCTGCCTGCCTGTGGTCCCTGAGCGGCCACTGCAGGTGCGACGGCCACGCCGGTCGCCAGTGCTGCGGTCACAAGGATTCCGGTGGTCTTGCGCGGTGCCTTCATTATTGCCTCCTATTGCGTTGACTCCTCCACCTTCGGTGCCGCGGTTAAGACGACGGTTAGAGCAGGTTCGCCGCAGGGTAGGGATTCACACCCTTGGTAGGTATGCGGACCGGTCTGGTCGCCAGTAGCCTCGCTGAGTGATCGTGGATCTTCTGGTTGAGCACCAGGTTCTGCTGTTCTTCGTGTATCTCGCGGTCGGTTCAGCGCTCGGAGCGCTGCGCATCCACGGGGTACTGGTCGGTCCGGCCGCGGTGCTCTTCGCCGCGCTGGGGATTTCCGCATTCGACGAACAACTCGCCTTGCCGGCCATCGTCGGACAGATCGGCCTGGTGCTGTTCGCCTACTGCATCGGCGTCGCGAGCGGCCCGTCGTTCTTCTCCTCACTGCGCACCGGTGGCCGCGCGGTCATGCTGGTGGTGGTGACTCTGCTGGTCGCGGCGGGGGTCGCGGTCGCGACGGGCCGGGTGGCGGGTCTCACCCCGGAACTGATCGCCGGTGCCTACACGGGCGCCCTGACGAACACCCCGGCCTTGGCCGCCGCCACCGAACAACTCGATTCGGCCGAACCCACCGTTGGCTACTCGGTCACCTACGTTGTGGGGGTGCTCGCCATGCTGGTGGCGGCGGCCTCTGCCCTGCGGGGCCGGACGGAGCCGAAGGTCTCGGCCGTGCCGGAGCCCGAACCCGAGCTCACGATGTCCAGCGTCCGGGTGGAGGCCAGTGGACTGCCGAACCTGCGGGACCTCATCACCGAATACGGGGACCGCATCCGCTTCTCCCGCGTGCGGCACAACCGCCAGGTCACCATCGCCACCGACGACTTCGTCCCCGTGCCCGGCGATATCGTCTCGGTGATCGGTCCGGAGGGGATCGTCGCGCAGATCGCCGAGCGGATGGGGCACGTTTCCACGCTGCACCTCGAACTGGACCGCAAGGAGTTGGACTTCCGACGCATGGCGGTTTCCAACCGAGAGGTGGCGGGCCGACCGCTGTCGGACTTGGACCTGCTGGGCCGTTTCGGGGCCACTGCCACGCGCGTGCGGCGCGGCGATGTGGATCTTCTGGCCACCGACGACCTGATCATCCATGTCGGTGACAGGATCCGGGTGACTGCTCCGAAGGCCAGGATGGGGGAGGTGAGCGCCTTCTTCGGCGACAGCGAGCACGAAGCCAGCGGCCTGAATCCGGTCGGTCTGGCGGTGGGCATCGTGATCGGCCTTGCGATCGGCCTGATCGCGATCCCGCTGCCGGGAGGCGGTGTGCTCTCGCTGGGAATCGCCGGCGGGGCATTGGTCGCGGGCTTGGTGCTGGGTCGTCTGCACCGGACCGGGCCGATCCTCTGGTCGATTCCCTATCCCACGTCCAACGCACTCGGGCAGTTCGGGATGCTCGCGTTCCTCGCCTACGCTGGATCGACGTCGGGGGCCGCACTGGTCGAGGCGCTCAAGACCGACGTCGGGCCGCGCCTGTTCGTGGTCGGCGTGCTGATCACGCTGACCGCCGCCCTGATGCTCCGGTTCTTCGGTCCCCGCTTGGGCGGCATCAGCGGTCCGGTACTCGCCGGGAGCATCGGTGGCGCCCAGACGCAACCAGCCGTTCTGGCGTTCGCCAACGACCGGACGAAGGCCGACCCCCGGGTCAACCTTGGGTATGCGCTGGTCTATCCCGTGGCGATGATCCTCAAGGTGCTGATCGCGCCGCTGCTGGGGCTCATCGGCTGATGGCCCTCGCGAAGTGGGCACACCACGTAGAGGAATTCAGGAATCTGCCCACTTTGCGAGTGAAGCGACGCAGTATATGCGCCCCTAGTCGGAATTAGACATCACGAACTGGGCATCGAACGATGTGGCTGCCCACTTTGCGAGGCGCAGGCCCCGTCCCTACAGCGCCTTGATGATGTCCTCGACCCGGTCCTTCGCGTCTCCGAACAGCATCTGGGTGTTCTCCTTGAAGAACAGCGGGTTCTGCACGCCCGCGTATCCAGTGGCCATCGACCGCTTGAAGACGATGACGTTCCTCGCTTCCCAGACGGTGAGCACCGGCATACCCGCGATGGGGCTGCCCGGCTCGTCGATGGCGGCGGGGTTGACCGTGTCGTTCGCCCCGATCACCAGCACGACATCGGTCTCGGGTAGGTCGTCGTTGATCTCGTCCATCTCGAGCACGATGTCGTAGGGGACCTTCGCCTCGGCCAGGAGCACGTTCATGTGTCCGGGTAGGCGCCCGGCCACCGGGTGGATGCCGAACCGCACGTCGACGCCCTTCTTACGCAGCTGGCTGGTGAGTTCGGCCACCGGGTACTGCGCCTGCGCCACAGCCATGCCGTAGCCCGGTGTGATGACCACCGAGTGCGCCTCGCTGAGCAACTCCGCGGCACCCTCGGCGGTGATCTCGCGGTGCTCGCCGTAGTCGGTGTCGCCGGAGACCGTGCCGGCCTCGACGCCGAAACCACCGGCGATCACGGAGATGAACGAGCGGTTCATCGCCCGGCACATGATGTAGGACAGGTAAGCACCAGAGGACCCGACCAGGGCGCCGGTGATGATCAGCAGGTCGTTGTCCAGCAGGAAGCCCGCTGCTGCGGCCGCCCAGCCGGAGTAGCTGTTCAGCATGGACACCACGACCGGCATGTCCCCGCCACCGATCGACGCGACCAGATGCCAGCCGAGGAACAAGGCCAAAGCCGTCATTACGCCGAGCAGGGTCTGCCGCACGACGGTGTCGTCGGCCGGCGTGGCGATGTAGGCCGCGGTCATGCCGAAGAAGACCAGGATGATGCCCAGGTTGATGGCGTTGTGCTTGGGCAGCATCAGCGGCGCGGAACTGATCCGGGCCGACAGTTTGAGGAACGCGACGATCGAGCCGGTGAAGGTCACCGCACCGATGAACACACCGACGAAGACCTCCCCGTCGTGGATCGCCGGGTAGGGCACGTTCTTCTCGTACGACGAGTTCCAGCCGACCAGCACCGCGGCCAGACCGACGAAACTGTGCAGGATCGCGATCAGTTCGGGCATGCCGGTCATCTCGACCCGCCGGGCCCGCCAGATCCCGATCACGGCGCCGATCGCCATGGCCGCGGCGATCAGCCCGAGTCCGACCAGTCCGCTGCCGGAGGTGTCGTTCACCTCGCCGGTGGCATCGACCCCGGCGGTGGCCGCGATGATCGTGATGACCAGGGCGATGGTCATGCCGATGATGCCGTAGCGGTTGCCCATGCGGGCGCTCTCATGCCTGGACAAACCGGCCAGCGCGAGGATGAACAGCAGCGCCGCGACGATGTAGGCGCCTTGGACCAGGGTGAGCGTCATCGGACCGCGTCCTCACGCTTGAACATCTCGAGCATTCGGGCGGTCACGGTGAACCCTCCGAACACGTTGATGCTCGCCACGAGGATCGCGATGAACGCGAGCACGGAGACCCAGAGGTCCTCATGGCCGACCTGCAGCAAAGCGCCTACCAGGATGATGCCGCTGATCGCGTTGGTGACCGACATGAGCGGCGTGTGCAGGGCGTGGTGGACGTTGCCGATCACGTAGAAGCCGATCACCACGGACAACGCGAAGACCATGAAGTGCCCGAGGAAGGGCTCCGGTGAGAACGCTGAGATCAGCAGGAAGACGGCCGCGACGCCCCCGATGAGGCTCAGGCGGGTCCCATCGGACATCTTCTTCTTCGGTGGCGGGGGCTCCGCGGGCGGTGGCGCGGCGGCTGGTGCCGCGGAGACCTGGACCGGCGGCGGCGGCCAGAGCACCTCTCCGGACTGCACCACGGTCATTCCCCGCACAACAGGATCGTCGAGGTCGAGCACCAACTGACCGTCCTTGCCCGGCGTCGTGAGTTTGAGGGTGTTCACCAGGTTGGTGCCGAACAACTGCGAGGCCTGGGTGGGTAGGCGCCCTGGCAGGTCGGTGTACCCGAGGATGATGACGCCGTTGTCGGTCACCACGCGTTCGTCGGCGCGGGAACCGGCGACGTTGCCGCCGTTGGCCGCGGCCATGTCCACGATCACGCTGCCGGGCTTCATCGACGCGACCATCTCCTCGGTCAGCAGTCGCGGCGCGGGTTTGCCCGGGATCAAGGCGGTGGTGATGACGATGTCGACGTCCTTGGCCTGCTCGGCGTAGAGTTCCGCGGCCTTGCGGTTGAAGTCCTCGCCCATCTCCTTGGCGTAGCCGGTCGCGCTGGGACCGGTGTCCTCGACGTCGATGCGCAGGAACTCCGCACCCATCGACTCGACCTGTTCGGCGACCTCGGGTCGCGCGTCGAACGAGCGCACGATTGCGCCCAGGCTGCTGGCCGTACCGATAGCGGCGAGGCCGGCGACCCCGGCGCCCACCACGAGCACCTTCGCCGGCGGCACCTTACCGGCCGCCGTCACCTGCCCGGTGAACAGCGAGCCGAACTCGTTGGCGGCCTCGATGACCGCGCGGTAGCCGGCGATGTTCGCCATCGAGGACAGGACGTCCAGTGATTGCGCGCGCGAGATGCGGGGGACGGCGTCCATCGCCAATGCGGTGACGCCGCGTGCGGACAGAGCCTGCACGAGGTCGGGGTCGAGCGCGGGCGCCAACAGACTCATCAGAATCTGGCCCTGATGCAGTCGTGCGACTTCGTCAGGGGTCGGAGCGTTGATCTTCAGAATGATGTCGGACTGCCAGATCTCGTCACCGACGATCGTGGCCCCGGCTGCCTCGAAAGCTGCGTCGTCGAATGACGCTTCGAGCCCCGCTCCGGTCTGGATGGAGACGTCGAAGCCGAGTTTGAGCATCTGCTCGACCGTCTTGGGCGTCGCAGCAACCCTGCGTTCGCCGGTCTTCGATTCCTTGGGAACACCGATACGCACGAGTCACCCTCCTGACGCCGCCGATCATTACGAACTTATCGGGTCCATTCCGATGCCCGGAGCGCGGGCTTGATTTGGGTCCACCTGATTGGACCGGGACTTTGGACGCAGGGCGTCACTGGGTGACCGAATCCGACCAAAGTCACTCGGAGGCGGACGCCGCCGCCCGTGTGCCACCATGCGGCTATGCGAACGTTCGTTGCCGATCACCCCCTGATCGCACAGAAGATCACCATGCTGCGCGATGAAACGACGGATAGCCCGACCTTCCGCCGCCTCGCTGACGAACTGGTGACGCTGCTCGCGTACGAGGCCACTCGGGGAATCCGGGTCGTGCCCGTCGAGGTGAACACTCCGCTGACCGCGACGACCGGCGTCGCGATGGCCAGCCCGCCGCCCATACTCATCCCGATCCTGCGGGCGGGTCTGGGCATGCTCGAGGGGATGGTCCGGCTGCTGCCCAGCGCCGAGGTCGGATTCCTGGGGATGCTGCGCGACGAGCGCACGCTGCAGCCCAAGATCTATGCCGACCGGATGCCCGCGGACATGACTGGGCGGCAGGTCTATGTCGTCGACCCCATGCTCGCGACCGGCGGCAGCCTGGCGGACGCGCTGCACGTGCTCTGGGGACGCGGCGCCACCGACATCACCATTGTGACCCTGCTCGCCGCGCCGGAGGGCATCGAGCGCCTGGAGAAGGAGGCCGACGGTATGAACGTCACTCTGGTGACGGCCGCCGTCGATGAACGGCTCAACGAGCACGGCTTCATCGTGCCGGGGCTGGGGGACGCCGGAGACCGCCTTTTCGGCATCGTCACGTCGTGAACCCGGAGCAGGCTGTCGGCCTGGCACTGGACCTCGCCCGGCAGCCTGATCTGGAGATGCCGATCGCCGCGGTGGTGCTGGGTCCCTCCGGCGAGCTCCTGGGACGAGGGGTGAACCGCCGCGAGGCGGACCACGATCCGACCGCGCACGCGGAAATCCTGGCCCTGCGGGAGGCGGGGGCCGCTCTTGGCGACTGGCGGCTGACCGGCTGCACGCTCGCGGTCACCCTGGAGCCCTGCACCATGTGTGCCGGGGCGGCCGTGCTGGCCCGCGTCGAACGGCTGATCTTCGGCGCTTTCGACGACAAGGGCGGCGGCGTGGGTGGACTATGGGACGTTGTGCGGGACCCGAGGCTGAACCACTCCGTTGAAGTGGTGGGCGGTGTGCGTCAAGCGGAATGCTCGGCAGTGTTGGACGACTTCTTCAGGCAGCGCCGCCAGTGAACATCCACCGGGTTGCGGTCAGCACTGCGTTCTTCTGTCAGGGGTTCGCTTTCGCAACGCTGGTCACTCGCATCCCGGCCATCCAGGATCAATTCGACTTCTCCGAGGGCAGCCTCGCTCTCATCCTCGCGGCGGTCCCCATCGTCGCGGGTGTGGGCAGTGTGGTCGCCGGACTGTTGGCGGTGCGCTTCCACAGCGCGGTCGTGCTGCGCCTGTGTGCGGTCCTGGTGAGCAGTGCGCTGGTACTCGTCGGTGCCGCCACCACCGCGGGCTCCTTCGCCGGGCTGCTCGGCGCCCTGTGTCTGCTCGGCTTCGGCCTGGGCTCGGTCGACGCGACCATGAACATGCAGGGCATCGGTGTGCAGGCACTGTTGCGGCGCAGCGTCATGGCCTCGTTCCACGCCTGGTGGAGCCTGGCGACCATCCTCGGAGCGATCGCAGCCTCGATCGTGGCAGCAACGTCCCTGTCTCTGTTGGTGTTCTTCGCGGTGACGGCGTTGGTGCTGATTCCGGTGGGGCTGATCGCGTCCACCCGCTTCGTGCGCGGGGAGGCTGCCAACGCGGTCGCACCCGATCCGTTGGCCGTGTCCGCCGCAGTCCCGTGGCGGCCCTTGCTGATCTTCGGGACCGCGGTGGTCGGCGCGTTCATCATCGACTCGTCGGTCTCCAACTGGTCGGCGCTGGACCTCACCGACGTGTTGGGTAGCACGGAGTCGATCGCGGCCCTGGCCTACGCCGCGTATGCCTTGTTCATGCTGATCGGACGGATGTTCGCCGATCGCCTGGTACGCCGCCAGGGGGCGCAATGGATCATCACTGCTGGTGGACTTCTGGCTGCCGTGGGCTTGCTGATCGTCGCCTTCGCGCCGACTGCAGTGGTTGCCATCGCCGGCTTCGCGGTGGTCGGCCTGGGCATCAGCCCGGTGCTTCCACTGGCCTTCGTCGCCGCCTCGCACCACGATCCCGGCAACACCGGTATCGCCGTCGCCCGCGTGAACATCGGAAACTACGTCGGCTTCGTGATTGGTGCGCCCCTCGTCGGAGTGATCGGGGAGTTCTCCAGTCTGCGGGTGGGATTCGGCGTGCTGGTGCTGGTAGGCGATTGGTATCTCGCTGACCGCCAAGTCCTTCGACTGACGCGTTTGCCGCCCACCTCCGGGGGTAGAGCGCGGGCACGTGGGCAGGACACCTTGCGGGACGGGGGCCGGGCCGTGGCCGGGCTGATCATTCTCACGGGACTGTGGGCGGCGGTGTGTCTTGGTGTACTGGTGAAACTCGTGTCGTGGGGCGTCAGGGGCGAACGGGAATGCTCCTGCCGCGGGTCGTGGGCTCAGGTGTGGAGTTCGTCCATGGGCTCCGGATGTGGTCCGGTGCCGCGGGTCGTCGCAGTACACGCGTAGCCGATGCTGTGCCGTCTGGGCGAAGGGGCGCAGCGCCGTCGCTTGCACGCTCGTCGATCCTGGCGCAGACTGAGCGAATTCGCAGTGAGGAGTACGTCATGGTCGCCTTCATGTTCTTCCTGGCGGTTTACGCCCTGACGTGCACGTGGTTCTTCGTGAGACTTTTGCGCTGGACGGTGAGTTCTGAGCGGGAATGCTCGTGCCGGGGCGCGCTGGATGGCGGAACGGTCGGGATTCTGCACGGGCCGAAGATGTGCTACCCGATGGCGGAGGCCCTGCGGGTTTCGTAGGCGGGATCCGGTGGGACTCGGCCTCGAGACCGGGTTTGGCTGAACTCCGGAACCGGTGGAGACGAAGCGGTGACGGCGATGGAGTGGTACAGCCGGTTGGAGATCGGAACATCCGGTGGAGATCGGTGGGCGGATCTCGTCCAACGTCTGTGCGTTTGTCCAACGGATGCTCGACTTGGTGATCCCTGAACCCGGCCGCGACCACGGCACGAAAACGGTCCTCCGGATTTCGGGGGAGTCGGCCCCGACTCTGCTGGCTTCTCGATGGGCTCAGGGTGTGAGCCCGGTTCCTGGCGGCGGGTCTCGCCGCGAACAGGGACATTCTGGTGGGTATCGCTCCCGAGTGATCAGATCCGTACCGAACCAGCGCCCGAGCGCGGTCGACGGCTGCACCACCAACCACCGCCCGATGACCGTCCTGTCCCAGGCACCACGTTGACGGCTCCGATGGCCTGACCGGTCGGGGGTCGGTTCGCGCGCCAGACGTACCGGGCGGCCAACCTCCGGACGACACCGGCAGCGCTATTCCGTACGCGGTGGCGGTGGGACCCGTCGGCCCGGGCGGGCCTCCTCCCGAACCCGGCCGCGACCCCAAACGCAATAGCGCCACCGGGCGAGCCCGGCAGCGCTATTCCGTACGCGGTGGCGGTGGGACCCGTCGGCCCGGGCGGGCCTCCTCCCGAACCCGGCCGCGACCCCAAACGCAATAGCGCCACCGGGCGAGCCCGGCAGCGCTATTCCGTACGCGGTGGCGGTGGGACCCGTCGGCCCGGGCGGGCCTCCTCCCGAACCCGGCCGCGACCCCAAACGCAATAGCGCCACCGGGCGAGCCCGGCAGCGCTATTCCGTACGCGGTGGCGGTGGGATTCGAACCCACGGTGGAGTTGCCCCCACACACGCTTTCGAGGCGTGCTCCTTTGGCCGCTCGGACACGCCACCGCAGACAACGATACCGGGGCGCTGCGGCCGCCAGCAGGTCAGGACTTGTCGAGGTCGAGCAGCCGGGCGTGCAGGGTCGGCCGTTGCTGCAGGGCGGCCCGTACGGCCCGGTGCAGGCCGTCCTCCAGGTAGAGATCGCCCCCCCACTGCACAACGTGCGCGAAGAGGTCGCCGTAGAACGTGCTGTCCTCACTGAGCAGGCTGTGCAGGTCCAACTGGGACTTGGTGGTGATGAGGTCGTTGAGTCGCAACTGCTGGGGTGGTAGTTGCGCCCACTGGGTCAGCGTGAGGTTGTGTGCGGGATAAGGCTTGGAGTCACCGACCGCTTTGAATACCACGGGGGTCAGTCTAGGCGCCGGACCGTGCCGGTGTCCCCGTCGTGCGAGTCGCTGGCACCGGCCGAAACTGGTATTCGGGAGTCGAAGGGGGATCGGGGAGGCGTATGCGGCACCTGTCGACTCCCAGATCCCCTTCTGACTTCACGAGTCGTCGGGGGACCTGGAAAGCCAGCCCGCCCACAACATTGAGTCGATACACACTCATACTTGTTGACAAACCCATTCCCGTCCTTCACACTTGAAACCAGACGTACGAAAAGCAACCCCAACTGGAGGAAATCCACATGTCACGAGCAGTAGGCATCGACCTCGGAACCACCAACTCCGTGGTGTCGGTACTCGAAGGTGGCGAATCCACTGTGATCGCCAACGCGGAAGGCGCCCGGACCACCCCGTCCATCGTCGCCTTCGCCAAGAACGGCGAGGTTCTCGTCGGTGAGGTCGCCAAACGGCAGGCCGTCACGAACTCCGACCGCACGATCCGGTCGGTCAAGCGCCACATGGGTACGAACTGGAACGTCGACATCGACGGCAAGAAGTACACCCCGCAGGAGATCAGCGCGCGGGTGCTGCAGAAGCTCAAGCGCGACGCTGAGGCGTACCTCGGTGAGCCGGTGGCCGACGCGGTCATCACCGTTCCCGCCTACTTCAACGACAGCCAGCGCCAGGCCACCAAGGAGGCCGGTGAGATCGCGGGTCTGAACGTTCTGCGGATCATCAACGAGCCGACCGCGGCCGCCCTGGCCTACGGCCTGGAGAAGGTCGAGAAGGAAGAGACCATCCTGGTCTTCGACCTCGGTGGTGGCACGTTCGACGTGTCCCTGCTGGAGATCGCCGACGGCGTGGTCGAGGTCAAGGCCACCAACGGCGACAACCACCTCGGTGGTGATGACTGGGACGAGGCACTGGTCAACTACCTGGTGTCGCAGTTCAAGAACGCGCACGGCATCGACCTGACCAAGGACAAGATGGCGATGCAGCGTATCCGCGAGGCGGCTGAGAAGGCCAAGATCGAGCTGTCCAGCTCGCAGCAGACGTCGGTGAACCTGCCGTACATCACGGTGGACGCGGAGAAGAACCCGCTGTTCATGGACGAGACGCTGACCCGTGCGCAGTTCCAGAAGCTGACCGCGGATCTGCTGGAGCGCACCCGCAGCCCGTTCAAGCAGGTGCTGTCGGACGCCGGGGTCTCGGCCTCCGAGATCGACCACGTCGTGCTCGTGGGTGGTTCCACCCGGATGCCGGCGGTTGTCGACCTGGTCACGGAACTGGCCGGCAAGGACCCGAACAAGGGCGTCAACCCCGACGAGGTCGTCGCGGTGGGCGCCGCCCTGCAGGCAGGTGTTCTGCGCGGCGAGGTCAAGGACGTGCTGCTGCTCGACGTGACGCCGTTGAGCCTGGGCATCGAGACCAAGGGCGGGATCATGACCAAGCTCATCGAGCGCAACACCACCATCCCGACCAAGCGCTCCGAGGTGTTCACCACCGCCGACGACAACCAGCCGTCGGTGCTGATCCAGGTGTTCCAGGGCGAGCGTGAGATGGCGGCCTACAACAAGAAGCTCGGCACGTTCGAGCTGACCGGGTTGCCGCCCGCGCCGCGTGGTGTGCCGCAGATCGAGGTCACGTTCGACATCGACGCCAACGGCATCGTGCACGTGACCGCGAAGGACCTGGGCACGAACAAGGAGCAGTCGATGACGATCTCCGGCGGCAGCGCGCTGCCCAAGGAGGACATCGACCGCATGATGGCCGAGGCCGAGTCGCACGCCGAGGAGGACCGCCAGCGCAAGGAGGAGGCGGAGACCCGCAACGGCGCCGAGCAGTTGGTCTACCAGACCGAGAAGTTCCTGGCCGACAACGCCGACAAGGTTCCGGCAGACGCCAAAGCCAATGTCGACGAGCCGCTGGCCGAGTTGAAGAAGGCGCTCGAGGGCACCGACGTGGCCGCGATCAAGGCCGCGGTGGAGAAGGTCGCCACCGCCAGTCAGGCGCTGGGAGCCGCGCTGTACCAGCAGCAGGCTTCAGCTCCGACGGACGCCCCGGCCGGTGAACAGCCGCAGTCCGATGACGAGGATGTTGTCGACGCCGAGATCATCGACGAGGACGAGCAGAAGTGAGCGAGTTCGACCAGGACCCGGGCGCCGAGGAAGGCGTCCGGGTCACGGACAAACGACGCATCGACCCGGAGACCGGAGAGGTGCGCCCGGAGGCGGCTGCAGCGGCAGCCCCATCGCCTCCGGGTGACGAACCCGTCGGTGCGCTGTCGGAGTCGGCGCAGGTCGAAGAACTGACCGCCGATCTTCAGCGGGTCACCGCGGAGTACGCCAACTACCGCAAGCGGGTGGACCGCGACCGGCAGTCGGTCAACGACCTCGCTGCCGCCGCGGTCGTCAACGAGTTGCTGCCGATCCTCGACGACCTCGGCCGTGCCCGTGAGCACGGTGAGTACGAGGGCGCGTTGAAGAGCGTGGGAGATCAACTCGAAGCGACGACGAAGAAGTTGGGCCTCGAGGTGTTCGGCGCTGAAGGTGACCCGTTCGATCCGACGATCCACGAGGCGATGACCCACAGTGAGGGGGAAGGCCTGGACGCCCCGCGGGTGTCGATGGTCTTCGGAGTCGGGTATCTGTTCCGCGGTCGGGTCCTGCGCCCGGCCCGGGTCGGTGTCGAAGAGTAAGCGAAAGGAGGGACGCCGATGAGCATGAAGGACTGGATGGAGAAGGACTACTACACGGTCCTTGGCGTCCCCAAGGACGCCGACTCCGCCGCGATCAAGAAGGCCTACCGCAAACTCGCGCGCGAGTTGCACCCGGACACCAACCCGGACCCCAAGGCCGCGGAGCGCTTCAAGGAGGTCTCCGAGGCCAACGATGTGCTGTCGGACGCCAAGAAGCGCGCCGAGTACGACGAGGCCCGTCAGCTGATGTCGTCGGGCGGCTACCGGATGCCGGGCGCGGCCGGACCGGGGCCGGACTTCGATTTCGGGGACGTCTTCCGGCGTGCGGGCGGGAACGCCGGCGACTTCGGCGAGACGTTGTCGGGATTGTTCAACCGACGCGGTGCGCAGCGCCAGGCCCGGCGCGGTCAGGACATCGAAGCCGACGTCAACATCTCGTTCCCCGAGGCGCTGCGTGGGTTGACCACGTCGATGCGGCTGACCAGCGAGGAGGCCTGCCCGGATTGTGCCGGAACCGGTGCGAAGGCCGGGACCACACCACGCGTGTGCCCGGACTGTGAAGGTACGGGTATGGCTTCGCGCAATGCTGGCGGGTTCGCGTTCGCCGAGCCGTGCCCTCACTGCCGGGGGCGCGGATTGATCGTCGACGATCCCTGCACCCGGTGTCACGGTTCCGGCCGGGCTGCTTCCAGCACACTGGTCAACGCGCGTATCCCCGCCGGTGTCAAGGACGGTCAGAAGGTGCGTCTGCGCGGTAAGGGCGCCCCAGGTGAGCGCGGCGGGCACAACGGTGACTTGTTCATCACGGTGCACGTCGCCCCCGACCCGATGTTCGCGCGCAAGGACGACAACGTGCTGGTCTCCGTGCCCGTCGGCTTCGACGACGTGGCACTCGGTGGGCAGGTCAAGGTCCCCTTGCCGCTCGGAGGGACCAAGACCCTGAAACTGCCACCGGGCACCAGCAACGGGCGTACGTTCCGCATTCGCGGCGAGGGCGCCCCGCGCAAGGACGGCACCAAGGGCGACCTGCTGGCCACGGTCAATGTGCAGGTGCCCTCCGATCTCAACGCTGAGGCCCGTGAGGCCATCGAGCAGTACCGAAAGGCGATGAGTCATGGATGAGAACTTCCCGGCCTACGTGATCTCGATCGCAGCCCAGTTGTCCGGGCTGCACCCGCAGACGCTGCGGCAGTACGACCGGCTCGGCCTGGTCACTCCGCAGCGCTCAGGGCGGTACCGGCTGTACAGCATCCGCGATATCCGCCGCCTGGAGAAGGTCCAGCAGTTGACCTCCGACGGGTTGAACCTCGAGGGGATCCGGCGAGTGCTGGACCTCGAGCAGGAACTCTTGGAATTGCGGTCGCGGCTTGAACGGTACGAGCGCGAGGAACGCTCGACCGCGTTGGTGGTGTGGCGGGGCCGGCGGGGCTGAGTCGGCCCGCTCACCGTCGAGTCAGCCACCCACCTTTTGAGGGCGGTGTTGGTGGGCGTTCTCGAGCCTGAAAATGCCCACCAACGTCGCCCTGCCGTTGAAGGTCACCGCCCTTGGCGCCACGCTCGGCTCTTCGGATGATCTTTGGTCTGTGGTTAGGTAAGCCACGCAATACTTCGCCACATGCGCACCTACGTGGCGGTGCTCGCTGCTGCCGCCATCACCGTTTCCATCGTCCCGGCCGCGTATGCTGCGGCACCGGCTGAAGAGCCCCAGCCCGAGGTGGCAAACGCCTGGTCCGACGAGGCGCCGCCGCCTCCCAGCGACCGCGTCATCGTGCGGTGGGCGCCGGGGGCCAGTCGTACTGATCGCGCTGAGGCCCGCCAGGACGTCCAAGCGCAGGACTTCGAGAAGCTCGGCAGCAAGCGCTTCCAGGTTCTGAGTCTGCCCGATGGCCAGAACGCCTGACCAGGCCGTCGCCGAGTTGAAGAACAACCCCGATGTCGCGAATGCCAGCCGTGATGGGTATTCAGCCCTTCACGCCACGCAGCCGAACGATTCCCTGTTCGACCACCTGTGGGGATTGGACAATCGGGGGCTTAACGTCGGCGGCGTGGGATCATCCACACCCGGGGATGACATCAGCGCGCTGGATGCGTGGAGCAAGACGGTGGGCGACAAGTCCGTGATTGTGGCGGATCTCGATGACGGAATCCGACCGGCTCACCCCGACCTGAGGAATCGAATCTGGAACAACGCCGATGAGGTACCCGGTGACGGCCTCGACAACGACGCGAACGGGTACGTCGACGACACGTTCGGGATGGACTTCGCCGGCGCGAACATCGATCTCGACCCGATCCCGGCCGACAACGATCCCACCGATGACATTCCGCAGGGAGGCCACGGTACCCACACCGCCGGCACGATCGCGGCCGAGGGGAACAACGGTCAGGGGATCACCGGCGTCGCGCAGAAGGCGAGCATCATGCCGCTGCGAGTCTGCGGGTGGTCTCCCACATACTCTGGCGTCTACTGCCCGTACTCCTCACAGATCGCCGCGATCAACTACGCGGGGGCGAACGGTGCGAAGATCGCCAACATGTCTTTGGGCGGCTTCGATGGTGATTCGCTGGTTCGGGATGCCTTCGCCGCTAATCCGAACGTACTTTTCGTTGTCTCCGCCGGCAACGACACCAACAACAACGACGCGACTCCCACATACCCCTGCTCGTACGACCCCACAACATCGGGAATTTCCGGCGCCATCGACAACGTCGTCTGCGTGGCCGCGAGCGACCAGAACGACTCGAAGGCATCGTTCTCCAACTGGGGCAAGACCAAGGTGGACATCGCCGCTCCTGGCACGGAGACCCTGAGCACATACACCTATGCGGCACCAGGCTCGAGGAGACATTCGAGACTGCTGGATGGCCGTACCCCGGCTGGACGGAAGGTGGCTGGGTCCGCAGCAACTCGGCGCCGCTGACGGACTACGGGATCACGAGCAGAACAACGCCAGCGCAAACGTCAGGAAGCACTCGTACGACGACGACACCTTTGGTTTCCTTGCCGACAGCGACAAGTTGTCGGCTGATCATGAGCCGCATAGTCGACAAGACCGGCGGTGATGTGGCCAACTACAAGGTTCTTGTCGACGGATTACAGGTTTTGAGCTTCAATCCATCGAGTAGCGGAACCATTTCTTCGAGCACGTTCGATGTGTCTGGGGCGGGTCCGCACACTGTCCAGGCCACATTCAGCTACACCCGCTCCGGAGGCACGGACACCAGCGGGTTCTGGCTGTCGAATGTCAAGTTCGTCTGCTACGTCCCGCCGGGCCAGGAGGATTCCGCGTCGTACGAGTTCCTCCAGGGGACATCTATGGCTGCGCCTCACGTGACCGGGGCGGCCGCATTGCTCGCCGCGTACGAACCCAACGCAACCACCCTGCAGCTCAAGCAGTCGCTGCTGTCGACGGTCGACCCCGTCGCGATGTTCAACCCCAACAGCGGCACCTACGCCATCTCAACCGGCGGACGGCTCAACGCTGACAAGGCCCTGTCCGCGGTCGACGCGCTGGTGGCGCCGGACACCGAGATCACCTCGGGCCCGGGAGCAACGACGAATGACACCAGCGCGACTTTCGCGTTCACGTCCACGGCCAAGACGCCTGTCTCCTACGAGTGTCGTGTAGACGCAGGCGGGTTCACGGCCTGCACCTCGCCGTTCACCGTGAACGGGCTCGTGGTGGGGGGTCACTCCTTCGAGGTCCGAGCTCGGGATCTGTCAACGGCGGCCAACGCGGATTCGACGCCTGCCTCGGCCAGTTGGACGGTGGAAGCCGTTCCGCAACCTGCGCCGGTGGAGCCCACGCTGAAAGCCCCGGCCAAGGTGACAGGAATCTCGGTCAAGCGGAAGAAGAAGGCGGCCTTGATTCGGTGGCGTGCGGTACCAAACGCCACGAGCTACAAGGTCCGCGTTGGCAAGAAGAAGGCGAAGGCCGTCTCCGCCACGAAGTTCACTGTCAAGAAGCTGTCACCCAAGAAGAAGTACACAGTGAAGATCGCCGCGGTGAACGCGGCCGGCTCGTCTCCACAGGCGACGGTGAAGGTGAAGAAGTTCAAGAAGAAGAAGTAGGACGCTGGCCTACCCGAGCCGTGGCGAGCAACAGGTCCCACACTGGATCCGGCCCGTCGTGCTGATTGCACAGCACCACGAACGTGAGATCGCGGTCGGGCCAGTGGCGTGCCATGGTCTCGACGCCCGGGTCGCCACCCCCGTGGCCGAACGAGCCGTCGTCGCCCAGGAACAAGCCGTAGCCCATCGAGTACCCCTCGCTGACCGTGACGTGCCTGGTCATCATCAGCGTGGTCAACTCATCACCGAGCAAGCGCCCGGACGCCACCGCACGCAGGAACCGGTCGATGTCGCGGGGGGTGGCGAAAGCACCACCATCCCCGTTGCCCACGACGGGGATCGAGAACACGTTGGTGCGCCACTGGCCTCCCGGTATCGGCGGCAGATAGGCGCTCGCGACGTCGGCGCGTGCCTCGTCGAGTCGGAAGAAGCCTGACTGCGACATTCCTGCGGGGGTCAGCACCCGATCCGTGATGGCCTCCGTCACCGCCTGCCAGCAGTTCCTTTTCGGTCACAACCCCGCTAGTCCGAAAACGCTCGCTTGTGTTGAGTCTGAAGCAGTATTCGACGCGAGGTTAGAGGTTGTCGACGAGGTTAGAGAATCCACGCGTGGGTCCTCTAACCTCGTCGACAACCTCTAACGCGAGCCATCTCCGCGGTGTCATTTTCCCCACTGAACGGGTGGCCCGGGACTACTGACGTCGTTCACACCTTCCCACCTCGATCGACTTGTGCGGCGTGGATTTTCGGACCAGGGTTGCCACGCGTGTACAACCGCTCGAGTCGTCCTGCCGCAGGAGGTCACCGCCCTCGGCGGAGCCAAGCGAGCCAGCCCCACTCACGGCGCGGACAGCACCCCCGCCAGCCAGCAGGCGGCCTCGTGCTCGCCCGTACCCGACAGCACCGGAAGGTCCTTGCCGCGGCAGTCGGCTTCCACGGCCTGCGCCGCGCCGTCCCGCAGCGCGGGGCACCGGGGGTGGAAGCGGCAGCCGGCCGGGATCGCCGTGGGGTCCGGGGGCTCGCCGGTGAGGATGATGGGATCGACGTTGTCGATCTCGGGCACCACCGACAGCAGCGCACGCGTGTAGGGGTGCTTCGGCGCTGACACCACCTCCTCGGTGGGGCCCTGCTCGACGATCCGTCCTAGGTACATGACCGCGATCCGGTCGGCGATGTTCCACGCGACCCCCAGGTCATGGGTGACCACCAGCAGGGACAGCCCGAGCGACTCCCGCAGGGACAGCAGCAGGGCCAGGATCTCCCCGCGGACGGAAGCGTCCAGTGAACTCACCGGCTCGTCGGCGATGATCACCTGCGGCTGTAGCACGAGTGCCCCGGCGATCACCACGCGCTGCCGCTGGCCGCCGGACAACTCGTGCGGGTAGCGCAGGAAGAACCGCTCCGGGGGGCGCAAGCCGGCGCGTGAGAGTGCGTCCGCGACGGCGCCGCGCTCGTCTCCGTCGAACTTGTGCACCCGCAGCCCCTCCGCGACCGCCTCGTACACCGACCGGCGCGGGTTGAGCGCCCCCGTCGGGTCCTGCAGGACCAGTTGTGCGTTGCGCCGGTGCTTCTTCAACGCCGCACCCGAGTACTCCAGCGGACGGCCGGACACCAGCACCTCGCCGCCGGAGGGCTTCTCCAGCCCCAGCAGAGTGCGCGACAGCGTCGTCTTGCCGCACCCGCTCTCCCCGACCAGGGCCACGATCTCGCCGTGCCCGAGGCTCAGGTCGACGCCGTCGACGGCGCGCGCGGACCGGTTGCCGCGACCGCGGAAGGTGACCTCGAGCCCGCGGGCCTGCAGTACTGGCTCGGTCATGTGCTCACCTCCGGAGCGAACAGACAGGACGACCAGCGGCGATCGCCGGAGGGTCGCAACACGACGTCCGTGGTCGAGCATTCATCCCGCGCGACCGGGCAGCGCGGATGGAACGCGCACCCCGATGGCGCCTCGCCGGGGAACGGCGGGTCGCCGGGCAGACCGCTCGGGGCGTAGCGGAAACGCCGGTCCCCGATGCGCGGGTACGCGTTGCCCAGTGCCTGCGAGTACGGGTGGTGGGCGTCTTCGAAGACCTGGCCCGACGGGCCCAGTTCGACGACTTGACCGGCGTACATGACGGCGAGGTCGTCGCAGGCCGAGGCCAGGACCGACAGATCGTGGGAGATGAAGACCATCGCGAGATTCAGGTCCCGCACCCGATCGGCGAGTACGTCCAGTACCTGCTGCTGGACCATCACGTCGAGGGCCGTCGTGGGTTCATCGGCCACGATCAGGGCCGGTCCGCAGGCCAGCGCCATGGCGATCATGACCCGCTGCTTCTGGCCGCCGGACAGTTGGTGCGGATAGGACTGGGCCACGCGGGAGGGAAGGCCCACCTGCTCCAGCAGGTCCCCGACGCGGGCGCGGGCCGTCGGCTCCGACACGGACTTCTCGTGCAGTCGGATCGGCTCAGCGATCTGGTGCCCGACTCGCTGTACCGGGTTCAGCGCGTGCATGGCGCCCTGGAAGACCACCGAAGCGGTCGCCCAGCGGACCGCGCGCAGGCGCCCCCATTTCATCGTGAGCACGTCCTCACCGTCGAGCAGGACCCGCCCGGTCACGGTCGCGGATCTTGGCAGCAGCCGCAGGACGGTCGAGGTCACCGTGGTCTTCCCCGACCCCGACTCGCCGGCCAGTCCCAGGGAGCGCCCGGCGTCGACGCTCAGGGACACCCCGCGGACCGCCGGGATGGCACCCTCGGCGGATCGGTAGGTGACGCTGACGTCCTCCAACTCCAGGACGGCCATCACTGGGCTCCGAGGCGCGGGTTGACGATCTGCTCGAGCGCTCGTCCGATCATGGTGAACGACAACACCACGAGCACGACGCACACACCGGGTGGGCCGATGTACCACCACGCACCGGCGGAGATCGCGCCGTTGGAGAACGCTTGGTCCAGCGTGGCTCCCCACGACGGCCGCAGCGGGTCGCCGAGCCCCAGGAACGACAGGGTCGTCTCCGAGAGGATGGCGATCGCCACGGTGAGCGTGGTGTTGGCCAGCACCAGCGGGAACACGTTGGGAAGTACGTGCCGGGTCATCTGGTGCCAGTTGCCGCTGCCGAGGGCGCGGGACCGTTCCAGGTACGGCCGGCCACCGACCGACAGGGTCTGGGCCCGGATGAGCCGTGCGGTGCCCGCCCAGGACGTGACACCGATGACGATGATGATCGTCACGGTCGAACCGCCGCCCAGAACGGTGGCCAGCACGATCGCCAGCGGTAGGAACGGGATCACCAGGACCCAGTCGGTCAACCGTTGCAGCGCGGCGCCGCCCAGCCCGTGGTAGTGACCGGAGGCGATGCCGACCGTCGTCCCAATGAGCATGGAGATGAGGGTGGCGGCAATGCCGACGGTAAGGGACACCCGTGCCCCCCACGCCAGCAAAGCCAGCATGGAGCGCCCCGAGTCGTCGGTGCCCAGCCAGAACTCCCCCGACGGCGGGTCCAGGAGTTCACCGGTGGCCCGTGTGACGCTGATGGTGTCCGGCGGGAACAGGACCGGCGCCAGGAGTGCAGCGAGGGCGAAGAAGACCAGCACCGCCAGCCCGAGCATGCCGGCCCGATGCGTGCGGAACTGGCCCCAGCCACGGCTGAACGCCGCGCGCCGTCGGGCCCGTGCGATCGCCCGGCGGCCCTGCGGCTGAGCGCCGAGCCGCCCGCGCCGCCGGTCTGTCGGTCGCTGGACATCACTGCCTCACTCTCGGGTCGATCACGGCGTAGAGCAGGTCGGCCACGAGGTTCGCCAGCACGACGCCGATCGAGAAGAGCAGGAAGATGGCCTGCAGCAGTGCCACGTCCGGGCCGCGCAGGGCTTCGTAGGACAGCAGCCCCAGGCCCGGCCAGGAGAACACCGTCTCCACCGTGATCGCACCGGACACGGTGAATCCGAGGTTCAGGAAGATGAGGGTGATGGTGGGCAGCAGGGCGTTGGGAACGGCGTGCCGGCGGCGTACGAACTTGTCCGACAGCCCCTTGGCCCGGGCGGTGGTGAGGTAGTCCTCATCCATCTCGTCCACCAGCGACGAACGCATCACCAACGCGTACTCCGCGAGGTAGACCATCGTCAGCGTCGCGACGGGCAGCACCATGTGCCATGCCACGTCGAGCCAGCCGGCCAAGGACGACGTGTCCACCCCCGGCGAGGAGATACCCCCGATCGGGAAGATGCCGGGCAGACCGAAGACCCCGACCCCGAAGACGATCAGCAGGATCATGCCGAGCCAGAACTCGGGCATGGAATACAGAGTGAGCGTGACCCCGGTCGACACCTTGTCGAAGGATTTCCCCCGCTGCCACCCGGCCTTGATCCCGATCCAGACGCCGATGATCGACGCCAGCACGATCGCCGTTCCCACCAGCAGCAGAGTGGGCCAGATGCGCTCGGTGACCAGCTCCCACACCGGCCGGTTGAACTGCGCCGAATCGATCGTGCTGGCGAAGGGGTTCCGCAGGTAGGTCAGGAACTGCTCGAAGGCCGGCCGGTTCAACTCGGCCCGCAGTTCGGCCAGTTGCTCGGGCGGTACGTTGCGTCCCCGCGTGTACATCCCGATCGGATCGCCCGGCAGCAGGCGGAAGAGGAAGAAGTTGACCACCAGGACGAAGAACAGGGTGCCCAGGGCCGCGCCCGTCTTGCGCAAGGCGAAGCGCGCCCCGGGGGACAGGCCCTTGTTCCCCTTCTGTTTGCGGGACAGCGGTGGCGGGCCGGGGACGGGGTCGGGACCGCCGCTCCCGGCAACGTCCTGGATCAGCGACACGGGTCCGCTACTCCACGTCGTCGTCGGACGTTCGGCGACGTCCGATCAAGACGCCACCGAGCACCAGGGCCACAGCGGCCAACACGCCGACCACGATGAGCGCCGGATTGACGCCACCGCCCGACGAGGTGGAGTCGCCGCTGTCCGCGCACACCGGCTCGAGGCTCTGGTACGACCAGGTGCCGTACTGGAACAGCAGCACGCCGTCCGGCTCCGGCTGCGGGGTGAAGTTGGTCCAGCGGTCCGAGCGGTACGCGGTCGGGTTGTCGTAGTACACCGTCACGACGTAGGCGTTGCTGTCGTAGAGCATTTGCTGCATCGCCTTGACGATCTCGGCGCGCTTGCCCTGGTCGGTCTCCAGTTTCTGGTCCTGGTAGAGCTTGTCGTACTCGTCGTCGCAGTAGAAGGAGTCGGACAGGCCGGCGAAGATGGTCCCGTCGTCGTCGGTGGACCGCTGGTCGCAGGTGAAGGTCGAGAGCTGGTAGTCCGGGTCCGGTTCGACGACCCAGCCCCACTCGAACATGTCGAAGTCGCCGTTGCCGACCTTCTCATACAGGGTGTCCTCGCTGACGATCCTCACGTTGACGTCGATGCCGATCTGGGCCAGCCAGTCCTTGACGTACTCGACCACCTTCTGCGACTCGCTGGACTCCTGACGGCCCATGAAGGCGCAGCGACATCCGCTCGCCCTCGGCGCGAGACCCGCACCCCGTCGTCGCCCATCGTGTACCCGGCTGCGTCCAGGGTGGCGTTGGCCGCGTCCAGGTCGAATGCCACCTGATTCTCCGGTTCGAGATGCAGGTTCGTGTAGAGCGGCGGAATGACCGTGGTGCCGGGGCTCGCGAATCCGCCGTACACCTTGTCGGCCAGTACCTGCCGGTCAGTCGCTTGGGCGATCGCCAGGCGCACCTGCGGGTCGAGCACCAGCTTGCTGCCGTCCCCGATCGGTGTGCCGTCGGTCAGGGCCGCGCCCATGTTGAACGCGATCTGGTTGAACCCGGAGTACACGCTGGGGACCGTGGTGATGCCCTCGGTGTTGGCCAGCGAGTTGAAGACGTTCGCGGACAGGTCGTTGGCGTAGTCGACCTCGCCCTTGCGCAGCGCCTCGGCGATCGCGTCGGTGTTCTTGTAGACGCGGAAGACGACCTCGTCCGCCGCGGGCTTCCCGCCGTAGAAGGCCGGATTCGCCGCGAACCGCAGGTACTCGCCCTTGCGCCGCTCGACCAGAACGTACGGGCCGCCGCCGACGACAGGCTCGCCGTTCTCCGGCTCGTTCTTGTAGGACTTGACCTTCTTGGCGTCGATGTCCTTCCAGATGTGCTCCGGGAGGATGTAGACCGCCAACTGGTACATGATCGGCGAGGGCTTCTTGACGTACAGGATCAGCGTCGTGTCGTCCTGCGCCTCGGCCCTGGTGATCGTGGACGTGTAGCCGCCGTAGTTGGTCTGCTCGATGTCGCCGTTGATGACACGGTTGAAGGTGTACGCAGCGTCGCGGGCGGTCAGCGGCTTCACCGTCGCTCCACGTGAGGCCCGGCCTGATCTTGTAGGTCCAGTACGTCTGGTCCTCGGACTCCTCCCAGGACTCCGCCAGGCCGGGGACGGTGGAGAAGTCCGCCGCCGAGTAGTCGGTGAGGGTGGGATACATCATCTGGTACACCTCGAAGGAGGCTGCCGCGATGCCCGTGAACGGGTTCGTCGAGTCGACGTCCTGGGTGATGCCGACCGTGAACACGGTCTTCTCCCCGGTGCTGTCCGCGGCCGGCGACGGGCTACCCGACTCGTCCGCGCTTGCCGGCATCAGCGGCAACGCGACCACTGCCGCGATCACACCGGCGAGCGCCGCCCGCACATGCCATCGTCTGCCTACCCTCATGTGTTTCCTCCCTGTGCGGTCGCGAGTGCTACCGTCCGGCCATGCCATCTGTGCCCCAGCCCAAAGTAAACCCCACGACGGTGCCCTGGGGGGCCGGAAATCGACAAGACGACTTCGGTTGGCTGGCAGGTGACGGCCCCGAGGTTCTGCGGGCGCTGAATGACGAGCGCGCCTACTACGAGGCGAGGGTCCATCAGCTGGGTCCGCTACGCGATGAACTGGCCGCCGACATGCGCGGGCTGGTCCCCGACGCTGACGTGTCGGTCAGTTTCATGCGCCGAGACTACACATACTTGACCGAGTTTCGAGCCGCAGCCGATCTGCCCTGTCTGACCCGCCGTCCGCGGGGCGCTGACGGCCCGATCGAGCTCCTGGTCGACCTCGACGCCGTTGCCGCGCAAGAGGGCTCCGCCTTCGCTGAATTCGGTCTGACCGAGCCGGGACCGGGCGACCGAATCCTGGCATGGTCGGTCGACCTGACCGGTGCCGAGAAGTACTCGTTGCGTTTCCGTGACCTCGCGACCGGTCAGGACCTGACCGACGAGGTGCCAGGGACGTACTACACAGGTGCCTGGGACGCGACGGGCACCCGGTTTCTCTACGTCGTGCCCGACCACGCCATGCGGCCCTGGCAGGTGCGCGAGCACATCCTGGGAACCCCGCCCGATACGGACCGGTTGGTGCTGCAGGAGGACGACGAGTCCTTCGAGGTGACTGTGGGTGCCACGCGTTCGGGGGAGTGGATCGTCATCGAGTCCCGCAGCCGGGACACCAGCGAATGCTGGCTGCTCCCGACCCTGGACACCGCCGCGGCCCCGCGCTCAGTCGCTGGACGTCGTCGGGGTACGGAGTACACCGTCGACCACGCCCCGTGGGATGGCGGCGACGAGCTGCTGATGGTCACCAACGACCAGGCCCCGGAGTTCCGGGTCCTGGCTGCCGAGACAGACACGCTAGGACCGTGGCGGGAGGTGGTGGCCCACGACGCGGACGTCCGGGTGGTGGCTGCCGACGCATTCGCCGGGCACGTGGTTCTGACCCTGCGTCGGGACGGCCTGCCGCTGTTACGGGTGGCCATGCGGGACTGGTCGACCTTCTACGACATCCCGCCCGCCGACGAGGCGTCCACGGTCTGTCTGGCGCGGGTCGACGAGTTCGATCCCGGTGCGGTCACGATCCGCGCCGAGAGCCGCACAGCGCCCGCGACCTGGTGGGACGTGGACCTCGAGTCCGGTGACCGGGTCGAGGTCCACGCTACGGCCGCCCCCGGCTTGGAACCGGAGCGCTACGCCGCCTCGCGGGTTTGGGTCACGGCACGCGACGGCGCTCGGGTGCCGGTGACCCTTTGGCGACGCAACGACGTCCCGCTCGACGGGACCGCGCCCTGTGTGTTGTACGGCTACGGTGCCTACGAGTACGTCTTCGAGCCGGAGTTCGACGCTGCTCTTCCGCCGCTGTTGGAGCGCGGTGTTGTGTTTGCCCATGCGCACGTGCGCGGCGGTGGCGAAATGGGCCGCGATTGGTGGGAGCAAGGCCGACTGCTGCACAAGCGCACCACGTTCGACGACTTCGTGGACGTTGCCGATGCGCTCGCCCACGACGGTGTGCTCGGACTGGTGGACGGACGCCGGATCGCCAGCCGGGGGTTGTCCGCCGGGGGTCTGCTGCAGGGTGCGGTGTACTCACAGCGCCCGGGCCGCTGGCGGGCGGTGGTCGCCGAGGTCCCGTTCGTCGATGTCGTGACGGCGATGTCGGACCCCTCGATCCCGCTGACGGTGAACGAGTGGGACGAATGGGGTGACCCGCGCGACCCGGAGTTCCTGACCTACCTGGCCGGGTACTCGCCCTACGACAATCTTCCGCCGGTGGATGGCCGACCACCGCTGCTCGTGACCGGCGCTCTGCACGACCCCCGGGTTCTGGTGCGGGAGCCGGCGAAGTGGGTGATGGCGCTGCGGGCGAGCGATCCCGACCGGGGCGCGGGCACGGATCCGGACGATCCCACGTCGCCGGGCACGGTGCTGTTCCGGGTCGAGACGGCTGAGGGCTCCCACTCCGGACCGGCGGGCCGTTTCGGACACCTGGACTACGAGGCCGAAGTGGCCGCGTGGATCCTCAGCGCGCTGTCCTGACGGCTCGTGCCGCCCGTGGGGCAGTGCCTCGCCGCCCGGCCTTGAGGGCGGTGTTGTTGGGGTGCGTCTGGCGCGAGGGCGGTGTTGTTGGGGGGTTTCGAGGCCGAGAATGCCCAACAACGTCGCCCTGCCGGCGGGGTCGCCCTCGACGAGACACGTCGCCCCGCAGGAGCTCGCCCTCCCCACTGCTCCGGCACCAGGACGATGCGGGCGCCGTTCTCGACGGAAGGGTCAGCCATGACATCGACCACCGCGGCTCCGACGACGCTGGTGTCGGTGAACGTCCGGAACGCCTTGTCGGGGTTGCGCGCCCGGATGTCGTCGTCGACCAGCGCGTTGACCACGAGGATCACGGCGCGCGCCGGCGGTGTCGCGGAAACTGACGCCGAGCGCTTTCGTCCACGTTTCGGTCGCCGCCTTGATACTGGCGTAGGCGGCGTTGCCCGCCGAGGGCGACTGGGCCTGGACGCTCGAGAGGATGAAGAACCGGCCCGCTGAAGAGTCGATCAGCGCATCTCGGAAGACCACGCTCGTGACTCGCAGCGTGCCGAAGATCCCCGGTTCGAGGGCCGCGAACTGCTCGGCTGCCTTGCGGTCCACGGTCTTCGAACCCTGCCAGCCGCCGACGAGGTGCACGACAGCGTCGATCCGGCCGTGTCGATGGAGCAGATCGTCGCGGAACGCCTCCACTGAGTCGAAGTCGAGCAGGTTCACGGTCCTGGCCTCGGCCGTCCCGCCTGCCGCGACCACGGCCTGTGCGGCAGTCTCGGCGAGGGTTTCATCCCGGTCGACCAGGACCACGTGAGCCCGACCGGCCAGAGCCAATGAGACACCGCGACCGCCCATGCCCGCCCCGAGCACAACTGCCACGGGTGTCGATGTGCTCATCCGCTGACTCCGGTGATCCCGCGCGTCGACTCTATGACGGGCGCCAACTTCTTGCGCAGCGCCTCGTAGAAGACGTTCAGCGGGAACTCGTCGGGCAGGACCTCATCGACCGCGAGGCGGGGTTCGGTGGGCAGGGCCTGCGCCCCCTGCGCCCAGACCGATGCCGGATTCGGCGGGACCAATCCGCTGACGAAGGTGTGCGCCGCCAGCCAGTGCCCCATCCGGGAACGATCGATGCCCTCGTTGTAGAGGGTCTCGACCTCGCCGCACAACTCGCTGACCGAGTCGTAAACACGGGGCCAGTCCAGGCTCAAGGTGTTGTCCCGCCAGCGCAGCACCCCGTTGCGGTGCAGCCAGGCGAACAGGATCTGGCCGCCGAGTCCGTCGTAGTTGCGGTTCCGTTCGCCGGTCGTCGGGAAGCGGAAGAGCCGGTCGAACAGGATCGCGATGCGCACGTGCCGCGCGAGTGTCGCCCCTTGCGCCTCCAAGGCGGGGGTCTCCCGGAATGTGGTGAGGTCGCAGCGCAACTCCTCGAGCCCGTACATCCAGTACGGCATCCGTTGCTTGATCATGAACGGGTCGAACGGCAGGTCCCCGTGGCTGTGCGTGCGGTCGTGGACGAGGTCCCACAGGATGAACGTCTCCTGCGCCAGTCGCTGGTCGGCCAGCAGCCGCTCCGCGTCTGGCGGCAGCGACAGCTGCAGCACGTCGGCCGAGGCCGCCGAGACCCGGCGGAAGCGGGCGGCCTCACGGTCGCAGAAGATGCCGCCCCAGGTGAAGCGGGCGGTCTCGCGGGTCGCCACCGTCTCGGGGAACAGCACTGCCGAGTGGGTGTCGTACCCCTTCGTGAAGCCCACGAACTCGATGGGGACGAACGCCGGGTTGTCGTAGTCGCCGGCCTCCAGTCGCGCGATCCAGTCGGGCCACACGGTCCGGGTGACAACGGCTTCAACGTTGCGGTTGGGGTTGCCGTTCTGGGTGTACATCGGGAACACCGCAGGTGCTCGACGCCGTCGCGACGCTCCTGCTCGGGGTGGAACAGCAGCAGCGAGTCGAGGAAGTCCGGCACGCCCAGGCCCGCGTCGCGCCAGGCCAGCAAAGTCGGTGACGGTTGCCTGGAGGTGCGCCTGCTGGTGCGGGAATCGAGGGCTCAGTGCGGTGACGGCCTCTGCGATGTCGGCCACCAACTCGGCCGCACGCGCTCGGTGTTCCTCACCGACCGATCCGTCCTTGGCCTGCAGACGGGCGCAGTTCCTCGATCGCGGCGACCAGGGCGTCCCACGCCGGGTCCTGCAAGGCGCCGGATGCATCGGCCACCGAAGACGCGGAGCCGGCGCGTCCAGTCCCGGCCCACGTGACGAGGTTGAGCCACAGCCTGCGGTGTTCCAGATCTGCGATGGAGTCGTCGCCGAAGAGATCCGAGTCGGCGGCGACGACGACCCGGCCGGCCCCGGCGGGGACAGCGGCGATGAGCGGCGCACTCGGCGACGGTGGCGTCCGAGGAGGTCACGAGCACCGGGAACGCCTCGGGTGATGTCAGCCGCAGCACCCCGGCCCGGTAGAAGCAGGCTCCGGAGACCTCGGCGAGCAGATCGTGCTCGGTCTTCGGCCCGTGCTGGCCCAGCACCCAGGTGCTGACGTCCTTGAACCGATGCACCGGATCCTGGACGGTGGTCGACACCACGTCGATCCCGAATCGTCCTGCGAGGTCGCCGAGGACGTTGCCGTACTTCTTCTGCTCGGTCTCCGCAAGCACGATCAGTCCGCCGCCGGCGGCGACGAAGTCCTTCGATCGCAGCCAGTTCGTCGGGAGAGTGCAGCCGGTGATCCGACACCGGTGGTGGTCTCCCATTCCTCATCGGAGCAGTGCGGGATCACCAGCACGTCCACGTCGGCCAACACCTCGGGGGTCAGCAGCGCCGTCCTCGTGGGCGCGCACCTCGTAGCCTGCGGTTCGCAGGGTTTCGGCGGCGACCACGTAGCCCGCGTCGGCGGGGCTTGCCGGTTCATCCGCGCGGCGATTTCAGGGCGGGTCGACCAGGCCTGCCGGTGAGCTTCATCAACAAGTACGACACCCAGGTTGCGCATGCTATAGTGTCTCACCGTTTCGGGGGGAATTTGAGGGCAATTGGTGCGGATCGTCCTCGCCTCCGCGTGGCAGTCGACTCGACGAACCGGCATCGGCTTGCGAAGTAGCCCGTTGGTTGCGAAGTGACTCGTAGGTTGCGGATCATTTGTCAACCAACAGGCCATGTCGCAGTGGAGGTAGTCGCCACGGCATTTCCGCAGGACCAATCCAGCCAGACCGGGTGAGCGTCGTGCTTGTCCGAACGGCAGCCGGTGTCGGGCTACAGTCGTCCAGTGAACGAGTGTGTCTCGTATTCGACCAAGGGTCCGATCGCCGTCGTGCACCTCGACCGGCCGCACCGTCTCAACGCAGTGGTGCCCGATCTGGTCGACGGCATGCTGGCGGCTCTTCGAGCGGGCCCGTGCCGAAGAAGCCCGGGCCGTGGTCCTGGCCGGCCGCGGACGGGCGTTCTGCGCCGGGCACGATCTGAAGGAGCCCGCTCCCGCCGAGGACGAGGCCGCCGGCAGGCAACGGCTCCAGCGGATCCAGGACGTCACCCGCGCGATCCGGTCCTTCCCGGGCCCGGTGATCGCCGCCGTCCACGGTTACGCGCTCGGTGCGGGCGCCGAGTTCGCACTGGGGTGTGACCTCGTCGTGGCTGCGCAGGACGCCCGATTCGGTTTCCCCGAGGTGGGCGTCGGGCTGAGCGTGACGGGAGGAATCTCCGCGCTGCTCCCCCGGACCGTGGGCCCGGTCCGGGCGAAGGAACTTCTGTTCCTGGGCGAGCACTTGTCAGCCGAGGACGCGCACCGCCTGGGGCTGGTCAACCGGGTCGTCGCGGCCGGGTCGCACGAACAGGCCGCGCTCGATCTCGCGCAGCGGCTCGTCGCGCAGCCTCCGGCTGCCCTGGCGCTGGCCAAGTCACTGCTGGACCACGGGGTGGACTCCACTGAGGCACAGGCCCTCGACCGTGAGGTGGACGCTGCCATCGCGACCATGGCGACGGGGGAGGCGCAGTCCGCGGCGGAAGCCTTCCAGGAGGGATCCGGTGGGTGATCCGGTGGGCGCGCACACCAGAGATCTGGTTGCTGCCGTCGACCGTGCCGCCCACCTGTGGCCGGACAGGATGGCCTGGACGTTCGACCCCGGCGAGGCGCTGACGTTCGCGGACGTGGGCCGCCGATCGTCCGGCCTGGCTGCCGCGCTGGCCGATCGGGGAGTCACATCAGGTGACCGGGTCGCTGTGATGATGCACAATCAGGCCGAGTTCCCGCTGACGTGGCTGGCGCTCGCGCGGCTCGGCGCGGCGATGGTTCCTCTGAATCCGCACTACCGGGGAGAGGACGCCGGCCACATCCTCGAACACTCCCGCGCCGCAGCCGTGGTCACCTCGAACGACCTCGCCCCACACGTGCGCGAGGCCCTTGGCAGCGCCCATCTGGACGTTCCCCTCCTGCAGATCGAGCAACTGCCGGGTGCCGGGGTGCCGCTCGGGGAGGCGTCCTCACCGCCCGAGCGCCGTGTCGCCGCCGAGGAAACCGTCAACATTCAGTACACCTCCGGGACGACCGGACGTCCCAAGGGGTGCGTCCTGTCGCACCGGTACTGGATCGAGCTCGGTAGTGGCCTGGTGGACGGATTTCCGCACCTGGGTGGCGACGACACCCTGCTCACCGCGCAGGCCTTCTCGTACATCGACCCGCAGTGGAACTTGGTGGCCGCGCTGTTGGCGGGGGCCCACTTGGTCGTCCTGGACGCCTTCCACCCGTCCACCTTCTGGGCGAAGGTTCGAGAGCACCGGGTGACCTACTTCTACTGTCTGGCCGCGATGCCCACCCTGCTGCTGAAGATGCACCCCGACCCGCTCGACCGTTCGCACCGGGTCCGGGTCGTGCAGTGCTCGGCGATTCCGCCCGCGCATCACGAGGAGCTCGAGCAGCGGTGGGGCGTGAAGTGGTACGAGGCGTTCGGCATGACCGAGACCGGCGCCGACCTGCGGGTGACCGATGTGGACCACGACGAACTGGTGGGCAGTGGCTGCGTGGGCGCTGCTGCGCGTGCCCGGGAGGTTCGGATCGTCGACGCCCATGACCTGCCGGTTCCCCGGGGCGAGGTCGGCGAGTTGGTGTTACGCGGACCGGGCCTCATGGACCGCTACGAGGCCGACCCGGAGGCGACGGCCGCAGCCTTCCGCGGCGGCTGGTTCCACACCGGCGACCTCGGGCGGATGGACGAGGCGGGCCGTGTGTATTTGGTGGGGCGGTTGAAGGATATGGTCCGGCGGGCCGGGGAGAACGTGTCGGCCCGGGAGGTCGAGGACGTCCTGCTCGCACATCCAGCCATCCGGCTCGCCGCCGTGGTCGCGGTCCCCGACGAGCTGCGCGGCGAAGAGGTGAAGGCGTTCGTGTCCCCCACGGGGGACAGTGGCCGGGATCAGGTCCTCGTGTCCGAACTCGCCGAGCATTGCGGGCAGCGGCTGGCCCGCTTCAAAGTGCCCCGCTACTGGGAGGTGTGCGACGACCTGCCGATCACGGCGTCGCACCGCGTGGCCAAGACCCGCCTGGCGTCGGTGCCCGGCCGGACGTGGGACCGAGTGGATGGGATGTGGCGATGACGGTAGCGGGGCCGGCCTGTTTCCGGTACGACAGCGCGGTCTACTTCGACGAGATGGACCCCCTGGGGGTCATGCACAATTCCCGATTCGCGGTGCACGTCGAGCGGGCCCAGTCAGCGCTCTTCGAGCAGCTCGGCTACGGCTGGACCGACCTGTCCCAGCGGCACGAGGACATCGGCTACGTGGTTCGCGCCACCGCGATGGAGTTCACAGCGCCCGTGTCCTCCCCGGGCGTCATGACAGTGGAGGTGGTCGCCGTCCGACTGGGACGGACCAGCGCCACATGGGGGTACCGCTGCGCGGTGCCCGGGAGTGCCGAGGAGGTCCCGGTGGCGCACGGGACCCGCGTGGTGGTCAAGGCGGACGGGTCCGGCCAGCCGACGCCGTGGACCGACTCGTTCCGCGCCCTGTTCGGCTGGCTCGCCGCCGGAGCGCAGGGGCCACGGACATGAGCGGCCCGGTCGCGGACCTCCTGCTTACCGACGCCGCCGTGCTGACGATGGCGCCCGAGGGTCGTCGCAGCCTCGGGCCGGCGTGGTGGCGTTGCTCGGCGACCGGATCCTGCACGTGGGCCCGGATGACGCAGGGCTGACGGCCAGGCGCACGGTTTCCCTCGGCGGTCGATGTGTCGTGCCGGGGTTCCACGACGCCCATCAGCACATGGCCTGGTTCGGAGCCAGTCTCGATGAGATCAATCTGTCCACCCCGCCGATTGGGAGCCTCGACGACGTCGCCGCCGCGGTCGCCGCTGCCAACGACATCACGCCGGTAGACCGGTGGATCGTTGGGAACGGCTACGACGAGAACAAGATCGGCGGCCATCCCGATCGTGACCTGCTCGAGCGGGTCGCGCCCGGGCGGCGGGTCCTGCTGACCCACACCTCGGGGCACATGGCGGTCGTGAGCACAGCGGTGCTGCAGGAGTTGGGCATCTCCGAGCTCGGCATCGACGTGCCTGGCGGGACGATCGTGGTGGACGGCTCCGGGCGCCCGACGGGACTGCTTCAGGAGCAGGCCCAGAACCTGCTCACACCGTTGCGTCGCCCGGTCGCAGTGGATGAGGTTGCGCATGCGATTGCCCGGGCCAGCGACGTGTATGTCCGGCAGGGCATCACGAGTGTGGTGGAGGCTGGCGTGGGCGGGGGGTGGATCGGGCGCACCCCGGTCGAGGCGCTGGCCTACCAGCGGGCCCGCGACGCCGGGCACCTTGCGGTTCGTGTCGAACTCATGGTGGTGTCGCCGGTGCTCCACGCGCTACGCGGGAGCGACGCCGACGACCTGGGCGACGGCATCGACCTGGGTCTTCGCACCGGGTTCGGCGACGACCGCTTGCGGCTCGGGCCGGTGAAGGTGTTCTCCGACGGGTCGTCTGATCGGGCACACGGCCGCGATGTGTACCGACTTCAGCGACGAACCCGGTGTCCGCGGATACCTGCAGGACGACGCAGACGCACTGGTCGACACGATCGTTTCCGCCCACCGCTCCGGCTGGCGGGTCGCCACCCACGCCATCGGTGACTCCGCGATCGACCTCGTGCTGGACGCCTACGAACGGTGTGTGCGCGACTACCCGAGGACCGGCTGGGGCGGGCGTCCCGGCAACCTCGCGCCCCGGCATCGGATCGAACACTTCGGCGTCGCGCGGCCCGACCAGGTGGCGAGGGCAGCTCGCCTCGGCGTTGTGCCGGTGCCGCAGGGCCGGTTCGTCGGCGAGATCGGCGACGGCATGCGCCGGGCGCTGGGGCCGCAGCGTTCCGAATGGGCCTACCGCCACGCATCGCTGCTGGCCGCCGGACTGGTCGTTCCGGGCAGTAGCGACCGGCCGGTCGTCGATGGCCGACCCATGCTGGGTATCCACGACATGGTGAACCGGCGGACCGCGTCCGGGGACCTGCTCGGCCCCGACGAAGTGGTCAGCGCCCACGACGCGCTGCGGGCCTACACGTATGGGTCTGCCTACGCCTCCTACGAGGAGGACCGCAAAGGGTGGATCGGTCCGGGGACGCTGGCCGACCTCACGGTCCTGTCCGACGACCCCACGCGGGTGGAGCCGGCTGCGCTGGCGGACATCGAGGTGCTCGCGACGGTGGTCGGCGGCGAGGCCGTGTGGGACGCCGGTCTGGGGATCGGAGGGTCGGCATGAACGAGCACCGGCTGGTGGCTTTCAGCGGGCTCGACTCCGCTCACCAGGCCTCCGTGCGCCATGTCTACGAGTCGTCGTTCCCGCTCGCTCTTGCGCGCGCCGTGGGAGGAGATCACAGCCAGCCGCCCCGACGAGCGATTATTCGTGCTGCTGGACGATGAGGCCATGCCTGTGGGACTGGCGCTGGTGCGTCACCTCGGCGATACGTCCATGTCCTTCGTCCGCTACTTCGTGGTCGATGAGCAGCGCCGCGGTGGCGGGCACGGATCGGCGCTTCTGAAGGCCTTGGTCGACCACCTGCGGGAGGCCGGACGATCGATGCTGCTGCTCGACGTGGAGGATCCCGACGGCCGACCGGACGATTCCCCGGAACGTCGCGACGACCTGCGCCGCATCGAGTTCTATCGGCGGCAGGGCGTCGATCTGCTCGCGGTCCGCGACTACGCGCCGCCCGATCACGGGCAGGAGGGGGAGGAACCGGCGCTGCTGCTGATGGGCGCCTCGCTGCGCCGCATCCTCCAGCGACGGCCTTGGGCTCGACCCCGTGCCGGTTGGTGCAGCCCTGCGCGACGCGGTCACCGCCGTGTACCGCGACCGCTACGGGCTCGACCCCGACCATCCGGTCGTGCGGGCGACGCTGCGGGCATCGGGTTTGTAGCCCGAGATCCGCAGCCCGACCGTCACCACCGCGGCCGGCTCACCCGGCGAGGCCGTCCAGCGCTGCGGCCACGAGCCGTCCAAGCGTCGGCAGGTGGTAACCACCCTCTTGGACGGCGACCACCGGAACGCCGAGGGCGGCGACCTGCCGCGCGGCGGAACGGTACCCCTCGGCGGTGACCCGTAGCGGGCTCTCCGGGTCGTCGGCCGCAGCGTCCACCCCGAGGGATAGCACCACGGCGCCGGGGTCGAACCGGGCAACCGCCGCGACCGCGGCCCCGACCGCGGCCAGCCACCCCTGGTCGCCGGTCCCCTCCGGCAACGGGAGATTGAGGTTCGCGCCGTGGCCGTCTCCCCGGCCGGTCTCGTCGGCGAACCCGAGGTAGTGCGGGAACCAGCCGGCACCCGGGTCGACGTGGACCGACGTGACCATCACGTCCGGGCGGTCGTAGAAGATCGACTGCGTCCCGTTGGCGTGGTGGGCATCGACGTCGACCACGGCCACCCGCTCGTGGCCCGCCGAACGAAGAGCCTGCGCGGCGATCGCCGCGTTGTTCAGGTAGCAGGACCCCCCGAAGGCATCGCGCGTGACATGGTGACCCGGCGGGCGGCAGGCGGCGTACGCGGCGGGCGTCCCCGAGTTGACCAGGTCGACCGCGGTCAGGGCCGCGTCAGCCGCGGCTCGGGCGGCGGTGTACGTACCCGGGCCGACCAGCGTCATCGTGTCGTAGCAGAAACGGCCCGCGCGGGCGTGCGCGGCCGTGGGCGTACGCAGCGGAAGTCCGGACAGCAAACCGGGCGTGGGGAACAGGTACCCGACGACGCGGTCCTGTCCGGGGTCGTCGGGGAAGCCGGCGGCCACCCACCCGGAGTACGCATCGGCCAGGTAGTCCAGCAGCGCGGCGTCGTGGACGGCCAGCACGGGTTCGTCGCCGTGGGCGGTGGCCGGGACGAACGGGTGTCCGGCCTCGGCCAGGGCGGCTCGGATGGCCGGAAGTCTCTCGGGCGCCTCAGTCCCGGGCGTCCGGACGCCGACCCAGACCTCCCCACCAGGAACATGCAGCAGGCAGTCGTCGGACCAGACCACGGGGATCGTCATGTGCGGCATGATGCCACCATGCCGCCCGCTTTCCTCGCCCAGTCCTTCGGCCGCTTCCCCACGGGTCCCAGCGACTCCGTGCTCGACGTGCCGGGGGCGGGGCTTGGGCACGCGACGATCGTCCGCGACGATGCCGACCCACCGGTGGGTAGCGGCATCGCCCGAACCGGTGTGACGGTTGTGGACCCCGGAGGCGACGTGTGGGCGAATCCAGTGCCGGCCGGAGTCGCGGTCCTCAACGGGGCGGGTGAACTGACCGGCAGCCTGCAGATCCAGGAGTGGGGGTTGACTGAGACGCCCGTCTTCCTCACCAGCACGATGCAGGTCGGCCGCGTCTACGACGCCGCCTGCCGGCTGCTGATGGCCGAACAACCCGAGATCGCGGATTCGGTCGTGATCCCGGTCGTTGGCGAGTGCGACGACTCGTGGCTGAACGACCCGCGCACTATGCATGTGACGGATACGGATGTTGCCGAGGCTCTGTCGCAGGCGCGTCAGTCGGCCCGGGACGGGCTCCCACCTGGTGGTCGGGCGGTCCTGAGCGGTTGCGTGGGAGCGGGGACAGGGACCGTGTGTATGGGGTGGAAGGGCGGAATCGGGACCTCGTCGCGCGTCCTGCCCGACGGCACCACCGTCGCCGTCGTGCTCCTCACCAACTTCGGTGCACCACACCAGCTGACGATCCGGGGCCAGGTGGTGGGCGAGGAGCTCGAAGAACCGGCCTGGTGGGCGGCCACCCACCCGGAGCCGGCCGGTTCCTGTATCGGGGTGGTCGTCACTGACGCGCCGCTCGATCCGGCGACTGCGACCCGCGTGGCAGCTCGCGTCGGCCTCGGCCTGGCGAGGTGCGGCTCGGTCGCACACCACGGCAGCGGCGAGATCTTCTGCTGCCTGGCCACCGGCCTGAGGGCACCTCGCGGCGCGGCGCCCGATCGCCCCGCATGGCCGAGCTCCCGGCTTGACGACCTGTTCGAGGCCACGGTGGACGCGACGGAGTCGGCGGTGTGGGACAGCCTTCTTTCGGCGACCACGACCACTGGGCGTCGGGGTCTCACCGTGCCGGCGCTGCCGCGGGACCGGCTCGAGGCGCTGATCGGGCCGTGACTTGACCGCCGCGCCGGGCGCGGCGAGGGTCGGCGCGGACTTTGGACCTGGCACGTCACCCAGTGACCAGATCTGACCAAAGTCCCGGGACAGCCGGCGTAGCCGGGCAGAGGCGGCGTAACATTGATATAACTCGACTCATAGTTATTGACACAGAGCCTCCCGATCCGGCACAATATGACCATGGACTTCACCACCAAGGCGCAGGACGCCCTCGGAGCTGCGATTCGGCAAGCCGCAGCCGACGGCAACTCGGAAGTGACCCCTGCGCACCTACTTCATGCACTGCTTGCCCAGGGCGAGGGGATCGCCGTCAGCCTGCTCGACACCGTCGGTGTCAACCGTCCGGCGCTCGATGCCGATGTGCGCGCCGCGCTGTCCCAACTGCCCGCCGCCACCGGCTCGACCATGGGTCAGCCCACCTTGTCCCGGACCATGCATGCCGTTCTGCAGGCGGCCCAAGACCTCGCCAACCAACGCAGCGACGACTACGTCTCCACTGAGCACCTGTTGATCGGTGTCGCGGAGAAGCAACCGGACCTGCTGCCCGTCGAGCCTGCCAAACTGCTCGACGCCCTGGGCCAGGTCGCCGGTGACCGACGCGTCACCAATCAGGACCCCGAGGCCAGCTTCCAGGCGCTCGAGAAGTACGGCATCGATCTGACCGAACGCGCGCGCGAGGGCAAGATCGACCCGGTCATCGGCCGAGATGCCGAGATCCGCCGTGTCGTG
This sequence comes from uncultured Actinomycetota bacterium, assembly GCA_963704075.1. Lineage (GTDB taxonomy): Bacteria > Actinomycetota > Actinomycetes > S36-B12 > UBA10799 > JADKAV01. The sequence continues at coordinate 47,158 of CAVPGV010000007.1, forward strand.
CAGGTGCTGTCACGGCGCACGAAGAACAACCCGGTACTGATCGGGGAACCTGGGGTCGGCAAGACCGCGGTGGTCGAGGGCCTGGCCCAGCGCATCGTCGCCGGCGATGTTCCGGACTCCCTGCGCAACAAGACCCTCATCTCCCTGGACCTGCCCGGCATGGTCGCCGGCGCCAAGTACCGCGGCGAGTTCGAGGAGCGGCTCAAGGCAGTCCTGGAGGAGATACAGCAGTCCGAGGGCCAGATCATCACGTTCATCGACGAACTGCACACCGTCGTCGGCGCCGGCGCCTCCGGCGAAGGTGCCATGGACGCCGGCAACATGCTCAAGCCGATGCTCGCCCGCGGCGAACTACGCATGGTCGGTGCCACCACGCTGGACGAATACCGCGAACGCATCGAAAAGGATCCGGCCCTCGAGCGGCGCTTCCAGCAGGTACTGGTCGGCGAGCCGAGCGTCGAGGAGACGATCGCGATCCTGCGCGGGCTCAAGGAGAAGTACGAGGCGCACCACAAGGTCGCCATCGCGGACGCGGCGCTGGTGGCGGCGGCGACACTGTCAGACCGCTACATCACCGCGCGCTTCCTGCCCGACAAGGCCATCGACCTCGTCGACGAGTCGGCGTCGCGGCTGCGTATGGAGATCGACTCCAGTCCTGAGGAGATCGACAAACTCCAGCGCCAGGTCGACCGCATGAAGATGGAGGAGATGGCCCTTGCCAAGGAGACCGACCCCGCCTCCGTCGAGCGGCTCGAGAAACTGCGCGCCGATCTCGCGGATCATGAGGAGGATCTGCGCGCTCTGCGTTCCCGGTGGGATCTGGAGAAGGCCAACCTGGACCGCATCGGCGACCTGAAGATCCGCATCGACGAACTGCGCAACATCGCCGACCGTGCGGTGCGCGACGGTGACCTGGAGCAGGCCGCCAGGATCCAGTACGGCGAGTTGCCGGAACTGGAGCGGAAGCTGGAATCCCAGGCCGGCCCCGAGGGCGGGATGGTCTCCGAGGAGGTCACCGCCGAGGACATCGCCGAGGTCGTGGGCGCCTGGACCGGGATCCCGGCCGGGCGGCTGATGGAGGGTGAGACCGAGAAGCTCCTGCGCATGGAAGAGGAACTCGGAAAGCGGGTCATCGGGCAGGAGCAGGCCGTCCGCGCGGTGTCCGATGCTGTACGCCGCACTCGTGCCGGCATCTCCGACCCCGACCGGCCGACCGGTTCGTTCCTGTTCCTCGGACCGACCGGCGTCGGCAAGACCGAACTTGCGAAGGCGCTTGCTGAGTTCCTGTTCGACGACGAACGGGCGATGATCCGCATCGACATGAGCGAGTACTCCGAGAAGCACTCGGTGGCCCGGCTGGTGGGCGCCCCTCCCGGCTACGTCGGGTATGAGGAGGGCGGTCAGCTCACCGAGGCAGTGCGCCGCAGGCCCTACAGCCTGGTCCTGCTCGACGAGGTCGAGAAGGCCCACCCCGAGGTGTTCGACATCCTGCTGCAAGTGCTCGACGACGGTCGCCTCACCGACGGCCAGGGCCGCACGGTGGACTTCCGCAACACGATTCTGGTGCTGACCTCCAACATGGGGTCGCAGTTCCTCGTCGACCAGACGGTGCCGTACGAGCAACGCCAGGAATCCGTGATGGCGGTGGTCCGGCAGTCGTTCAAGCCGGAGTTCCTCAACCGGCTCGACGACGTCGTCATGTTTGCGCCGCTGAGCCCGGCCGAACTCACGAGGATCGTGGACCTGCAGGTCGAAGCGCTGGCCGACAGGTTGGCCAGCCGCCGGATGACCCTGATCGTCACCGACGCCGCGAAGGTGTGGTTGGCCGAGAAGGGCTTCGACCCGATCTACGGTGCGCGGCCGCTGCGCAGGTTGGTGCAGAAGGAGATCGGCGACCAGCTCGCCCGAGCCATCCTTGCCGGCGAGGTGCGGGACGGGGAGTCCGTCACGGTGGATGTGCTCGGGGACGGTCTGGCCCTGGTCTGAGAGCTGCCCCTCAACGCGATGCGTGCGACCACGCCGGGTTGAGGGGATGCCTCTGATCCGGTCTTCCCGGGGCCGTACCGCCTAGCCCGCGAGTAGCAGCAGGCCCCTGCATTCCGGCTGAGCCCGTCTGTCCGTTGGAATCCGACGGACTACACAACCCCGCGTCGGTGCGTCCACTGAGCACGTCCTGCGGCGTGTATCAGGTGCGAACACCACGAATGCCGCTCACAAACCGAACGGCCTTTGTAAGGTGGCGGCCATGCGCACAGTATTCATCGCCGCCACCGCGGGAGCACTCATCCTGACCGGAGTGGGAACGGCTCAAGCAGACAGCACCGCTTCGGGAGAGGTGGCATCCGGTGGCGCCAAGAACGTGAAGGTGATGACCCGCAACCTGTTCCTCGGCGCCGACCTCGGACCCGCCCTGGGTGCCACCGGCGGTGGGGAGTTCGTCACGGCGGCCGGGGCGATCTTCCGTCAGCTCGAGGCCACCAACTTCCCGCAGCGGGCCAAGGGCCTCGCCGACGAGATCCAGGCACGCAAACCCGACCTGATCGGCCTGCAGGAGGTCGCGCTGTGGCGCAAGGGTCCGGTGAACCTGAACGCGGTGTTCAACCAGGAGCCGTCCGCCAAGAAGGTCTACCAGGACTTCCTGAAGATCCTGATGAAGCGGATCAACAAGGGCAAGGTCAAGTACGAGGTCGTGGATGTTCAAGACGAATTCGACTTCGAGGCCCCCGCGGACACCGACAACAACCCGAAGACCGGCACGAACGGTGCCGAGGCCAACTACCGGCTCACCATGCGCGACGCCATCCTCAAACGCACCGACAAGGGGATTCAGACCAAGGACCTGCAAGGGGCGCAGTACAAGAAGAAGAACAGCTTCAGCGTGAAGGTCGCCGGGTTCGTCACGGTGACGTCGCTGCGTGGGTGGCTGTCGACCCGCGCGAAGATGCGCGGCGGCAAGTGGTTCACGTTCGCGAACACCCACCTGGAAGCCTTCGATGACCGCACCCAGGTGCCCAGCATCCGCGCGAAGCAGGCCAAGGAGTTCGCCAAAGCGATGGCCAAGGTCAAGGGTCCGCTGATCGCGGTCGGCGATTTCAACTCCGACTCCCCGGGATTGGTGCCTGGCGACGAGCAGGCGTTCGAGGTGTTGCGCAAGGCAGGCTTCAAGGACATCGGTACGACGACGCCGATGAGTTGCTGCATCGCGACTTCCGACGACATGCAGACGGGGGGCTCGATCGACGAGTTCGACCACCGCGTCGACCAGATCTTCACCACCACCCCGAAGAGGGTCAAGAAGATCAAGACCTGGGTCGTGGGCCGGGAGCAGTCCTACGGGTTCTGGCACTCCGACCACGCCGGGGTCGTGGGCAAGTACGCGCTCAAGTAGTCACTGCAGGGTCCGCAGCCAGGCGCTGGTCTCCTGCCGCTTCTCGCGGACCCACTCGATGCGTGCGCCGGCGACGATCAATGCCGCACCTGCCAGTGCCAGCGCCATCCAGCGCGGCAGCGTGTCCAGGGTCGTCCAGATCTGTGCAGTCGCAGCGATCGAGATGGCCAGCGTCGCTGGAACGACCAGTCCCAGCAGGTGACCGCGCACTCCCACCAGCAGGCACACGACTCCGGCGATCATTACGACCAGCAAGCGTGCCAGTGACGCCGTCGACCAGGGTTCGTCCCAGATCACCAGCGCGCTGGGCAGTAGGGCGGCGCTCAACGCGGGAGCGTACAGGATCAGGGAGCGGCGCTCGCCGGACCGGAACTGAACGAGGCCCGCCAGCAGCAGCAGTCCCGCCAGGACCAGGGTCGGGACCTCGAAAAAGGGAACTTCGGTCACCTGCAGCAGGAACGCCGTCTGCACGAACAGCGCCCCGAACCACGCGAGCGGGGCTGCTCCCTTGCGCAGCGAGAACGTGAACAGGCCGACACCCGCGAGGCCGAAGAACCATTGCAGATCCGGTGGAGCCGTTCCGATGAGCCAGGTACTCCACAGCACACCGACAGTCACCGCGGCCAGGGCGATGCCCCAGCGTGCAAGCAGAAACAGCAGCAGGGTTCCGGCAACCGCGACGACCACCGTGATCGCGGTGGCGGTCGGCGCCAGCAGCGAGAGCAGGGCGAGCCAGAAGCCGAACAGTGGCCAGCCGATCCAGATCGAGGCGCGGTGTCCCAGGACATCCTGCAGCAACAGGAGGGCCAGCAGAGCCACCGAAACCACGACCACAGCACCGGTGGGCGGGTCGTAGTCGAGCAGGGACAGCGTCAGGCCCGAGGCGACCACCAGACTCAGCCCGGCGGTCACCCGCACGGGCAGCCGGTCAGTTCTCAACGGGAACGCCATCAGGCCCGCTGTCAGCGCCACGTACGCGATGCCTGACAGCGTGGTGGTGAGCTCGGATGTGAGAGGGCCAGTGACCATTCCCATTGCACTGGCCAGCAGCACCAGCGAACTCAGCCAGCCGAGCCACGACCACGACGTGATGCCGAAGCGGTGACCCGCCAGGAGCCCGAACGCGACCGCCACGGAGCAGACGACCAGGGAGTAGGGCGAGTCGATGGCCACCCACCCCTCGGGCAAAGCGCCCAAGCCGGGTCCAGCGGCCGCCACAATGAGGCCCAGTGCGAACGCGACCACGGCCAGCGCTTCGGTGGTCCGGGGGACACGTGTGCGCAGCCGGATCGCGGCGAGTCCGCTGAGCACTGCCGAACCGGCCAGGATCGCAAGTTGTCCGAGCGGCCCGAACAGTTCCCACGCGACCGCCACGAACACCAGGCCCGCGAGTATCAGCAGGGCCGCACCGAGCGTGACCAGCAGCGTCTGAGCCGAGCCCTTGTGCGGTGGTGTGACCGGGGGGTGTGGCACCCCGACCGGCCAGATGCCGTAGGCCTGTGCTGTGGCCGGGTCCGGCGGTGGTGCTTGTTCGGCGATTCGATCAGCGAGCCACTGGCGGCGCTGGGTGAGGTAGTCGTACTCGCGCAGGTACCCCGCGTACCCGCGGAACCCGCAGGTGCAGGTGAGCATTCCGTCGGCGTTCGGGGCCGATAGGACGTGGCCGCACTGTGGGCATTGGCTCACATGTCAACCGTACGCCGTGAGGCCTTCCCAGCGGCGGGCCACTCGAAGTGGGCAACGGCCCTCAGCCTGTGCCCACTTCGGGAGCCAGATATCAGACAAACAACGCATAACGCCGCCAGAAACCCCCCAAAGATGGCAAATTCAGGAAACAGAGGTCGTGTGGTGCCCACTTGTGGAGGCCGTGCGTCGCTCGAACTGAAGCAACCACTGTTTCGCGTCGAGTCCGCCGGCGAATCCGGTGAGGGCGCCGGACGCGCCCACCACGCGGTGGCAGGGCACGATGATCGAGATGGGGTTACGCCCGTTGGCCGCCCCGACCGCGCGGGCCTTGGCCGGGTCGCCCAGTCGAGCCGCCTGTTGCGCGTAGGTCATGGTCTGCGCGTAGGGGATCGTTCGCAGCACGGCCCACGCCGCCCGTTGGAACTCGGTCCCCGTTGGATTCAGCGGCACATCGAACGTGGTGCGACGCCCCGCGAAGTACTCGTCGAGTTCGGCAGACGCCTGGGCCAGGACGGGATGGTCGGGCTGACACTGGCCGATATGGGTCGATCGAGCGTCGTCGGGCCACCAGACGGCCTGCAATCCCTCATCGGATGCCACGAGGGTCAAGATGCCGACCGGGCTGGGGTACTCGCAGTAGGGCATGTCAGTTCTCCAGGTTCCATAGGTAGTGCATCGCGTATGAACGCCACGGTTTCCACCGAAGGTCGTCGGCATCGAGTCCACGGGCGCGGGCCGCTTTGACGATTCCCAGATCGGAGGGCAGGCTCACGTCAGGATCGCCGAGCGCGCGCATCCGGATGTACTTCGCGGTCCAGGGTCCGATGCCGGGGATGTCCAGCAGGCTGCGTTCGGCCTCGTCCCAGTCCGAACCGGGGTCCAGCACCACTGTGCCGTCGGCGAGTCTGGCTGCCAGTTCGATGACCGTGGCCGCCCGGCGCCGCGGCATCGCGAAGGCCTCCGGATCCATCTGGGCGATTTGTGCGGAGGTCGGGAAGTGCGGTCCGCCGGCGGCCAGTCTCCCGGCCGCGGTGCAGGCCGCTGCGACGCTCACCTGCTGGCCGAGGACAGCCCGGATCGCCGTCTCCGCCGGATCGAAGGCGGCCGGGCTGCGCAGCCCCGGAATGCGGTCGACCGGCAGGGTCGCCTGCAGGGTGCCCGCCACGGCGACCGGGTCCGCATCCAGGTCGAGCATCCGGCGCAGGCGGCTGACAGTCGGCGCGAGGTCGCGCAGGTCGCACAGTTCCAGATTCACCCGGCAGTGATCGTCGTGGGCGGTGATGGCGGCCCGACCGTCGGCGTACGGGAGGCGCAGATTCCGACCGAACGTGGTCCCGTCCCAGGTCTCGACGCCGGGGATCGCGCGCCGTCCCAGGAAACCCAGCAGCACATCGCCGGCGAACGGGGTGCGCGTGGGAAGTCGTAGGCTGATGCGTTCGCCGCCGGTGGGCGAGGAGCGCAGCGCGCTCGGTGTGAGGGCGTACACCTCGCGGATCGTGTCGTTGAACTGCCGGACACTGCCGAACCCCGCGGCGAATGCGATGTCGGCGGCGCTCAGCGATGTGCTTTCGAGCAACGTCCGCGCGGTCCGGGCCCGGTGCGCGCGTGCGATGGCCAGCGGCCCGGCGCCGAGTTCCTCGGTGAGTAACCGGGTGACATGCCGTTGGGTGTAGCCGAGTGCGCCGGCCAGCCCGGCCACACCGTCGCGATCGATCACCCCGTCGCGGATCAATCGCATCGCGCGAGCGACGAGGTCGGAGCGGATGTCCCATTCCGGGGAACCGGGGGAGGCGTCCGGACGGCACCGTTTGCAGGCCCGGAAGCCGGCGGTCTGTGCAGCCGCCGCTGTGCGGTAGAAGTCGACGTTACCCGGCTTCGGCGTGATCGCCGGACAACTGGGGCGGCAGTAGATCCTGGTCGTGCGTACGGCGGTGTAGAACCAGCCGTCGAAGCGGGTGTCCCGGCTGGTCACCGCGCGGTAGCAGGCCTCACGGTCCAGTCCGTCCATGGCTCGATTCTCGCCGCCGCCGCACCCGATGGCTAGCGGTTTTCGGACATCACGCTAGGCGTGTGCCCTGGTGGTACCGGAGCAGCCAGCGGGAGTGTTCGCGCACCCACACTGACGATCGTCGGGTGTCCCCGAGCTTGTAGGTGACCAGCGCGATGCCGTAGGCCAGTTCGGACGCGTCGGCATCGGTCATCTCCCCCGGGCTGGCCGGATCCGCGACCAAGGCCGCGATCATCTCGGCGCGGCTCCAGCGACGGCCCGAGGCGCCCACTTCGGTGAAGTCGGGGTGCAGCAGGCCGTCGAGGGCGACCGGATCGGCGCGCACGGCCGGATCCAATAGATGGCGCTCACGGCCCAGTGCGGGGTGGGTCACAGGTGGGGCCCGCCGCGACCCGTTGTGTGAGGTGTCACTGGTCCACGATACTGAAGTCGCCGCGGATGCCGTCACCGGTCATTCCCGGCTTGCATGAGGTGATGTAGTCCCCCGCTTCGACGTCCACGACCAGGTCACGCGCGACCCCGGGACCGATGTTCTCGACCTCGGCGACGACCTCGTCATTGCTCCGCAGCAGGTAGAACTCGGTTGCCTGAGTGCCGGTGTTCTGCACGGAGAACACGACTGTGCCGGCGGGGGCCTGCGTGGGCATGACCTCACAGGTGGAGTCGCTGCTCGTCACGGCGATCGGCGTGGCGTCCTCGGCGCTGTCGGCGGTGCTGGTGCACCCTGCGAGGGCCACGATCGCGGCACCTGCGACGACAACACGTTTCACGCTGCGTACTCCTTAACGGGGATGGTCTTTGCAGGCTTGGGCCCCCGCACCTTGAGGATGAACAGGGTCATGACGGTTCCGACGTAGCCGAGCCACCCGATGGCGCTCAGCACGGACATCGCGGGCGTGAAGTTGATCGTGCCCTTGAGCAGGGTCGCGTACCAGGTGCCGGGGGCGATCGTGTCGCTCACATCGAACGCAAGGGTGTTGAGCCCGGGCAGGACACCGGCCTCCTGCAGGTCGTGGATGCCGTACGCGAGCACGCCGGCGGCCACGATGATCAGGGCGGCTCCGGTCCACGTGAAGAACGTCGCCAGGTTTAGTCGCAGAGCGCCCTTGTAGATCAGGTAGCCAAGCGCGACCGCGGTCGCGATGCCGAGCAGGGCGCCCAGCAACGGCGTGGTCCCGGAGCCTGTGGACCGCACGGCAGCCCACAGGAACAGGGCGGTCTCGATGCCCTCCCGGGCCACGGCCAGGAACGCCACGACCACCAGTGCTCCCATGCCGGCCTCTGCGGCCTTGTCCATCTTCGAGTGCAACTCGCCCTTCAGGTGCCGTGCGTTGGTGGCCATCCAGAAGATCATCCACGTGACCAGCCCGACGGCGACGATCGACAAGGTGCCCCCGATGATCTCCTGCGCCTCGAAGGTCAGTCCGCGGGTGCCGAACGTGAGCACCGCGCCGACCGCCAGCGACAGCCCCACAGCCATCCCGACACCGGTCCAGATGTGGCGACTCAGGTGTGTGCGCTCGGTCTTCACCAGATACGCCAGCAGGATGCTCACGATCAACGCCGCCTCGAGGCCCTCACGCAGTCCGATGAGGTAGTTGCCGATCAACGATCCTCCATAGTTAGGTAAGCCTTACCAACTATAGGGCTGAGTCTCGGAGAGGCGATAGCCCCCGGCGTGGGAGAACACGGGAGCGCCCGCTCGCCGCAGCCTGGCCAACTTCCACGCGCGCACCCACGAGAGTTCGTCGGATCAGCGGGCGAAGCCACCCTTGGTCTTGCGGCTGCGATGAACCAGGGTGAAGTCACCCCTGTGTCGGGAGCGAACGCTCCGAGGGCCGTGATCGTAACCCCGGCCCAAATACGCAGCAGTCCCTCTCCCGCCGCCCCACCCGGCCGAGTGTTGCACCGTTGCTGGTTCTGGCACGGCGAAACCGACAACCGCGCAACACTCGGCAAAGAAGCGGCGGGGCCTCATCCAGATCACCCGTTGGCCCGCAGGTTGCGTCACGGTCGTCTTGTGGACGCTGCGGTCCGGCGCCCGACGACGGCCCCGCACGCGCTCGGACGCGGCTGCCTCCGACGCCCGCCCCAGGGCAGGCGTTGGAATCCCCGACAGCATGGCGCAACCCGATCCCCAAGCCAAGCCGCCCTGTCAGGCGAAGTGATCCGGGCGAAACTGTCGGACTCCTGGGAGCCCGGACGTAGGCTGAAACCATGGATCGCCCGGTCTTGCAGGTTGAGCAATTGGTACGACGATTCGGTGAGCACACCGCCGTCGACCAGGTCTCGTTCACGATCCGGACCGGCGAGACGTACGGACTGCTGGGTCCCAACGGGGCCGGCAAGACGACCACCATCTCCGTGATCGCCGGCCTGCTGAATGCCGACGAAGGCAGCGTGGAGGTGCTCGGCGAACCCGTGACACCCGCGCGCAAGTCACTGATCGGACTGGTGCCGCAGGACATTGCGCTGTACCCGGATCTGTCGGCCGTCGAGAACCTGCAGTTCTTCGGCAGGCTCCAGAATCTCAACGGCAAGGCGTTGAGCGCCCGCATCGCCGAGGTGTTGGAGGTCGTGGGCCTGGCGGATCGGGCCAAGGACCGCATCGAGACCTACTCCGGCGGCATGAAGCGGCGGGCGAACATCGCCGTGGGGCTCTTGCACGAACCGCGGCTGCTGATCCTCGACGAGCCCACGGTGGGAGTCGATCCGCAGAGCCGCAACAGCATCCTTGAATCCGTCGCGGAACTCGGCGGCGCGGGTATGGCGGTCCTCTACACCACGCACTACATGGAGGAGGCCGAGCGGCTGTGTGACCGCATCGGCATCATCGATCAGGGTCGTTTGATCGCGGAGGGCTCCCGCGACGAACTGGTGCAGGGTCTGGGGGAGAGGGCCACAGTCAGTTTCCGAGTCGCCGGTGGGCGTGAGGATATCGAGGCCTGGCGTGCCGACCTGGAACGACTCCCGGAAGTCAACGCCGTGCAGGACGTCGAATCCGGGCTGTCCGTGGTTGCCGCCAACGGTCCTGGTCTGATCGCTCCCGCTGTGCAATTCGCCCAGGCGAATCGGCTCGAGGTGACCGGGGTCGATGTCGTGCAACCCGACCTCGAAGCCGTCTTCCTGGATCTGACGGGGAAAGCGCTGCGCGACTGATGTGGCGCACCACGTGGCTGATAGCGGCGCTCGGCTTGCGCCGCTCCTTGCGGGACCGGTCGATTCTCATCCAGGCGCTGGTGGCGCCGATCGTCATCGCGCTGGTGGTGGGGGCCGCTTTCGGATCGGGCTTCTCCCTCAACGTCACCATCGGGATCGCGGACGCCGATCGCTCCGAGGTCTCCACACAGATAGCGAAGGGCCTCGTCGGTTCCGGTGGGGACGGCATCGCGTTCTCCGCTGTGGGTGATCCGCAAGGCGTGGAGGCCGCCGTCGAATCCGGTTCGTACGACGCGGTCGTGGTCATGCCCGCCGGACTCGGTGAGGCGGTGCTGTCGGGCGAGGCCGCGCAGTTGGATGTCGTGGGGGCAGCCACCGACCCGCTGGCGAGGTCGGTCGCAGAGGCCGTCGCCGGCGGCGTTGCCGCCGAGTTGCAGACCGCTCGCGTGACTGCGGTGGCCGCGAACCAGGCCGGCGTGGAGGATGTCGCCGCGTCGATCCAGAAAGCCGTGGCGTCCCCGCCCGCGATCACCGTGGAGCAAGGGGAGGTGGACGGCACGTTCTCCGTGATGGCCTACTTCGCCCCAGGAATGGCCATGCTGTTCCTCTTCTTCATCATCGGAGACGGTGCCCGGTCGATCGTCGCCGAACGCAAGCAGGGCACGTTGCCGCGCATCCTCGCAGCACCGGTGAGCCCGACGTCCGTGCTGCTCGGCAAGACCGCACAGGTCATGGTCGTGGGAGTCCTGAGCATGACCGCAGTCTGGCTGATCACGTGGCTGGGCTTCGGAGCCGACTGGGGAGACCCGTTGGGGGTCTTCGTCGTGATCGTCGCCGCAGTGACCGCGATCGCCGGCATCTCGCTGCTCATCACGGGGTTCGCGCGCACTGAGAACCAGGCCGACGCCCTGACCACGATCGTCGCGCTGCTGTTCGCCGTCGCCGGTGGGACGTTCTTCCTGGGGGCGACAGGCGTGCTGGACACGATGCGGCTGTTCACCCCCAACGGCCTCGCGCTATCGGCCTTCGTGGACCTGTCCGCGGCCCAGTCGGGTCTGGCGGGGGTGATGCCGCAGGTTCTGCTGCTGCTCACGATCGGGATCGGCACCGCGACCGCCGGCCTGCTCGCACTGCGGAACAAGGTGCTGTCATGAGGGCGGCACTGGCCACGGCACGGGTGGAGTGGATCCGCTTCTTCCGCGACCGGATCGCGATGTTCAGCACCATCGCGCTGCCGATCGTGTTGGTTCTGCTGATCGGGCTGAGCTTCGGGCAGTCCGGCTCGCGGCTGCCGGTCGGGTTGCTCAGCCAGGACCCAGGACCGCTGGGGATGAGTCTGATCAAGGAACTCGAACAGTCCGCCGCGGTCGACGTGACGCTGTACACCGACCGGCGCGACCTGTACCGGGACATCCGCATGGGGAGGGTGGGCGGCGGCGTCGACGTGCCTGCGGACGGCTCACCCGTGCAGGTCTACGTGCAGCAGACATCCAGCGGTGCGGGCGTGATCGTGTCAACGGTCAATGCCGCCGCGGCGCAAGTGAGCACGCGGGCGGTGGCCGTCGACGTCCTGTCCGGCGACGTGCCCGCGGCCCAAGCGGATGCGGTGGTGGACGACGCGCTGTCAGAGGTCCCGCCCGTGACGGTCGCCGCCCGGTCCTTGGGCGCGGTCAACGAGATGGAGGAGAACCGGTTCGCCTCCGCCGTGCCGTCCCAACTGATGCTGTTCGTCTTCCTCAACGGGCTGCTCGGAGCGGCGGCGCTGGTTCAGGCGCGACAGTTGCGGGTCTTCCAGCGGACACTCGCGACGCCGCATGGCCTGGGGGTGTATCTGTCGGGACTGGGGGCGTCGCGGGTCGCGATCGCTTTGCTGCAGTCGGCCATCCTGCTCGGGCTCGGGGTGCTGTCCTTCGGCATCAACTTCGGCAACCCGCTGGCTGTGGCAGCAGTCGTGGTCGTCTACTCCGTGATCGCCGGAGCCGCCGGAATGCTGCTGGGCGGCATCGCGAAGACCCCGGGGCAGGCCGTGGCCGTGGCCGTGCCCGCCGGCATTGTTCTGGGCATGCTGGGCGGGACCATGTGGCCGCTTTCCGTCGTCGGTCCGCTGATGGCACGCATCGGCCACCTCACGCCACAGGCCTGGGCGATGGATGCCTGGAACCAGATCATCAACGACGGCGCCGGTCTGGCCGGGATCGCCACGGAGCTCGCGGTGCTCACCGGGTTCGCCGCTGCCCTCAGTGCGCTGGCGGTATGGGCGCTCGGACGTCATGCCCGCACCGGTCGGTGAGCGACCGCGCAGGTTGGTGGCCTACCCCAACCATCCCCGAAGTCTGACCAGGGCTTCGTCGATCACTGCGGGCTGTTTGCAGAACGCCCAGCGCACGTAGGGGTCGGTCGCCTCGGGGTGATCGCTCAAGGCTGACTGCGGAATCGCCACGACACCGGCCTCATAGGGCAGCCGTTCACAGAATTCCGCGCCCGTGGCGAACCCGGCCGGCCGCACGTCGGTGGTTGCGAAGTAGGTGCCTTGTGGCGCGATCACTCGCAGCCCCAGGTCCGCAAGCCCGTCGCACAACAGGTCGCGCTGTTGGGACAGTCCCTCGCGGAACTGTTCGAAGTAGGTATCGGACAACCGCAGCCCGGTCGCCATGGCGTACTGGAAAGGTCCGCCGGACACGTAGGACAGGTGCTGGCGCACCACCCGCACGGCCGCGATCAGGTCGGCGGGTCCGGTGGCCCAACCGACCTTCCATCCGGTGAACGAGAACGACTTGCCGCCGGACCCGATCGTCACCGTGCGGTCCCACATCCCGGGCAGCGAGGCGATGGGGATGTGCCGGTTGTCGTCGAACCAGAGGTGCTCGTAGGCCTCGTCGGCGATGACCAGCAGGTCGTTTGCCCGCGCGAACTCAGCGACGGCCGACAGTTCCGCTTCGGTGAAGACGATGCCGGTCGGGTTGTGGGGGCTGTTGAGCAGGAGCAGTCGGGTGTTCGTGGTGAGCGCCGCTGACATCGCCGCGACATCCGGACGGAGGGTTTGCGTGGCAAGCGGCACCGCGATGCGGTTCGCGCCCGCCAGGGAGATCACCGCACCGTACAGGTCGAAGTACGGGTCCAGCACCATCACGTCCGCCCCCGGTTCGACCAGTGCGAGCACCGCCGCGGCGATCGCCTCGGACGCGCCGGTGGCCACGACGACCCCGTCGGCCGCGTCGACCTGCAGGCCGTAGAACCGAGCCTGGTGTTCGCTGATCGCCGCTCGCAGGTCGGGCAGCCCGTGAGCCGGGGGATACTGATCGCCCAAACCCTCACGGATGGCACGCTCGGCGGCCTCCCGCACCTGTAGCGGTCCACCGGTGTCGGGGAACCCCTGGCCGAGGTTTATCGCCGCCAGGTGTGCGGCCAGCGCGGACATCTCGCCGAAGATGGTCCGCTCGTGGGAGCGCATACGTGACACCAATCGATCCGGCATGCGTCCGATTCTGCGGCTTCCGGTGGCGTGACTCGCGTCGGGGGAGGAAGATTCCCAACCGTGGGTGTTGCTCTGGTGACGGGACCGACCGCTGGGATCGGGCGCGAGATCGCCTTTGAACTGGCCTTGCAGGGCCACCAGTTGATTCTGGTGGCACGCGACGAGCGGCGGCTCAACGACCTGGCCGACGAACTGGGCAACTGTGAGGTCCTCGCCGCGGACCTTTCGGATCGCGAACAACTCCTACAGGTGGAGCAGGCTGCGACCGGGGTGGACTGGTTGGTGAACAACGCGGGCTACGGCATCACCGAGAGCTTCTTGGAATCGACCGTCGATCAGGAGCAGGCGCTGCTGGACGTGCTGGTCGTCGCGGTGATGCGGTTGACCCACGCCGCGCTGCCCGGCATGGTCGAGCGGGGCCGCGGCAGGATTCTCAACGTCTCAAGCGTCGCAGGCTGGCTTCCGATGGGGACCTACTCCGCTGCGAAGGCCTGGGTGACGACGTTCACTGAAGGGCTCGCCGCCGGCACGCCGCCGGGTGTCCACGCCACTGCGCTGTGTCCCGGGTTCACCCGCACCGAGTTCCATCAGCGCGCCGACATGCGCGTCGACGGGCCCGGATGGATGTGGCTGGACGCGGGCGCGGTCGCACGGCAGGGGGTGCGGGACTGTGAGCGTGGTGTAGTGCTCTCGGTGCCGAGCCGCCGGTACCGGGCCGCTGCGACGGCAGCACGCTACACCCCGCGCAGAATCCTGCGGGCCGCCACCAAGCCGAAGGAGTTCCGCTGATGCGTCTGGTTGTGCTGGGAGGCACACGCTTCGTGGGCCGCGCGATCTGTTCGGCTGCGCACAAGCGCGGATACGACGTCGTGGTCTTCAACCGCGGACACAGCGGCCCCCCGCCGGCCGGGGCCTTGGCGGTGCGCGGCGACCGGACGATGATCTCCGATCTGCGCGACCTGGCCAAGTTGGTCGACGAACGCGGCGGCGCGGACATCGTGATCGACCCTGCTTGTTATGCGCCCTCGCACGCCCTGACCAGCGCTCGGATCCTGCGCGACGTGGCGCCGAGCTACGCAGTGGTCTCCACGGTCACCGCGCACAGCCAGTGGCCGGCGCAGCCCGTGAGTGCCTCGTCGCCGATCTACGAGACGGGCATCACGCAGGGACCCAGCGATGACCTTCAGTTGTACGGCCGGCTCAAGGCGGGTGTCGAGCGTGCGGTGGAGACGATCTTCGGGGAGATCAACACGCTGGTCGTGCGGCCCGGGGTCGTGCTCGGTCCGCACGAGGATCTCGGCCGCCTGCCCGACTACCTTCGGCGGGCGTCACGCGGCGGTGAGTTCGTCGTCGGGGGTGACCCTGAGCAGCGGTTCCAGTACGTCGACTCGCGCGATCTGGCGGACTTCATCCTGACCTGTGCGGAGACCGGCCGTCCGGGACGCTACGACGTGGTGACCCGGACCGGGGAATACACCTGGGGTGATTTCGCACGCGCCGTCGCCGACGTCGCCGGCGGCACACCGGTCTTCGTCGACGATGAACGGTTGCTGGCTGCCGGCGTCACCCCCTGGCGGGGCCTGCCGCTGTGGTCACCGCAGGACCCCGACGTCCAGGGCCTGTGGTCGGTCGACGGTACGGCTGCTTACGACTTCGGGTTCGCGGCACGCCCCCTGAGCGACACCGTGGCGGACACCTGGAAGTGGCTGCAGAAGGAGGGGCCGGACTGGACTCCGTCGTCGCGCGCTGCGGTGTCCGGGATCGATGCGGAGGTCGAGCGGCAGTTGATCGCCGGCACCGGTTGATCGTCGCGATGCTCACACCCAGCGGTCCGCGACCTGCCGGATCTCGCCCGCGGTATCGTTGCCCGGCAATAGATCCCACCCGCGCAACTCGGCAAGGTGCGACTCTTTCGTGCCGAGGTAGGTGACGGGCGCGTCCGGCCAGTCCTGCACGCCGGGTTTGGGCAGATCGCCGTCCACGAGCACGTACCCGACGACCCGCCTCCTCGAGGCACGCTGGGCGAAGCCGAGGGCGGCCAGCATTCTGCCTGCGGCGCCGTACGCGACGAGAAGCACGGGGGCGCGGTTGCTCCTGGCTGCCAGTTCGAGGGCACAATGCGCGACCCAGGCGCCGGCCAGATCCAGATCCCCGTCGATCGGCTGGGTCGCCAACTCGTCGAGGATCTTCACGTCGTAGTGATACGCGGCCAGCTCCGCGGCGATCTCGCGCCGGGGCCAGGACTGTTCGGGCACTGGCGGCAGTAGAGCGATCAGCAGATCCGACACCCTTCCATCGTCATCTGCGATGCCCGGCAGGGAAAGCGGACGCGCCGGACGCGGTCAGTCCAACCCGAGGTCCGCGAGGGTCAGCGCGGCGCGGTACTCCAGACCTGCTCGGCGCACCGCCTCCCCCGCGCCGCGATCGACGATCACCGCGACGGCGACCACCTCGGCGCCTTCCTCGCGCAGGGCGTCGACCGCGGCCAGGACACTGGATCCGGTCGTCGACGTGTCCTCAATGGCGAGCACATTCCGCCCGGTGACATCCGGGCCCTCGATGCGGCGCTGCAGGCCGTGTGCCTTGCCTTGTTTGCGCACCACGAAGGCGTCCAGCGGCCGGCCCTTCGCGTGCATCATCGCGGTCGCGACCGGGTCCGCCCCGAGAGTCAGCCCGCCCACCGCGTCGTAGTGCAGGTCCGCGGTGAGTTCGCGCATGACCTCGCCGACGACCGGCGCGGCCTCATGGTCCAGCGTCACCCGTCGCAGGTCGATGTAGTAGTCGGCTTCTTTGCCCGAGGACAGGGTGACCTTGCCGTGTACCACCGCTTTGTCCAGGATCTGTTGCTTCAAGTGGTCGAGATCGCTCACAGCCTCAGGCTAGTCCCGTCGTCGTCGTGCCCACGGCCAGTCGTGGACATTGGATGAGCGCACCCGCCGGATCCGTCACCGTGCAAGGTACCGTCGTGTAATGACGCAAAGCGTGGCCCTGCTGGATTTCTTGCAGCCGGAGAACATCCTCACCTGGCTCGGGCCGCTGGCGCTGATCGGCGTCATCGTCATCATCTTCGCCGAGTGCGGCCTGCTGATCGGGTTCTTCCTGCCGGGGGACTCGCTGCTGTTCATCACCGGCCTGTTCATCGCGCAGGATTTCATCGACACCCCGATCTGGCTGGCCGCGACGCTGCTTGCGATCGCCGCCGTGGTTGGCAATGCAACCGGCTATTGGATCGGCTACGTCGCCGGACCCAAACTGTTCAGCCGCCCCGACTCGCGCTTCTTCAGGAAGGAGTACGTCGACAAGACCCATCAGTTCTTCGAACGCTACGGAGCCCGGGCGGTGGTGCTCGCCCGGTTCGTGCCCATCGTGCGGACCTTCATCACCGCAATGGCCGGTGTCGGGCGGATGAACTTCCGGGTCTACATGATCTACTCGGCCGTCGGCGGCATCCTGTGGGGCGCCGGTGTGACGCTTCTGGGCTACGCGCTGGGCAACGTCCCGTTCGTCAAGGACAACATCGAGTTGATCCTGATCGCGGTCGTCGGCATCAGTGTGCTGCCGATCGTCTACGAGTACGTGCGGCACAAACGCGAGGGTGCTGTGGATCCGCAGGCCCAGGGCGCACCCGACCCGCAGTAGTCGACCTCACGCGTGCTGCAGTGCCCAGGCGTACATCGCGATCGCGGCGGCGGCTCCGGCGTTGATCGACCGGGTCGATCCGTATTGCGTGATGTGCAGGACCTCTTGGCACAGGTCCAGCGAAGCGGGGCTGAGCCCGGGTCCTTCCTGCCCGAAGAGCAGCACGCACGCGTTGGGCAGAGCCCTTCCCTCGATCGCGGTGGACCCCTCGATGTTGTCGATGCCGATGATGGGCAGACCCAGGTCCAGAAGGCCCGTGGGATCGCTGTGATGCTCGACGTGCTGGTAGCGATCGGTGACCATCGCCCCCCGCCGGTTCCACCTGCGGCGTCCGACGATGTGCACGGCGGCGACGTTGAAGGCATTCGCGGTGCGCACGACTGAACCGATGTTGAAGTCGTGCTGGAAGTTCTCGATCGCTATGTGCACCGGGTGCCGGGCGGTGTCGAGTTCGGCGATGATGGCGTCTCGGCGCCAGTAGCGGAACCGGTCCTCCACGTTGCGGGTGTCACCGTCGGCGAGCAGTGCGGGATCAAGGCGCGGATCGTCGGGCCAAGGCAGCGGGTGCGGGCCCACGGTCATGGAGCCAGGCTAACCATTAGATGCGTCACGTCCACGGCCACGTTGCTCAAGGTCCTAGACGGGAAAGGCTGCGTGTTGGGGCCGTGGCGCTGAGCCGCTGGCAAGGGTGAGAGTTAGGTACAGGCGTTGGACTTCGGTACAGGCGTTGGAGATCCGCGGGCAAACGGGTGGTCCGGATGAGGCCCCGGCCGGGTGGGGGCAGCGCGAACGGGTGGGTTGGAAGCAGCAGCAGCTTGAGGTCACAAAGCGGGGCTGCTGCGTGACGGGTCGGGGTGCGGTCACGGACCCAGGAACGTTCGTTCCAGACCCAAATTGGGGGAGCGGTTCGTCATAGCCGCCAATCCAACGCGGGTGATTGGCCGGTGCGACGAAATCTCACCGATGCGACAAAGGCTCATGGATCTGCGGCGGATGGGGGCACGGATTGCCCGGGCTGGGACGAGGGCGGGTTCCAAACGCGCCTCGCGCCCGAAGTCCCGACTCGCTACCCTTAGCCACATGCCGATTGCTACCCCAGAGGTTTACGCCGAGATGCTCGACCGCGCCAAGGCCGGTCAGTTCGCCTATCCCGCTATCAACGTCACGTCCTCGCAGTCCGTCATCGCCGCTCTGCGTGGTTTCGCAGAGGCCGAGAGCGACGGGATCATCCAATTCTCCTGGGGAGGTGCGGAGTTCGCATCCGGCCAGTACGTCAAGGACATGGTGACCGGCGCCGTGGCCCTGGCCGAGTTCGCCTATGTCGCGGCGGAGAAATACCCCGTCAACATCGCTCTGCACACAGACCACTGCCCGATGCAGAAACTGGACGGGTTCATGCGGCCGCTGGTGGACATCTCGATCGAGCGCGTCAAAGCCGGCAAACTCCCGCTGTTCCAGTCGCACATGTGGGACGGCTCGGCCATCCCGCTGGAGGAGAACCTCGACATCGCCGAGGAGATGCTCGACAAGTGTCACCAGGCCAACATCATCATGGAGCTCGAGATCGGCGTGGTCGGCGGCGAGGAGGACGGCATCGAGGCCACGCACGACGCCAAACTCTTCTCGACCCCGGAGGACGGACTGGCCACTGCGGAGAAACTCGGACTCGGTGAGCGCGGCCGCTACATGGTCGCCGCGACGTTCGGCAACGTGCACGGTGTCTACAAGCCGGGCAACGTCGTGCTCACACCGAGCATCCTCAAGCAGATCCAGGATGCGGTGGGCGAGAAGTACGGCGTCGACAAGCCGTTCGACCTGGTGTTCCACGGCGGCTCCGGCTCTCTGCTCGAGGAGATTCGCGAGGCCCTCGACTACGGCGTGGTCAAGATGAACGTCGACACCGACACCCAGTACGCGTTCACCCGGCCGATCGCCGACTGGATGTTCACGAACTACAACGGCGTGCTCAAAGTCGACGGTGAGGTCGGCAACAAGAAGCAGTACGACCCGCGCGCCTACGGCAAGGCCGCCGAGGCCGGGATGGCCGACCGCGTCAAGCAGGCCTGCGAGGACCTGCGCTCGGTCGGCACGAAGATGCCCTGAACTCACCTGCAGAGCGGACCGGGGAGTCGAGCGGGAAGCGGGGAGCCTACGCACCCCGTTCGACCGCCGGTAACTTCTGGGGCCGCTCGCTCGTGATCCGTACCGTGAAGTCACCTAGCCAGGCCGGGTTCGAGCATTCTGATTCCGCTGGACCACCACCGCGTGGAAGGATGGTGGCATGGACGTGCTCACCGATGAACAGTGCTGGGAATTGCTCAAGCGCAACCAGATCGGACGACTCGCCGTGGTCGTGGCTGGACGCCCGGACATCTACCCCGTGAACTACTTGGTGCACGAGGGTCAGGTCATTTTCAAGACCGCCGAAGGCAGCAAACTCGCGTCGGTGATGACCCACCACGAGGTTGCGTTCGAGATCGACGGCTACGACGAGGCCACGAACGAGGCCTGGTCGGTGGTCGTCGCGGGAATGGCCCGGGTGCTCAACCGGGAGGCCGACCTCGACCTGGCCGACACATTGCCGCTGTTCCCGTGGAACCTCGATCCCAAGAACCACTACGTCGCCATCGATGCCGACGCGCTCAGCGGCCGGCGGTTTGTCGCCGAGGGCCGGCACTAGCCGCTGCGCGGTTCGCCCACTGCGGGGGATAGATTCGCCCACCTGCGGGGTCTATCTTCGCACCGTGAAGATCAACCTGATTCCCGTCACCCTGCGCGGGTACAAGCGCTCCTGGCTACGAAGCGATCTCATCGCCGGAGTGACGCTGGCGGCCGTGGCCATCCCCGAGACGATGGGCTACACCAGCATCGCCCAGACTCCGATCGTGACCGGGCTGTACACCGTGATCTTCCCGACGCTGATGTTCGCCCTGCTCGGGTCCTCACGCCTGCTTGTCGTCGGTGCGGACTCGGCCACCGCCGCGATACTGGCCGCCGGGCTCGCAGGACTCAGCGTCGCCGGCCTGACCCCCAACTCGCAGGAGTGGCTGGCATACACCTCCTTCATCGCCCTGATCTGTGGTGGGCTCTTGCTGCTGGCCAGAGTGTTCCGGCTCGGCTTCCTCGGGGACTTCCTCAGCGCCTCGGTGCTGGTGGGCTTCCTCACCGGGGTGGGGGTCCAGGTGTTCACCGGGCAACTGCCGGACATGCTGGGGATCCCGAAAGGCACAGGGTCGTGGTTCCAGCAGCAATGGGATCTGATCACGAACCTTGGTTCCATACAGTGGCTGACCTTCGCCTTCGCGGCGGGCACCCTCATCATCATCCAGGGTTTCAAGAGATTCGTCCCGGCCGTTCCGGGCGCGATCATCGCGGTCATCGCGTCGATCATCATCTCGGCGGCCATCGATGCGTCGTCCAAAGGGGTCGCCGTGGTGGGCGAGGTGCAGGGCGGATTCCCCCCGATCGGTCTTCCGCAGGGCATCGACCTGTCGACCTTCGGCGCATGCCTGGGGATCGCCTTCTCGTGCTTCGTGCTGATCATCGCCCAATCGGCGGCCACCTCCCGCAGTTTCGCCATGCGACACGGGCAGAAGGTCGACATCAACCGCGACATCGTCGGTCTGTCGGGTTCGAACTTCGCCGCCGGGTTGTCCGGCACCTTCGTCGTGAACGGCAGTCCCACGAAGACGCAGATCCTCGACGAGTTGAAGGGACGCACACAGCTGGCCAACATCACCATGTCGGCGGTGGTGCTGGTCGTGGTCATGTTCCTGACCGGGCTCCTCGCGGACATGCCCAAAGCGGTGCTCGGGGCCATCGTCTTCCTGATCGGAGTCGACCTGGTGGACATCATGGGCCTGCGCAGGATCTGGGCGCAGCGCCGCGGTGAGGGCATCATCGCGTTGATCACTGCGGCTGTCGTGTGCGCCGTCGGGGTGGAGCAGGGCATCGTCCTGGCCATCGTGCTGTCGATCATCTGGCTCATCCAGCGCCAGTACCGTCCCGACTCGTTCGTCATGCAGGAGTCCGGCGAGCAAGCCGTGTTCAAGAACGCCTCCCCGGGCACGGAGACGATGCCGGGTCTGATCGTCTTCCGCTACGACTCGGAGTTGTTCTACGCCAATGCCAACCGGTTCGTGGATGCGGTCCAGGTGGTGTTCACCGAAGCACCGCACCCCGTCCGGTGGCTCGTCCTCGACTGCTCGAGCGTCACGGATATCGACTACTCGGCGGCGATCAGTGTGCGAGGGCTCATCGACTACGTGCACGCGAACAACGCGCACTTCGGCATCATGGGCGCCGACCCCTCACTGCTGGGGACGATGCGCACCCTGGGGTTGACCGAGGACTTCACGCAGGACCGGATCTTCCAGGACTTCGACGACGTTATCACGGCGTACCGCGCGGACAGCCCCGCCCGGTGACCCGGCCGTTGCGTTAGCCCGCCCTCCCCGGCGATGCGGTAGGTTCTTCCAGGGAGTTGGAGGGGAGGCAAGATGCCGGCGATCGTGCTCGTGGGTGCCCAATGGGGCGACGAGGGCAAGGGCAAGGCCACGGACATCCTCGGTGAGCGGGTCGACTACGTCGTGCGCTACCAGGGCGGCAACAACGCCGGGCACACCGTGGTCATCGGCGACGAGAAGTACGCCTTGCACCTGCTGCCGTCGGGCATCCTGACGCCCAGTTGTGTCCCGGTCATCGCCAACGGAGTGGTGATCGACCCGACCGTGCTCGAGCGGGAGATGAAGGGCCTGCAGGACCGCGGGATCAGCACCGACCGTCTCGTGATCAGTTCCAACGCGCACATCATCGCTCCCTACCACGTGGAACTCGACAAGGTCACCGAACGGTTCGCCGGGAAGAAGAAGATCGGCACCACCGGCCGTGGAATCGGCCCTGCGTACGGCGACAAGATCGCCCGCATCGGGATCCGCGTGCAGGACCTGTTCGACGAGGAGGGTCTGCGCGACAAGGTCGCGGGGGCCCTGTACCACCGCAACCAGGTGTTGCTGAAGATCTTCAACCGTCGCGCGATCGATGTGGACCTCGTGTGCGAGCAGTTGCTGAGTTTCGCGCCCTTGTTCGCCGAACACGTCCAGGACACCGGCCTGTTGCTCAACGATGCGTTGGACCAGGGCAAGCACATCCTGCTGGAGGGTTCGCAGGGGACGCTGCTGGACGTCGACCACGGGACCTACCCGTTCGTCACGTCCTCGAACCCCACGGCCGGCGGTGCCTGTGCGGGCAGTGGCATCGGCCCCACCCGGATCTCGCGGGTCCTGGGGATCCTGAAGGCCTACACGACGCGGGTTGGCGCCGGGCCCTTCCCGACGGAGTTGTTCGACGACGACGGCGAGCGGTTGCGCTCGGTCGGAGGCGAGGTCGGGGTCACCACGGGACGCGACCGCCGCTGCGGATGGTTCGACGGACCGATCGCTCGCAACGCCAGCCGGATCAACGGGCTGACCGACATCTTCTTGACCAAGCTCGACGTGCTCACCGGATGGGACCGTATCCCCGTGTGCGTGGCCTACGAGGTGGACGGGCAGCGATTCGACGACATCCCGATGAACCAGCGCGACTTCGCCATCGCGACGCCGGTCTACGAGTATCTGCCGGGGTGGACGCAGGACATCAGCGCCGCCCGGGAGTTCGCGGACCTGCCGCCGAACGCTCAGGCCTACGTGCGGTTCCTCGAAGAACAGGCGCAGTGCCGCATCTCCGCGATCGGGGTCGGCCAGGACCGGGCCGAGACCATCGTCCTGCACGACCTGGTGGACTGAACCACTCGGGCGGCACGCCCCGAATCGACCCATCCCCGGCAGGTCACCGGACGCCCGCGCCTACCCTGGAGAGCGTGCGCGTATTGGTCGTAGGTTCCGGAGCCCGTGAACATGCCCTGGTGACATCGCTGCTCGCCGATCCGGCGGTCAGCAAGGTAGTGGCCGCGCCGGGTAACGCCGGTATGGCTCAGCAGATCGAGACCCAACCGGTGGACGTGTCCGACCCGGCAGCGGTCGCGGCCCTGGGCCGCGGGTTCGACCTCGTCGTGATCGGCCCGGAGGTGCCACTGGTCGCTGGGGCGGTGGACGCCTGCCGGGAGGCCGGCATTCTCGCTTTCGGGCCGACCGCAGCAGCGGCACAACTGGAAGGAAGCAAGGACTTCGCCAAGCAGGTCATGGTCGCGGCGGGCATCCCGACCGCGGAATCCCAGACGGTGTCCGACCCCGACGAATTGCACGGCGCCCTCGACCGTTTCGGCGCTCCCTACGTGGTCAAGGACGACGGCCTGGCCGCCGGCAAAGGGGTGGTGGTCACCGACGACCGCGAGGCGGCGCTGGCCCACGGCCGAGCATGTCTGGCAGACGGCGGCCGCGTCGTCGTGGAGGAGTACCTCGACGGACCCGAGGCGAGTGTCTTCTGCATCTGCGACGGCACAACCGTGGTCCCACTGCTTCCGGCACAGGATTTCAAGCGGGTGGGTGACGGCGACACCGGTCCGAACACCGGCGGCATGGGCGCCTACTGCCCGCTGCCCTGGGCCGATCCGGATCTCGCCGAGTGGACCGTCGAGCATGTCGCCCAGCCGGCCCTGGACGAGATGGCTCGGCGCGGAACCGCCTATCAAGGCGTCCTCTACGTGGGCCTGGCGCTGACGGGCAAGGGGCCGCGGGTGGTGGAATTCAACGCCCGGTTCGGTGACCCGGAGACCCAGGCGGTGCTGGCGCTGCTCGAGACGCCGTTGGGCGGGCTGCTGTCCGCGGCCGCCGCCGGGGACCTGGCCGACGTGCCGCCCCTGCGGTGGCGCGACGGGGCCGCGGTGACGGTGGTGCTCGCTGCCGCCGGATATCCGCAATCCCCGCGCACCGGGGACGTGATCCGCGGCGCCGACGCCCCCGGCGTCCTCCACGCAGGCACCGCGATGCGCGACGGGGAACTCGTGTCGTCCGGGGGGCGGGTCGTGAACGTCGTGGCCACCGGCGACACGCTGGCCGAAGCCCGAGAGAAGGCCTACGCCACCTTACGAACGATCGAACTCGCCGACAGCCACTACCGCACCGACATCGCCCTGGAGGCCAGCCGATGATTCCCAACGTGCTCGCCACCCGCTACGCGAGCCCGCAGATGACCGACATCTGGTCGGCCCGGAACAAGATCGTCGCCGAGCGCCACCTGTGGCTCGCCGTTCTCCGGGCGCAGGCCGACCTCGGTGTGGACGTGCCGGACGGCGTGCTCGACGACTACCGCGCCGTCGTCGACCAGGTCGACCTCGAATCCATCGCGCAGCGCGAGCGGATCACCCGCCACGACGTGAAGGCGCGCATCGACGAGTTCAGTGCATTGGCCGGTCACGAACACATCCACAAGGGCCTGACCAGCCGCGACCTGACCGAGAACGTCGAGCAGATGCAGGTCCGGCAGTCCCTGCTGCTGGTCCGCGACAAGACCGTGGCGCTACTGGCCCGGCTGGCGCGGCTCGCTGCTGAGCACCAGGATCTGGCACTGACGGGCAGGTCGCACAACGTGGCCGCCCAGACCACAACGCTGGGCAAACGTTTCGCCAGTGCTGCCGACGAGATGCTGGTCGGGTACGAACGGCTGCGTCACCTGATCGCCGACTATCCCCTGCGCGGGATCAAGGGGCCGGTGGGCACCGCCCAGGACATGCTGGACCTGCTCGACAGCGAGGACGCACTGGCCGAGCTCGAACGGAGGGTCGCGGGTCACCTGGGCTTCGAACGGGTGCTCACTTCCGTGGGGCAGATCTACCCGAGGTCGCTGGACCACGACGTGGTCGGTGCGCTGGTCCAACTGGCAGCGGCGCCCTCCAGTCTGGCGACCACGATCCGGCTGATGGCCGGCCACGACCTGGTGACCGAGGGGTTCCAGGCCGGGCAGGTCGGATCGAGTGCCATGCCCCACAAGATGAATACCCGGTCGTGCGAGCGGGTCAACGGATTCATGGTGCTGCTGCGCGGGTATCAGACGATGGCCGCGGACCTCGCCGGGTCGCAATGGAACGAGGGCGACGTGTACTGCTCGGTCGTGCGGCGCGTCGTCCTGCCCGACGCGTTCTTCGCGTTCGACGGGATGCTCGAGACAATGCTGACAGTCCTCGACGAATTCGGGGTCTTCGAGGCGGTCGTGCAGCGGGAACTGGACAAGTACCTGCCGTTCCTCGCGACGACGAAGATCCTCATGGCTGCTGTGCGTGCCGGGGTCGGGCGGGAGACCGCTCACGAGGTGATCAAGGAGAATGCGGTGGCCGCTGCTCTGGACATGCGCCGGACCGGCTCCGATCCCGCAGTGCTGCAGCGTCTGGCCGACGACCCGAGGCTACCCTTGGACGCCGACGAACTGGCCGCTCTCATGGCCGATCCACTGCAGTTCACCGGGGCGGCGGCTTCGCAGGTGCGAGACGTCGCTCGTCGGGTTGGCGAGTTGGTCGGTGAGTATCCGCAGGCCGCGGCCTACGTGCCAGGCGCGATCCTGTAGCGCCGCCACAGCAGCAGCGACGCCATGGTGAGCACCCACGCGCTCGCGTACAGCCAGCCAGCCAGGACGTCCGTGGGCCAGTGCACGCCGAAGACGACGCGGCTGGGGCCCATCAACACGCCGAAGAGGATCAGTGCGGTGCCCACGATCCGGTTCCACGGCCCGCGCAGCAAGAACCACGCCACCACCCCGAACACCAGCCACCCGTAGATCCCGGCCATGGCATGGCCGCTGGGGAACGAAGGGCTCGTCAGTGCCTCGAACGGATCGGGCCATACTGGGCGTTGTCGATCGACGGTGCGTTTGACCACTTGTGAGATGAGCAAACCGCCGAGTCCGCAGGACGCCACCCACAGCGCCCACCACCGGTGGTTGCGCAGCAGGGCGAGCACTACGACCACGGTGATCGGGAATAGAACCGCTCCACTGCCCATCAGGGCGAAGACGCGGGCCAGGGAGACGGCCCAGAGGTTGTTCATCGCCCAGGTATGAAGCGGGTCAGAGATGGCGGTGTCGATCGCGGGCGGCCCGGCCGCGTTCGCTACCACCGCTGTCAGTATGACCGCGGCAGCCCACAGCGCGGCCGCCACGCCGGCTAGTAGGGGGACCCGGATCTGTTGAGTGTCTATGCCGCCAAGCCTGCCAGCCGCGCCTGGTCAGCGTCCAACACCGGGCTTAGCTCCTCTTGCCTCGGCGCAGGCGCTGGAGTTGGGTACAGACGTTGGAGAAACGCACAAAACGGTGGAGTTACACGGGCCGCGGATCTCCACCGCCTGGACCGATCTCCCACGTCCTACCCCACTCTCACGCCCGGTGCGCCCCCTACTGAACCGACCCGAACCCGCAGCACTCCCCTTCTATGACCTCGCATTGGGCGGTCGCGCTATGACCTCGCATTGGGCGGTCGCGCCGTTCAAATCCACAGTGAGGTCGAGGTGAGCAACAACCTCAGCAAGTGCTCGGACCAGCACTTCACGCATCAGCAGGTGACCGCCAGACGATCGAAGCTCCCCGGATTTCTCAATCTCAATCAATGGCAGCCCAGAGCCCTCGGGATCCGACGAACCGGCCGATGGCCGAGGCCCCCGCACCTCCGGAAGCCGGTCAGATTCGGGGCCCACCGCCGGCCCCGCTAGCGTGGGACGGTGGCAGCAGATCCGATCCCGGGCTGGACCCACGTCTACTCCGGGAAAGTCCGTGACCTTTACGCCGACGACGGGCGGCTGCTGTTCGTCGCCTCCGACCGCATCAGTGCCTACGACTGGGTCCTGCCGACCCCGATCCCCGACAAGGGCCGCATCCTGACGGCGATGTCGTTGTGGTGGTTCGAGCGGCTCGCCGCCATCGTCGACAACCACGTGATCAGCACCGACGTGCCCCCGCAGGTCGCCGGGCGTGCTGTGGTGTGCGAACGGCTGCAGATGCTGCCGGTCGAGTGTGTCGTGCGCGGTTACCTCAGCGGTTCGGGGTGGGTCGACTACCAGGCCGACGGCGCCGTGTGCGGGGTGGAACTGCCCAGCGGCCTGCAGGAGTCGCAGCGTCTTCCCGAGCCGATCTTCACGCCCGCCACCAAAGCGGCGATCGGTGATCACGACCAGAACATCGACTTCGGCTCGGTGGTGGATCTGGTCGGCGAGGCCGTTGCTGAGCGCCTGCGTGATCTGTCGCTGCAGATCTACAGGTTCGCGCACGAGGTCGCAGCCAACAGGGGGCTGATCCTGGCGGATACCAAGTTCGAGTTCGGGGTTCGCGGCGACGGTCGGATCGTGCTGGCCGACGAGGTGCTCACGCCGGATTCCTCGCGCTACTGGGATGTGTCTTCGTGGCGTCCCGGTGTCGCCCCGCCCAGTTTCGACAAACAATTCGTGAGGGACTGGCTACGGCTGGATTCGGGGTGGGATCACACCTCGGAGCAGTCACCGCCCGCGCTGCCCGAGGACGTGGTGCGGCAGACCCGCGGCAAGTATGTGCAAGCGTTCGAGATACTCACGGGGCAGACGTTCGAGGGGGAGCAGCGATGACGACGTGGATGCTGACCGGAGGGGCCGGCTACATCGGTGCCCACGTGCTGCGGGCGCTGCAGGCCAGCGGCCGCGACGTCGTGGTCCTTGACGACCTTTCCACCGGGGTGGCGGCCAAAGTGCCCGACGGGGTGCCGCTGCTGAGGGCCAGTGTCGGGGACCGGGTGACGGTCGGCGCGGCGTTGCGCGACTTCGACGTGACCGGAGTTGTCCACCTGGCGGCCAAGAAGGCGGTCGGAGAGTCCGTGGAGCAGCCCGAGTTCTACTACCGCGAGAACGTCGACGGGATGTTGTCGCTGCTGGAGGCCATGGCGGATGCGGGCACCTCAGCCTTGGTCTACTCCTCCTCGGCGGCGGTGTACGGGAACCCCAGCGAGGAGTTCGTCTCCGAGGATGCACCGCTGATCCCCGAGTCCCCGTACGGCCAGACCAAAGTGATCGGCGAGTGGATGACCCGCAACAGCGCCGTCAACCGGGACCTGTCCTGGACGGCCTTGCGCTACTTCAACGTCGCGGGGGCGGCGAGTCCGGACCTCGGCGACACCAGTGTGTTCAACCTGATCCCCATGGTCTTCCGTGCCCTGGCTCAGGGTCGCCGGCCGCAGGTCTTCGGCGACGACTATCCGACGTCGGACGGCTCGTGCATCCGCGACTACATCCACGTGGCTGACCTCGCCGACGCGCATGTTGCGGCGGCGGCGGCATGTGAACGGCCCGGGGTCGGCGAGGCCTACAACGTCGGCCGGGGACGAGGCGTGTCCGTCTTCGAAGTGATGACGATGGTCAGCGAGGTCGTGGGTTTCGACATCGACGCCGAGGTGGGTGCCCGGCGAGCCGGTGATCCCGCGCAGTTGGTGGCGCTCGCGGACAAGATCAACAACGACCTGGGATGGTCGGCCAGATACGACCTGCGGGAGATGGTGACCAGCGCCTGGGCGGCCTGGAACCAGCCCGAGCGGACTCCGTGAACCGGCTACACCTCGTCGCGAGTTCGTAGACTCGGCACCATGTGGCACGCGCTGAAGTCGGCTGGGACGCTCGATGAACGCATCCAGCGCGGACTGGACGCGCGCAACCGTGTCCCACATGACGCCCACGCCGACCTCTACCGGTCCCAGGTGCGCCCCGACCCGCTGCGCCTGGTGCTCGAGCAGGACCAGGACCGGCTGGCGTCGTTGATCCCACTGCGTCGTCAGCGCATGTCCGCCGATGTGCACCAGTACTTCCGGGGTAGCGACGTCGTGATGGCCGCGGACCTTGCGGTGACGCCGGTGTCGGAGATCAACGTGCAGGCGTGCGGTGACGTGGATGCCCTGAGTTTCGGCTACTACCGCTCGCCGGACGGGGCCCCGGTGTTCGACGTCGGCTACTTCGACGAGACCCTGCGGGCGCCCTGGGAGTGGGACGTCAAGCGAATGGCCGCCAGCATGGCGGTGGCGGTGTGCGCCCGTGGCGGAGCGGCCAAGGATCAGCGGGTCGTCGCCCGGGCCGCGGTCGAGGGCTACCGGCGAGGGATGGCGTGGGCGGCCGCGACAGGACCGGCTGAACCTGTGGTTCGCGCGCATCCCGCAGGCCGAGGTGGATCGCGCCATCGACAAGCCTGGCAAGAAGCATCGCGACCTGGCGTTCGCCGAGGAGGATCTGCTCTACGACGACATCACCAGCGAGGTGGACGGCAACTGCCTGCTGCGGCACACGCCACCGATCTATTCGCTGACCGAATGGCTCAGCGAGGCTGACGCCGGGCGGGTTCACGACGGCATGGTCGCGATCATGAGTGGCTACGCCTCCTCCGTGTCACCTGAGGTCCAGCAGATGCTCAGCGACTACCGGATAGCCGACATCGCGATGCTTGCGCGCGGGGTGTCCGACGTCGGGTTGCGGTCATTCATCGTCCTGCTGCAGGGCACGCGCCGGCACGAGCGCTTCGCACTGCAGGTGAAGGAGGCCCGGCAGTCGGTGCTCCATCCGTACGTGCTTCCTGAGTTCCGGCACCGCGGCAACCAGGCCCGCCGGATCGCGATGGGCCAGGCCCTGATCCAGTCGCAGCCCGACCCGTTGCTGGGCTACAGCCGCTGGCAGGACCGTGACTTCTGCGTGAGCCAGTTGCGGCCGGTGGTCAGCGGATACCTGCGGATGAGCCAGCAGAACCTGCCGCGTTTCGCCCGACTGTGCGGCTTCACTCTTGCGCGGTCCCATGCCGTGACCGGGGACCGCATCGCCATCGATGCGTATCTCGGTGACTCCGATTCGTTCGTCAAGGCGGTGTCCCGCTATGCCGTCCGCTACGCGGAGGTGGCCGAAGCGGACTTCACCCAGTTCGCGAAGTTCGTCGCGGATGAACGGGTGCAGATGCCAGCAGACGGCTGAGCCGGCCCCCGTTTCCGCCGGTTTCCATCGGCACCGCCTAGAGTGAAGTCGTGCCACGAATCGTCGTCGAAGTGATGCCCAAGGCCGAACTGCTCGACCCGCAGGGGCAGGCCGTGCAGGCTGCCCTTGGCCGGCTTGGCGTGGATGGGGTCATATCGGTCCGGCAGGGTAAGCGCTTCGAGATCGAGGTGGAGGGTCAGCTCAGCGAGCAGCGCATGATCGAGCTCGAGCACGTCGCTGAGACTCTTCTTGCCAACCCGGTGATCGAGAACCACCAGCTCACCGTCGAGTAGCCGCGGGAGCTGCGTCGATCCAGCGCTCAGGGGATATCGCGGCGCTTCGGATTTGAGGGGAAGTTGCCGACGGCTGGATGCTCGGCTCCGGCCTGCTGCGCGGATGGAGTCCGTGCTCCTTTCGGCGAAGAAACGACCAGTCACTAGTCGGATCCTCACCAAGAAGGCTTCCTCGGATTCCAAAGGGTTCACCCACGGGTCGCGTGTGGTTGAGGTCACACGGCCGTGACGTTTCCCGCAATCGCGTACCGGGAATCTTCTGACTGTCCGGCTCCGTTTGGGGGAGCCGGACACTCTCAATCCCCTTGTTCCGAAAGGACCTGCGCATGGCTGTGCCCTCCACCCCGTCCCCCCGCATCGGTGTCATCGGAGGGGGTGCAGCAGGTATCACCGCAGTGAAGGAACTCATCGAACGCGGCGTGGAGGTCATCGGTTTCGAGAAGGGCGACGGCGTCGGTGGCCTCTGGGTCTACGAGAACACCAGCGGGCTGTCCCCGGCGTACGAGTCGCTGCACTTGAACACGTCCAAGGGCCGCACCGAGTTCGCCGACTACCCGATGCCCGCGCAGTGGGAGGACTACCCCGCCGCGGAGAAGGTCGCCGGCTACCTGCAGGACTACGCCGACCACTTCGGTGTCACTGACAAGTACCTCTTCAACACCACCGTCACGGCCGTCGAGCGCGACGCGGACGGCTGGACCATCACCACCGACGATGGCGAGATCTTCGAGCTCGACGGTGTAGTCGTGGCCAACGGCCACAACTGGGACCCGCGCTGGCCGAACCCGGAGTACCCCGGTCAGTTCACCGG
Source organism: uncultured Actinomycetota bacterium (assembly GCA_963704075.1). Classification (GTDB taxonomy): domain Bacteria; phylum Actinomycetota; class Actinomycetes; order S36-B12; family UBA10799; genus JADKAV01. The sequence continues at coordinate 78,507 of CAVPGV010000007.1, forward strand.
TGAGCAGATGCACGCCCACGACTACCGCAAGGCCGAGACGTTCCGCAAGAAGCGCGTCCTGGTCGTGGGTATGGGCAACTCCGCCATGGACATCGCGGTCGACGCCTCCTACGTCGCCGACGACGTGATGCTCAGCGCCCGGCACGGCTCCTACATCGTGCCCAAGTACCTCTTCGGCCGGCCCGCGGACGCCACCAACGGTGCGCTGGCAGTGCTGCCGTGGAAGGTGCGCCAGGTCATCGCGCAGACGATGCTCGGCTTCGCGGTGGGCAAGCCGCAGGACTACGGCCTGCTCAAGCCGTCGTTCGGGCTGTTCCAGAACCACCCGACCATCTCCGACACGATCCTGCACCGCATCACTCACGGCGAGGTCCGGCCGGTGCGCGGCATCGAGCGTTTCGACGGCGACAGTGTGGTGTTCACCGACGGCTCGGTCGAGCAGGTCGACATCATCGTGTGGGCGACCGGCTACCGCGTCACCATTCCGTTCCTGAGTCAGGACTGGCTCGGTGACGACGCCGAGGCCATGCCGCTGTACAAGCGCGTGTTCCACACCGCCGACCCGACGCTGACGTTCGTCGGACTCATGCAGTCCACCGGCGCGGCCCTGCCGGTCGTCGAGGCGCAGTCCAAGCTGGCCGCCGCCTACTTCGCCGGCGACTACGCGCTGCCTCAGGAGTCCGAGGTGGACAAGGCCATCGCGAAGGCGCACAGTGACGCGGTCGACCGCTGGGGTAAGAAACGTCCGATGATGCGCATCGACTTCGACCACTTCATCGGCGACGCCGCAAAGGAACTGCGCAACGGCGCCTCCAGGGTGCGACGGGGTACGCCCTCGTTCAGCCCCAGCGTGCGCATTCGGAAGCCGGTCGCTGCGGCCTGATCGCCCCCGACTCTGGACACACTCGGTCACTAGGTGGCCGGGTCCGTCCAAAGCCCCTGTCTCCCCCAGAACCTCAAAGGACTCACCATGAAACTTCCTTACCTGCACGACGAGATGGACGCCCGCGGGAAACGCGTGCTGATCACCGGCGCGAGCGGAACGTTCGGCGCGGCCATCGCCGAGGCGTTCGTCGCCCGCGGTGCCGAGGTCGTCGGCCTGGACCTGCACCCGCAGCCCGCGGACACGATCGAGGTCGTCGCCTGCGACATCACGGACAACGACTCAGTTGTCGCCGGCGTCACCAAGGCGATCGAACTGCTCGGCGGCCTCGACATCCTCATCAACAACGCCGGTACCGGCGGACCGGCGCCTGCCGAGTTCGCCCCTGACGACGAGCTGTACCGACAACTGGAGATCAACCTGATCGGCGCCTGGCGCGTCACTGCGGCTTGTGTGCCGGCGCTGACCGAATCCCGCGGTCGGATCGTGATGGTCGCCTCCCGGATGGCCGTGATGCAGCTCCCGCTGGCTGCGGCCTACGGCGTGAGCAAGCGCGCCATGGTTGCCTATGCCGACGCGCTGCGCCTGGAACTGTCCACGCATGTCGGCGTCACGACCGTTTACCCGTCGGCGGTGCGCAGCCCGATCCACAACTCGACCAAAGACGCCGGACTCTCCCTGGAGGGGATGAGCGTCTACGAACCGCTGGAGGGCGTGGTCGGCGCCATCGTCAACGCTGCCCTGTCCAGGACGGTGCGTCGTGACGTGCCGACCAGTCGCCGCGGTGAAATCGAGTTCTTCGCATCGCGTCACTTCCCATTCCTGGTGGACCAGATGGTCAACCGGACGCTGAGCAAACGCATTCTGTCGGGGGCCTTCGACTCCGCGGAACTGGCCCGCGGCGTGGTGTCCCGCCACCGCACCTGACCCCACCGACGGCCGCTTCGTCATCGACGAACCGGCCCCGAGGGCTGGCCCGGCCGCCTACCAACTGCCGGGCCAGCCCCATTCTCGCCTGCCCGAAAACTCCGTCTGCTTGAACCCCGCCTGCCCGAATCTGCATGAGGAACTCCTATGACCACGATGATCGACCAGTCCCCTGTCCCCGTTGCCGAGCCCGACGCCCCGTCCTCCCCCAAACTGCTCGCGTACGCCACCGGTTCGGTCGGCATGGGCGTATGGGTGACAGTCCCCGGGCTGCTCCTGCTGTACTTCCTCACCGACGTTCTGGCGGCAACGCCGTGGATCGCCGGCCTGGCGCTGCTGCTTCCCAAGGCGCTCGACGTGATCGTGCACCCGTGGTTCGGTGCCGTCTCCGACCGGCAGCGCCGCAAGTACGGGCATCGCCGGCACATGATGTGGATCGGCTTGTTCCTGACGGTCGCGCTGGTCGGGATGTTCTCCGTTCCGGCGTCCCTGACCGGCCTGGGGGCCGCTGTCTGGGTGGGTGCGTTCTACATCTTCGGCAACCTGCTGTTCGCGTCGTTCCAGGTGCCGTACCTCACCAGCCCCAGCGACCTCAACGTCTCGTACTACCAGCGCACCAGGGTCATGACCTACCGCATGGTGGTGCTGGCCCGTATCGCGGTGCTCGTCGTGGCCGCGATGGGTGGCGCGAGTCTGGTGGTCGCGAACGTGTGACCCGGCGCGATCCGCGCGTCAGACCGGTGTGATGACGAAGACCTTGATGTCCCGGCCGGCCCGACCGCGGTAGGCGTGGTAGGCGGGCCAGATCTCGTACATGAGTGCCCAGATCTGCTCCCGCTCGGCGTCGTCGGTCACCAACCGGGCGGTCATCTCGCGGGGGTGGTCGTCGACCTCGAACACGCACAGCGGATTGGCCTCGAGATTGAGCGCCCACGCAGGGTGGTGCTTCTGCCCGAAATTGGACCCGATGAGAACGTATTCGTCGGGCGCACGGGTGCCATACAGCAGTGTCACCGTGCGCTTCTGCCCGGACTTGCGGCCCGTGGTGGTGAGCAGGCACTGCGGCAATCCGTAGTTGCCCAGCAGGCCGAACTTCCCGCCGGTCTTCTTCACGACCTTCGCGTCCAGCGGGGCCATTCTCGCCGCGGTCCAGGCGAACCACTTCTGATGCCCCAGGTAGCGCATGACGTCTCTGTATGCCATACGCCGAAACTACTGTGGTGGCGTGCTCATCGTGCGCCCGGCGTCCATCGAAGAGGTGCGACCGGTTCAACAGGCAGTGCTGCGACCCGCCGGACCGCTGGCAGGAGATCGGCCCCACCCCCCTGACTGGCTGCACTTCGCGGCCGAGATCGACGGGGAAGTGGTGGGCGCCTGTTCCGTGGGGCCCTCGGACTGGACCGATCTCGATGTATGCGCTCTACCCACCCCCACCTGGCAATTGAGTTCCATGTCGGTGCTTCCCGCGCACAGGGGCGGGGTGGGCGCGCAGCTGCTGGTTGCAGCGGTATCTGGCGCAGACGCTGCAGGCGCGAACTGCCTGTGGGCAAACGCCCGCGTCGCGGCTCTGAACCTCTACCTGCGCGGTGGCTGGATGATCGTCGGTGAGCCGTGGGACAAGCCCGGTGTGGGCCCGCATCGGTACGTTGTGCTGCGCCGGGCAGCTGAAGATACGCGACGTCGCCGCACCGCTCAGGCGTAGCATGGAGGTGAGGGCTGGGGTCGATGCGTGTGCCAGGCCGTCGACTTGGCGACCACCGACCATGAGATGGAGGGTGGTTGAGATGTCTGATTCGATCATTGTCGGATACGACGGGTCGGAGGGCTCGACACTGGCACTGCGCTGGGCGGCACGGGCGGCGCAGCAACGGGCTCGCACGCTCGAAGTGATCACCACGTGGACCATGCCATCGGCGGACTTGGGGATCGGCGCGTCCGGCACCCTGCAGGGGGAGTTGCTCGACGAGTTGCGCGACGAGGCCAAGGCGGCCAACGAGGAGGGTCTGCGGATCGCCGCCGAGCTCGGCGCCAACGCGATCGGTGAGGTGCTCGTCGGCCGGACCGCCGCGGCGCTGGTCAACCACTCGGAGGGCGCCCAGATGGTGGTCGTGGGAAGCCACGGCTCAGGCGGCCTGACCGGATACCTGCTCGGCAGTGTGTCCCGGCAGGTCGCGACCCACGCCCAGTGCCCGACCGTAGTGGTCCGCTCCCTGCCTGAGGGCGGACACGACATGGTGGTGGGAGTGGACGGCTCCCCGCATTCGCTCAAGGCGCTGGAATGGGCGTTCGAACAGGCCAGTTTCTCCGGCATGTCGTTGCGCGTCCTGCACAGTTGGGAGATCCCACCCACATGGTCGATGGTCGAGGTCCCGAGCTACGAGCCCGAGGTCCTCATCCGTGACTACGGCAATGCCGAACTGCGCGAAACCTCCGAGGCGATGGCTGGGTTCCGCGAGAACTTCCCCGACGTCAAGGTGCGTCAGGAAGTGATGAAGGGCTCGCCGGTGAAAGCCCTGGTCAAGGCCAGTGAGGGCGCCGCCATGCTCGTGGTCGGCTCGCGTGGCCTCGGCGGGTTCCGTGGGCTGTTGCTGGGTTCGGTGAGTCACGCGGTGGTGCACAAGGCCGACTGCCCGGTGGCTGTCGTACCGTGATGATGTGCGCGTAGGAGTAGTCACCTTCCCCGGAACCCTGGACGACATCGATGCCGCGCGGGCGGTGAGGTACGCCGGCGGCGAGGTGGTTCCTCTGTGGCACGGCGACCACGCGCTTGAAGAGGTGGACGCGGTCGTGCTTCCCGGGGGGTTCTCCTACGGCGACTATCTGCGGTGTGGTGCCATCGCCCGGTTCGCCCCGGTCATGCGTGAGATCACCACGGCGGCCGAGCGCGGCCTGCCCGTCCTCGGGATATGCAACGGGTTCCAGATCCTGTGCGAGGCACATCTGCTGCCAGGCGCCCTGGTCCGTAACCAGAGTCTGCATTTCGTGTGCCGGGACCAGGGGTTGCGGGTTGAGAACACGCAGACGGCCTGGACCGGGGGATTCGAGACCGGTCAGGAGATCGTCGTCCCGGTGAAGAACGGGGAGGGCGCCTATGTCGCCGACGAGCGGACCCTGGACCGGCTCGAGGGCGAAGGCCGGATCGTGTTCCGCTACGTGAACGGCAATCCCAACGGTTCCCGCCGCGACATCGCAGGCATCACGAACGCCGCGGGGAATGTGGTCGGTCTGATGCCGCACCCCGAGCACGCGATCGACCCGCTCACCGGGCCCGGAACCGATGGTCTGGGCCTGTTCACCTCGCTGTTGGAGCGGGTTGGGGTCTGAGTCGCCTGCACGAAGTGGGCACGAGGCCAGCTGGCTGCCCACTTTCAGAGGCTCGAATCAGCATGTTTCGCACATTTCGGGCGTCAATCCCTCAGAAAGACGGCAGCTTCAGGAAAAGTCGAGCGTCTTCTGCCCAGTTCGTGAGGTCAGGGCGTACGGAACCGCGACGCTGATGTGGCGCAAGCCAGCCGAGCGCATGATCCTGTCCGTGGGCCCGAAGTGCACCCCACCTAGACTCGGGGCATGGACTCGGTCGAGCACGCAGCCCAGACTCCCGATCACCCGCAGCCGTTCTCCGAACTGGGCCTCAAGCCAGACGAGTACCAGCGCATCCGCGACATCCTCGGCCGCCGCCCGACCAGCTCCGAGTTGGCGATGTATTCGGTGATGTGGAGCGAGCACTGCTCGTACAAATCCAGCAAGGTGCACCTGAAACAGTTCGGGGAGAAGACCCCGCCGACCGATGCGCTGCTGGTCGGGATCGGCGAGAACGCCGGGGTGGTGGACATCGGCGACGGCTGGGCCGTGACGTTCAAGGTGGAGAGCCACAACCACCCGAGCTACATCGAGCCCTACCAGGGCGCGGCCACCGGCGTCGGTGGCATCGTGCGGGACATCCTGAGTATGGGCGCGCGCCCGCTGGCGGTCATGGACCAGTTGCGGTTCGGCGATGTCGACGAGCCGGACACCGCGCGGGTCGTGCACGGCGTGGTTGCCGGGGTGGGTGGCTACGGCAACTGCCTGGGTCTGCCGAACATCGGCGGGGAGACGGTCTTCGACCCCTGCTACCAGACCAACCCCCTGGTCAACGCTTTGTGCGTCGGGGCGATGCGCCACGAAGACATCCACGTCTCCAGTGCTCGCGGTGCTGGGAACCTCGTGGTGCTCTACGGCGCGCTCACCGGCGGCGATGGCATCGGCGGGGTGTCCGTGCTCGCCAGCGAGAGCTTCGACGAGACGGGGCCCAGCAAGCGCCCGGCGGTGCAGGTCGGCGACCCGTTCACCGAGAAGTTGCTCATCGAATGCACGTTGGAACTCCTGCACGCGGGGCTGATCGAGGGCATCCAGGATCTCGGCGGTGCCGGGCTGAGTTGTGCCACCTCCGAGATGGCCAGCAATGGCGACGGCGGCATGCATGTGTGGCTGGACCGGGTTCCTCTGCGGGACGCGACGCTGAGCCCTGAAGAGATCCTCATGAGCGAGTCGCAGGAACGTATGTGCGCAGTGGTGACCCCGGCCAACCGCGAGGCGTTCATGGCCATCTGCGACAAGTGGGGCGTCACGGCGACGGTCATCGGCGAGGTGACCAGCGGCGATCGGCTGACTATCGAGTGGCACGGCGAGACGATCGTCGACGTCCCGCCGCGAACCGTGGCGCACGACGGACCGGTCTACCACCGGCCGTTGACCGAGCCCGCGATCCTGCGTGAGAGACAAGCGGTGCCCACACAGATCGAGCACACGGACCCGCGCGAGACCCTGCTGGCGCTCCTGTCGTCACCGAACAATGCGTCTAAGGCCTGGGTCACCGATCAATACGACCGGTACGTCCGTGGCAACACGGCGCTGGCCATGCCCGAGGACGCCGGGGTGCTGCGCATCGATGAGGACAGCGGCCGCGGAGTGGCCATCGCCACCGACTGCAACGCGCGCTTCGTCGAACTGGACCCGTACTCCGGCACCCAGTTGGCCCTGGCCGAGGCATACCGCAACGTGGCGGCCACCGGGGCGGTGCCCCTGGCCGTGACCAACTGCCTGAACTTCGGGTCTCCGGAGGATCCCGAGGTGATGTGGCAGTTCTCGCAATCCGTGACGGGTCTGGCCGACGGCTGTCTCGACCTCGGAATCCCCGTGACCGGTGGAAACGTGAGCTTCTACAACCAGACCGCACAGGCGGCGATTCATCCGACCCCGGTGGTGGGGGTGCTCGGCGTGTTCGACGATGTCGCGCGTCGCACCCCGATGGCCTGGGGTCCGGACGGTGAGCTGATCTACCTGCTTGGGGCCACGAAGGCGGAGTTCGGCGGGTCGGCCGTCGCCACGATGCAAGGGCTCCTGACCGGGATGCCGCCGGAGGTGGACCTGTCCGCCGAGCGGGTGCTGGGCGAGATCCTGGTCGCCGGTTCGCGCGACGGGATGCTGACTGCCGCCCACGATGTCGCCGATGGCGGGGTCGGGCTGGCGCTGGCGGAGATGGCGATGCGCGCGGGTACCGGCGCGCGTACCTGGGTGCCCGACGGCATCGACGCGTTCACGTTCCTGTTCTCCGAGTCGGCTGCCCGCGCGCTGGTCGTCGTACCGCGATCCGAGGAGCTGCGGTTCACCGAGATGTGCGGGGCGCGGCGTTTCCCGTGCGAGCGGATCGGTGTGGTGGACTCCGGCCTCGGCCCTGTTCTGCAGGTCGGGGATCGCTTCACCGTGGACATCGAGGAAATGGCGCAGCGCAGTGCCGGGGTTCTGCCCAAGCACTTCGCGTGAGGCCGATCGAGCCGCGGCCACTGCATGGGCGCTGGGTGCGACTGGAACCGCTGGTCGCCGACCACGCCGAAGAGCTGCGCTCGATCGACGACCCGGCCCTGTACACGTACCTGCCCGAGGTGCCCGACGACTTCGATCGCTGGTTGCCGGCGGCCCTCGCCAGCCGCGACCCGTTGTTCTATGCCGCAGTGGTCGACGGCACAGCGCTCGGCCGCGCGTCCTTCCTGCGCATGGACTACCCGAATGGCGTCGCGGAGATCGGCCACATTCTGTGGGGACACGAGATGCGCCGGACGCCGGCCTCCACGGAGGCTGTCTTCTTGATGACAGACCACCTCTTCGACCTCGGTGCCCGCCGGGTCGAGTGGAAATGCAACAACCTCAACGAGGCGTCGAAGGCCGCAGCGCTGCGCTTCGGGTTCACGTTCGAAGGCGTGTTCCGGCAGCACATGCTCGTCAAGGGGCGCAATCGCGACACCGCGTGGTTCAGTCTTCTCGACCACGAGTGGCCAGCGCGCCGCGCAGCGTTGACCGCCTGGCTGGACCCGGACAACTTCGACGACGAAGGCCGACAGTGCCGGAGCCTTGAGCGCCGGACTACCGCTTGATCTTGTCGACCAGGCTCTCCAGCGACGTGCGCGCCCTGCCGATGTAGTCGCCAGCGTTCCTGCTCGCCGAACCCGTCAGGTTCTGAGCCTTGTCCGCGACCTGGTTGATGAGGTCCTTGGCCTCGCCGGCCCAGCGGTCCATCCGGCCCTCGTTCTCGAGGTCCTTGTCGCCCAGAGCAGCACCCGCCGCGACCTTCGCCCGGCCCTTGATCTTGTCCGTGTTCACAGCCATGATGGCCTCCCTTTCCTACCTCCAGGATGCGCCACGTGCCGCCACGGTCCTACAGCCGGGTCAGGGTCCCCAGCCCCGAGTTGATCTCCTCGATCTCCAAGGTCTGCGCGTCGAACCTCACCCCGGTGTAGAAGCCGGGCGGCATCTCGATCGACTGGTAGTAGAAGGTGTTGGCATCCCAGTGGCGCAGGGGAAGCCGGGTCACGCCGTTCGGGCCGACCCGCATGACGAGTTTGCCGTCCTCCACCGTCACCGCGGCCTGCCCCACGTAGTCGTTGGCGTAGGTCCCGGTGTACGTCGACAGGTCGTTCGGCGCCACCGGGTTCTTGGGCTTCTTCGTCCCGAAGATGGTGTCCGGCTTCTCGGTGAACGGACCGAAGGCCTGCTGGAAGTACTTCAGCCAGTTCTGCGTCACTTCCCCGTACTCCACCATGTCGGCGAACGACTCCCCGATCGCTTCGGGCGCGCCGACGGGCCAGCCGTTGGTCAGCACGACCAGTCCGAGATCGAGATCCGGGATCATCATGATCCGGGTGGCCGCACCTGCGGTGAACGCGCCGGAGTGCGACCAGCGCACGCGACTGGTGGTGTCCACGGACACGTCGATGCCGAAGCCGTAGCCCTTGGTCGGCTGGGCAGCCGCGGACTTCGGGGCGGTACGGATCTGCAGGGAGCGGGCCTCGTTGAGGGGACTCTTGCCCGCGATCCGTTCGCCGGAGAACTTGCCGTTGTCCAACTCCATCCGGACCCATCGGGCCATGTCCGCCACGGAACTGCTGAGTCCGCCGGCAGGTGCTTGCGCGTCGGCGTTGCGCTTGGAGTAGGGCAGCCACTTGCCCTTGACGATCTGATGCAGAGCGGCGCGGTTCTTCTGCTTGACGAATTCCGCGTGCGAATAGGTCGAACGTTTCATGCCGACCGGTTTGAAGAGAAGTTGCTTCGCGAGGCTCTCCCAGGACGTGCCGGCGGCTTGCGCCACGGCGTCCCCGGCGGTCGTCAGGCCGAAGTTGCTGTAGGAGTAGGTAGTGCGAAATGGCGACAGCGGCTCGTACCGCAGGCGTTCGATGATGGTCTTGCGATCGAAGCCGAACGCCTCCAGGTCGTTGCCCGACATGCCCGGCAGACCACTTCGGTGGGCGTAGAGATCACCGACCGTCGCGTGCTCGGTGACCCATGGGTCCTCAAGCGCGAAACCGGGCGTGAGTCTGCTGATCGGCGTGTCCCACTTGGTGATCTTCTTCGTCACCGCGGCTGCAACCACTGAGGCGCCGATGGGTTTGGACACCGATGCGACCTGGAAGATGGTCGACGGCTTGACCTTCTTGCCGGTCTTGGTGCTGCGAACCCCGAAGCCGCGCTTGTAGATCACCCGGTCCTTGTGGACCACTGCGACGGCGATACCCGGTACGCCTGTCTTGCGCATGGTCTGCTTGACCATCTTCGGCAGGGCCTTCACCGCACGGTTGATGTCCTTGGTGGTGACCGGGCGGTTGGGCTCCGGCTCGGCGGCGGCCCCCGGTGCAACCACCAGCCCGAGCAGTATCCCCGTACAGACGGTGGCGCCAGCGATCTTCTTCAACGGATCCTCCAGAAGGTGTCGGTCCAGGCTACGGACGGCCGGGCTGCGCGCGCCTCGGCCGTTCGCACAATCTTCTGCCACCCGGCAACGCGGGTCCTCTTCGGGGTACAACCGGAGAGTGCTAGAACTCGCACCTCGGATGACCGCATTACGTGGCCAGGCACTGCTGGCCGACCCGCGGCTCAACAAACAGTCGGCATTCTCCGACTCCGAGCGTGAGGAACTGGGACTGGTGGGTCTGCTGCCGCAGCGGGTGGAGACCATCGACCAGCAACTGTTGCGGGTACGCCGCCAATTGTCCGAACAGCCCAGCGTCCTGGCCAAGAACGTGTACTTGCGCGAACTGCACGACCGCAACGAGACGCTGTTCTACCGGCTGCTGATCGAGGACCTGCCCGAACTCATGCCGATCGTCTACACGCCGACGGTCGGCGAGGCGATCCGGGAGTACAGCCATGCGTTCCGCCGCCCCCGCGGGGTGTATCTGCAGTCCCGCTGGCCAGAGGACGTGCCCAAGGCCTTCGCGAACCTGCAACTCGGGCCCGACGACGTGGACCTCATCGTGGCCACCGACTCCGAAGCGATCCTCGGCATCGGGGACTGGGGGGTCGGCGGTATCGACATCGCGATCGGCAAGATCAGCGTCTACGTCGCAGCGGCCGGGGTGGATCCGGAACGGGCGATCCCAGTCGTGCTGGATGTGGGGACCGATCGGACCGGACTGCTCACGGACCCGGGGTATCTCGGCGAGAAGCACGCCCGGTTGCGCGGGGAGCAGTACGACGCGCTCATCGACAGGTATGTGAGCACTGCCAAGCAGATGTTCCCGAAGGCGCTGCTGCATTGGGAGGACTTCGGGGAGGCCAACGCTCGCCGCATCCTGGACCGCTACCGCGACGAGGTCTGCACGTTCAACGACGACATGCAGGGCACCGGAGCGATCGCGTTCGCGGCGATCCTGTCCGGTGTCCGGGTCACGGGCAGGCCGTTGGCCGACCACCGGGTGATCGTGTTCGGTGCCGGCACGGCAGGGGTGGGGATCGCTGACCAGATCCGTGACGCGATCGTGGAGTCCGGCTACTCCCATGAGGAGGCCTGCCGCCGGATCTGGCTGATCGATCGCCCGGGGCTGCTCACCGACGACATGGGCGACGATGCTGCGCGAATACCACCGTCCCTACGCCCGGCCATCCGCGGAGATTCGGGATGTCGAACGCGACGCCGAGGGTGGCATCTCGCTGCTGGAAGCCGTGCGCCACGTGCGCCCCACGATCCTGGTGGGCACCTCGACGGTGCAGGGTGCGTTCACCGAGCAGGTCGTCCGGGAGATGCACCAGCATGTCGAGCGGCCGTTCATCCTGCCGATGTCCAACCCGACATCCCTGGCCGAAGCCGTTCCCGCCGACCTGCTGCATTGGACCGATGGCCAGGCGTTGATCGTCACCGGCAGCCCCTTCGACCCGGTCAAGCGTGGCGGCGTGAGCTACCACATCGGCCAGGCCAACAACGCCCTGCTGTACCCGGGTCTGGGACTCGGCGCGATCGTGAGCCGGGCCACGAAGGTGACCGACGGAATGCTCAACGCAGCGGCCCGCGCGGTGGCGCAGTTGGTGGAGGTGACAGGGCCGGGCAGCCCCCTTCTGCCGGAGATCGCAGACATCCGCGCCACCTCCGCATCGGTGGCTGCAGCGGTCGTCCAACAGGCGGTTGACGAGGGTGTCGCGCGGTACACGCCGGAGAACCCACTGCAGGCCGTACTGGACTCGATGTGGAAGCCGCGCTACCGACCTATCGTTGGAGTGTGAGCACCCGCGAGGAGGTCAAGGCCGCGCTGGCGGCTTTCGCCGCAGGCCGTTCCGGGGCGATCGGTCGAGATCCGGGTGCCCCCCTACGGCGCGGTGCAGGCGGTGCCGGGTGGAGCGCACCGGCGTGGCACCCCCCGGGCGCTGGTGGAGTGCGACGCCGCGACGTGGCTGGGACTGGTTCGGGGTGACCTGGGTTGGGACGAGGCCATCGCCGCGGGCCGGGTCCAGGCCAGCGGCGAGCGCAGCGACCTGTCGACGTGGCTTCCGCTGGCGGGTCGCTGAAGGCGGTTCGCCGACCGGCGTGCCGAATCTCGGCATCTGCCGGTGCCACCCTCCGGAACTGGGCACCGGTGTCGCAGTGCCCCACTTTGAAGGCAGAAAACGCCCATACATGGACATAGCAGACACAGAAACCTCCGAAAGATGGCAATTTCAGGAATTCAAGATCTTCCGTGCCCAGTTTGAGAGGGGATGCAACGTCGACCGCGATCCAGGACGAGCAGCTCGCTTCCTCGCCGAACGCGCGACTGCGGGTATGCAACACTGAACAGGTGGCGCGCGGCGATGGGCGATTGAACCACGAACTCCTACCCGGCGAGAAAGGCCCGCAGGACGCCTGCGGGGTATTCGGGGTCTGGGCACCTGGCGACGAGGTCGCGAAACTCACCTACTTCGGGCTCTACGCCCTGCAGCATCGCGGGCAGGAATCGGCCGGCATCGCCACCAGCGATGGCAAGCAGGTCCTGGTCTACAAGGACATGGGCTTGGTGTCCCAGGTCTTCTCCGACTCCATGCTCGACTCCCTGCACGGCCATATCGCGATCGGTCACGCCCGCTACTCCACGACGGGTTCCAGCGTGTGGGAGAACGCTCAGCCGACGTTCCGCACGACGGCCACCGGCCATGTCGCCCTTGGCCACAACGGCAACCTCACGAACACCCATGAACTGGCCCAGCGCCTGGCCACTCTCGACACCGGTGAGTTGCCGCTGGACGGCACGATGGAGGCGACCTCCGACACGGACCTGATCACGGCGCTGTTGGCCGCACATCCCGGCGAGACGATGGAACAAGCCGCCCTTGCCGAATTGCCCCTGTTGCGGGGGGCGTTCTCCCTGGTGTTCCTCGATGAGAACACCCTGTACGGCGCACGCGACCCGCAGGGCATCCGACCCCTGTGTCTGGGCCGGCTGGAACGCGGCTGGGTCATTGCCAGCGAAACCGCGGCGCTGGACATCGTCGGCGCCTCCTTGGTGCGCGAGATCGAGCCCGGAGAGTTCGTGGCAATCGACGAACATGGGGTGCGCTCCACGATGTTCGCCACGCCGGAGCCCAAGAACTGCCTGTTCGAGTACGTGTACCTGGCACGACCGGACTCCATCTTCAACGGCCACAGCATCAACAGCGTGCGGGTCGCCGTGGGACGCAAGCTCGCCATCGAGGCCCCGGTTGAAGCCGACATCGTCATCCCCGTCCCGGAGAGCGGAACCCCCGCCGCCATCGGGTTCGCCCAGGAGTCAGGCATCCCGTTCGCGCAGGGGCTGGTCAAGAACGCCTACGTGGGCCGGACGTTCATCCAGCCCTCCCAGACCATCCGGCAACTCGGCCTGCGTCTGAAACTCAACCCGCTGCCCGAGGTCATCTCCGGCAAGCGGCTGGTCGTCGTCGACGACTCGATCGTGCGCGGCAACACCCAGCGCGCGATCGCCCGGATGCTGCGCGAGGCGGGCGCGCGCGAGGTGCATGTGCGCATCTCGTCGCCGCCGGTGCAGTGGCCCTGCTACTACGGCATCGACTTCGCCTCCCGCGCCGAACTCATCGCGCCCGGTCTGTCGGTGGACGACATCCGGACCTCCATCGGCGCGGACAGCCTGGGGTACGTATCCCTGGACGGACTCATCGAGGCGACGGGACTGGCCAAGGAGGCCCTGTGCCGGGCGTGCTTCGACGGCGAGTACCCGGTGGCGTTGGCGGATCCGAAACTGCGCTCCAAGCATCTGCTCGAGGTCGCCGGATCGTGAGCAGTTACGCCGACGCCGGGGTGGACGTCGAAGCCGGGGAGCGTGCCGTCGACCTGATGCGGGCCCGGGTCCAAGCCACGATGCGCCCGGAGGTGGTCGGGGACCTTGGTGGGTTCGCAGGGCTTTTCGACGCCTCTGCGTTGAGCCGTTTCAAGCGCCCGCTGCTGGCCACCGCCACCGATGGCGTTGGCACGAAGATCGCCATCGCCCGGGCGATGGACATCCACGACACGATCGGCATCGATCTGGTGGCGATGGTCGTCGATGACCTGGTCGTCTGCGGGGCCGAACCGTTGTTCATGACCGATTACATCGCCACGGGCAAGGTCGTGCCCGAGCGGATCGCGGCGATCGTCAGCGGGATCGCCACCGGCTGTGAACTGGCCGGGTGCGCGCTGCTCGGCGGGGAGACCGCAGAGCATCCCGGGCTCATGCACCCCGACGAGTACGACGTCGCGGGCGCCGGTACCGCCGTGGTGGAGGCCGACCGCCTGCTGGGTCCGGAGCGGGTGCGGGCCGGCGATGTCGTGATCGCCATGGCCTCGTCCGGACTGCACTCGAACGGGTACTCGCTGGCGCGCAAGGTGCTGTTGTCCGACTGGTCGCTGGAGCGCGAGGTGCCGGAACTGGGCCGCACGCTCGGCGAGGAGATGCTCGAACCGACGCGGATCTACACCAAGGACTGTCTGGCGCTGGCCGACGCGGATCTGGTGCACGCGTTCTCGCACGTCACCGGCGGCGGGCTGGCGTCCAACCTGGCACGGGTTCTGCCGACGGACCTGCACGCCGATGTGGACCGATCGACGTGGGACCTGCCGGCGGTCTTCCGCCTGCTACTCGACCGAGGTGTCGAACTCGCCGACGCGGAGCGCACGTTCAACATGGGGATCGGCATGCTCGCCGTGGTGCCGCGTCCCGAGCCTGCCCTGGCGGCGTTGGCCGCTCGCGGTGTGCCTGCCTGGGTCTGCGGGGAGATCCGCGAACGCTCGGCCTCCGATGTCGGAGACGCCCCGGCCAAGGGTGGTCACGGTGGGTCCGTGACGCTGATCGGTTGAATTGTCACTAGCCTTCGCCTGACGCACGGGTGTAACGTTCCACGCATCTTCTAGAGGTGTGGAGGTACCTCGGATGTTCACACGATTCTCGCGCGTCGGACTGGCGGCGGCCCTCGGAGCGGGCCTGCTCGTCGGCACCGGTGCTGCTGTTCCGGCCCAGGCCAAGACCGTGGTCGCCTGCGTGAAGAAGAAGGACGGCAAGGTCAAGATCCTCACCACGAAGAAGAAGCAGAAGAAGAAGTGCAAGAAGGGGTGGAAGAAGTACTCCTGGAATCAGACGGGCAAGACCGGCCCGACGGGCCCCGTCGGTGCCACCGGCCCGCAGGGCCCGGCCCAAGAGGTCAAGGACGGGACCGGCAAGACACTGGGAAGGTTCCTTGGGACGTACCCCTCAGGTTTGCCGATCTTCAGCGTCCTCGTCGACGGTGGGGCCTACCTCTACTACCCGGACGGAAAGGTGCTCCCACTGGGTGGCACCTCGCCGTACTTCAAGACCAACATCTGCACCGGCACCGCCTACACCCAGTCCACGTCGCCGCAGACCACGGCGCTGTTCATGGATTCGGCCGGCGGACCTTCCCGCGTGGTCTATCGCCCGACCACGCCGACATTCGGGCCGACCTCAGCCTGGGCATTCACCAAGACGACGGAGAACGTGGTGAATCTGCAGATGTACTCGTTGAACAATGCAGGGGTTTGCACCGCGTCGGTCGGCCTGTTCACCGGCACCCTGCTCACTCTGCAGCCGGTGACGGCGCCGCCCGACGTCCCCGGTCCGCTGACGGTCGACTAGGGGCACGACATGCGAAAGGTACTCGCCGCAGTCACATCGGCAGTTCTGGCCGGATCGGCCATGGTGGTGGCCACTCCGCCGGTCGCTGCCAAGACCACTTACAAGGCGTGTGTCAAGAAGTCCACGGGCGAGGTGCGTTTCCTCGTGGGCAAGAAGAAGAAAAAGAAGAAGTGCAAGAAGGGCTGGAAGAAGGTCTCCTGGACGAAGGCCGGGCCCAAGGGCGGACCCGGAGCTCTCCGGTCCGACCGGCGCCACCGGGCCCCGGGCGTCGATGGGCACAGTCGTCGACCGCGACGGTGCGGTGGTCGGCGAGGCGCTGACCACGTTGAATCCCCCCATCGCCTCGTTCATCGTGCGCATCGACGGTGGCACCTTCTTCTACTACGGCAACGGCTGGCTGCTCCCGACCGAGCACCGTGTACTACAAGGACGCCGCGTGTGCCGGTACCGCCTATGACAGGGCGGGCTCGATCCAGGAGCGGGACCTGTTACTGGCGAGCCCTAGCGAACGAAGGGTGTACCGGGTCTCGTCGCCGACGCTCGGGCCGTCGTCCGCATGGCGGTTCGCCGGCACCTCGGAGGCGGTCACGAATGTCCAGTTCTACTACCGGGACGACGTGGGCGCATGTCTTGGCGCTGGCCCCCTGTTCACGGGCTACGCGCTCCCGCTGACTTCCGTGGCGGCGCCGCCCGACCACCCTGGGCCACTCAAGATCGTGTGACGGGTCGGTCGGCCCGGGTCAGGCCGTGGCAGGACCCGGTGTGCGCTGTACGGGTACGCCCGCCAGCAGTGCGTTCACTTCGCTGGCCAGGTACCGTCGGTGGCCGCCGAGGGTCTTGACGCAGGAGAGTTTGCCGGCTTTCGCCCAGCGCGTAACCGTCTTGGGGTCCACACGGAACAGCGCTGCCACCTCGGACGGCGTGAGCAGGTCCTCGGGATGGCTCAGATTTGCGCTCATGCGTTGCTCCATATGTCCGATAAGAGAGTTGACTCGAGTCTCGCATCCATCCCATAGGGCGGCAACCGCATGGCGAAATGGGGACGGGTAAGGTGCGTATGTCTGAGTGGACGGGGTACGCTGCTCAGGTGGGCTCAGGGCCCAACACGAATCTGTCAACTGACCTTCGGGACAACCCGGGCGAGGGGGTCGAGCCATATGGGGCGCGGCCGTGCAAAGGCTAAGCAGACCAAAGTTGCGCGCGAACTGAAGTACAACGCACCGCAGACCGATCTTCAGGCACTGCAAGCCGAATTGAGCGGACAGCCGACGTCTTCACATAACGGAGACGACGACAACGTGGAGTACGAGTACGACGGCTATACCGACGAGGACGCCGACAGCGATCGCTGACGTCGCGTGATCCATCTGGCCTCGCCGGCGAACCTGGTGTGCGCGGCCGGAACTGACGCCCGGTGCTCGCCGGATACGCATCGTGATCGGACCGTGACCGAAACGTGGCCGTTTGGAATCGAGTTCCATAATTTGATGGCCGATCCTATAGACGTGGTTACAGCAGCGAAACAGTTGAAGAACGGTGACACCATCGATGTCGAGGGTGATCACTTGGTGGTCTTCCACTTCTGCGAGGAGTACGGGCAGGTCGTGGTGGACGCGGTGAGTTCCGTGTCGGCCCGGCGCTTCGAATTGCACTACGCCCCAGACGCGCGCGTCAGCGTGCTCTGACCCCTGAAGGGCGTTCGCCCCTCAGAACTTGAAGGTCATCCTCTTGGGTCCCTTGATCGCCTTGTCGATCGTCGACCGCAACGCCGACTCGTTGAGGGCTCCCGCCTCCGAGTGCAACACCTGACCGTTGCGCATCACCACCAAAGTCGGAATCGCGCTCACGCCGAAGGCCTGCGCCAGGCCCGGGTTCGCATCGACATCCACTTTGCCGAACACCACATCGTCGTAATCGTTCGCGACCCGCGTGAACACCGGCGCGAAGGAACGGCAAGGACCGCACCACTCGGCCCAGAAGTCGATCACCACGGTCTTGCCCGCGATCGTGTCGTTGAAGTTGGTGTCCGTGAGTTCGGTTGTCGCCATGCAGGTTTCAACGCCGCACCCGGAGCTGGACATTCCCACCCGCTGAGCGGCCCCGCGTCCTTCGCCCATACTCTTACGTGGTGTCCCGGGGTGCGATCAGTTGCGGTTCGGCGCTGACCGCCCACGTGGGTGCTGAGGTCCTCGAAGCCGGGGGAAACGCCGTGGACGCTGCGGTGGCCGCCGCATTCGCCTCCACGGTGACCGAGCCGGGAGTGTCCAGCCTCGGTGGTGGTGGCTTCCTACTGGTTCGCACGCCGGACGGCACGAGCCGCCTGCTCGATTTCTTCACGTCGGTGCCCGGTGGGCCCACGGGCGAGGTTGAGACCGTCACCGTCACCTATGCCGGAGCGACCCAGGACTTTCATGTCGGCAACGCCACGGTCGCGGTACCTGGCTGCCTGGACGGATTCCTGCAAGCGCATCGCACCTACGGCCGCCGGCCACTGGCTCAGGTCGTAGCCCCTGCGGTCGCTCTGGCCCGGGACGGCATCCGCCTGGAACCGGCTCAAGCACATGCGATGGCATTGATCGAGGGTGTCCTCATGCTCACCGCCGAGTCTCGCTCGCGCATGGCACCCGACGGAACGCTGCTGGGGGCCGGTGAGTTCTTCGCGGACGTGGAGTACGCGCGGATTCCTGCAGAGGATCGCGGACGGGGAGGTGGCAGGTATCGCCGATCTGGTGGATGCGTTCGCTACCTTGATGCCCGCTGGCCCGGTGACGGCCGATGACCTGCGCGACTACCGGGTCGTGGACCGGGACCCACTGGTCGCCCCGATCCGTTCCGGCACGATCACCACGAACCCGTTGCCGTCTTTGGGCGGGTCGATCGTGGCCCACGTGCTGGGGGACCTGGCGGACGAGTCGCATCCGTCGCCGGCGGCGATCGCCGAGGCCCTGGCCGAGACGACCGCCTGGTTGAAGGCGCAGGTCTCGGGTCCGGTCGCCGCTGCCGGCACGACGCACATCAGCGTGGTCGATGCCGATGGGCTGTGCGCGGCCCTGACGCTGTCCAACGGGGTCGGCGGCGGGGTCTTCCTGCCCGGCACCGGCATGCACCTCAACAACATGATGGGCGAGGACGACCTGCACCCTGGCGGGTCCGCTGCGGCCATCCCGGGTGAACGCATCCGGTCGATGATGGCTCCGGCGATCGTGGACCACGACGGCGGGATGCTGGTGCTGGGGACCGGCGGCAGCGAGCGCATCCGCAGTGCGTTGACCAGGGTCATCACGTTGCTGCTGGGCGGCGACGCCGATCTTGCCGGTGCGGTCGAAGCGCCGCGCGTACACGTCGACAACCGCGGGATCATCCAGGTCGAACCCGGCCTGTCCGAGTCGCACGTCGCCGACCTTGCAGCCTTGGGTCCGGTCAGTTCGTGGCCGGAGCGGCACTTCTACTTCGGGGGCGTGAACGCCGTGCAGGTCACCGGGGACGGGCGGCTGCAGGCTCATGCCGATCCGCGACGCGGGGGTGCGGCCATCGTCTTGTAGTGCTGGGGTCCGGCAAGGTGACGGGCCACAACGGCGCCTCGGATGTAAGAGCGGAGTTGATGTCCCGGCCTCGACTCAGTACTGGCGGCCTTTCGGTGAGGATCCGACCAGTCACTGGTCGTTCTGTCACCGAAAGGCCGCAGCACGCCGCCGGCTCACGCGATTGGGGTGCGTGGTCTCCGGGCGGGCCATGACGTACGGGCGGGGACACGAAATGGCCCCTCACGTGCGTTGTAGCCCGTTGCGTACGGGTCAAAACGCAGGTAACGGGCCAAAACGGCACCGGCCGGGCGCGACCGCTCCCACACATGCCAAGACTCCCGGCCCTTGCGGAACCGGGAGTCTCGACGAATGGATCAGGCACAACCCCAGGGGCCCCAACCGGAACGCTTCCACAGCCGGTAGGCCATGTGGTCCTGGGCGAACTTCGGAGCCTGGTGGGCGTAGGCCGCGTACTTGCCACCGCCGACGCCGCGCCAGGTGCCGGCCGCGAACTGGTAGGCGCCGTAGTAGCCGTTGCCGGTGTTGATGCCGTAGTTGCCACCCGACTCGCACTGGCGGACGCGACGCGGCTTCCAGCCCTTGGCCCATTTCTTGGCCTTGGCGACCTCGCGCAGGTTCTTCTTGCCCAGTTTGTAGCGCTTCACGTACTTGTACTGGATCGGGAAGGAAGCCCGCTTGGCCCGGGAGGCCTTGTTCTTCTGACGGTCTTCCTTCTTCTTGGCCATCGCCACGCTGGTCGCAGCGGTCGGAGCGGCCATGGCCGGTGTCACAGCCGTGGTGGCGCCGAGTCCGGCGATAGCGAACGCGGCAACGGGCATTACGAGTGCTTTACGCAAGACATGTTCCTTGGTCGGACGTCCCCTGCGCGGCCGGTACTGCGCCACGGTCGATGGGGCGGTCAACGCAGGCGGCGGGCCTGCGCAGCGTCGGGATCACCCGACGCGACTTCTTGACCATGGCATACCCCATTGGGGCCTCGGACTAACTGTGAGGAAGGCCACGCTCGTTCGCCCCACAGGTGTGATCGGGGTCACACAGGTCGCCCAGATATCCACAGGCAGGCGTCGCGGAGCACCGATATGTCCCGCGCGTGTGTCTTAGGTAGGCCTTATCGTCGCTCCTATGACCAATGCCATCGAGGCCCAGGGCCTCGTGAAGATCTACCCCGCACGTCGCGGGTCGTCCGAGGTGCGTGCGCTCGACGGGGTGGACCTCGAAGTGCCCGAGGGGACGATCCTCGGCCTGCTCGGCCCGAACGGCGCCGGCAAGACGACCACGGTACGCATCCTCGCCACGCTGCTGCGCCCGGATGCCGGCTCGGCGAAGGTGGCGGGTTTCGACGTCGTCAGGCAGGCGCAGGACGTGCGACGCGCGATCGGTCTCTCCGGTCAGTACGCGGCCGTCGATGAGAACCTGACCGGCTGGGAGAACCTCTACATGTTCGGTCGGCTCTACGAGATGCCCAAGGGGGAGGCCAAGCGCCGGGCCGATGAACTGCTCGAACAGTTCAACCTGTCCGAGGCCGGCGGGCGCCCAGTGAAGACCTATTCCGGTGGCATGCGGCGCAGGCTCGACCTCGCCGGAGCCCTCAGCGGGCGGCCCAACCTGTTGTTCCTCGACGAGCCGACCACCGGGCTGGATCCGCGCAGCCGCATGGGCATGTGGGACGTGATCAGAGAACTCGTGCGCGAGGGCACCACACTGCTACTCACCACGCAGTACTTGGAGGAGGCCGACGAACTAGCGGACACGATCGCGGTGGTCGACACGGGCAAGATCATCGCGCAGGGCACCGCAGACGAACTCAAGGCACAGGTCGGCGGCGAGCGGATCGAGGTCGTGGTCAGCGACAGGACCGTTGTCGAGCAGGCGCAGGCTCTGCTCAAGGGGGTGTTCGGTCACGACGACGTGGACGTCGACAAGCACACACGACGACTGACCGGGTCTTCGAGCGGCGGCGCGCAGCAATTGGTCGAAGTGGTGCGGGTCCTGGGGGAGGCGGGGATCGGCATCGACGACGTCGCCCTGCGTCGTCCCACCCTGGATGATGTGTTCCTCACCTTGACCGGTCACCATACAGAGGCCTCCGACGCCGAGGGGGACGTGGCATGAGCGCTCTGCAAGCGGGCCCCCTGTCCGACGCCCTGGTCATCACATGGCGCAATCTCAAGCGCATCCCGAGGATCCCGGAACTTGCGATCTTCGCGATCCTGCAGTCGATCATGTTCGTGCTGCTGTTCGCCTTCGTCTTCGGCGGGGCGATCCCGCTGCCCGACGGCGGGGACTACAAGGAGTTCCTGATGCCGGGCATCTTCGCGCAGACGATCGCGTTCGCCTCGGCCACCACGGCGATCGGCATGGCTGAGGACATGAGCAAGGGACTCATCGACCGCTTCCGCTCATTGCCCATGGCCAGGTCCGCGGTGCTGGCCGGCCGCACCGTGGCTGACACCGTCTACCAGGCGGGCATCCTTGTCGTGCTCATGCTGGCGGGCCTTGCCGTCGGTTGGAGTGTGAACAATGGGCTGGCCCAGTTCGTGCTGGCCGTCATCCTGCTGCTGGCGTTCGCGCACGTGATGGCGTGGATCGGCATCTGGATCGGCTTGTCGGTGCCCAACACCGAGACCGCGCAGCAACTCACGTTCGTGACGATCTTCCCGCTCACGTTCGTCTCCAACGTCTTCGTCCCACCGTCGTCGCTGCCGGCCATCCTGCAGCCGATCGCTGAATGGAACCCGGTGAGCACGCTGACCGCCGCTACCCGGGAACTGTTCGGCAATCCGAACCCCTACGTCGGGGACGGCTTCCCCAGCCAGTACCCGATCCTGGTGACGATCGGCTGGATGGTCGTGCTCCTCGTGATCTTCGCGCCGATGGCCATCCGCAAGTACCGGGACGCCAGCAAGTAGTAGGCAGCGACCACAGGCTGCTTCAGCGTCTCATCGCCGGGGCGGCCGGCCTGTCCGCCAGCCACTGCAGCAGGTCGTCGAGGGCCAGAGGATGGGCAGAAAGGAAGCCCTGCGCGGCATCGCAGCCCATGGCCCGCAGGGCCTCAGCCTGCCTGATCGTCTCCACACCCTCCCCGATCGTGTCAAGCCCGATGTCGTGACCGATCTGGATCATTGCTCGCACGAGGCTCAGGGTCTTGGTCTCGTCCAGCATCGACGCCACGAAACTGCGATCGATCTTCATGATGTCGCAGGGCAGCGAGAGGACCTGCGAGAGCGACGAGTAGCCGGTGCCGAAGTCGTCGATCGCCACCGGGACCCCGGCCCTGCGGATCCAAGTACCCCATCCTGGTGACGATCGGCTGGGAGTGGGGCGCAGTGGTGACGTCGTTGCGTGTGGTGTATCCGAGCGCCGTGGCTGCGCCGACTCGGCGTGACCGTGCCCGAGCCGTGTCGGGGACGCCGTGATCGGCACCGACTGCTCAGCCTCCGGTCGTGCACCAACGGTTCGCTCTACGCGTCAACACCGGCGGGTGCCGAGGCCAGCAGATCCGAGAGCGGCGTTGGCCGTGCGTAGTAGAAACCTTGTCCGTGGTCACAGTCCAATGCGCGCAGTGATGCGGCCTGATCCGCAGTCTCCACCCCTTCGGCGACCATTTGAAGCCCGAGATCATGTCCGAGTTGGATCATGGCCCGCACCAGGCTCATCGACTTGGGCTGGTGCATCATGGCGGCGATGAAACTGCGATCGATCTTGAGAATGTCGCACGGCAGGGTCGCGACCTGAGCCATCGACGAGTAGCCGGTGCCGAAGTCGTCGATGGCGACCAGGGCGCCGGCTTCGCGGATGCGCCGCAGAGTCTCACCGGCTTGTTCCGGGTTGGACAAGATGGAGGACTCCGTGACCTCGATCACCATGTGCGGCAGTGCGTTGCTGGCCAGGAGTTCATCGACCAGGTCGGTCGTCAACTCCTTCTCCGCCACGTTGACTCCTACCCTCTCGATGGAGCCGACGGTGGCGTTCAATACGTTCCAGTCGCGCAGAGCGAGCCCCCGAACAACACGCCCCACATCCGCGATCAGGCCGGTGCGTTCGGCCGCTTCGATGAAGTGGTCGGGGGTGATGAGTTCGCCGTTGGCCGAGCGGATCCGGGCCAGGGATTCCACGGCGACAAGGTGACCATCCGCCATCGAAACGACCGGCTGATAGTGCACGTGGATGCCGTCGTTGGCCAGGGCCTCGCGCACTTGACGTTCGGCTGTCAGACGCCGCACCAGATCCTCGTTCATTCCTGTCCGGAAGCGCACGCTGTGGGCGTGTCGACTATGTCGGGCACGTCGCAGCGCGACGTCTGCCTGTTCGAGCACCATCGCTGCGGTGATCGACGTGGCTTGACCGGCATCGACGATCGTGAAACCGGCCCGAAGGCTCAGGTCGATTTCTGTGTCGTCGGCAAGGATCAGACCATGCAGTCCGCTGGACAGGCCGTCCAGGCAGGTCTGTACGGAGGTCAGGGGATTCATGCCATGCAGCAGGACTCCGAACGAGTCGCCGCCCACGCGCCCCACGGCTTCTACACCAGGCAGGCTTTCCACATGCATGGCGACCGCTTGCAGAATGCTGTCGCCGGCGCCGCGGCCAAGGCTGTCGTTCCACACGCCGAAGTCCACGAGGTCAACGACCGCGTAGGCCAAGCCGCCCTTCGTGGTGTCCAGCCAGCGCAGGGCCTGACCGACCTCACTTGCCAGCGCCTCACTGGAGAGGAGGCCGGTGAGCTGGTCACGTCTGCCGGTCGATTCCAGTCGGGTGGCCCACTGGCGGGATTCCGTCACGTCGGTGGCACTTGCCACAAAACCTTCGAACGCCACCTCGCGGATCGGCCGAAGGTAAACCTCGACGGTGAGCTCCGATCCATCAGCGGCACGCATGAGGACGTCGTGTGGACCCGCCGGGATCGCTCTCGAGATGATCCCCGAGAGCAGCGTTTGGAGATCGTGCTCCGACGGCGCGAGCACCACGTCCTGAAAGCTGCGCGTTTCGCCGAGTACGGTGCGGCTGTTGGGGGACTGGTAGACGATGTCACCTTGAAGTCCGAGCACGAACACGAATTCGGAACTGTCCTGCAGAAGGGCCCTGATCCACCCGCTTTCGGCGGACACGGCCAGCTCATCGCTCACCTCTGCGCGCCGGTCGGTGCGGATCCTCACCGTTGCGAACACGCTTGCGGCGCCCACCGCCAGCATTCCGATGATCCACAACACCGGGGCCGCTGCGAGAAGCATGGAATCGGGCCGACTCTCAGCGGCAAGCCCGATCACCACCAGGCCCGCGGCGACGACGAGCAGGAATGGGACGAGGAATGCGATGACTGCGCGCGCTGCCCGCTCGCCGGCAGTCTCCGTCTCGGCCGGGGAACGCTGCAGCATGATCGTGATGAGGGCCGTTCCGATCCAGTAGCCCACGAGCCAAAGCGGTCCCTGAGGCAGCGCCGCCGCGGTCAGATCCCGCACCGTTGCGCTGAGCAGAACGATGGCGAGGCCGCCGAAGAGCATCAGCAACTGTGGCAGTGGTAGCGCCCCCATGCGCCGGCTGGACACTACGAACACGATCAGGGCCGCGAATCCGACGAACTCTGCCCACAGGCCCCAGCGCGCCATCTGACCGGCTGGGTGGTCCGCGGGCGACCACGCTTGGAGAACGACTTCGGACCAGATGACGGCAAGGGCGCCGATTCCGAGAACACCGTCGAGCACCGCATGCCAGCGATCCTCGCGGTCCAGGTCGGCGGGCCACGCCATGCCGATCAGACCGACCAGTGCCGGTGGCAAGCCGAGAATCCAGGGAACCGCGCGCAGGCGGGGATCCGGCCCCATCGAGTCGGGTAGTAGCGCGTAGCGCAGAAACTGGCCACCCAGCCAAAGCGTCCCACCAGCAGTCAGCAGCAGGAACCAGCGCCGCCGTCCGCCTTCGTGGGCGGCCCGCTGCCAGCCGGCCCAACCGAATGCGATCGCTGCCACGAGGTAGAAGCCGGACGCCAGTATGCGAGCGCTGGTGGTTTCGGGCATGTCGTTGCTGTTGGCCGAGACGACAGCCGCGACCGCCAGGACCCCGGCGAGTCCGAGCAGCGCGGAGTCGGCGATTCGCTGTCCCCGTGGCATGGCCAGTGTCGTCACCCTCGACGACCACGTTCTCACGTGACGAGACTAGATCCGTGTTCCGCTTCTTCGCGTGCCGGCATGGCTCAGAGCCGCGACCGCCCGAGGGCCAGGCCCGTCAGCCGATCGCCGAGGAGCCTGACTGCCCGAGCTTCTCGTTGAGGTATTCGATCAACCGGCTCGACGCTTCGTCGCCGGCCGGGATCTCGTCGAGCGTCAGGTTCACGCTGTCCTGGCCCCAGGCGTTGATCGTGTCGCGCAACTGACGCAGCGCTTTCTCCCCGGTCCGCGCAATCAGTCGCTTCTCGGCCCATTCCTGTTCGCGACGGCGCAGAGCCGATTCGATGAGATCGCGCTGTTCGGCCGAGGCGGGCAGGTTGTAGGTCTTCTCCAGCGCTTCCCGCAGGTCGATGCGGTAGTCGTGGGCGCGCAGCCGGAACTCTCCGGGTTTCGAGTCCATCCCGTTCAAGAGATCGACCAGTGCGATGACGAAACTGATGACCGGGTCGGAAGAGGGTTTCCTGGGGGACTCTCGGTGGTCGGGTGGCTGGCGGCCCGAACCACCACGGACGTTGCACGACCATCTGGTAGGAGAACTTGTTGATCGGGTCGTCGTGGTGGTTGATCATGATGTGTCTGCTGGAACCGGCGCCCAATTCGCCGGCTTCGGACACGTTCTGTAACCGGCCGCCCGCTGCCATGCTCTCGGCTCCGCGCAACCACGCCTTCCACAAAGTGCTGCGGAACGGCACGCCGAGGTACAGCCCGGACTCCAGACCCACCGCGTCGAAACGCGGCACTCCCAGCGGACCAGCGACGTCGGCGGCCACCTGTGCTCCGAGGCTCTCCCCGAACTGAACGATGCGCGGGCGGTCCTCGGGGTTCACCTCGTCGATGCGGCTGCGTACCGCTTCGATCACCGCGGTCTGCAGTTCCACACCCTCGTTGGTCTTGTTGAGCGCCAGCGCACTGGGCACATAGGCGTATTGCGGGACCACGATCGCGCAGTTGCCGTGGCTGAGGTACTCGAGGGCTTCAGCCATGACGTAGTTGACGTATCCGACCCCGGTTGGTGAAGCGATGCAGATGATGCTGCGGCGCAACCCCCCGGTGGCTTCCAGCTCGCGGACCGCCAGTTCGGCACGCTGCCGGACGGACCCCTCCCGCGGGACCACGATGCGGACCGGTTCATCGGCAGTACCGCCCATGACCTGTTCGATCTCCTGCGGGCTCAATCGCATCAGGACGAAGCGGCGTCCTTCCTTGCCGATCTCCTCGAACCCGATCTCGCTGGACGGACCGCACGAGACGAACGGTGAGAGTGGGCGGTTCTTCGTAGACCGGTTCCAGAGCCTGCGCTTTCTTCTCGGTCATGGTGCGCATCTGCCGGAGCGCGACGACGCCCAGACCGGCCATCGCGGTGAACATGACGCCGTGCCCGACGAACTCGCCGAACTCCCCGGTGTCCGCCCCCGCCACCGTGTTGACTCCACGGGTGACCAGTCGCGCCGCTGCCTGCTCCGTGGTGGCCAGGGCGGCCAGACCCACCGTCGAACCGGCCACGGTCGCGCCCACCACCGCGGCGGTGCGCAGGCGCTTGGGCAACGGGGTTGAGCCCTTGGGCTTGTGTTCATGGCCCGTGACGTGTTCGGCGTTGTAGCGACGGGCCCTGCGAAGCCGCCGCAGGTACGAGCCCCCGGCCATCGCCGCACCCATCGTCAAGTCCAGCGCCAGTGTCGTGCCCGGGGTGCGCTGCAGTTTGAGGACGTTGTGCGCCACCAGGTCGCTGACGGTCACCAGCCCGCCGGCCAGACCCACGACCGAGAGCAGTTTCGCCTCGGACCAGGCGATCCCGCCTTCGAGGCTCTGGGCGCTGGTCTCGCGCATCGACATCTCGCCGATCTTGCCGCCCACCGACGTCACTGCGGCCGCCACCAGGCGCGCGCGGGGCCCGGGTCGAGACCCCGGGGTACCGGCTGCCGCGCTGGAGATCGTGGCCCAGGTCGTGGCGCCCAGGGCGTAGTACGCGGTGACGCTCACCCCGGTGACGCCGGCCTGCTGCACGGGGGTACGCGGCAGCAGACCTCGCGAGTAGCTGGCAGAGGCTGCCCAGGCGGCCGTGATCACGCCGGCCCGTACGGCCTGATCGGTGGTGAAGTGGCGCAACAGGCCGCCCACCAGAGTCTTCGCCAGAGGCATAGGGAACATTGTGTCGGGTTTCAGTGCCGAATCGCTGTCTTTGGCGCCGAGGGTTGAACAGTT